>JBAVEN010000097.1:0-29665 GCA_049587755.1 Bryobacteraceae bacterium | reverse complement strand
GAGTCGCATCGCGGGTTCCCTTTCAACTCAAGCATGAACCTCTTCTCTGCGAACCACAACCCCTGTCGAGAAATTCCTCACACGGGCACGGCCATCATGCCGGGCAACCGGGTTGTCAGCCGCCACTTGTCGAGCTTGCGGAAGCCCGGGCTGTGGCGTGCGACCAACTCCCAGAACCGCTTCGAATGGTTCATCTCCACCAGGTGGCAGAGCTCATGGATAATGACGTAGTCCACCAGTTCCGGAGGCAGAAACAAAAGCTTTGCGTTGAGGGAGATAGACTGATGCCGAGAGCAACTGGCCCAACGGGTCCGCGGCCGCTTCACGAAGGTGCGATGGTACTTCAAGCCGGTCTTTAGGCTCAGCGTCTGGAGCCGAGGCACGAGGTGCTCCCGTGTCTGCCGCATGAGCCACCGCGACAATGCCGCGCGGCACGCGGGCTGGTCTTCCGTTGCGCCGAAAACCAAAAGCCGATCTTGCCCGAGTTCCCGAACCGCCACCCATGGAACGTCGGTTTCCTTGGCCGGGCCAAGCGTGCGCAGGAATCCAGACCGCCCGCGGCGGGCCGGGGGCAAACGCAGCCCACCACAGACGTGACCTGGCCGTCCGAGCGTGCGCAGAAACCCGACCCGCGCGACGCCGGCAACAGTCGGCGAAGCTGCATAGGCGGGCTGGGTGCGTTCACCGCAGTAGTGCGTAGCCCTTGGCGTTTTTCTGGCGCCGCGGGGCAACTGCGGCCAGCCCGTGTTTGCGGTGGGAATGCGACGTGCGCTATCCTTCTTGGGTCATAAACGTCCTTATGGCTGAGCGGCCCAGAGTACAGACGGCAGTGCGCGGGAGGCCATTCCCCCCTAGCGGCCTGATGGCAAGATTAGTGCTTGCCATTCTGGCGGCAACAGTACTTTTCGCCCAGTCACAGCCACCAGCCCCAACTCCAATAGAACACATTCAAGAAAAACAGAACGATAGCTACTCCAAGAACGACGCCGCTCAAAAGGAACTCGCGCCGCCGGTCCGCGTTAGTATACCCGGTCCAATTCACGTAATTGGCGAAGACCAGCGCGCAAAGGACAATCAAAAATCTTCTACCGATTGGTGGATTGTCTTTTTCACAGGACTTCTGGCCGTCGTGGCTGTATTGCAATTCTTGGCCATGCACAGACAGGCTAACTATATGCGGGACGGCCTAGCCCTTACGAAGCAGTCCTCGGACGCCGCTACCGAGTCAGCAAGAATCGCCAAAGCCACTCTGGAGCTGTCCCAGCGAGCCGACATCTCGATTGAGAAAATCGAAAAAGTCACCACGGACGATAGTTTTGATCGAGGATTCATCACGCCGTCTACCGTACTCACTATCTCCGCGAAGAACCATGGGAGAACTCGCGGCAACGACGCCAGCACTAAGGTATTCGTCGGCACAAATGCAAGAGAACCACGATTGGTGGGAGCCGAGATTTCCCAGACCATTATTCCGCCAGAAACTACCGTGCACATCCTGCTTACGCAGGCCAACACTTGGCTGGAGCCCCCCGAGTTCACCGAACTCGCAACGTTTGCAACTTGTCTCGTGATCAGAGTCGAGATACTCTACACGGATGTTTTCGGCACTCGGCACCATACCATAACCACCGGAGAATTTCATCCCCATCTGGGCAAGACCGGGGGATTTATAGCGAGACAGATTGACTCTGACTGAACATCCGTCAACCCTGTAGGGTTCGCTTGAGAGCGTCCTCGAAGTCGTCCCAAATGAGCGCCGGTAGGGTTTCCTCGCCGTCCCTCATCCGATTCATCACCATCCGTTTAGCCGTGCTCACCAGGGCTTGCAGATCCGCCAGCGAGATGCCCCGTAATCGAGCTAGGAGATCGCTGAACGACTCCAAAACATGCTAGCATTTAGTCGGCTCGTCTTAGCGGCATTGCGCCGACGTCCTTCTAACTAATACTGAACATCCTTTAATGAATCTACGCTCTCTTTTCAGTCTATTCTCGTCGGATCTTGCCATTGACCTGGGCACCGCGAACACGCTGGTGTTCGCCGAGGGCAAGGGCATCGTGGTCAACGAGCCCTCCATCGTCGCGCTCAACAAAAAAACCGGCGAAGTGGAAGCCGTGGGCAAGGAAGCCAAGGAGATGCTGGGCCGCACTCCCGGCAACATCGTCGCCATCAAGCCCATGAAGGACGGCGTTATCGCCGACTTCAAGGTCACCGAGCGCATGCTGAATTATTTCATTCAGAAGGCGCACGGCCGCAAAGTGCTGGTCCATCCGCGCATTGTCATCGGCGTGCCCAGCGACATCACGCAAGTCGAAAAGCGCGCCGTCATGGACTCCGCGTATCGCGCCAAAGCCAGTGAGGTGCACCTGGTCGAACAGGCTATGATGGCGGCCATCGGCGCCGGCCTGCCCATCACCGAACCCTCCGGCAACATGGTGGTGGATATCGGCGGTGGCACTACTGACGTGGCGGTCATCTCGCTCTCGGGCATCGTCTACTCGCGTTCGGTCCGCGTGGCCGGCAACGAGATGGACGACGCCGTCATGCAGTACGTCAAGCGCAAGTACAACCTGCTGATCGGCGAGCGCACGGCCGAGGCCATCAAGATGGAAATCGGTTCCGCCTACCGGCTGGATAAGCCGCTTACGATGGAAATCAAGGGCCGCAACCTGATTGAGGGCGTGCCCAAGACGCTCACCATCGACGATAGCGAGATCCGCGAAGCGCTGGGCGAGTGCGTCGCCACCATCGTCAACGCCATTCGCGTGGCCCTGGAGCGCACGCCGCCCGAGCTAAGCGCCGATATCAGCGACCGCGGCATCGTGCTCACCGGCGGCGGCGGGTTGCTGAAGAACCTCGACAAGCGCATTCGGGAGGAGACCGGCCTGCCGGTTTCCATCGCCGACGACCCGCTGGCCTCTGTCGTACTGGGCACCGGCAGAATGCTCAGCGATTTCAGGCTGCTGAGGAAGATATCGATCGATTAAAGGAAGCTATTGGCCCGGCGATAGCTCAGCCATGGATACGCTGCTCAATCGCTACCGCAACATCAGCGTACTGCCGCTGGTCATTTTCTGCCAGCAATGGTTCGCATGCTTGTCCTCCGTAAGTGAGGATCCGTTCGGTCTTTACGATAGCAGGTTGGCTGCGTGAGTGTAACGCAGGGCGAGGAGCTGAAGCGGGACATCGAATCGGGGAAGGCAGTAAGTGCCCGCATACGACCCATTGAGGGAGTGGCGCCCGCAAAAGCCGGAACATTATCCGTAGCTCTTGGTGGACAGGGAGTGGCAGGGGAGAGGTTTTTGCAGCCGTTCCCCTACTATTGTGGGCGAGATGTCACTCCCACGACCTCGTTTTGAGCGACCGGCGGAGATATCGTCCTTCGATAGTGCCTTCAGCCCAGACGGCGCACCTGCACTTCCGGAAGTAGCGGTCTCCTCTGTGCGGGCACTTCGATCGGTGGCGGCGCCACAGGGTCAGCAAGGCTTCCCCCGGCGCGACCGTATCAGTTCCGCCTGGCGCCTGACCGCTTCCTTCGCGGTCGTGGGCTCGCGGTAGCCGCACTCGCAGCGCATCGTGTGCTCCTGCTTTTTCTTCCTCAGGTCCGCGTAGTGGACCAGCGTCTTCCCGCACTTGGGGCAGTCCATACCCAATCATTTGATCGACGGCAATACGCAGCTCATGAGCGATACCGACCTGGTGCGGTATGTGGTGGCGAACAAAATCGGACTGGTCGGGATCGGCGCTATGACCCGCATGATCGCTAAGGCATACCGGGTCGCTATTGACTAATCATCAAGAGGGCGTTTCACCACCCTCGCCGCGTGCCGGTTCATCCGTCCGAAGCTGTTCAAACTGATCTAGGATCAGGATGCATCGTTTGGGGCAGGCCTCAGGAAGAGATTCCAGAGACTCGATGCTGGGAAATCGGCTGCGAATCGCGTGAAGCAACGCGCCAGGAGCCTTCTCGGGGACCGCTTCCCAACAGACGCATTGCTGTGGTGGAAGCTGACGGATTGGCTGCGGGCGGCAGCGTGGAGCTTCACCGGGAACGAAACTAGGCCGAAGGCGATTTGACCCTTCCAAACGGTGGTAGGCATGAATGTTGTGACCTCGGAACGACCTTCGCTCTGGTGTTGGGAATAAGCAAGGCGAGAAACGGAGAAACGCGGATAAACACGGGACTCCAGGGTGGGCGCGAGGCATCGTCTCTCCGCGGCTCTCTCCGGGTGGCTAAGAGGCGACGGCGCAAACAGATCGTGGTTAACCAGAGCGCAGCCTTCGCGCGCCAACTGATTTTGCAAGTGCTGCGCCAGCGTGGTAGTGGGCACCAGCAGCCGCGCCCGCGGCCGGGACTTGGTACTCGACATCGACGTGCAAGGTGCGAGACAATTGATACAGAAGATTCCCGAGGCTGTTACCGTTTTCATCCTGGGTCCTTCGCGGCCGAGCGCAGATTGCGCGCGCGCGGCGAGGACCGGGACGAGGTGATCGATCCGCGGCTGCGGGACGCGGCCGAGGAAATCCGGCGGTATAGCGATTATCATTATGTGTTGATCAATCGCGAGTTGGCCGAGTCGGGTGCGATTCTGAATTCAATCGTGCGCGCCGAGCGCGTGCGGCGGACCAGGATCGAAGAGCAGATCCGACCCATACTGGAATCATTTCAGGTTTAAATAGGTATCGACGTCATGGCGGAAATAGCCCCGAAGAACAACGCCCACTGCACCATTCCGGACGACGAGGAGCAAAGCACGTACCGCTTCATCATCGTGGCGGCCAAGCGGGCCCGGCAATTGCAGGGCGGCGCGCGGCCGATGCTGCCCACATCCTCGAAAAAGTTCACCATCATTGCGATGGAGGAAGTGCGCCGCGGGTTGGTGAAATACTCTCTCACCGGACCGGCGTCGGAACTGCCGGTCGCGAAGCCCGCCCTCTAAGCGCGCGCCGTCACGCGGGCAGTTGCGGTAGGCCTCGCCTATAGGCTTCCGGTTCTATCCCTAAAGCGCGTGTGGGATATCCTTGATGCAAACGAACCCACGGGACCACACTGGGAACTCACGTTCCGCAAGCGAATGCTTTAACCTAGTTTCTTGCACGCATCACAGCGCGGCTTGCCTCTATCTCCACTCACCCAATGTTCGGGCTTAATTCTCCTCCCGTCCGGGCAGTCATCATGATCGTGATAGACCTCTCGATGTTTCGGCGGCTCTTCTGGCGAATTCGTGTGGTAAGGCAGTACTTTTGCCATTGTTGCCTCCTTTCGAGCGTCGCCAGCCTTGAACCAAACTTCGCTGAGATTATCGGATACGGTTCGCCACGATACAGCTTTTGACAGTTGCTGTCCCGGCCCGTGGCGTCGCTTCTGATATTGCGCGTTAACGGCTGCAACTGCCCAGGGAAGATTTGGCGGAGCATGGGACTGCCACCTGGAATCCCGAGGACGCTTTTGTCGTGAACCGCGCTTTACCAGGAGGTATTCCGCAGCCGGCCTTGGCTGCTTCACACCCCGCTGCGACTGCAGAACCTGCTTTATGTGGGTCCGAAACGGCGGCCTAACGCCTCTTCGTCGCCATTCGCGAGCGTTGGCCGCATTTCCCTTGCGTTGATCTGATACTCTTGTTCCAAACCAGATGGAGCCGGTGGTCCAGTTCGTGATTGAGTGCAGGCGCTGCCACAAGCGAATCACTCTCCCGAATCAAAACCCGCCGGGAGTGCATCCAGATCAACCGTATTGGCCCACTGGTGAGATCGGCATCTACTCGCGGGGCGGGCAGCGTCGGTACGCTGGCCAGTTATATCGGGATTTGGTTCGAGAAAGCCTGCGGACCTTTGTCTGGCCAGACCTTCTTAACGAGCCAGTGCAACAGGTTTGGGTGATAGGTCCGAGCATCGCCACCGCGATTCAAGGCATATGCGGGCTCCCGCCGTCCAAGATGCTCCCGAACGCCGGCTTGCATTTGGCACCGGGCGGAGGTTTGGTGATCGACCCCACGCACATAATTCCGCAACCAGGGCAGGCGGGTCACGAAGATGGACTACAGCGGTTGATTGCCTCGATCTCGTGATCGCTTCGGCAGTGTTGCTCTGCACTGCTCCGTCACTCACAGCCCTAGCGGCGCTGATAGCGGAGAATCCGGTGAAGTCCGATCGCATCACTCAACGAAGAACGCCCATCCCGCCTCCTTGACCGGACCAGCCTGTGGGAGGGGGCGCCGGGAACAATAAGCTAGCGACTAAACATCAAAGCGGCGAGAGTTGCTGCCGTGAGCATTTCGCGGGACGAACCCCCGCGAGATCATTGCGAATGTCCCGGCTTTGCCCCGTTTTGTCAGCTGGATTATGCACCGTCGATTCCATGCGGTATCGCGCTGCCGAGCTATGACTGAGCGTCCCGAGCCTTTGATGGGCCGCCCGGGTCCAACGCCAGGGCCAGGCTTTGAAACGGCTTGATCGCTTTCGGAAAACCGAGAGCGGTCACGCCCACGTCCAGACAGTCCTCATAGAATTCCTGCGCGGCAAGGATGGTGTTCAGGTACGCCGGCGGTTCGAAATACCCCGGCAACCGGTGAAAGCGATGGAGTGGCTGGACACAGCGAGTGAGTTCGCCCTCGACCAGCCTTACATTGGCGTTGGGGCAGGGCACCCGTATCCTACTGACAGTGGCCGACCCAGCGGGAAAGGTCGTCGATCTCATCCCGAGCCAGGTGCGCGGACCGCTCGGCGGCAACCTCAAAATCGGCGCCAAGCGGGGAGGGTGGTATGCGCCCGCTATGCTTGTCTCGGTGGTCAATGGCGTTCGTACGTACCAGGTGGTGGTGCCAGCCGGTGGAACCTATCAGCCAGTTGTCTGGACCACCCTTAACATCTCCGGCGGCGCTTCGGCTTCAAGCGCCGGCGCAACACCCACCGCCCCGGCCTCGATCACGGTGGGCGGCTCGGACCTAAGCTATTCATTAGGGACGGTACAATAAGGGCGCGTGGCGTGGCGCGGCCGGGCCACCGGTTCCTGAGCGCGCCCTACTGGGCCATGAAAGGTTACGGGTGATCCCAATGACCAAAGAGGGCCGCAGCCTCGCTACGGCGCTCCTGCTGACGGTATTTCCGGTTGCCGCGACGGCGGCAAGCGGCCCGCTCTCATTTACCGCGAATTCGCTGAACCTCAGTCCCGCGGGCGCACTGCCGGTGTTAGGTTTCTTGACGGTAGACGGACAGGGAAATGCGTTCCAGGCTGGCTATGTCACGGATCCGTCCGGTGTGCCTGTGACCCAGGTCATGAAGACAAACCCGCTCGGCCAGGTGGTTGCATCCTACACGCTCGGGAGCCAAGCCCGGGTGACGCTGGCAGGATTGCTGGTGAGCCAGGACGGATCCGTAGTTGTCGTCGGCCAAGGATACGAGGCCGATTTTCCGACCGCGACGGTTTACGGTCCGGCCACGGCATACCCGGCCGGGTTCGTCATCAAGCTGGATACGGGACTAACCGCGATTACCGCGAGCGCAGTAATAGGCGGCAACCAGCCGGCGTTATCTTACGTGGCTCCGCAGACCGGAGCCGGCGCGGTGAGCGTCGATGCCGCCGGAAACATCTATGTTGCGGCCGAGACCACGATGACGGACATCCCCGTCACCAGTGGCACGTATGAGACTACTGGCGGTGGCGGGGCTGCGATCCTCGCAGAGCTTTCGCCCGGTCTGGACCGGATTATGTTCTCCACTTACATTGGCAACGCTCTGACCCGTTTGCGGGTCGACGCTGCCGGGGCTGTAATTGGCACCGGGGCCTATAGTTACCCAGTCTCCGTACCCACCATACATTCGGCAATCGCGCTGGCGACGAAGGTCATGAAGTTTGCACCGGGCAGCGGGACGGTGCTCTGGACGACAGTCTTGGCGCCACCGTCGGGCCCCCCGTCGGGCGAGGAGGGCGGTTACGCTAGCGTCTCAGGCCTCGCCCTCGATGCCGACGGCGATGTCGTATTGGCGGGCGGTGGCAACAACGGGGCCACGCCGACACCTTCAGCGCTCGAATCATGCCCTGGATATGGATACACCGGCTTCGTTGCCAAGCTCTCCGGTTCGAGCGGGGCGGTCGAGTTCCTCACCAACTTCGGGTGCGAGCAGTCCTTAACGGTCCTGATCCCACCCGTCAACTCGGTCGCCATTGACGCTTCCGGCACCATCTGGATTACCGGCGTGGCGGATCCGTCAACGCTGCCGGCTGCCACGATGTCATCCGGGAGCGGTCCCACATACTTGGCCGCGCTGGCGCCGGATGGGTCGTCGGTCGAAGCGCTATATATGTCGGCTGCCGGCGTGTTCGGCATGTCCGGGCAAGGGCTGGCGCTAAACTCGGCCGGGAACCCTGTGGTGCTGGATAGCGCCGGGTTCCTGATGCTGTCGAGCACATCTGGCGGGCCGTCGCTGCTCGGCGTGGCGAACTCGGCCGCCAGCAGCGTCTCAGGGTTGATCGCGCCGGCGGAACTCGTATCGTTCTACGGCACGGGTTTGGGGCCAACATCACCGCTGGGCGAGCAGGTTGTGGGAGGCGTGGTGCAGAGCGCGCTCGGCGGTTACCAGTTGCAGATCGGTGGCGTGGCCGCGCCGCTGCTATATATCAGCCAGAACCAGATCAACGCCGTCGTGCCGAGCGAGGTGGTTGGCCAGGATTCTGTTCCCGTATCCTTGGTTACTCCAGCCGGCACCTTCCCTTTGGCGAATCTGTACGTCCGGCCGGCGGAGCCTGCTATCTTCTGCGGCGCGGTATCGGGTTACGCCGCGGCCATCAATCAGGACGGGACGCTCAACTCGGCGTCGAATCCGGCGCACGCGGGCGAAATCGTCTCGGTGTGGGGCACCGGCGCGGGAGCGCCCGGCAACCTCTCATTCCCACCCGATGGCACGGTCATCGAGGCCACCGAGCCGTTCGTCTATCACGTTCCCGCGCTGCCGGTTTCCATAATTACCGGGTCCGTGCTCGCCGGGTACGACTCGCTGGAGGTGGACTACGCGGGAGACGCGCCCGACGAGGTGTTCGGCGCGATGCAAGTGAACTTCCAGCTTCCGCAACCCTTGCCCTCCGCGGCGCTGACATCCGGAACGCTGGCCGTGAGCCTCGAAGTTGGCGGTGCGATCGGCGATCCTGTTTCGATATACATAGCGCAGTAAAGGCGGCGCGATCAGATGTAAGACCGCCAACGCCGATCTTATCGGCGTCTTATTCTGGACGCTGCTCGATCCGGTGACGCTGCTGAAAGACTAAGCCACACTTACTCGTACCGCAGCGCGACTAGCGGGTCTACTTTCGCGGCGCGGCGGGCGGGGAGCCAACCGGAGGCCAGGGCAACTGCTACTAACACGCCGAGGGCAACTGCAAGAGTAAGTGGGTCGGCTGGCTTGAGTCCGAAAAGCTTACTCTGGATGAACTTTGCACAGGCGAGGCTGGCCGGGATGCCGATCACTAAGCCAATGGCGATCAGCACGGCGGTTTCGCGAAGAATCATGCGGACCACGCTGCCGCCCTGCGCGCCCAGCGCCATACGGATGCCGATCTCGTTGGTGCGGCGCGCGACTCCGTAAGAGAGCACGCCGTAAAGGCCGATCGCCGCCAGCACTAAAGCGAGCGCGCCGAATGCGGGGGAGAGCTGGGCGATGATGCGCTGCTGGTGCAGGTTGTCGTCGAGCAGCGCTTCCATGGTTCGCGGCGTGCCCACGTGGATGTCGGGGTTGTACGCCAGAATCGCTTTGCGCGAGGCCTTTGAGCGCGGCAACATCGACCCATCGGCGGACTTTCGCCGGGTGCCCGAAGGGATCGTCTTTCTGAAACAGGACCAGCACGGCGAAATCAGCCATATCGCGGAAAACGCCAGAGACGGTGAACCCGTTGTCGGAGGCGCCCCACAGGGCGGTCGTGCGACGCACGCGGCAGGTTCAGTCATCTATGAGAGCGCTGCCACTGTCAAGCCTGAAAATCAAACCGAATCGGCGACGGTAGGCGCCGACGCTTACCGCTTTTCGATACACTACGACGGAGGATAGGTCCACGCTGGAGAGCGAACCGAGCGCCGATCCGGAGGCCGGGATTGGCTGGTTCAGGTGAATTTCACGTGGTCGAAGTCGCTCGAATTTGTTGGCATCATCCGTCGGTTGATCAGGGGCAGGTTCGGAACGGGTGATTAATCTCACGAAGTAGGCGTCAGGGCTTGACCGGATTCAAGATGCGGCGCTCGGTAGAGAAACCCGTCCCGGTGGAGGATAGACAAGGTGCGTCGGACGGAGCGCGCGTCGCTCTCCGTAATGGCGCGGTTCCTCAAAAGCTCGGCCGCGTCATTCGTGCGGAGGCAGAAGAATTCCGAAAGGATTTCGAGGAGCCTTTGCTTGGTTGGGTTGCCGCGGGGGAGCCTCGTACGGCTCCGAGGGCCTGGTGTCATGCCTTCATTGTTGGGTTCCGGGGACGCAGGCCAAGGCGGCATGATATGCCGCATCGTGCCTTTCCCGGTTTCGTCGGCGAAGCTCGCTTCTGTGCGTTTTCAGGATCTTTGAGCGATACAATAGGGACGGGACTCAGCTGTGGACGAACAGAAGCCAATGGAATTGATGCCGCCGGTCAACATTCGTCCGCCGCAACAGCACTCGAAGTCTTCATCGCAACAGCACTCGATGTACTCGCAACGGAAGAAGGCACGCCGGCAGAACTCTGGAGTTGGATCAACAAGCGCGACAACCATCACGAACTCGAACCATCAACAACAGAGCAATTCGACGTACTGCTGCGCTGCTTCACGGGACACTCGCTCCAGGATGAGCCAGCACTCTGGGAAGCATACCGCAACCTCAAAAGCGCAAGAAACGCCTTCGTCCACAACGGCAACGCAACAATCGGGAACACGCCGGTTGACGCCGAGACCGCCAACAAACTCATCGGCAAAGCAGGAGAGATCATCGACAAAGTGAGGGAATGGCTACCAGAACACCTCCAGTGGCAAACGTACAAGTTCAACTACAACATCGAAGTCTCAAAGATAGTAGGAGGGGGATACCCGCGTACGTGACCCACCATGCCCGAGCCGTCTGATCCTCGTCTCAAGCTATCGCCAACACAGCAGGGGCTGTTCGAGGCGCTCGTCGACAAACGCGGCCCGCTCGGCGAATGGTACCGTGCAGCGATTGCGGTCATAAACGATGATGCTCTGCCGGATCGTTTGGCCCTGGCCGCGCACGCACTGCGCGAGGTAATGGAAAAACTTCCTGGGGACGGTATCCGCACGGATCGTGGCGCCGACCTGCCAACGAAGGTGCGAAGCCTACGCCAGCCGTGGGATCACGCCTGTCAGGCGCACCATGGCCGCGCCACGACGTGGAACGGCGCGATAGGCGACCCGTTACGGGAGTTCTTGGTCGTCATGGAAGAGTTCTTCGACGGGCAAGAACAACTCGTGATAACGCGACGAGACTATGCCGTCCAATTCCTCAGAGGCCTGGACGTCGTGCCAGCAGGACTACCTGAAGACGTCCAAAGAGAGAACGCCAAGCAGTGGATGACGTTTCACCGATACTTTGATGGCGTCGCACACCACGGGTCCGTCGACGAGAACGGATTTCGGAAACAGGTATCGAGCCTAGAACAGTTTCTATCATCACGACTGATTCCGCGACCAACAACGGACTTTGCCAGAATCGACACGTTGGTGGGGGAGGAATAGACAAGATGCCGCGCCCTGAAACCGTTGACCAAGCACTGGAAGAAATAGGAAAGAGCGCCGCGAATTACCGGTACTTCTTCGAGAAGCTCAACTTCCCAACATGGCTCGCACCCCTCAAAGCGAAAGGGCGTTTCAGAAACCCACCGCACATGGTCGCGGTCGAGGGCGGTGTCATGTTTCCGCCATGGCCAGAATCACAATACCTCGCGCGCATGGCACGCATACCTGCAGCACAACGAGAGGTGCTCGACATCGTGCAAGCGATGCCCGACACAGACAACATCAACGTCCACAACGACCTGCTCGATATCGCACTCGCACTGCCCCCAAATCTTGCATCGAGTCTCGTTGGGAAAGCACGCTCGTGGATACAAACGCCATACCACGGACTAGTCAAGTACCACATCGGCGACCTCATCGCCCACCTCGCAAGCGGTGGCGAAACCAACGCGGCACTGCAGCTCGCAAGGGACACGTTCTCGCTCTTACCAAACGCCCCAAGAGAAGAAGGCAGCCTGTTTTCGCCCGAGCCGCGAGCGTGGATTGAAGACTGGCACTACGACGAAGCACTCAAGAAAGCCATCCCACCACTCACGACCGCAGACGGGGAACGAACCATCCAACTGTGTTGTGACCTTCTCGTGCGGGCGCTTGAGTTGTCGCGAAGCGCTGAGGACGAGCGTCACATGGACTACTCGTACATCTGGCATGAGGCGATTGAAGATGACGAGTACCCACCGCGATTGCGCAACACTCTCGTGAGCGCCGTGCGCAACACGGCAGAACAAATGATCAGCCAAGCACCCGAAAACCTGAGAAGAGCGTTGGGCGTGCTCCGACGCTACGATTGGCCCGTGTTCAAACGACTCGAACTTCACGTGCTGCGCCGATTTGCGGACATCGGAATCGATGAGGTCGTTGCGGTCTTACCAAGCGTCGTGGAGGTAGAGGGGCCGACACATCATGAAGCCGCGCTCTTGATGAAGACCGCTTTTGGTCGCCTGCCACGTCAAGTACAAGAGGAGCTACTCCGACGCATTGACAACGGGCCGGAGAAAGCGGACGTCGTCGCGTGGCTCGGTGACCAAGCAACCCCGCAAGGCATCGCCGAGTTCGGCAACTACTGGCGCGCGCAACGGTATAGCCTTATCGCCGATCAACTACCTGCAGAATGGGAGACACGAGCGCGCGAGGTCATGGGACGCGCAGGGAGAGTGCGCGCGTTAGACGAAGTGAATCGTGGCGCAACATGGGTCGGACCAAGCAGCCCCAAGAACGCTGACGATCTGAGGCAGTTAGGACCGGATGGCGTATTGGCGTTCTTGCGCGACTGGCAGCCCAACCCCGGACCAATGGAGTCGACGCCCGAAGGACTCGGGCGAGTACTCCAGGAAGTGATAGCGAAAGACCCCGAGGCGTATGTGGCGCGCGCCGAGGAGTGTCGGCACGTCGATCCGACGTTCGTCCGATTCTTCTTGAGCGGGCTCGAAGGTGCGAGCAAGGAGTCTCGCGCGTTTGCCTGGCAGCCAGTACTTGACCTTGCCGCGTGGGTCGTGGCGCAGCCGCGCGAGATCCCCGGAAGAAAAAGGGTGCTCATGGAGGCCGACCCTGATTGGGCGTGGACACGCGGCACCATCGCAACCTTGCTCGAAGAAGGCATGCGAGAAAAGCCAGGAACTATCGCTATCGCTCACCGCGCGGCGGTCTGGGGTATTCTGTTGCCGCTGACGGACGATCCAGACCCAAACTTGGAGTACGAGGCGAAGTATGGCGGCTCGAATATGGAGCCGTCGACGCTGGCCATTAATACGGTGCGCGGTAAAGCGTTTAATGCGGTCATCGCGTACGCGCTTTGGGTGCGGCGACATCTTGATCGACAAGAGGACAAGCCGGCAATGACTTTGGACGTGATGCCCGAAGTCCGCGAGGTCCTCGATGATCACCTTGACCTTGGGCGCGAACCCACGCTGACGATTCGGTCCGTGTACGGACGATACTTCCCCTGGCTTTACCATCTCGATCCGTTGTGGGCAGCGGGCGCGGTGCGGCGCGTCTTCCCAACAGAGCAAGCACTTGCTCCTTACTGGGTTGCTGCATGGGATGCGTACGTCACGTTCTGTGGTGCGTACGATGTCGTCTTGCCCTTGCTTCGCGACGAATACTTGCGCGCGATAACGGTGCAGCCACCGGAGGAGAGCAAGCACGGACGGCATGATCAGCGTGAGTTCCTCGCACATCACTTGATGACGTTCTATTGGCGCGGCACGATCAGGACGGATGACGTGCTCGCCACAACATTTTTCGGTCAAGCGCCTGATGACGTCCGCGCCTACGCGATAGCGTATATCGGCCGCTCTCTGGCAAACGCCTCGGAAGCCCCGCCAAACATTCTGGCGCGACTGCGCGAGCTGTGGGAGTGGCGCCTGCAGACGGCACGAGCGTCGCATGATGCCATGTCGTACCGGCACGAGCTCGCCCAATTCGGTTGGTGGTTTGTAAGCCGAAAATACGACGACGCCTGGGGTCTTGAACAACTCCGCGCCGTCCTCGACCTGACAGGACTGGCAGAACCAGATTTCAAGGTCAGTGAAATCCTCGAAGCACTCGCCACCACTTATCCCCTCGCGTGCGTCCAATGCATCTCGCGCATCGCCCAAGCAGACCGACAAGGATGGACTACACTTGCAAGCCGCGACCACTTCCAAGCAATACTCAAAGCCGCAATCGCATCCGACAACAGAGACGCAAAGAACGCCGCAACACAACTCATCGAATACCTCGTCGGGCGAGGCGACTTCGAATACCGCAAGCTGCTCTCCTAGCTCGTGCTACCGAGCAATTCGCCAGTCGGCGCTCATCAACTCGTAAAAACCTATCCTCAACGCGCGGTTGACTTTGTCCTAGAGACCAACGACGCACACCTCGTCATAGACGGCGCAATACCACAATACACTAGAATCGGGAGGTATCCTCGCTTACTGTTCGACTGCACGATGGGGACGCCGATGCCTACAACGCTGATTCAAGTGGACATGTTTGAAGTGCAGCTGGGCGCAGCGCTGCTGCTGCAATTCCATGCGCCCGATGGCGGTACTGTTCGCGTCCTGGCAGATGGCGGGCAAGGTCTGCCCGTGAGCGATATTCACGAGAAACTGATTGGTGCGATGGAATCATTCGGTGATGGCCCGCGTCGGATCGACCTGCTCGTCGGTACGCATTATGACGCTGATCACCTCGATGGTCACGTCGCGGGCAGCGAACGCTCCGTTGGCGTTTGTCGATCAGTACATCGGCAACCTGCGCCAGTACCGGGCGATTGCGATCGATGTGGGCGACAAGGACGGTCTGAAGATCGACGCGGGCAAGTTGCATGAGGTACTGGACACCTACGAGATTGCCAATACCTTCGAGATCTATCCAGGCACGCATACGAGCGCGGTCGCCATCCGCTTTCAGAATCATGTGATGCCGTTCTTCAGCAAGAACCTGTGCGCTGGAAAGGACTGCAAGTGAACCGGTCAAAGGTCCGTATTCCAATGTTCACAAAATGTCAAACCGTCCTCCTCGCCAGCCTGCTTCTGACTCTGCCGGTCAGCCGCGCGGCGGAATGCGGAACAAGCATCAGGCGCTGCTGTAGGGTTTGCTGCACTGCGAATGCTGCGCGGCACCGATGGTGTACTCGTACGCGGCCAAGGCGGGACGGAAGTATCCCTACTACGTGTGCCGGAACGCGCAGCGGAATGGCTGGTCCGTGTGCCCGAGCAAATCGCTTCCGGCGCAGGCGATCGAGGAATCGGTTTTGGGGAGAATTCGGCAGACGGAGGGAATCGCTGACGCCACATCATGGGAAGAAATGGATCGCTCACGACAGCTAGAGGTGATGCAAACCCTTATCGAGCGGGTGGGGTATAACGGCACCACGCGGCAGATCTCGATCCGATTCCGTGAGGCCGAGGTGGCGGTCGCAGCACAGGAGGCACGGCCGTGAGCGAGGTCACGTACACGCTGGACTTCGAGGTTCGGCACCGGAGTGGACCTCAGAACAAAGACACGTGCCGGGCCGCAGAAGCGTCGCAGCAGTCGATTCCACGCATCGCGCGACTGATGGCGCTGGCCATCCGGCTGGAAGGGCTAATCCGAGAACAGACGTTACCAGATTACGCCTCGGTGGCGCGCTGGGGGCGAGTGACGCGCGCGCGCATGAGCCAGATCATGAAGCTGCTCAACCTGGCACCCGACCTTCAGGAACAGATCCTGTTCACGCCCGAGCTGCCGCACCTCAACGAGAGAAATCTGCGGCCGATTATCAGGCTGGTCGACTGGCACGAGCAGCGGCGTCTGTTTCTGAAACTCACTTTCGCCTCGGCTCAACATTCGGCGGCTGGCGGTCGCTCGAAGCGCCTGTGATCAGGACCCACTGGCTCCGCCCTGTTGCGCCCGCGCTTGCTCCATCATCACCTTCTTCATTTCCTGAGGCGTCGGTTCGGCCTGATGAGTCGCGATCATCCAGATATTGCCATCCGGGTCGACGATGGTCCCACACCGGTCGCCCCAAAACATGTCCATGACCGGACCCTTCTGCGCCGCTCCCAGCTTCACCGCCTTGGCCACCACCTTGTCCACGTTCTCAACCAGCAGGTACAGCGTAAGCGGAGAGGCCCCGATCGTCTTGGCGCTCCGTGCTCCCATCTGCTCCATCTCCGGCCCCAGCATGACCGTTGTGGTCCTCAGTACCAGCTCGGCGTGTACCGGCTTGCCGTCCGGCCCCTTCATGACTCCCCGTTTGGTGAAACCGAACGCCTTCTGATAAAAGCTCACCGCGCTGTTGATGTCGGCCACCGTGATCATAGTGCTCACCGCACCGTACCGCTTCCTGTTGAGAGGATCGATCTTTTTCGGCATAGGCTCCTTTCTGTACGCATTTTACAGGACTACGCCCAGGTGGCGCTCCCGGAGCGGGTACGGTTCAGTCAGGCCCCTCGCCGCTCTTCGATCCGACGAAAACCACATCCAGCCATTTAAGCCGGGGATCCTGCGGTGGCTCGCTCGGAGCGGGCCCGGGCACCTCTTCGAACTCGACCCACTCTTGGTCACCCTGATCCGGAAGGCGCTTCGCTATGACCACGTGGCGCTCGCCCTGGTAGTCTGGCGGCAGGCAGCGGAGGTTCCCGAACCGCAGCCGAAGTGTGGGATGAAATGGGGCACGAGATGTCCTCCCCCGCCGATCAGGCCAGTATTCCGGTTCATATTGCGGCGATAGGGCCACTTCCAGCTTTGCAATCCGCCGCGCGATACTTCTCATTCTCGTTGATGTCACTGGATGTGCTTCCCTCTAGTTGCAGGCTTTCTCCGTACTGCCTCGCCACGAACTTGGTCTCGGTTTCGTTATGCCCGCCGGTGTTCAGGCTCGCCGAAGACACCGAGAATGAGTTACCGTGAATGGTACGAACGAACTCACATGCCCACACAAGAACTTGTTCACTCAATCCTCGAAGCTGCCATTCTCGGCTTCGAGTCCCAAAAGAAGCAGATAGACGCTCAGATCGCAGAGCTTCGCCAGATGCTCTCCGGCAGCTCCGCTGAGACTGCCGCCGCGCCGGAAGCGCCCATCCGCAGGCGAAAGAAGTTCTCCGCAGCGGCCCGAAGGCGGATGAAGGAAGCCCAACAGCGTCGATGGGCAAGAATCCGGGGCGAATCTGAGGCGCCAGCGCCCGCCACGGCAGGACCAGGCAGACCGACGCGAAGATTGAGTGCGGCTGGCAGGAAGGCAATCCAGGAAGCGGTGCGACGGCGGTGGGCACAAAAGAGGGCCGGAGCAGCGAAGGCACAACCCGCCAAAAAGACCGCCCGGAAAAAGGCCGCTGTCAAAAAGGCGGCGGTGAAGGCTCCGCTAAAGAAGACGGCGAAGAAGGCCGCGCCATCGAAGAAAGCGGCGATCAGGAAGGTTGCTGCGAAGAAGCCTGCGGCTGCACCGATCGCGGCGCAAACTGCCGCTGGGTAGGTCGGTTAGAGCAGCGTCCCAGCAGCTAACGTTTCTGGGCAGCGCGGCTCCCGGCCGCCGCAGTTGGCGCTGCCGCGCCCGATCCTTCCAAGGCCACGATTATCATTTCATAGGGCAGCTTGCGGGTGACCTTCCCATTTCCGGCCGCCGCCAGAAACGCCGAGATCGCGTTCAGATTCACTCGCGGGATTCCCACCACCGTAAGCTCGTCTCCGATCTGCAGACCGCCCGAGGCTTTCTGAAACGGCGGCGTGCCGGGAACGAAGATCATCCGCACATTGTTCGCCAACGCCTCCGCGTCGTCTCCGGCTTCCGGCACGACATCGGCCACCACTGAAATACCCCCATCCTTGAGCGCGGTGTTCCTGGAAGCGACCCGGATGGTGAACAGGACATAGTTGTATCCCGACTTGGCCGATGTTAACGTGACGGCGGTGGCGTTGGACTGCAAGGAAACTGAGAGTTTCTCATATGATGCGAACGCCGCCTCTGCGTCCTTGTAGGTGAATCCGGGGATGTCATGCAGCGATGCCTTCAAATCGTTGGAGCCCACTTTCGTCAAAGGATGGATCTCGAAACAGTGATCCGGATTGGTGTTGGCTGCCGGCGGCACGTCGGCAAACTGAATCTGCGTCCCCGCGGACGGCGGATGTTCGAACCAGAGCCGCCAGGCGCCGCTGACCGCTATGAATTGGCCGTTGCCTTCGTTGCTATGAACGGTATTCACCGCGCCTTGTTCGCTGGCATCTGCGGCGTTCATAATCTCGGCCACCGTGGGCAGACCAATTTCCTTAGGGGCGCGGCCGGCCACGTGCATATCGCCATCTTTGGCTGGAGGGTTTGGCCGCGGATGGGCATGATCGATGGTGAACGTCGCGTCGATGGTCGCCCGATCCTTGAACTGCTCGATCCAGGCGCGCTTCAGGACGATGGTTCCAGCCCGGCCCCAGGCGGCCAAGGCCAATAAGATGACGAGCGTTTGGCTTGAGATCCGCATGTCGATTCTCCTAAGCGTTACTGAGTTGTTGCGTGGCGCTGGACTTGTCGCGCGGCTCGTCCGGCGCGCGGCCGGCGTTCCGAATATTCATGAACCGGTTGAGCGTGTCGAACCAGAACGGCGCGCCCAGCGATACCGCCAGAGCGGTTACGATCCAACCTATGCCATGGTTGTAGATGATCAACCACAGCGCGGCGAGCCAGGCGGCCAGATCGCTGGCTGCACCGAGTTTCTCCCAATCCGGCCCCCAGCCGGTAAGTTGTCCCAACAGCTTCTGCTCGTTGCTGGAGAGGGCTTCCTCGGGGGACGACGGCACATTGACGGGAGTGCTAGCCGTCGCATCGTTCGAGTTCCGGTACTCCACCATGGGGAGGCTCTCGTCCGGCGGCCTTTTCGCAGCACGCAGGCGCGCCTCGTCGACCACCGCGGCGCGCATCGAGGGGTTGGTCCACAGGACATGTGCCACATTGATGGTATCGGCATTCAGGACCAGCGTGACCGCACAGGCAAGCAGGAGAGTGTTGCGCTGAGCGTTCCGCTTGTACCAGCCGCTGACGCGGTCCATCGAATCGTTGAACCACTCTTCCACGTTTTTCTTTAGCGCGGCGGCATCTGGCGACGAATCCATCAGAGCCTTGAGGGACGTCTGCAACGCAGGTGTGCCAATCTCTCGGACTCCCTCGCGAAGCGCGACGACGTCCGTGAGAGGCTTGTCTTTCCCCGAGACGATATCCAGCAACGCGGTGGCAAACTTCTCCGCCGGAATATAGGAGGGACAATGTTGCAAATCGCTGGGAGCCAGCGCGCTGATCATCGGATGCTGATACAACTGGGACTTGAGCTTTGCGTCCCCGCCCAGGAGGCGGTCGATCCCCTGATCCAGGAATTTCGAGCGCGTCTTCAGCTTGGCTGCGATCATTTCGTTTACAGTGGAACAGATAAGCCCGAGCAATAAGTAGAAAAAGCTCAGGCCGATAGCTACGTCCAGGATGGGCGTCGAAAACATATACTTCTCCTTCGGAGTTTCAGCGGGGGACTGATCGAGGCCCTAACAAGCCTCTTTCTCGTCCTACACGCATTTCTTGCAGCTTAGTAATATCGCCCGCGAACTCAAGTGTCAAGTAATATACACCCGAGTCAAAGCGTTTTCAAACTGTTTTGTAAAACCTCGTAGCTTCCCATCACCGTCGTGGTGCGTGGTTGTGTTTGGTCGTTATTCTGTCCCCTCGGGAGCTGCTGACCTGTGTAAGATAAGTCTTTTCTGGCCCTTGGGCGCGCCCAGCAGGCGTCGGCGTCCATGTGTTTTCGGGCTGCCGGCCTGGTGTTGTTTCAGGCGGCCGGGCCATCGAGATCGAGGACATCGAGGCGCGTGGCCGCGCCGAACCGCTCGCGCGGGGAACCGCAGGCACATCGAAGGCAATGACGTGCGCCGCGTGATCCTGTCAGAGTGGCCCATCGAGTAGTTTCAAAAGCAAGGAGTCCGCGTCACTTGCCGACGGTAGACCGGACCTGGAACCCATGCGGCTCGGGATGGCGGTGTTGTTGTGAACATGCGGCTGCTGAAGACAGCTGAGAGACTGGAAGTCACGTTTACTCAGAGGCGCAGCCCCGAACCACGTAACCCGGTCGTCCGGATTGCCCTGATGCTCTTCTCTACGAAGATCTTGTGCTGTTACTTGGCGCAGAAGGGGAGCGCCCACGTTGTGGATCGCGTCAAGGGGTTCGATCAGGCTTAGATTTAGCGAGCAGCAATTGCCGAATTTTCCTTCAGGTGTTTCAGGTCTCAAATTTAATAAAATTGATACTTGACAAATTGATCTTGTGTTTTATTCTATCCCTAACTTCTACTACTGCTAGAAGTACCAATTCGGAGGATTTATGGCTCAGCGCCTGTTAGTCGCTTTACTGGCGCTTGCGTCGGTCGTGTGCGCGCAGCGTCAGGTAGATCCCAAGTTCACTTACAGCCGGGTGATCTGCGTGGTTCCCTTCGTTGGACAGGGAACTGCTGCAGATCCCAAACGGCCCGAATATGCTCCGTGGCCTGCTTCCACTAACCCGACCGGAATCATCGGGTTTAGCTTTCTGCCCAGCGATGATGGAAAATTCGCCGTGGTGGAATTCGTCGCTCTGCACCGCGCGGCGTTGCAGGCGCTGTTCAATGACAAATCAATTACCGTTTTCGAGAAGGGGTTAGTCAGTAAAGCCACTATCGAGGCCGCCATCCAGCAATACCGCAAGAACTTCAATCTGGATACTTTCGGGGTGGTGATGCCATGAACCGGCTCCGTGTTGGTGCGCTCTTCCTGCTGTCCACGCCTGGCTGGGCCGCTTACCAGTATTACCTCACCGACAACCTGACCAACATCAACGCCGCTAATTGGTCCACCACCGGCACCGTGGGTGCTTCCTCGCTCGGCCTCGCCGCCTCCGGATCTGGCGGCGGCACATTGATTTCCCGCATTCCCATCCCGGATGGCACTTACGAAGCCGAGGTTCGGAGCACCCTCAAGCTGATAACATCGGGCGGCACCTACACCGCGTACCTGCAGGCCAGCGCCGACGCGGCGACCAGCGGCAGCGGCTCAGGAAGTTACCTGGCGTTCGAGATGCAGAACCCGCAGTTCGATGCCGACGGCGGCTGCACGGCGAACTTTCTGGTTCTTCAGCGCACAGGCGGGGTTGTCTCCCTGCTTTCCAGCTTTGCGGGCGCCTGCCGCGACGGTATGGTGTTGCGTATGGCGGTGCATGGCAACGCGCTGCTGGTCTGGCCGGACCAGGACATGCCCATGGAATTCGTGGGTGTGACGCCGGGCGCCGGCCAGCCCGGAATCGGCGCCTACGATGCGCCGTCGGGTAACGCCCTTTCGCAGGTTCAACTGGGCACCATCTACCGGACCGCGCCCAACGCCGTGGATTCGCAAACCTTGCGGGTCTCCGCCTTCCCCAGGCACATCGACCTGCAATGGAAGCCTGCAGCCATCGCCCCTGGCAGCATCGGTCTCGCGGGCTACTGGATCTATCGCGATGGCTTGTACTTCCGCCGAACCGCGGCCACCACCTTTTCCGACGAAACGGTCGCACCCGGCGAGAACCACACGTATGCGGTCTATGCCGTGGACCAGCACTACAACTTTTCTTCGGCAACATCGACGACGGTCACTGTGCCGCCGTTCGCCACCCTGACAGGCACGCCACCATTGCCCGGCGGAATGCACTTGCCATCAACCCCGCCGCGAATGGCGGGGATGGATCGCGGGCTCGAACCGCTTGCGGTGCCGCCGCCTCCCAACGGCGCCTTTGACCCCCGCCGCGTTGGTGTCATGGCCCTGGGCAGCTATTGGGGCGCAGCCGGCGAGCAGATCGACACGCTCTCCCGGAACCTGAACTTCTCCGTCCCGCTGGTCAAGCCCGTGTCGCCCGGCGGCGGGAGCGTCACCATTGGCCTCAGCTACAACTCGCAGATGTGGCGGCAGGACTCGGCTGGAACCTGGCTGATCGGCCAGGACGTGGGGTTCGGGATCGGCTGGAAGGTGCTGGCTGGCGCTATTACGCCCATCTGGTCGGGATCGCAGATCGCGTACTACCTGTACGTCGATTCCACCGGGGCTGAGTACCGCCTCGACAAGGTGGCGAGCGGCCATTTGTGGACTTCCACCATGGGTACATACGTCACCTATGACTCCAGTGCCGAAGTGCTTCATTTTACGGACGGGAGTTTCTGGACCATGGGCAGCATATCGGCCAGCGGCGAACAGGATGCCGGCACCCTGTACCCAACCGTGATGGAAGACTCCAACGGCAACGAGATCCAGATCTCCTACCTCGCTGGCATGGGCAGTTCCTCCGCCAACACTAGCGCGCGGATCAACGTCATTGATGACGTGCGCAGCGCGTATCCCACATACCAGTTCTCGTACTCAACCCAGTGTTCGAATGGGCAGTGCTTCGCTCACCTGGCATCGATTACCAACTCGATCGGCACTGCCGAAACGTATACCTTCGCGTACGCCGCCAGCCAGCCTTTGTCCTCGCCCTTTGATTCCACGTCTTACGGAACCTGGGCATTTCTGCAATCGGCTGCGGTCACAGGGCTCGGCATCGAGCACCAGTTTCAGTATGATGGCAGCGGCGAAATGACGCAGTTGACCACCCCACTCGGCGGTGTGATGCAGTGGGCGTATCGTTCGTTTACTTATGGCACCGGTGTCAGCCTCCGGGAAGTGCAGTACCGCTATTTGCCGATCTTGGCGGGTGAGTCCTGGTCTGTCGGAGGGAACGATTCTTACGACGAGACGCAGCCCTTTCACAGTAGCACGACGATCACAGATTCCGGCGCGAATTCATATAAGGTTTGGGCGTTCTATTCGAATTCGCAATTCTACACAGTTCCGAGCGGGGCCGACACAGTCGCTTTGCTCGGCGATTACTCCGAAAACTCCGCCAGTACAGGCTCCGCCACCCTGCTGAAGACATACGGGTACACGATCGATCAACTGGGACAGCCATACACCGACATGGTGGTAACCTACCCCGACTACGGCACTGGATCCTCCGGCCTCCCCTACACCGTAACCACCCAAACCCTCGACATCTACGGAAACTTGACCCAGATGAAGGTGTGGGACTATGGAAACACTTCCGGCACGCCGACGCGTACGTACAATTTCACTTACGTACAGAACCGCTTGCCGTCGTATTACGTGCCACTCTACATCCTTAACCGCCTCGCCTCGGCGACCGTAACGACCAGCGCGGGGACCACCACGTTGGTCACCAACTTCTACGACGCCTACCCCATGACCACCCTGCAACCGGTCAGCAGCACCTATTTGCGGGATCCCAATTACGCAAACACCCCATACGGCAGCACCCTCTGGTTTCGGGGCAACGTGACCCAGTCTTACACCGGTAGCAGTTCCCAGAACAGTGTGTACAATTACTATTATGTGACCGGCGCAGTCTACCAGGCCCAAGACTCCACCGGCAACACCGTCACTGTCTCCCTGGCCAGCAACGACGTGCTACCGGGCACTCTGACACCGAACGGCAACTCCAGTCTGGCCACCAGCATGACGTATGCAAGCTCGTTCGCGGTGACCTCCGTCACCAGCGCGAACAACGCGAATAGCACCACCACTTACGATGCCTACGGTCGGCCGTATTCTTCCACGGTTCCGGATGGCGCGGTGACCTACTATACCTATGCCTATTACACCTCGGGCGGCCAGAATTCCCAAAAGGCAAAAGTCAACAATGGCACGGCCAATCAGTGGAAGACGACCGTTCTGGACGGTTTCGGCCGCACGCTCAGCGTGCTCACCGGCAACGGTAACACGACTGTTTCCGAAACGGATACGCAGTACGCCCCTTGCGCTTGCTCGCCGCTGGGCAAGGTCTCCGCGGTTTCGCTGCCCTACGCGCCGGGGCAGACACCGGTGTGGACCCGTTACACTTACGACAGCTCCGGTCGCACCCTGACCATCGTCAAGCCAGATGGGGCCAGCACCACCACTTACGCCTACGCTGGAAATCAGACCACCGTCACCGATCCGGCGGGCAAATGGAAGACCTTCACCAGCGACGCTTTCGGCAACCTGCTCACTGTCACCGAGCCGGATCCCAGCAGCGGCCCGGTCAACACGAACTACACGTACAACAGCAGCAACCAGTTGATCCAGGTCTCCATGCAGCGCGGGTCGGTCACGCAGAAACGCTTTTTCAACTGGACCGGCAGCGACCTGACCAGCACCACCAACCCCGAAAACGGCACCGTCGCCTACACGTATGACAGCGCACACCACGTCCTGACTCGCCTCGACGCCAAGGGGCAGCAGACCAATTACACTTACGACATCTACGGCCGCCTCACCCTGGTGCAGCACCTCGTGTCGGGGACGGAGGATCTAACCCAGCGGATTAGCTACTACTACGACGCCATCCCGCCCGGCTATCAAAACGGCTCAGCCACCCCTTTCAACAACCCGCCTTCCGGTTGTTGCTCCAATACCGCCGGCCGGTTGGCGGCGGTACAGTTCCCGAACTCGAACTCCAACGTGGGGTGGTTCGGAGACGACGTGCAGCAGTTGGTCTATCTGTACTCCTACAACCAGGCGGGTCGGGTAACCATGCAGGATCTACGTTTGGCAGGGGGCGGGTCGTTGGTTCCAACCATGGACTTCACCGCAACCCACACGTGGGACAATATGGGAAGGATGACGGGCATGAACTATCCGCTCAACGGGCCGCAGGTTGCCATGTACTACGACGCCATGAGCAACCTGAGCTCGGAAACCCAAGTCGTTTGCCAGGCGTACGATCAAAACGGGGACTGCGTGACGTGGGGTCCCTCCCCGCTGGCCAGCGCAACATATAATTTCGCCGGCCAGCTAACAGCACTCAATTATAACAATTTCTCTATCACCGGCTCCGTGGGCGCCTACGGTTGGTTTCAGACGGAAACTCACACCTACAACAGCATGCTACAGTTGACCAACATAGCCAGCTCTTCGCCTTATCCCTCCGGGGCGCAGTTGAACATGACCTACGCCTATTCCACCACCCAGAACAACGGGCGGATTGTGTCGTCAGTGGATGCGGTCAGCGGGGAGAACGTGAGCTACACGTACGATTCGCTGAACCGGCTGATCGCGGCGGCAACCTCGGGGACGACAGGGGTGCAATGGGGCGATTCCTACAGCTATGATGGGTTTGGCAACCTGACGTCGAAAGTGGTGACGAAGGGAACGGCGCCGCAGGTGTATCCGCAGGTAAATTCCGCTACTAACCAGGCCAGGATGAGCGGCGACTACGGCTTCGACGCCAACGGCAACTGGCTGGGGGCGGGCGGGTCGCAAATCAACACCTGGAACGTGGAGAACCAATTGATCGCCACCGGTGGATCGCCCAGCAATGGGGACCCGACCTACACTTACGATCCGTGGGGCAAACGCGTGCTGCAGTACTCGGAAACCCACACCTATGGGCCGGGCGGGACGCTGTATTTTTACAGCATCACCGGACAGCGGCTGGGGACGTACCAGGTGAGCTACGTGAGCGCCAACGATCCGCCACTGCAGCAATCGGTGTCGATGTACTTCGGCGGGCGGTTGCTCGCGGCGGTGGACCGGCTGGGCAGCGTGCGGAACAACGCGAATGGGCACGGGCCAATCGCTTATTACCCATGGGGCGAAGAGCGGACCACGACGCCGGACGGCACCGACAAATTCGCGACGTATTTCAGAGACAGCAACGTCGGCGGCGTCGGCCAGGACTACGCCAACGCCAGATACTACAACAACAACTTCGGCCGCTTCTGGAGCCCAGACCCAGCGGGCAACGCGCATGCCAGTGACCCGCAGAGCTGGAATCGCTACACATACGTGGGAAACGACCCAGTGAATCGGAACGATCCGACGGGGCTGGGCTCGATCTGCACGGTCTACGCTGCGGACAACAGCACGTGCATAGTCGGTGTTCCCACTCCCTTTCCTTTCTGCTGGGGCGGCACTGAGGATGACCCCGTCTTTACGTGCTTCGGCGACGGAGGAGGCGGAACAGGAGGCACCCTACCAACTCAGCCGCCGCGGCCAACGACCCCCTACCCGGAGTGCAATCCCGGAGGTACCAAGACGGCCCAATTAGACTTCGTTGTGGCCAATGACACTGCGGCGACAGTGGTTGCCGCGCAATACGGCGTGCCCACGTCCTGGGTTTTGGGATGGGGCGCGTACGAGTCAGGCTCGGGAACCAATGCGCTCGCAGAGAACAACTCTAACTACTTTTCGGAGAGCGTGCCGAAAGGCGGCGTGACTGGAGGCTGGGCTGGGGCAATTCCCTGCGGTGCAGGAGCAACCGGTGCGGCAACCGCTATGTCCGCCGGGTGGGCGTGCTTCAGCGACTTCCAGGACTCCGCGAATGCGGCGTTTGCTTCGACGACCTACGGCAGCCTAATAGAGTCGATGCTCGCACAAAACCCGAACGTTTCGGCGAGTGCGGTTTTCCAGGCGGTCGCGCTGGCTGGGTATGACAAAAAGGACGGACAGGCCGGGACCTATGGTCCAGATGTGAGCAAAATGATAGGAGACATGGCGGCAGATGTGCTTTGTTTGCAATCGTATGGCTATATCTCAATATGGTAGCGATAGAACGACAGTGGCCCTTCTTTTGCTGACGATTGGGTGTCTGTTCTGGCCTTCCAGCGGCCTCGCGGCCCAACCGGTGGCACGGGCCCGCGCCGACGCAGGCGGCGAGGACTCACAGTTCGCTCGGTCGCCGGACGGAAAGACGGTCGTGTTCGTTCGCGAAATCCAAAAGGAAGCGCCGAATCCGGAGACTGTTACTCCGGGGTCCAACAAGACGCAACTGTGGCTTGTTGGAACAGAGCCGGGCGCCAAGGCGAGGCTTATAGTCGATTGCCCGATCGAGGTTGACGGGAGCCGATACTTCTCGTACGGCACTCCGCAATGGTCGCCCGACGGGCTCGCCATATACTTTTCCATAAGTTATTCAGTCGTAACGCCTGCGATCGTGCGCTTAAGTCTCCGCGACCAGCGCATCTCCTTAGTCGCGACCGCCGAGGCATTTCACGTGATCCAGGCTGGCAAGTACAAGGGCGACATCGCGGTCCTGCAACGCAGGTCTACGGCAAGTCCTCCAGAGCACCATGAGTGGTTCTGGCTGCTAGGGCCAGACGGATCGACGATAGAGCTAATCGGCCGGTCAAAGAGCGATCTCACCAAGTTTGAGGAGACTTACGGGGAGAGAATGGGGCTGGCGCCTTCGCTGCCTTGAGAACCAGGCATAGGAAATTTTGAGACGAACCGAGATCACACGCTGAGTGGCGGCATCTAATAATTCCGATTGCCCTCACCGCGGTTCGCGATTCAAGCGAAGAATGCCGCCGAGCCGCAGCGCCAGTATAACTTCGTTGCAGAATGCTCAATCCGGGGTGGTCGGTGTCGTTCCCAGGGCGCGTAATGGTATATTGGCCTACCTGGCGGGACAGTTCCCAAATTTCAATCAGACTCAGCTGCTGCAGGCCACGGCAGCTTCGTGGAACCTCGGGCCTTTTCATTTCTCCGGCAATCCGGACACGATAGACGTAGGTAGTAAGCCCAACGGCACCTACGGGGCTACGGCGCTCACTCTCATGAATTGTTTCTGATCGGGCGACTCTCATGAAAAGGCACTTGTTTGCTCTTCGTCTCGTGGTGGTCACGGCCTTGCTCGCCGGCTTCGCACTCGCAATTGTTACGCGTCTCGCCAGGGCGGCAGAGCAATCCGAGGCCTCATCCTCCCCTCCTGAGGATTCTTTGAAGAGGTTCCTTCAGGCGTACGACTCCCCTTATGACACCGAAAAGACTACGCGCTACGTGCGAGCATTTGTCGATCTGAACGGCGATGGGAAAGAGGAAGTGATTGTCTACCTGATGGGCCCCGGGTGGTGCGGGACCGGCGGGTGCCCGATACTGATCTTGGAGCCTCAGCGCTCCACATATAGGCTCATCGCGAGGATTCTCGGCGTGCGCCCTCCCGTCATAGTGCTAACTAGGACATCCCATGGTTGGCACAACCTCGCGGTTTGGGAAGTCGGAGGAGGGATCATTGAGGGCTACGAGGCAGAACTCCGCTTCGATGGCAGAACCTACCCAATCAACCCAGCTATACCTCCTGCTCGGCGACTGACCGCAGTGCCTCCAGGACAGATCGTGGTCTCCCGATCAGATGAAGGGACGCCTCTTTATCCGTAGCTCGGACGAAAAAACGTGGTACAGGCTGCGGGTTCTTGCTCGCGGGCGGCCGCAAAAGAAGCAGGCATTGACGCCACCCTGGTGCGAGTTCGGAGTGGCCTTCACGGCATCTACCAGAATCCGATGTCGGAGAAGCGATCGCTATTTGAGTTCTTCGTCGGAAAGTGCCGGCGGGAGCAGCCGCGCGCAATGAATCCCCTCACGTTGGGACACGGCCCGATTGAGGAGGCGTTCGCAGCTCCGGTGTTGGTAGTGAAGGGCTCAACCGGCGTGGCCGCCGACCGTGCCGTGGTGCACGGGCTGGCGGAAGAAATGCGAACCGAGTGGCGCAACGCGTACTTTGTCGATTGCCCGACGAAGAAGGACTCGCAGGTGACGGAGGCGGACATTCGGAAGTACAACCTGGTCCTCATCGGCGACAAGGCCACCAACTCTCTGATCAAGAGAATGGGTGATCGCTTGCCACTGCACGCCACTGCTACCGGCGTCTCAGTCGGCGGTCACATCTATCCCGGTGAGCGCCTTGGGTACGAGTTCATCGCCAATAACCCGCTGAACCCGGACCGCCAGGTTGTGGTGATCGGCATGAACCGCTGGGCTGAAGCGAAGGTGTGGCGCCTGTACCCGTCCCGCGACGGCGTCTGCGACTACTTCGTCTTTGACCTGAAGGGCCCCATTCCGCGCCTCAGGGACGGAGGATATTTCGAGTAGAGCGACTGCCCGGCGCCCCGGGGGCCGCGATCTTCAAATTCGTAAACTACTGGCCAGCCTTGAGCGCGATATACCCGAACCCGCTTCTGCGGGAGCCGGGTGACCACCGGGAGACCACGCCGGGAATCCATAGGGCCCGCGGCGAGGTTCCCAATGCACAAAGGGACCTATTTGGTATCATGTGACACCGTTCGGACCTTGGTAGCACCGTAGTCATACGCGTTCGATTCCCGTTAGCGCTACCAGAAACAAAACACTTACGGGTAAGGGGGCAGCACGGGGCAGCACGTGCAAGGCAGGCTCTACGCCAAAAACGGGGGCAGACCCCAATCCCAAACCTTTCTAAGAACATAACACCTTCACCCGGAGTCTATAGTTTTCGGCTCTACGCCAAAAACGGGGGCAGACCCCAATCCCAAACCTTTCTAAGAACATAACACCTTCACCCGGAGTCTATAGTTTTCGAAGTTGCGGAAGCCATACGCTTGACGGTTGATGAGTTCCATC
>JBAVEN010000096.1:0-31073 GCA_049587755.1 Bryobacteraceae bacterium | reverse complement strand
GCCGCAGCCTGCGGCGCCGGCGGGAACGGCCGGCAGCGCGCCGCCGGCCGCCGCACCGAATACCGAGACGGCCGAAGCCGCCGTACCGCCGCCCGTACCGGTTTACCGGAATGCCGACGAGGTGCCGGTTCCGGAGGTGCGGCCGTGGCAGGGCGACGACCAGATCCGCAGGGCCGCCGGAGCTGCGTTTGACTTCACTGAGGGCTTGCCCAATTACATGTGCCAGGAGGACATTGCCCGCTACACCAGCGACACCAGACCGGCAAACTGGCGGCCCGACGACGTGGTTACGGCCGCAGTGATCTATGACCACGGCAAAGAGGACTACCGCCACATCAAGGTGAACGGCAAGCCGCGCGACAGCTTTAAGGATACCGACGGCGCCTGGTCCACCGGCGAGTTCGGCACTCTGCTGGTGGACCTCTTCTCGCCGGCCACCGACGCCCAATTCCGCTTCCGCGAGAATGCGCGCATCGCCGGCATCAATGCCAAGGTCTACGATTTCAACGTGGAGCACCCGCACTCGCACTGGAACGTCATCGTATCGTCGCAGCGCTACTCGCCGGCATATAAAGGATCGGTGTGGATCGATCCGTCGACCTCGCGCGTGCTGCGGATCGAAGAACTGGCGTACGGTTTTCCCTCGGACTTTCCCGCCGACCATGTGGAAACCGCCACCGACTACGAGTATGTGCAACTGGGCGATGCCAGAAGGTACCTGCTGCCGGTTCACTCGGAGAACCTAATGTGCCAGCGAGGCTCCGATATGTGCACCCGCAACACCATCGATTTCCGCAACTATCACAAGTACGCGGGCGAATCCACCATCACCTTCGACGACACCAAGAAGTAGCAACCCTGGGCGCGCAGGAATGCGCCAAGCCGATCAGCAGGCCGGCTCGACCACGGCCGACATGGAGCTCTGCGAGCGCGGCAGTCGCACATCCGGGCCGTATGACTGGATCTGGTCGCGCGCGAACTCGGCTTGCGGCAATTCGCAGGTGATCAGCACGGTGCGGCCCGCGCGGTCCACTTCCTCAGCGTGACGGTAAGCCTCTTCCAGGCTGAAGACGAAAATCTTCTGCAACATCTCGACGACGTAATCGTAAGTGTGGTCGTTGTCGTCGAGCAGGACGACGCGATACAGCGGAACCAGGCGTTCCTTCTCAACGATCTCCGTATCGGGGGAAATGGATGGCTTCGCCATGACGCGGCCGCCAATTCCAGTATGCGACATCCCTTCGCCCGCGACAACAGGAGGTCCGGGAACACCGTGAAGAGACCCTGGGCCGGCCAAGGGAGCGGGCTGGTTGCGATATGATGCAGTCTTGATCCGAAAAACCCTCATCCCCGTCGCGCTGGCGCTGTTCGTATTCCAGGCCCGGACGGCGGAGAAGTTCTCGCTCACGGTCGACAACATCATGCGCGGCCCGGCGCTGGTGGGCTACGAGCCCACCGAGATTCGCTGGTCGCACGACAGCCAACGCATCTATTTCCAGTGGAAACAGGCCAGCGACAAACAGGATGCGCCGCTCGACACCTACGTGGTGGGGCGCGACGGCTCGCCGCCGCGCAAGCTGACCGAGGCGGAGGAGAAACAGGCGCCGCCTGCCTATGGCGACATTTCGCGCGACCGGCGGCTCACCGTTTACGCGCGCGATGGCGACCTGTTCCTCTATGACTCGACCAACGGCCAGGTCCGCCAGCTCACCAACACCAGCGAAGCCGAGTCCGACCCGCATTTTCTGCCCGATGGTAAGCGCATCTACTTCACGCGCGGCGGCAATCTGTACGTCATGTCGCTCGACACCGGCTACCTGGAGCAGATGACCGACATTCGCGCCGCCGGCGCGCCGCAGCCCTCGGCGCCGGTAGGCTTCGAAGGCGGCTTTGGCGGACGCGGCGGACGTGGCGGCGCTGCGCAGCCCGCGGCTCCCGCCGAGGAAAAGCCCGCCAGCGCCAGCCAGGAAGCCCTGAAGAAGGAGCAGAAAGAGCTTTTCGAGACGGTCCGCGAGCGAGCCGCGCGGCGCGACGAGGCCGAGGCCAAACGCAAGCGGGAGCATCCGCGCAAGCCCTTCACGCTGGAGGCGCGGCAGTCGGTGGTGGCGCTGCAGCTTTCGCCCGATGAGAAATATGTGATCGCGGCCGTGGTGGATGCCTCCGGCGCGAAGAACACCACGGTTCCCGAATGGATCACCGACACCGCTTACACCGAAGACATCCGCGGCCGCCCCAACGTGGGCGACGCGCCGGCGCGCAGGCGCCTGGCGGTGTTTGACGCTGTATCGGGCGAGATCAAGTGGGTGGACCACGGCCAGAAAGCCGCGCCGGTGGCGCCTGGGTCCGCGCCGCCCACCCCCAACCCGGAACACGGAGGGCGCGGTCCGCGCGCTGCCGGACCGGCGGAACGCGAGGTTACCCTTTCGATGCCCGTCTGGAGCGAGGATGGCTCCAAGGCCGCGCTGCTGGGCCGCTCCGCCGATAACAAGGACCGCTGGATCTTTGCCCTGGATCCGGCCACCGGCAAGACGCGGGTGCTGGCGCACGACCATGACGACGCCTGGATCGGCGGCCCCGGCGCATTCACCCTGGGCTGGATGAAGAACGGCCGCGAAGTTTACTTCCAATCCGAGCGCACAGGCTATTCGCACCTTTACGCGGTGGCTTGGGACGGCGGCGAGCCGCGCGCCCTCACCTCAGGCAACTGGGAGGTGCTGGCGGTGCGCCAGTCGCCCGACAAATCGCATTTCTACATCACGGCGAATAAAGATTCGCCTTATGAAAACCACCTCTACCAGATGAGCGGCGAGGGTGGTCCGCTTACCCGACTTACCGGCCCGCCGGGCAAGCACATCACCACCGTTTCGCCCGACGACCGGTGGATCGCCGACGTCTATTCCTACACCAACCAGCCGCCCGATCTCTACGTGGAAGAGAACCGGCCGGGCGCGGAGCCGCGGCGCCTGACCAGCTCACCAGCGCCCGATTTCGCCGCCTACCCCTGGCTCGATGTTCCGATTATCACGTTCACCGCCCGTGACGGCGTGGAGGTGCCGGCGCGCCTCTTCAAGCCGGCTCATTTTCGCAAGGGTGGCCCTGGTGTGGTGTTCGTGCATGGCGCCGGATACCTGCAGAACGTGGACCGCTGGTGGAGTTCCACTTACTACCGCGAGTATATGTTCGACCACCTGCTGATGGAGCGCGGCTTCGTCGTCATCGACGTCGATTACCGCGGCTCGGCCGGCTACGGCCGCGACTGGCGCACCGCGATCTACGAGCACATGGGCGGCAAAGACCTGGACGACATCACCGACGCCGCCAAATACCTGGTGTCCCGGCAGGGCGTCAACCCCAGGAGAATCGGGCTGTGGGGCGGCAGCTACGGCGGCTTTCTCACCCTGATGGCTATGTTCACCGAGAGCGACACCTTCGCCGCCGGCGCGGCGCTGCGGCCGGTTTCCGATTGGGCGCTCTACAATCAGGGCTACACCTCGGACATCCTCAACCTGCCGCAGAGCGATTCCACAGCCTACCGGCGCTCGTCGCCGATTTTCTTCGCCGAGGGACTGAAGGGCGCGCTACTCATCTGCCACGGCATGGCGGATACCAACGTCGAGTTCCACGATACCGTGCGCCTGGTGCAGCGCCTCATCGAGCTGCGCAAGGAGAATTGGGAGCTTGCCGTCTACCCGGTCGAAAACCACGCATTCGTCGAGCCGAGCAGTTGGGCCGATGAATACAAGCGAATTCTGGCGTTGTTCGAGCGAACTTTGGGCGCTGGATGAAAGCAAGGATCGGCTGATTCGGCCACGCGCTACCGCGCCGGAAAGGCGCCGCAGACTAGTAACTACCGGCCATTGGTTCATATCTAGTGTTATGAAACTGCTGTATCTGAACTTAGCCTTGTTTGCGCCTCCCAGTGCGGCTAGCCTGTAATTGCGCCCACTCACGCGTCGAGATCGGGCTTTCAATTATTGCCGGCTCGGCCGCACGCCATTGGCCGAGCCGGACATTTTTCCACAGTTGGCCTCGCGGTGCTGCTATTTCTTACAGATGGCAGTCAGGAACCGGCCGTCGGGCGACACGTGCACCCGCATCAGGTCCAGCCCGCCGTGTTCGGCCAGCAGCCAGCGGAACGCTTCCGGAGTGTAAGCATACTGGAAGTTAAGCCCGATATGCTCCCCGCGTTGGAGGGCAATGCTCTGGCTCACCACGGTGGCGGAAAGATCGGTTTCGGCGCGGAAATAGCGGGTAATCAAGTGCAGGCCTTCGTGGCGCTCGTCGTGCTTCTGATTGAATCGAATCTCGCCGTTTGACTGCTGGATGCCTACGCTTTCAAGCAGCGCCCAGATGAAATTGCGCACCGCGGGCCGGGTATTCCGCTCCATGGTCTGCTCCGCGTGGTAAATTTCGCCGTCGATCATCAACCGGTCTCCGGGCTTCATGCACTGCGCCAGGTAGCGGATCTCGACCATCGGATCGAGCGAGCTGAGGGTGTTGCCGGAGAGCACGAAGAGGCGGGGCGGCTCGGCCGCGTCGGCGGCGTAAACCAGGTGCACCGGGCTTGAAATATCGGCCTTGATGCAGGTGGTCTCGATGTCGTTGTCCTCAGCCTTGGCCGCCGCTATTTCCAGCAGGCTCTGGCTGGAGTCCACGGGGAAGTAGAGGCACTCGCAGCCGGAATCCTTCAGGGCGCCCAGCAGAAGAGCGTCGTGCGCCCCGTCGCCAGCGCCGAAGCTGATCACCGGCACGCGGCCATGGAAGTGCGAAGCCATCTCCCAGGCGCCCGACCCCAGCTCCTTCCAGGTCGCCGCCAGGCCGCCGTAAAGGTCCGGGTCGGACGCCAGCACGGCCCAATCCGCCGCCGAGCGTGGAAACCAGTAGAAGAACTTTTCCGGCAAATCGCGCGCTTCGAAAGCCTCGGTGAACTCCTGCGCGAGGTCGGCTTCGGTGAGAACTACTTCGACTTTCATTTAGAATCCCATGATCTGCATTCCCGAATCGACAAACAGCACGTTACCGGTGACGCCGCGCGCCAGGGCGCTGGCCAGAAACACGGCGGTGTCGGCCACCTCGGCCGGATCGGTATTGCGCCGCAGCGGGTTGCGCGCCGCAGCTTCCAGAATGCCGGAAAACCCCTTGATGGCCCGCGCCGAAGCCGTCTTCACCGGCCCGGCCGAAATGGCGTTGACGCGAATGTTGCGCTCGCCCAATTCGCTCGCCAGATATCGCATGGCAGCCTCCAGCGACGCCTTGGCCACACCCATTACATTGTAATTCGGCACAACGCGCTGCGCTCCCAGGTAGGTGAGGGTGGAGATGGAGCCGCCCTCGGTCATCGCCGGCATCACCGCCCGCGCCAGTGCCACCAGCGAGTACGCGCTCACCTCCTGGGCCAGCAGGAAACCGGCGCGGCCGGTCTCGACAAACGGCCGCGTCAGGTCTTCGCGATTGGCGAAGGCCAGGCTGTGCACCACCGCGTGGAGCGGCCGCTTCAGGGCGGCGAGCGCGTCGGTCAGCGCCGCCAGTTCCTCGTCCTTGGTGACGTCGCAGGGATGGATCAGCGCCACGTTGAGGTCCGGCGCCAGCTCATCGATCGCCACCTTCTGCCGCTCGCCGAGATAGGTGAGCACCAGGGTGGCCCCTTCGCGCGCAAATGCCTGGGCGATCGCATAAGCCAGGCTCCATCTGTTGGCGATTCCGGTGACGAGGGCAAGCTTGCCCTCCAGCAGTCTGGACATGAATCTCAAAGTATAACGGAGACCGGGTGACGCGCGCGCCCGGGGCTGGCTGAAGGTCCGCGGCTCGGCTGCGGTTCACTCCTTGCTTGCGATTTTCCGGGCCGGGCATGCCCGGCCCCTACGGGTGTTGCTGTGGCGCGGGGGCCATGGCGTCACCGGTGCGCCGCCCCCGGCAGTGTACACTAAGGTTCGAGACCCGCATGGATCTCGCTACTTCCCTCACCTACGTCAAAGGCATCGGTCCGGCGCGTGCCGCGATGCTCGAAGCCAAGGGTCTCGCCACCGTCGAGGACCTGCTCGGCTACGTGCCGTTCCGTTACGAAGACCGCAGCAACATGAAGACCATCGCCCAACTGGCGCCGGGTGAGATGGCCACGGTGATCGCCAATGTGAGTTCGGCCAAACTATCCGGCTTCCGCCGCCGCAACCTGGGGATGTTCGAGGCCCGCTTCAGCGACAGTTCGCGCGCCATCCTGGTGGGCAAATGGTTCCACGGCGGCTACCTGGCGAACGTGTTGGCGGAAGGCATGAAGGTGGCGCTGTTCGGCAAAGTCGAGTTCGACAGCTACTCCGGCCAGCTCACCATGCTGCACCCGGAATTTGAAATCCTGTCCGGCGATGACGAAGGCGACGCCACGCTCCACGTGGGCCGCGTGGTGCCCATCTACGAAGCGGTTTCCAAAATTACCACCCGGCTGCTGCGCACCATTACGCATCGCATTCTCGAGACGCTGGGACCGCTCGATGACCCGCTGCCCGCGCATCTGCGCGCCCGGTTCAAGCTGCCCGACCGTGCGACCGCTATCCGCGACGTGCACTTTCCGCCGCCCGATTCCGACCTGCGCCTGCTCAACGCCTTTCGCTCGCCGGCGCAATTCCGGCTGATCTTCGAGGAATTCTTCTGGCTGGAGTGCGGCGTGGCGTTGAAGCGCGGCAAGGCGCGCACGGTGACCGGCATCGCCTTCGAAATCAACGAGCGCGTGCGCGAGCGCGTCAAGCGGATGCTGCCCTTCAAGCCCACCGGTGCGCAGAAGCGGGTGATCGCCGAGATCGCCGCCGATATGCGCCAGCCGCATCCCATGAACCGCCTGCTCGAAGGCGACGTGGGCAGCGGCAAGACCATCGTGGCGGCTGAAGCCGCAGTCATCGCTATCGAAAACGGCTACCAGGCGGCGGTGCTTGCGCCCACCGAAATCCTCGCCGCGCAGCACGCGTTTTACTTTCGCCAGATACTTTCCCCGTTGGGGTATGTCACCGCGCTGCTCACCGGGTCGTTCACCAGCCGCGAAAAGGAAAAGTTGAGGCAACTGGTCTCCCAGGGCCTGGCGCAGGTGGTGGTGGGCACGCACGCGCTGCTGGAAAAAAACGTGGATTTCCATCGCCTGGGTCTCGCCATCATCGACGAGCAACACCGCTTCGGCGTGCTGCAACGTCTCCAACTGGTGCAAAAAGGCGCGCAGCCGGACGTGCTGGTGATGACCGCGACGCCGATTCCGCGCACGCTCGCCATGACGCTCTATGGCGATTTGGACGTCTCCGTGATCGATGAGCTGCCGCCCGGCCGCAAGCCCATCGTCACCAAGCACGCCACCGCCGACCGCGTCGAGCAGGTTTACAGCTTCCTCAAGCGCCAGGTCGCCGAAGGCCGCCAGGCGTACGTGGTTTACCCGGTGATCGAAGAATCGGAAACCCAGGCCATGAAGGCGGCGCAGAAAATGTATCAGCACCTGTCGCGCGAGGTCTTTCCCGATCTCGCCGTCGGCCTGATGCACGGCCGCCTGGGCGGCGACGAAAAAGAAGACGTGATGCAGCGCTTCAAGCAGGGCCACATCCAGATTCTGGTTTCGACCACGGTGATTGAAGTCGGCATGGACGTGCCCAACGCCAGCGTCATGGTGGTGGAACAGGCCGAGCGGTTCGGCCTGGCGCAGCTCCACCAGCTTCGCGGGCGCGTCGGCCGCGGCGCGGCGCAAAGCTATTGTATTCTGGTGACGGAGAAGATGAACGACGCTGCGCGCGAACGGATACGCACGCTCGTCGATTCCACCGACGGCTTTCACATTTCCGAAATCGACCTGAAGCTGCGCGGGCCGGGCGAATTCTTCGGCACCAGGCAATCGGGGCTGCCCGCGCTGCGGGTGGCGAACATTCTGCGCGATGCGGAGATTCTGGAAATCGCGCGGCGCGAGGCGGTCGATTTCGTCGCGCGCCCGCCCGCCGAAGAGGACCTGCGCCGCGCGGTCGCTTACATTCGCGATCACTGGCAGCGGCGGTACGGGCTGGTGACGGTGGGCTGATGCGCGGTCTCACAAGTTCGCAACATGATTCCGGAGCTCCGTATCAGGGCACGGCTTCAGCCGTGCCGGCGTTGGCCTTACTATACATGGCCTTTAGGCCCTGTAATAGATCGACAGACTCGCGAGCTTTTTGTCAACGAACTTTAGAGGCGGGATGCTGATGCGCGTCATCGCTGGAGATCTCCGTTCGCGCCGGGTAGCGGGCATTCCCGGAGCCGCCACGCGGCCCACGTCCGACCGCCTGCGCGAGACGCTGTTCGATATCCTGGCGCCGCGCATTCGGGGCGCGACCTTTCTGGACGCTTATGCAGGAACAGGAGCAGTCGGCATTGAAGCGCTCAGCCGCGGCGCCGGCCACGCCTGGTTTCTGGAACGCAGCCGCGCCGCGCTTGAGGTGCTGCGGCAGAACCTGACCTCGCTGAATCTGGAGACGCGCTCTTCGGTGATCGCCGGCCCCGCGCTGCTGTCGCTCGCGCGCTTTCCCGCCGCCATCGTGTTTCTGGATCCGCCCTACACCCTCGAGCGCGAATTGACGGCGGCGCTCGATCTGCTGTCCGCCACGCCGCCCCCGCTCGTCATCGCGCAGCATTCCATCCACGTGGCCCTGCCCGAAGCCTTCGCCGCCCTGCGCCGCGTCCGCGTGGTGAAGCAGGGCGACAACGCGCTGAGCTTCTTCAGCTCGGAATAGGTGGGGCAGCTTTTGCTTGCCTCGTTTTGTCTTCCTGCGTGACTCCTGCGACTACCTTCTGCCGCCGTGGCCACCACCACCGTGGAAGCCGCCGCCACCGCCGGAGCTGCGCGAACCACCGCCGCCGTGGGAGCCTCCGCCGCTGAAGCTGCGCGAGCCTCCGCCGAAGCTCCGGTAACTCCCACCGCCGCGGTAGCTCGGGGCGGACCTACGAGGCGCTGACTGGAAGGAGCGCTGTGCGGAGCCCCGGTAGCTTTGCGCGGAGCCCCGATAGCTTTGCGCGGAGCCCCGGTAGCTTTGCGCGGAGCCCCGATAGCTTTGTGCGGAGCCCCGATAGCTTTGTGCGGAGCCCCGGTAGCCCTGCTGGCCCTGGAAGTGCTGCCAGCCCGAAGAGCTTCGCGCGCCCGCCTGAGCCGTGCCACCGCGGAACGAGTTCCGACTCCCGGCGTTACCTGCGCCGAACGTGTGCCAGTTTCCGCTCCGCCCGGCGGCCACGCGCGCAGCTTGCGATGCAGCGCCATAGCGGGCGTTGAGCCGGCTGTTCGAATAGGCTGCGCCCATGCGATGAGCGGGATCGTGCATCCACGCCATTCTCCCGCCAAACCCACCGCCAAAACCGTAACCTTGGAATCCGTAGTGATGGAAAAAGCCGGCGTTGATGAACAGGCCACCGCCGAACCAGTTCGGGCCCCAGCCCCAAGCGCCCCAGCCCCAGCCGCCCCAACCCCAGCCGCCGAAACACAATCCGATATCGATGCCGGGTCCGAACCAATATCCATAATCCGGGTAATAGAGCGGCGGATAGAATCCCCAGGTCGGAGGCCCCCAAACATACTCGGGGTCGTAGGTGGGGACGTAGATCACCTGGGGATTGGCCGGCTCAATTTCGATTGCCGACTGCCCGCCCTGGTCCTGGGTAGTCACCGTCTCTTGCGGCGTGGATTGCAGTTTGCCGTTCGCCTGGGCGCGCTCGCGCATGCGCTGCACCGCGTGCATCACATCGGCCTGTTGCGCCAGGAAGGCGTTGCCCAGATCCGTAGTCCACTGGATGTTCTCGGTGAGCCTCGCCAGCACGTCCGGCATAGCCGCCAGCGCTTGCACGCTGGCATCCCAATTCTGCTGTCGCGCCGCATCCATCAACTGCTGGCCCTGCAGGTTGCTGTGGGCCTGCAGCCATTGCTGGGCCTCCATCAGTTCCACCGGGTACGTGCTGGCGGCCAATACCTGCCCCAGCAGCGGATCCGGATAGAGTGCGACGGGCGCAACCAGGTCATCCAGTTGCTGGGGAGCCAAAGCCGCCGCTTGGGCGTGAGCCGGAGGCGAAGGCGGGGACGCAGGCGGAGCTGCGGGCCCCTGCGCCAGCACAACTGCGCCAAACCCCACTATCGCCAAAACACACACCAGCGACACCCCGCGCCAAAACCACGGTCGCACCGAGTAGCGTTCCATTTCGCCACCTCCTTGCCACGAAGCGCTCACCGGGGCGCCCTGGCTTTCATTTATTTCGACGCCCGAAAACCGCTGGCGGTTCTTAGTCCTTTTGAGCCATGCCGGACAGACTGCCAGATCTCCTTATTTTCCATCGATCCACGGCTTTGAGCGCAGTCCCATTTGGGGAAACCGGGGCTAGGCCGGCCGTTTCGGCGTTTGGGCGCTTTCGCAAAAAGGAATGTGACATCCGGTACAGCTCCACCTCGCGCCTGTGGCCGCGCGAAACCCGTTTGCGGCTTTCGCATCTCATCGAACAGGAGGAATGGCGATGCAGAAGCTGCCTGCACTTGTAATCATCGCCCTGCTGTCGGTAGCACCCGGACTGGCCGATCAGGCGAACAACCAGAAGCCGAAACACAATGACGTTTTTACCTCAGGCCCCCCGAACGAAGCGCAACTGGCGCGAGAGATCCGCCATAACCTTTTGATGTTGCCGTACTATTCGATCTTTGACGACCTCACGTTTCAGTTGGAGGGCGGTGTCGTCGCCCTGCAAGGGGCGTGCCCTCCCGAGCCTCCGTGGGACATCAAGAAAGATGCCGAAAACGCGGTCACGAAGATTCCCGGCGTGACACAGGTGATCAACCAGATCAGGGTGCTTCCCCTATCTCCCATGGATTGGCAGATACGCCGCGCCGAGGCTCGCACCATTTACGGCGATCCGGAGATCGGTACCCGCTATGGTTATCAGGCGTTGCCCACGATTCATATCATCGTGGAGAACGGACACGTGACGCTGGATGGCGTAGTTGACAACCAGCTCGATGACACACTCATCAGGACCCGCGCCAACACAGTTCCGAATGTATTTTCCGTCACCGACAACCTCATCGTCCTGAACAAAGGGAAAGAAAAGAAGTAAGGCGAGCTGCAGTCGAACGCCGGCGGTTTCTCGATCTCGGGAAACTGCCTGTGGCCACGGCGCTGCCTCATCCGTCGCTCGCTGCGCTCATTGCATCGGAAGAGTGACGACGTTGCTGTTCGTGAGGGAAGCAGGCTCCGGCCCAACCAGTACCTCGATGGGTAACACGATCTGGAGCGGCTGAGGTCCCCCCGAAACCGGCTGGCTGCTGCTGGTCTGGCAGTTGATCTGGTCCAGCCCGACGTAACCCGGTGCAGGCCCGGCGTAGAGCACCGCGCAACTCAAGCCGGCGAGAAAAACCTGGGGCATGATTCCGTTATCCAGCATAGCCGGGCCGAGCGCGGGAACTCCGGTTTGCCCCGCTGTGTACGGCCCGAGGCCCGTGGCGTATATCGTCAGGATCTCTCCGGGTACAACCGGGTTGGCGCTCGTGACCAGGCTGAAATCCGCGGCGTGCTGCACCGCGGCCGATCCGTCCGCCAGGGTGAAGATGCCCGGCGCCACCGGCAGCGCGGCGGTGAAGGTCGAGATGCCGTTCGCGTCGATTTCCACCGTCCATTCCCCGAGCAGGTCCAGCGGGACCTGGAAGTTGATCTGCTGCCCGCCTCCCGGCAGGCTCGCCACCGCCAGGATGGGCGCGAGCTCGCCGCCTACCTTTACGCTCACTCCCGCTAGAGTCGTAGACAGCGGCGATCCCGTGGCCGTCACGATTCCATCCACTCCCTTCAAACCATCCACGAATACTGTCGCCAGGCCGCCGGCGAACGGCAAGCCGGGCACATAAGATGCGGCGTTCACCAGCGAGTTTGCCGCCAGCGAAAGCGGCTGCCCGCCCGGCGCGATTTTGAGAACCGCGGCGTGGCCGTTCACCGGCGGGTTCAACGCCGTGCCGGCAAGAGCCAGATCGTCGCCCACCACGTAGAGTGCGCCCGCGGAGTCGAGTGTTACCCCGTATGCACCGTTCAATCCGGAGTTGTCGATCAGGGCAACCGGTTGCTGGCCGAGGAAGGTGCTCCAGAGTATGCCGTCGCCGGTTGGGTTCAGGACGGTCAAAAAACCCGCGCTGCCGCAAAACGACGTTGCAGCGTGCGAAGGAGAAATAAAGCACGCCTGCTGTACCATCGCCGCCTGGATCGCATGTACGGCGGGGAAATTCGTGGACGAGGTCTTACCCGTGATGTAAGCATTCCCCGCGGCGTCGATGGCGATAGCATGGCCTTCGTCCGCCGCATCGCCGCCCAACGCGGTCGAGTAGAGAAGCGCTGTGCCGGCAGAATTCAGATGCGTAACAAATGCTTTGGATCCGCAGTTCGCCGGATTGACGCCAGTGCACGGTGGCTCCACGGTTACCGCGCTGGTGATCGGGAAATCGATCGACGTGGTGGTTCCCGTCAGGTACAACGTTCCGGCCGAATCGCCGGCGATTCCCCCCAGCGTTTCCGCGCCACTGCCGCCCAGGTACGTCGCATAGACGAGCTGCGAGGTGGCGGGCCGAAAGCGCAGCACGATGGCATCCGAGCACGCGGTGCCCGCACAATCCGGCTGAACCACCCCGCTGGTCGTAGGCCAGGCTGAGTAACTGGTGCTGGCAGCGATGAACACATCTCCCTGCGGACCGAGCGCCAACTGCGGGCCATTTCCGGGGCCCAGTAACGTGGAGTAAAGGATATTACCGGTCGAGCCGTCGATCATGGTCAGGAACAGGTCCTGCGTGGCGGTCAGTGAGGATTGAAACGCTCCGCTGGTAACCGGGAAATCGGGCGATCCGGTGATCCCGGCGATATAAACGACGCCGGATGGCGTTACCGCGATAGAGTTGCCTGCGGCATAAACCGAACCACCGAACACCATCGACAGCAGAAGCTTGCCATTAGGATCCAGTTTGATGAGGAATGCGTCGGGATCCCCCGCTCCGGTGACCGTTGTTTCGCCAACTGCGGGGAAGCCGGCCGCGACCGAGGCTCCGGTGACATAGGCGTTTCCGGCCGAATCGATCGCCAGGCCGATCGGCAGCAGGCCGCCAGGCAGCAGGCCCTCGGCAATGCCTTGCGGCACGCCGATGGGCGTGGCATAGAGCAGCTTTGTGCCGGTCGGATCGATCTTGGCCACGAAGGGGACATTCATGGTAGCGGGGCCTAAGTTGGCGTAAGGTGACGGTTCGATTGCATTAACGAGCGGGAACTCGCCGTAGGACACGCCCGCAACGTAGCTGTTGCCGGCAGCATCCACCGCGACCGCAACCGCGGTGTCGGAATACCAAGCCACCAGGCTGCTGCACTGAACGGAATTGCAGGTGCCACCGAAAGTGGCCGCGAATTCGAGATGCTGCCCCTGAACGGCAGGGGCGGCCAGCAGAAGGAGCAAAGCACAAATTCGAAGGGTCACAGTAAGGTAAGTGAGCAATTCGTGTACCGTGCCCCTATGCAAAAAGGCGCTCTACCGAACAGGTTAGAGTGAGTCGTATCGACACGACGCCAAATGAGAATGGGACAGACAGGATGGCCCCGCCCGCACCCACTTTGCACCGTACCGGCACGCTCCTAACCGGCAGCGCCCGAGGATCCGGCGTTCCGCCCCGTGGTGGGGCATGCTTTAGCTTGCCCGTCCCAAGATACTGACGCTCCGAGGTTCAAATCCGAGGCAGAGGAGGCCGATTGGTACGCGACTCCGCAGGGTCGCCGGCAGACGCAGCGCGAGTTCGGCCGCGCGCTTAAGGATGGGACCCTGATTCGCTCCACCGGATCGAATCCCGGACGGACCGGTTCGAAGCTGCTGGAGCGGCTCATCGCCCAGGCCAAGCGGAACGCGTCCCGCCCCATCTCCATCCGCATCCCGATCGCCGACCTTGAGCAAGCGCAGCAGATCGCGCGAAAGACCGGTGTCGGCTACCAAACCGTGCTCAAGCAAGCCATTCGCAAGGGATTGAAGAGGGCCGGCTGATTGGCGGTTATGGCGCCCCTCTTACCTCGCCAGCCCGTTCCGAATCAGCAGCGCCCGCGGGTCCGGGTCTCGGCCCATGAAGGCGCGGTATAACTCGGCGGGGTCGGCGCTATCGCCGCGCGAGAGAATATTGCGTCGAAACTCATCGCCCACTTCGCGGCTGAAAATGCCATGATCGCGGAAACGCGTGAACGCATCGGCCTCCAGAACCTCGGCCCACTTATAGGAGTAATATCCGGCGCCGTAACCGACCGGGCTGGCGAACAAATGCGTGAAGGCCGCGATGGTGGCGTGGGCGGGCGGGAGCGGCGCGGGGGTGAACTCCTGCAGGATACGGCGTGTGTACTCCACCGCGTCGCCATCGCGCTCGGGCGAGTACCGCACGTGGAGCAGCAGGTCGATATAGCCGAACCCGAGCTGCCGCATCTGCTGGTTGGCGGCGCGGAAGGTGCGCGCCCGCCGCATTTTCTCAAACAATTCGTGCGGCACCGGCTGGCCGGTTTCCCAGTGGCGCGCGAACAGGTCGAGCGATTCGCGCTCCCAGCACCAGTTCTCCATGATCTGCGACGGCAACTCGACGAAATCCCAGGCCACATTGGTGCCCGCAAGGCCGCGTGCTTCCACGCGGCTCAGCAGGTGGTGCAGCAGGTGGCCGAATTCGTGGAAGATGGTTTCCACTTCGCGATGGGTGAGCAGGGCCGGCTTGCCGCCCACCGGCGGCGTCAGGTTGCCGCAGACCAGGCCCAGGTGCGGGCGGAATTTCGCGCCGTCCGGGCCGCCAGTGATCAGCGCATCCATCCAGGCGCCGCCGCGCTTGTTTTCGCGTGGGAACCAATCGGTGTAGAAGCCGCCCAGAAACTCGCCGTTCTCGTCGTGGACGTTGTAATAGCGGACGGCTTCGTCCCACACCGGCGTTCCGGCCTGCGGCTCGATGCGCAATCCGTATAGGCGATGCACCAGCTCGAACAAACCGGCCACCGCCTGCTCCAGCGGGAAGTAAGGACGCAGCACTTCCTCATCGAAATCGTAGAGCGCGGCGCGCTGCTTTTCGGCGTAGTAGGCCACATCCCAGCCCGCCAGCTCGGGCGCGGCGGGGCCTTCGATGGAGCGCCGGAATTCCAGCAGCTCGCGATTCTCCTCGCGGAAGCGCTCCTCGGTCTTCACTTTCAGATCGTCGAGGAAGGCGAGCGCGCGGGCGCCCGAGTGCGCCATGCGGTCTTCCAGCACCAGGTCGGCGAAGTCTTTGTAGCCCAGCAGATGCGCCTTCTCCTGGCGCGCTTCCAGAATGCGCGCGATGAGAGGGCGGTTGTCGCGCCCGGCCTCGGTGGCGCGCACGGTGTAGGCTTCGTAGACCTGGCGGCGGATGGGGGCATCGTCCAGGTAAGTCATCACCGCGAAATAATCGGGCGCATGCAGGGTGAAGCGCCAGCCTTCGCGGCCTTTGCGCGCGGCGCTCTCACGGGCGCCGGCCACGGCGGTGGGCGGCAAGCCGGCGAGGCCGGCGGGATCGGTGATGATGAGCTCGAAGGCGTTGGTGGAATCGAGTACGTTTTCGGCGAACTTGATCGTGAGCCGGGTCAGCTCCACATCCAGCGCTTCCAGCTGTTTCTTGCCTTCCGGGTCCAGGTTCGCGCCGTGGCGGCGGAAGTTGTCGATGGTCTTGGTGAGAAGGCGCCGCCGCTCGCCTGCCAGGCGGCCCGCTTCTTGGGTGGCCGCAAAATCCTGCACTGCGCGCCAAAGGCCGGCATGGAGCGGGATGCCGGAATAAAAGGCGCTGACTTGCGGCTGTGCGGCGCCATAGGCGGCCCGCAGCTCCGGGTAGGTGGCGACCGCCTCCAGATGGCGCACCACGCCGATGGCATACTCGAGCGGCTCGGACAATTCGTCGAGACTCCGCAGCGTATTGGCGAAGGTGCGGGGGCCGCCGCTGGCCGCCACCGCTTCGACACGTTCGCGGGCCTGGAGCAGGAGCTCTTCCGTGGCCGGGGCTACGTGTTCGGCGCGGATGCGGTCGAACGGCACGCAAAACTGGGGCGATAGAAGAGGATTGGGATCGTTGGCGGGCGGCATCTTCTTGAGGGTATCAGGATCGGCGCCAGTCGCGAGTTGTGTGCGAGGGCGCACAATCGGGCCCGCAAACCCTCTAGAATGGTGAGAGGCAATGAGTTTTGATCCGAACGGGCCGCCGGGCCACGTCCCGGCCGAAGAATGGCTGAACGTCTTCGCCCTGGTCACCTACATTCCGGCTCCGCTCGGGGAGTTTCTGGATCGATTGCGGCGCGAACTGGTGCCTCACGACGACCCTCGTGCCCACGTGAGTTTGCTGCCGCCGCGCCCCCTGGCGGGCGAATGGCGCCAGGCCTGGGCGGAGATTTGCAATACGCTCGAGCGCCGCGCGCCCTTCGACGTGGAACTGACCGGAATCAGGACATTTCCGGTCACCGACGTGATTCACCTGGAAGTTGGCGCCGGGGCTGCGGAGTTGTGCGACATCCATGACGCGATGAATGCCAACTCGCTGGTTTTTAAGGAGCCGTTTGCCTACCACCCTCATGTAACCCTGGCGCAGGATCTGCCCCACCAGGCGATTGCGGACGTGCTCCAGCTCGCCAAGCGGCGCTGGCAGGAGTTCCGCGGCGAGCGCCGCTTCCGTGCCGAGCGGGCTGTGTTTGTGCAAAATACCATCAGCGACCGTTGGCTCGATCTTGCCGAATACCGGCTTGGCAGCTCGCTTGTTAATTTGTGAGATCCCCTTTTCCCTGCCGCCACTAAACCTTTATCTTGGCTGATCTGACACGAGGCCGGAGTGCGGGAGCGCCCGATTCCGGCGAAAAGCGGCTTGCTCTGCCGCCGGAGACACGCCGAACCATCCGGTAAAGGCTTCAGCCATTTGCGCCGATAAAGAAACTCGAGGCCTGGGAAATCCATGCCGGCAAAGGGGAATTCTTGGTAACCATTGCGGTTTGCGATACGGAGCCGATTGCCATAGAAGGTCTGCGCGGCCTATTGGAATCGACGGAGGAGTTGCGCGTCGTCGCGGCGGAAAGCACTTTGGCGGACGGCATGGACGCCGTGCGGGAGTTGCGGCCGTCCCTGTTGCTGGTGGATAAGGCACTCGGCATCCACGCCGTGCTGGACTGGCTGTTCACATTACGCCAGATGGAACAGCGGCCTGCGGTGATTGTGTGGGGCGCAGCGCTATCGGAATCCGAGGCTTTGCGCATCCTGCAAGCCGGGGCGACCGGCGTCGTGCGTAAGACCTCCAAGCTGGATTCGGTGATGGCTTGCGTGCGCACTGTGGCGGCGGGTGGTTCCTGGATGGAAGATTCCATTGTGTGGGAGAGGGAACGGCCGTATCGCGCCGCCCGCTCACCGCTGACGGGCAGGGATCTCGAGGTCATGGAGCTGGTCGAGCGCGGCCTCAAGAATAAGGACATCGCCAGCGAGCTGGGCATTCGCATCGGTACTGTAAAGATCCATTTGAAGCACATCTTCGAAAAGACCGGCATCCGCGGCCGCTACGGTCTGGCGCTCTCGGGACTGAAGGAAAAAGGCTTGCTGATGTCCCCGGTTTTGGAAACCGCGCCGCAGACGGGTACCGGAATTATTTGAATGGGCCGCTGCGCAAACATGGCATCCCCTGAAAAAACGGAGGTTGACGACGATGTCCATGGGCCGGTGCCCAAAACCCGGAGGAATCCGGCGCAGAGGGCGACCCGGTTCACATGATCCAAAAGGGCTATTAGACTAGCTAAAGTTACTCTTGCGGTCCTCATTAACTTGGCTTAATCTAAGAACAGCCCTTGAGTTATCAGAACTCATAGAACTATGGTGAATGGCGAGACCGCTTGGGACCGAAAGTAGTGGCCGATGACAACCCCTGGATCTATTCGCAAGCCCGCAGCCCACACCATCGCCGTGCTTTCCGTGAGTTCGGCTGAGGAAGACCACTTCCTCCTGCAAGACATTTTTTCCAGCCCGAGACCGGCGCTCTATCCCGATCTGGCGTTCACCATGACAGCAAGAAGTACGATCTCGGCGGCGAAGAGCGTTTTGCAGCAGGGCCGCATCGCGATTGTGATCTGCGAGCATAATTTATCGTCGGGTTCGTGGAAGGAATTGCTGGACTTCGCGGAGCGCCTGCCGGCGCCGCCGCCGGTGATCGTGACCTCGCGCGGCGCCGACGAGCGCATGTGGGCCGAGGTTCTCAACCTGGGCGGCTACCATGTGTTGGCGAGGCCGTTCAATAACGAGGAAGTGATTCGCACGGTCACGTCGGCCTGGAGCTTGTGGCAGCACCAGTTCCGGTTCCAGGCTGAACGCACGCGCCGAGCCGGGGGTAACGCAGCATGAATGTCATCGTTATTCCGGAAGACGATCTGCAGCGCCTGGAAAGACGCTTCGGACCGGATGTGCGCCGCATGGGACCATGGAACTCGGATGGCGTTTTTGGCTATACGAGCATTTCGCTCGGCACGGTCGAACGCGCCGCCGAAGCCGCGGGACGGCCGGGATTGCCGGAGGCTGTGTCGCAGTTGAAGGAAGCGCGGGAGCCGGTGGCTGCCTTTCTCCATTTGGTGGAAACGTTCGGTCCTGACCTGGTTGTCAAAATCAAGGCAGCGTACTCGGCGGCCTCGCTTATGCCTCCCTCTGGCAGGCCTGCCGGGTCCTCCAAGCTGGCGTCGCGAGCCTCCGGAGCAGCCACCGCGGCCTGAGGGTGCGGCGGACGCCCTCGTCCGCTCCGGACCCCCGTGGTCCATCTCGGCGAATCCATTCGACTACCCGGCGAACGGGGCCGGCAGCGTCCCCCGAGCGGGTGCCGTGATGCCAACTTGCTCCATGGATGTCTGGCTTCGCCAGCCGCGTGCCCGCCTCTTGATATCATAAAAAGCACAATTCATCCGGGAGGTTCCATCCATGTCCGCTGAAGTCAACCGGCGCAATTTTCTGAAGACGGCCGCGCTTGCCGCCGGTCCCGCCCTCATTTCGGCGCGTGGCGCCAATCAGAAGATCAACATCGGCTGGATCGGCGTGGGCACGCGCGGTTACGCGGCCCTGCAGTGGCTGCACACGGCCGCGCCCGACGATGTGACGATCACCGCCTTGTGCGATACCTACCAGGGCTACATTGCGCGCGCCAAAGAGCGCATGAAAACTGTCTGGGGCAATGAGCCCGCCACTTACGTGGATTATCGCGACCTCCTGGCCGACCGCAACGTGGACGCGGTGTTCATCATGACGCCCGAACACCTGCACCGCGATATCACCGTGGCGGCGCTTCAGGCGGGGAAGCACGTTTACATCGAAAAGCCGCTGGCGCACACCATCGAGGAGGGCTTCGACATTGTGCGCGCGTGGGAGCAGTCGGGCAAAGTGGTGCAGGTGGGCACGCAGAACCGCAGCTCCTCGCTCTATAAGAAGGCCAAGGAATGGATCGATCAGGGCATGATTGGCCCGGTGCAATACGTGCGTGCCTTCTGGTATCGCAACTCGCTGCCCAACGACCCGGCATGGCGGTACACGATCCCGCCCGAAGCCACCCCGGCAAACACCGATTGGAACCGATTCCTGGGAAGCGCGCCCAAGCGAAGCTGGAGCCCGGAGCGCTACTTCCAGTGGCGGCTGTACTGGGATTATTCGGGCGGCATCTCCACCGACCTGCTGGTGCACCAAACCGACATCGTCAACTACATGCTCAACCGGACCACGCCGAAGACGTGCGTGGCCTCGGGCGGTATTTACCGCTGGCACGACGACCGCGACGTGCCCGACACACTCAGCGCCATTTACGAATACGGCGACAACTTTCACATCAACTACAGTTGCTTCTTCGGCAACGATCATTACGGCTACGGCGAGCAGGTTTGCGGCAATGAGGGCACCATCGAAGTCATGAACCGGCAGGACCTGTACTTCACGGCCGAAACCTACCACGGCAAGGCGCCGGCCGCCATCGCCGCCCGCAAGCAAATTCACCTGAACGGCAAAGCCGATTTCGGCGAAGCCGACGGCGTCAACAACCATTTCCGCAATTTCATTCAATCCGTGCTCGGCAACGAGAAGGTGATTGCGCCGCCGACGGTGGGCCAGCAGGCCGCTATTTCCGGCCACATGGCCACGCTCGCGTACCGCAACCAGAAGAAAGTGATCTGGGATGATGCGGCCGGCACTTACAGCTTCTCCTGACCTTATGGCGCCAGCGGTCTCATAACGCCAGGTTTCGCCGCCGATTCTTGACGCATTTCCGTCAACGTTCAGAAATGAAAACGGTAGCGCAGCTCCACATAGAGCTGGCGCGGGTTGATGAAATGCGTGCCGCCAAAGGTGTTGCTGGTATCGAGAAGATAGCGCGTGTTGGCGATGTTCACCGCGTTGGCTGAAACCGTCCAGTCTTCGGCAAACTGCTTGCCGAGCGCCAGATCGAAGGTCCAGTGGGGCGGCAGGTGCGCGGGGCCGTCGCCATTGAGGAATCCCGATCCGAACTGGCAGGCCGGCGTCGCCCAGATATTACCGGGAAGTGTGAGCGAGAGCACGGTCGTGACAGTGTTCCGCTGGTCGTGATCGAGCAGGAAGTTGCCGGACGTGGCCTCCTCGAGCAATCCGCCGGTAATCGGCCCGATCCCCTGGGCGATTTGATTCGACCAGGCGACACGCCATTGCGCGCGCTGGAACAGGCGGGGCGAACGAAGCGTCACCTCCGTTCCGCTGATGATGGCGCCCAGATCGGTCAGCGGAATGAAGATTCCCGAATCGCCGATCACGTCGTGATCGAGGAAGTTGCGCGCGCTGGTGTGGAAGTTGTCGCTGTCGAGCGTCCAGCCGCGCAGCGGAACCGTGACGCCGAAGTCGTGCTGGATGTCGCGCTCGCCGGAAAGCGGAATGAATCCGTATCCTTGCGCTTGGGCAAACGCCAGCGATGGACCGGCCAGGCTGTCCAGCGGCGGCGGCTGGTAGTAATACGCGTAGTAACCGTGCAGGGTCCAGTTCAGGCGCGGGATGCGGATAGCGGCGCCCAACCGCGGGCTGGCGGCGTTCTCATTCACGAGCCCGCCGTAGCGCGTGAGACGGAACCCCAAGTTCAGCGTCAGGTACGCGGTCGGCTGGTATTGATCGTCCGCATACGCCGTGCTCGAATGCGCCCAATGTAGCTCGTCCTGCGAAAACACTCCGCCGCCGGGGTTTGCGGTCAATCCAAAGAACGCGTCGTCGTGCTGGCCCCAGAAATCGACGCCCGTGCGCAGGTTGTTCCGCTTCTTAATCACCTGCAACGCCGCCTCGCCACCCAGGTAGCTCGACCGCTGATTATCGTCCAGGATGAAAGGGTTGTCGAGCGGTCCGCCCACATAGTGCGCGTTGTTGAAATGGTAGCTGGGTGTGACCGTCAGCAGCCAGCCGCTCGAAAACTCGTGGGTCCAATGGAACCCGCCCAGGTAATCCCTTTCCAGATCCAGGTCGCGAATACCGGACGCTTCAAGATCGAAATCGTTGGGCACCTGGTAATGGTCTTCGCGCAGCGAAACGACCCAGCGCAATTGGTCTTTGCCGCTGACATTGAAGAGCAGCGACGCAAATCCGCCCGCGCCGCTTTCCTGATCGTGAATCACCTGGGAGATCGGCGTCTCAAGGCCGAGTTCGCTGCGGTTCGCGTCCGTGCTGGCGAAGTAGGCGAAGCGCAGGGTATGGCCGCCGAGGGCGAATTGATCGTCGGTCGAATAGAAATTGCCGGCGGAGAGAATCAGGTCGGCCTGATTGTCGCGGTCGAATCCCGAGGGCGTGACCACGTTGAAGAAACCGTAGGTGCGGTCGCCATACTCGCTCGAATACCCGCCGCGCTGGATCTCCAGGTCCTCCACGTCTTTCGGGTTGACCAGGGGAGCGACGTTGGCGGCGATGCTGGTATTGATGAGCGGTACGCCATCGATCAGCCAATTGACCTGATGGCCGCCGCGCATGTGAAGCATGTCGTGAACCATGTACGCGCCCGGTGTGAAGTCCGTGATCATAGCGAGGCTGTTGGTCTGGTCCGCGCCAGGCGTGCGGGCCACCGCTTCGGAATCGACCAATACCCGCGGCGTCGCGCTCTGGGTGGCGAGCCTGTCGGCCGCTTCTGAAACGGTCAACGCCTGGTTGACTCCGGCCAGTTCCAATGCCAGGTGGAGAACAGGCGCTCGGCCGGCCTCCACCGTCGCTTTCTGCTCCTGCCGCCGGAAGCCGGGCGCCGACACCGTGACCGTCCAGACACCTTCAGCCAGGTTGTCGAAGTGGAACTCTCCATCCGCGTTCGACTTCATGCTCTGGCTTCGCGCCGGTTCGGCATCGCGGACGACAACCACCTCCGCGCCCCCGATCGGCCGATGTGCGGGATCGTGCACAACACCGCGAATGACGCCTTGGGCGGCGCCGATCATGGGGAATATCAACAGGCAGAAACACGCCGCTGGCAGGATGCGAATCCGAGGAAGTGGCACTGCCTGTCAGTATAGAGGCGCGGCCCGAGTCGCCGCCTGCGGCAAATTGACGCGGGCACGGGACATCGGAGTCGTGACGCCGCTGGTTCGCGCGAGAACAGCGAGCCTTTTGAGCGTACCTTGTGCGCCTGACCTTATAAACGAGGCTGGAGTGAGCCCCGGCTGGGGCGACAGAAAGTAGCCCAGCCCGTAAGCGTTGGGAATTGGCTTTGTATCGGGCCACGGCTTTAAGCCATGCTTCCGGTCCCCGGTCACAGCCCGTCGCAGTTTTCTTAACTCATTGCCTGCCAATGGCTTGCCCCCTGTCCGTTCCGCCCGCCGAAGCCATTCCAAGCAGCCTGCGGAAGATAATCGGACCGGAGGCAGTCCCTTTATCCGCCTTGGGAAAGGGGCGTCCTGTGGTGAGACTCTCTGCCGCACATCTCGATCGCCCCGAGCTTGACGCTCCCGGTATGCTCCCAGGCCGAAACGGGGCGAATTCGCCCCACAAAAATGACTTAAGTATTTGATTTCATTACATCGCAGCTCCAAAAAACGGGGCGAATTCGCCCCGTTTTTGACGGCTTCCGAGTCGCCTGCGCGGGTGAAACTCCAGGGGCCGGCCTACTTAGTTCGGAAATCTAGGAAACTCCGGATGCTTTAGCATGGAAGAAGGTTGTCCGGAAAGCACCTGAGTTCGCGTCCCGAAGCGGCGGCGCGGATCGCGCTGCCGTGGGTGGTGCGTTTGCGCTACGCCATGGCGGCCGGCCAGATGGCGACCGCAGTTCTGGTGGATCGCGCACTCGACATCGCATTGCCGCTGGGATGGATTGCGCTGCCGCCTGGCGTGATGGCGCTCACCAACCTCTTCTTAGCGAGGTGGGCGGCGCGGCCGGAGCGTTTGGAGAGGGTCGCGACTTCCACCCTGGTGGTCTGGGTATTCGTGCTCGATACCGCCTGCCTGACGGCGGTGCTGATGCTCAGCGGCGGCGCCAACAATCCCTTCAGCCTGCTTTACCTGGTGCAGATCACGCTTTCCGCCATGATACTCACCAAGCGGCAGACGTGGGCTCTGGGCGGGCTGGCCGCGCTTTGCTTCGGCTCGCTCTTTCTGGTCTATCGTCCGCTTCCAGTGCTCGAAATCCACCGGCATGGCCGGGGCGGCGATTTGCACTTGATCGGTATGTGGGTCGGCTTTGTAATCGCCACTTTCCTGGTGGCGCTATTCTCCGGCAAGATAGCGGAGTTGTTGCGCGAGCGCGAGCATTCGCTGCTGGGCATGCAGGAAGAGCTGGCCAAGAAAGAGCGGCTGGCCTCTCTGGTCACGCTGGCGGCGGGAGCTGCGCACGAGCTGAGCACGCCGCTGGGCACCATCGCCATCGCCGCCCGGGAGATGGAGCGCTTCGCCGCGGAGAGAGCCGGCAGCGCCGCGCTGGCCCAGGACAGCCGCCTGATCCGCGCCGAGGTCGACCGGTGCTGCGCGATTCTGTCGCGCATGAGCGCGGAATGGGCCGCGCCGGCCGGCGAAGCCGCCGAGCCAGCTCCGGTGGACGATCTGCTGCGGGAGGCGGCGCGCGAGTTTCAGGCCGGCGGGCGCGTACGCGTGTCGCCCTGTATGGCCGATCCGCCGCTTACAGTGACCGTCCCGAGGCGGGCCGTCGCACAAGCGATGATGGCGCTGGTGAAGAATGCACTGGAAGCCAGCGGGCCCGCGTCCAGCGTCGAGATTGCGGCGGAGCTGGCGGGCCGGCGTGTCCGCCTGGTGGTGCGCGACAAAGGCCGCGGCATGTCGGAGGATACGCTGCGCCACGCCGGCGAGCCGTTCTTCACCACCAAGGAGCCGGGCGCGGGCATGGGGCTCGGCGTGTTTCTGGTGCGCACGCTGGCGGAGCGCCTGGGCGGCCGGCTGACATATGAGTCGGTCCCAGGGCGTGGCACCATTGCCGCGCTGGAGCTGCCGCTGGCGGTCGAAACCGTGGCGCAGGAGCCGGCATGAGTGAATCCGCCGAGCGCAGCGCGCTGGTTGTGGATGACGACGAAGCGTTTCGTAACCGGCTGTGCCAGGCGCTGGAAGCGCGCGGTTGGGAAGCCAATCCCGCTGCCGACGGTACGGCCGCTTTGAATCTGGCGGCAGAACTCAGTCCCGACCTGGCCGTGGTTGACCTTCGTCTTCCCGGCATGGGCGGCCTGGACATTGTGCGCGAGCTGCGCAGTTTGGACGAAACCATCTGCATCATCGTGCTCACCGGGTACGGCAGCATCGCCACCGCGCTGGCGGCCACTAAACTGGGCGCCAGCCATTACCTCAGCAAGCCCGCGGATGCGGACCAGATCCTCGGCGCCTACCGGAAGATTGTCGCCGGAGGGCCGGAACCGCTGGAAGGAACCATTGCGGCCGTGCCGTCTCTGGCGCGCGTGGAGTGGGAGCACATTCAGCGGGTGCTGGCCGATTGCGGCGGCAACATCTCGCAGGCCGCCAAGCTGCTCGGCCTGCACCGCCGTTCGCTGCAGCGCAAACTATCCAAGTACCCGCCGCGCCTCTGAGAAGCGCAAGGAACGCCGCCCGTAGCGGCCGGGCATGCCCGGTCCGCCGTTCCACTCACCTATTTGGCCGGCGCGACCACGTACACATATTCGAGCAGTTCTTTTCCGGTGTTCTGAACGTTGTGGCGGGTCGCAGGTGGAATATACGCTAAGGCAGGTGCCGCGAAAGCTTGCTTCGGTTGTCCGTCGATCAAAGCCACGCCCTCCCCGTGAAGGATCACCAAGGCTTCTTCGTGACTCCCCGTGGTGTGCCATCCCACCGTTTCGCCGGGCTTGAGCCGGACGAAACCGCTGCGCATTCCCGCCGTCTGCGGCGCCCCTTCCAACAAGGGACAATCTGCGTTCGAACACGCGAGCGGCAGAGTCAACGGCCGCGGCTTCGACATCTGCGATGAAAGTGGAACTGCGGCAATCACCAACCCAACCGCAATGGCCAGAATGGGTGCCGGTGCGATTCGTCTCATGCTTGCTCCCTTCGAGAAAACTCTCTCCATCCTACTCCGGGACCTCACAAAAAGGCCCTGGCGGGCGCGGCTCGCCGATCTGCATCCGACTGGCGGGTGCGTCTGCGGCGCTCTGCCTGCTGTGATATCTTGAGACGGCGCATGTCCGAGCTTTGGCTGATCCGCCATGGCGAGACCGAATGGAGCGCTTCCGGCGCCCATACCGGCCGCACCGATATGCCGCTCACCGCCGCCGGCCGGCAACAAGCGGAGCACATCGGGCGCTGGCTGGCCGGCCGGAAGTTTTCGCTGGTGCTCGAAAGCCCGCTCGAGCGTGCCCGCGAAACCTGCGTTCTGGCCGGCTATGGCGCGGCGGCTCAGATCGATGCCAACTTGCGCGAATGGGATTACGGCGATTATGAGGGCCGCACCACGGCTGAGATCCAGCACGTTGTTCCTGGATGGTCGCTGTGGGATGCCGGGCCGCGAAACGGCGAGACCATCGCGCAGGTGGGAGCTCGCGCCGATGCCGTGATCGCACGGGCAGCCACTGCCGAAGGCGACGTGGCGCTCTTCGCCCACGGGCATCTGCTGCGCATTCTGGCCGCTCGCTGGCTGGGACTCGAGCCCTCCGCCGGCCGACTGTTTGCTCTTTCCACCGCCACGGTCAGCACGCTCGGCTATGAGCATGAAAATCGCGTGATCGTCCGTTGGAATCTCTCACCGCCGGCGTGACGTGTAGTACCTTTCCACCCACTCGTTTCTCGACGCCTCAGTAACTTTTCTCGCTCCGCGCAGTATAACCTGCTATGACCGTCCTGCTGCAAGATCTGCGTTACGCCTTTCGCACGCTGCGGAAAGCGCCTTTGTTCGCCAGTGTGGCTGTGGTTTCGCTGGCGCTCGGGATCGGCGCCAACACCGCGATTTTCAGCCTCGTCAACCAGCTCATGCTGGAACTGTTGCCCGTGAAGCATCCTGAGCAACTGGTACTCCTTAGAGGCGAGGGCCATCATTACGGCAGCAACAACGGTTCCAACTCCATCTCCTACCCGATGTATCAGGACTTCCGCGATAAGAATTCGGTCTTCCAGGGCATGTTCTGCAAGTACGGCACGCGGCTCAGCCTCACGACGGCAGGCCGCACCGAGCTGGTCTCTGCCGAGCTGGTCTCCGGCAACTACTTTCCAGTGCTGGGTGTTCGCGCCGCGGTGGGCCGCGTCTTCACTGCGTCGGACGATCTGTTCCAGGGCGGGCATCCGCTGGTGGTGCTCAGTTACGGCTACTGGACCACCCGCTTCGCCGCTGACCCCAACGTGATCGGCCGGAAAGTCGAGGTAGCCGGCTACCCCATGACCATCGTGGGCGTCAGCCAGGCAGGTTTCAATGGCGTTGAAAAAGGCTACTCGCCGCAGATCCGCATCCCGATGATGATGAAGCACGAGGTCACCAACGGCCCCTGGTATTCGCTCAACGACCGCCGCGGCCGCTTCGTGCAGGCCTTCGGCCGCCTCAAATCCGGCGAGACGCTCGAACAGGCCAAGGCCGGCCTGCAACCGTTGTTCCACCAGATCCTCAACATGGAGGTGCGGCAGAAGGAGTTCGCCAAAACGACCGATTACACGCGCCAGCAGTTTCTGCGCATGTGGATGAACCTGCTTCCCGCCTCCAAGGGTCACTCCGACTTGCGCGAACAGTTTTCCAAGCCGCTGCTGGCTCTGATGGGTATGGTGGGCCTGGTGCTGCTGATTGCCTGTTCCAACCTGGCCAACCTGCTGGTGGCGCGGGCCACGGCGCGGCAGAAGGAGATTGCAGTGCGGCTGGCCCTGGGAGCAAGCCGCAGCCGAGTTGTCGGCCAGCTTCTTTTGGAAAGCGTTTTGCTCTCGCTCGCGGGCGGCGCGGCGGGAGTGGTGCTGGCGCTGTGGATCGACCACGCGTTGCTCGCGTTCCTGCCCTCGAGCGTTGCCGCGCTGACCCTTTCCGCCACACCCGATCGGCAGGTGTTGCTGTTTACACTCGCGGTGTCGGTATTGACCGGCCTCGTTTTCGGGCTCGCTCCCGCCGTGCAAGCCAGCCGGCCGAAACTGGCATCTACGTTGAAAGACCAGGCCGGCGCGGTCATCGGCGGCGCAGCCGTGGCGCTGCGCAAAGGATTGGTGACCGCGCAGGTGGCGCTATCCTTGCTGCTGTTGATCGGCGCCGGCCTCTTTCTGCAGAGCCTCAACCATCTGAAAGAGCTTCATCCCGGTTTCCAGGTGGATCACCTCGCTACCTTCGCGGTAGACCCCACCATCAACGGATACAAGCCCGAGCGCAGCCTCGAATACTATCGGCAGTTGGAGGAGAAGCTGCGCGCCCTTCCGGGGCTTAATGCGGAAGGCTTGGCGGTGGTGGCCGTGCTGGATGATGACGAATGGGACAGCTCCATGGCGGTGGAAGGCTACACCACCAAGCAAGGCGAATGGGTGGATCCACACATGCAGTTCGTCTCGCCGGGGTTCTTCGAAGCCATGCGCATCCCCATCCTGCTGGGGCGCGGTTTCGACCTGCGCGACGACAAAGGCGCGCCCAAGACCGCCATCGTCAACGAGAAGTTCGCCCGGCGCTATTTCGGCTCCGCGGACCCCATTGGCCGCCATGTCGGAATGGGCGGCAATCCGGGCACCAAGCTCGATATCGAAATTGTGGGCGTGGTGCGAGACACGAAGTATGAAAACATGCGGGACGAGGTACCGTATGAGCTTTACCGGCCCTATCGCCAGGTGGAGTTCGTGGAAGGCATGAACGCTTACGTGCGCATCGCGAGCGACCCTGCGAACTTCTTCCCTGCGCTGCGGCGCACGGCGCAGAGCGTTGATACCAACGTTCCAGTGTTCGGCATGCGCACGCTGGAACAGCAGATGGATATCTCGCTGGTGACTGAACGGCTATTGGCGACGCTTTCTAGCGCCTTCGGCCTGCTGGCCACGCTGCTCGCAGCGCTGGGCCTGTATGGCGTGATGGCTTACATGGTGGAACGGCGCACACGCGAAATCGGCATTCGCATGGCTTTGGGCGCGGCCGGCGGCAACGTCATCTGGCTGGTGATGCGCGAGGTGATCGCGCTTTCCCTGGCGGGGCTCGCCATCGGGTTGTTGGGTGCGTGGGGCCTGACGCGCCTGGTGGAAGCGCAACTGTTCGGCATTCATGCCGGCGATCCGATGACGATGATCGTGGCGTGCGCCGCCATCGCCGCAGTCGCGGGACTGGCCGGCTATGTGCCGGCGCGGCGGGCCACCGCCATCGACCCCATGCAGGCGCTGCGCTTCGAGTAGCCGCAATGCGGCGTCGAGCGCCGGACCATTTCAGACCGGCAAGCTAAAGCATGCCGCACCGTTGCTATACTGGAGCTTCAAGTCCAAATCTCAAGGAGTTTCATGATTTCTGCAACACAATTGCGTCCGGGAATGGTGATCAAGTTCAACAACGACCTTTATTCGATTTTCAGCGTCAACCACCGGACGCCCGGCAACCTGCGCGGGTTCGTGCAAGTCAGGATGCGCAGCCTGCGCTCCGGCTCGATGACGGAGCACCGCTTCTCTTCCGAAGACCGCGTCGAAAAGGCAGTGATGGAAGAGCAGGAGATGGAGTACCTGTACGACGACGGCGAGTACTTCTACTTCATGAACACCGAGAACTTCGAGCAGATGCACCTCATGAAAGAACTGCTCGGCGATGCGGTCCAGTACCTGATTCCGCAGTTGAAGGTCAGCGTGGAGTTTTACGAGGGCAAGCCCATCAGCGTGGAACTGCCAGCCACGGTGGACCTGACCGTGGTCGAAACCGAACCCGGGATCAAGGGCGCATCGGTGTCCAATGTCACCAAGCCGGCGAAGCTGGAAACGGGCCTCGTGGTGCAGGTGCCGCCGTTCATCACCGAAGGCGAAAAGATCCGCGTCAATACCGCGGAAGGCACCTACCAGGAACGCGCGTAGCCGGGCGGTTACTTCTCTTTTCGATTGATGGCCGTGAGCGCGCGGAGCAGAGCGGTCTCCTCGTCTGGGAGCACAGTGCGCAGATCGAGCAGGACGCGGTCCTTTTCGATGCGCGCCACCACCGGCGGGTCTGCGGCGCGAAACTGGCGCCCGGCCGCGACGGCGTCCGGGCACTCGATGGCAATCAGCCAGGTGGGGATGGACTGCCCCGGAGTGGCGCCGCCGCCGATGACGGAATTACCTGGTACGATTTCCGTGCGCAGGTCGGGGACCTGCGCCACTAGCCCTTCGGCCCGCGCGCGGATGGCTGCGGCCGGCTGGCGAATCATGGCGAGCGCGGGAATTTCATCCCATCTTTCCAGCAACAGCAGGCGCAGCGTGGTTTCGAGCGCTTGGTAAATCAGCTTGTCCAGGCGCAGCGCGCGAAACAGCGGATTGCGGCGCAACCGTGCGACGAGTTCCGGCTTCCCTGCAAGAATCCCCGCCTGCGGGCCGCCCAACAGTTTGTCGCCGCTGAAGGACACCAAATCGACGGAGGCTTCGAGGCTTGCCGACACCAGCGGCTCGTCGATGCCGAACGGCCGCAGATCCACAATGCACCCGCTGCCCAGGTCTTCAAAGACCGGTAAGCCACGTTCGCGGCCCAGCACCACCAGCTCACTCAACTCAGGCCGCGCAGTAAACCCTTGGATGCGGAAGTTGCTGGGATGCACGCGCAGCAGCAGGCGCGTGCGCTCGCCGAGGGCCTGGCGGTAGTCTTCGATGCTCGTCCGGTTGGTAGTGCCGACCTCGCACAGCGCCGCGCCGGAGCGCGCCAGGATCTCCGGGATGCGGAAGCCATCGCCGATTTCGATCAGCTCGCCACGCGAGACTACCACCTCGCCGCCCGCCGCCAGCTCGTTGAGCGCCAGCAGCAGCGCCGCGGCATTATTGTTTACGGCAATGGCGGGCGCGCCCAACAGCCGCTCCAGCAAAGGCCCGGTGTGGACATCGCGCTTGCCGCGCTTGCCGGTTTCAAGATCGTATTCCAGGTTGGAGTAGCCGGGCTGGAGGGAAAACGCGGCCAGCGGCGCCCGTCCCAGGTTGGTGTGGACCACCACCCCGGTGGCGTTGATGACACGCCGCAGCGACGGCCGGGCGATGGCGTCGAGAGCCCTTTCCACACGGGCAGCTACGGATGGCCCGCCGTCACGCCCGGCCAGGATATCGCGGCGTACGTCCTCGATCGCGCGCCGGATCTCGGCCACCACCAACGCGCGAGGATAGCGCGCGGCTGCGGGCGCCAGGCTGGCCAGCACCTCATGCACCGCGGGCAAATCGCGCAGTTTCCGGGTTTCCGCCACGAATTTGATGGTAAGCGCTTGTGTGAAGGCCGCGCAACCGATTACACTAGATGCATCGGGGCGTGGCTCAGCCTGGCTAGAGCGCCTGGTTCGGGACCAGGAGGTCGGTGGTTCGAATCCACTCGCCCCGACCAATTCTTTAGTAATTACAATAAAATCAATTGTTTACAAAAGCGCGGCGGCTCTACGCCAAAAACGGGGGCAGACCCCAATCCCAAACCTTTCTAAGAACATAACACCTTCACCCGGAGTCTATAGTTTTCGAAGTTGCGGAAGCCATACGCTTGACGGTTGATGAGTTCCATC
>JBAVEN010000095.1:0-14375 GCA_049587755.1 Bryobacteraceae bacterium | reverse complement strand
TGATTCTTGACGTGATCGCTAGCAGCTTTCCGGGGTCTCCCGCGCGATAGTAAGAGCGGCCCAAGGCAATCAGGTCGGTAAAGCCGAAGTCCGGATCGGTGAACGGGGACGCGGGCGTCTGTGCCACTGCCGGCGGGGGTGGAGCCTGCGCCGCGAAGGCGGTTGCCGCGGCGGCACCGAATGTCAGAAAAGAACGACGGTCCATAAAAGATTAAGCCTCTCCTCTTAACCATACACGCCATCCCTTGAAGACAGGCGATGCCCGTTCAGCTGCAGGGCATATGGATGCGTAACCAGACCATTAGGGCCAAGCCCAGACATGAACGGCGCTCGTTCCGCGCGGGCGATATTCGCTATTATCGGCCACTGTTTTTCTTACGGTGTACTCGCTGGCTATAATCGATCATGCATTGGTCCGTGTGCTTCCGGCAAACCTGCGTAGCCGGCATCAAGTTGCTGGATCAACTCATCATTTTAGGCTACTATCCAGGAATCCCAGCACAGCGTTCCGGTACTGCTCCGGCGCCGAGGAGTAGGCCCCGTCGTGAGATGCGTGGGGAATGCTCAGGAACGCCTTCGACCGGCCTGGGATGACGGCGAAGATCCTTCGCGCATCGGCGGGCGGGACGATCCAATCGGCCTCGCCTGAAATGACCAGTGCAGGACAGGAGATGCGCGAAGCGGGCGAGAGTGCCGAAACGAGATCCGTGCCCAGCCAGACGCCGGTGCGCAGGTAGTAAACAATCACGACCGAGGAGACTATCCCCGGCACGTACGTGATGCGGAGCATCGCTCGCACCCAGGGGTTGCGTGGGTCGCCGATGCCCGTTCGTCCGCGGCTCCCGGCAGGGTCGCGTATGAAGTAGTCCCGCAAATTGCGGAAGACATCGTAACCGGACGAGAAAGCGCTGTCGGTGATGACCGCACGGACATCAGGCGACTCCGCCGCCGCGAAAAACGAGGCAACGCCGCCCGTGCAGACGCCGAAGAGGGCGATGGAACCGCGCTCGCCTCTGGCTCGAACGTAACGGATCGCGCCAAGAACATCGCGTTTCTCGACAAGCCCGGGCGAGATGAAGCGGCCACCGCTTTCACCATGGCCCCGCAGGTCGAAGACCAGCACGTGATAGCCGCCACGAACAAGAAAGGCGGCGCGGGGAAGCAAAACCTGCCGCGTGTATTCCCCGGTTGGCACGAAGACCACGGTGCCGCGAGCCGGCGCGGCCGCCGGGAGCCACCAGGCACGGATGGGCACGCCGTCGGTTGCGTTGAACGAGACAGTTTCGCTCACCAGTCCGTAATCGCTCGGGCTGCGATCCATGCCGCCCGAACGCGGGTTCTCGCGAATCAACAGGCTGCTGACCCCATATCCAACGGCTCCATAGCAGAGAACGATCACGGCAAGTGGGATTGCGAACCAAAGCCAGCGGAGGCGACGCTTGCGTGGCGGAGAGCTCTGATGCGGCGCGCTGCCAGCGCCGGGGTTCGAATCGGCCGACGCGACAGGATTCACTTGTTTCATGCTGTAAGCTAAAGACACCGGATACTCTGGAATGTTCCCCGAATCCGCTATGACGGCGACCGCCCGGCGCGACTGGGCCATCCCGCGCCTTCCCCCAAACGCTGGAGTAGGGCTTCGGCAGACATGAGATCCGGTGTGGATTCCCTCTACATCGCCGTTCCGGCGCTCCTGCTGCTCCTGTGGTTTCTGGCGGCATGGTTTTCCGTCCGGCGGGTGCGCTCGCTTTCCGCGAACAGCCGCCCCGGATGGCGGACGGCGGCGGAAGGACTCGCCCTTTCACTCGCGCTGCTGCTTCTGGGAGCCGTCGCAGCGAACGGCGTTTACAACGCGGTTGCCATTCAGCGGTTCCTGGCAACCAATCCGCCCAGGGGCAAGCTGTACCCGGTTAACGGCCGTTCGATGCACCTGTACTGCATCGGAATCGGTCAGCCGACGATCATCCTCGAACCCGGTCTGGGACCCGCAACTGACGTTCTGAGCTGGAACTCCCTCCAGCCACGACTCGCCGCCACAACACGCGTATGCTCCTACGACCGCGCCGGCCTGGGTTGGAGCGCACCGCGGACCGGCCCAGCCGATGCCGACCGGATTGCCGCCGACCTGCACGCCCTGCTGAAGACAGCCGGCGTGCGCGGTCCGCTGGTGCTGATCGGATCTTCGTATGGCGGAATCTATATTCGCGACTACACGGCTCATTATCCGGCGGATGTAGCAGGTCTGGTCTTCATAGACAGCTCAACCCCGTTTCAGGAGGAGCGCTTCCATGCCCTGAGCGGAGCGGATGGCGAGTCGAATCCAGCTCGACGCATGGCAATTCTGCATAGCGAGTATCTGCTCGGTATCCCGCGCCTCGCGGGCTGGTGCGGCTGTCCGGTTCGGGGCGGGGAGAGCCGTGCTGCCAGGGCCTTGGGGGAAGACGCCTGTATCGCGCATTACGAGGGCGTGCGGGAGTTCCTCAGCATGGCGCAATCGAGCAGGGAAACAGTGCACGCCGGTCCCTTCGGCGACCTGCCGATTTTGGTTTTCTCGCATGATCCGTCGAGCGTGCTTTCGATGCGAAATCCCCCGGAACAGTGGGTCGCTCGGGAGCAGTTGTGGAACGCGATGCAGGAGGAGTTGAAGCGGCTTTCCATGCGCAGCCGGAGAATCGTCGCTAGGGCGGGTGGGCACGGGGTGAGCGTCGACCGCGAGGACCTCGTAGTGCGGGAAGTTGCGCTGTTTGTGGATCAGATTCGCGGCAATTCGCCGCAACTCACGAATTACGGCTCCACGACAGTCGAATGAGATGCGCCAAACCGAGTTCGTGAGCCCGCGCCAGCTCACAACGTTTGGTGGCTTGTGAGTCTGTGGTACGACCGCGACAAAGAAGGCTTTTGTTCCATCAGCGCCGCTTAACGCGAGCGATATTTACCATTATGAGGAACCTAAATGAATGATTTGATTGTAATTCCGCAGACGAACCAGTGGCAGAAATTGAAGGCGCTAGTGCTGGACAGCGTCTCCTCCCCGATTACGCGCCGCGTGTACAGCCTCGGGCTCGACGAGTTTTTCGCATGGCTGTCGGCTCAGGAGCCTCGCCCTGGCTTCACCAAGGCCACGGTGAGCGCCTGGTGCGTGGCGCTGGAGGCCCGCGGGCTGGGCGCCGTCTCGATCAACGGGCGGATCACCGCCGTGCGGAAGTTGGCCGTGGAGGCGGCTGACAACGGACTGCTGGCGCCCGAGCTGGCCAACGGGATTACGCGCGTGAAGGGAGTGGCGTCGAAAGGCGTCCGTCTGGGGAACTGGCTTTCGCTCCGGCAGGCACAGGCGCTCCTGAACGCGCCGGACATCGCCACCATGAAGGGAATGCGCGACCGCGCCATCATCGCCGTGCTTCTGGGCTGCGGCCTGCGCCGGTCCGAAGTGGCGGCGCTCACCATGGAGCACATACAGCAGCGGGACGGCCGCTGGTGCATTGTGGATCTTTTCGGGAAGCACGGACGCGTGCGGACGGTGCCGATGCCGGTCTGGGTGAAGGTGGCGATTGACGCTTGGACTGCCCAGGCCGGCGTGACCGCCGGATACGTGTTCCGCCCGGTGAATCGAGGCGACCAGAATATCGGCGAGCGGCTGTCCGAGAAGGTCGTGTGGCAATTGCTCCGGCCATACGCCACCGCAGCCGGCGTCCCAGGTATCGCCCCTCACGATTGTCGCCGGACCGCCGCAAAGTTGTGCCGGGCGGCCGGCGGCGAACTTGAGCAGATCCAGTTGCTCCTGGGCCACGCCTCAGTCCAGACGACGGAGCGATACCTCGGGACCAAGCAGGATTTGGTCCACGCGCCGAATGATGGGATCAAGTTGAGGGTTGCGGTGTAAGCGCAAGGTAGCTGTCAGCGTCCGCTTGGCCTTTGACTCCCGATGTCATCCGACAGCTTCGCCGCGCAGCTTCTTGTATGCCTCCAAAGAGAGCCAGCCTGTGACGAGTTTCTGAAACGGGATGTCGTTCATAAACCGAATGAAAATGTCCTCGTTCTGATCCATACGCTCCACGAAGAGCGTTTCGAGCAGGTTCTTAAAAACCAACTCAAACTTGTCGCCCGGGTTCACTGCCGCGGCCTGCCTAAGTGTGCCATCGGCAATTGCTGCTTCGATGAGTTGATTGAAGAACAACTGGTCGGCCTGGTTGAAGTCCGTGCCGAACCGCTCGTTCAAGATATCGATCAACTGCGATAGCGCTACCGGCTGTTCGTGTACCATGCCACCTCCCACCTCGGAGGGTCCGTCCAGGGGCCTGGCGGAACCGCCCCTCAGATCTATCGACCCTTCGCTGATTTTCTGTAGCCGGTAGTACTCCAACCTCACATCGTCATCGAACTGGTAGGCCGGTCCCCCGCGCCGGCGCGGCAGTTTCGCGCCGAGGTGGCGCAGAAACACGTAAAGCTTTTCGAGATCGGAATCCTGATATGGAATCACCTGGCTCAGGAAACCGTAAAGATTGCGATAGGCCTGCAGCTTGCCTCGCCACAGTTCGGCTTCGTCCTCGTTTTCTTGCTGGCGCGCGGAGAAGCGCGACACAGCTGGATCGAGTGCGGCATTCATGGCTTGATGGTCGGCTGCGCTCTGACGCTGCTTCGGCTTGAAGTATATCTGACAGAAACGGTCCCGTTCCTCAGCCAGGTAGACGCCCGAAGCGTCAAGCTCCGCCTTGAGCTGGTACATGCGCGCGGGGTCAACCTCCTCGCCGAATTCAGCACCTTCGTAATAGGTCTTGAAGGCCTCCTGAATCTCCTCACGCTCGTTCACGAAGTCCAGAACGAACGTGTCTTCCTTGAGCGTGTGGATGCGGTTGAGCCGTGAGAGCGTCTGCACAGCTTGGATGCCGGCGAGCCGTTTGTCCACGTACATCGTGTGCAAAAGGGGCTGGTCGAACCCCGTCTGATACTTTTCCGCCACGAGCAGCACGTGGTATTCCTGCGTGGCAAACTTCTCTGGCAGCTCCTTCTGCTTGATGCCGAAATTCATTCCTTCTTCGGTGTATGTGACGGTTCCGGCTTTGTCGTCCTGCACGGTCCCCGAGAACGCCACCAGCGACTTGATGGGGTAGCCCTTCGCCTTGATATAACGGTCGAAACTCTGCTTGTAACGCACCGCCTCCAGGCGCGACCCCGTCACGACCATGGCCTTGGCGCGGCCACCAATCTTGTGGCGGGTGAACGTTTGGAAATGCTCCACCATCACTTCCGTCTTTTGAGCGATGTTGTGCGGATGCAGCTTCAGGAAACGCGCCAAGGCGCGTGCCGCCTTCTTTCGTTCGACGTTTGGGTCGGTTTGAAGTAGGTTGCGTAGGTCGTGTAGTGCTTCAGCACGTCGAGGATGAATTCTTCCTCAATGGCTTGGCGCATGGTGTATCTGTCCGCCGGGCGCGGAGCCGCCGATGTACAGCCAAACGACATCCTGATCGTTCCAGCTCCCGGAGAACGTGACCGTGCATGTGGGATACGCGGGATTGGACGCGACCGATTGTTTCCACCAGAAGACGCCGCAGTAGTGGTCAATCTCGCCGAGCAGCCCGAGCTTCTGAATGTTCCAGATCAGTCTCTCGGGCGACAGCTTGTACGTGTTGTCCGTGTCGAAGTCGGTCGCTACCCCCACAGCGGTGGTCGTCGTCGCCGGATCGGGAACGGCGCTCGCCACGGCGCATTCGAGGAAGTCGAAATAGAAGTACCAGCCTTGGCTCGACGCGTTCTTGTTTCCCGAGAGCGTGATCACCACGCTGTGCTGGCCCGCTGCAACACCGGAGAACAGCAGGCCTGGAGCGACTCGCGCCAGTTAACCAAACGTGCAGCCTTATCGGAGACTCTGAGAGACGCGCGCCAAACGGCCCCGCTCAGGGACCTCGGGGCTAGTCGGCAACTCTCCGCGCAAGCCCGGAGAGAGCCCCTTTCCCCGCAGTATTGGCCATTTTGCGCAAATTCCAGGGTGCCAGGGCGTCAACCGGAAGGAATGGGAGTTCGTCGCAAGGGGTTTGGCTCGGCAGACAGGACTCGAACCTACAGCCTTTTGGTTAACGGACGATCTGTTTGAGTCGTCGCCGCTTAGCCACCCTGAGAAAACCGCAGAGAGACCGTTTCTCGCCTTGCTTATTCCCACCACCAGAGCGAAGGTCGTTGCGAGGTCACATCCTTCATGCCTACTACTGTTTGGAAAGGCCAAATCGCCTTCGGTCTGGTCTCGTTCCCAGTCCAGCTCCACGCTGCCGCCCGCAGCCAATCCGTCAGCTTCCACCAGCTTCACCAGTGCGATCATTCGCGCGTCAAGCAGGTACTCTACTGTCAGGCCGAGGACCGACCCGTCTCCCGGGCCGAACTGGTCAAAGGCTTCGAGTACGAGCGCGACCGCTACGTCGTGGTTGATGATGATGAGCTAGACCAGATGGCGCCGCCCAGCTCCCGGGTGATGGAAGTGCGCGAGTTCGTGCCCATTGCCGAGGTCGACCCGGTGTATCTGGATGCATCGTATTACGTGGTGCCGGAGACGGCGGGGGAGAAGCCTTACACGCTGCTATACGAAGCGCTGCGGCGTTCCGGCCATGCCGCGGTGGCGCAGTGGACCAGCCACAACCGGGAATACCTGGTGCTGCTGCGGCCCGGCCGCTCCGGGCTCCTGCTCCACACTCTCTTCTATGCCGACGAAGTCCGCGCCCTGGATGAGTTCCGCACCGAGGTCGAGTGGGTGGCGCCGCGCGAGTTGGAACTGGCGGGCCTGCTGGTGGAAGCGCTGGCGGCGCGATTCGAGCCGGCCAAGTATCGGGACACGTACCGCGAGAACCTGCGGGCGATGCTGGACGCCAAGATCCGGGGCGAAGAACTGAAGCGGGAGGAACCAGCACCGGTGCCGGTGGCCGTGCTCGACATTCTGGAGGGTCTCAAGGCCAGCCTGGCGCGCGCCAAGAAACCCGCTGTGGGGGCCAAACGGTCTCCAGCCCGGTTGCCCGCAGCCGCGGCTCGTTAAGGCGCGGCTATTCAGGGGCGTCGCTCTCCCCTAACGCAGAACCGCCGCCGGATCGTGGAACCGGCGGCGGTTTGGGGGTAGATGGTGATGCCTACTTAGCGATCCGGTACACCCGGTCGCCAGATTCGTTCTTCAACGACTCGATCTTCACCCCGTGCTTCTTGCCCGCCGTCGAGATGAACCCCCTCACGCTATGGGCCTGCCATCCGGCGGCCGCCATGATCTCGGCCAGCGTCGCGCCCTTCGCCCGCCCGATCATCTCCAGAATCGTGGCTCCCTTGCTCTGTGCGCGCCCAGCACCGGCTGCTTTCTTGCCAGCCTTCGCCTTGCGCCCCTTGGCACCGGTCGCCTTTTTCTGGCTCTTGGGTGCGCTCTTCGTTCGCTTGGCCACCTTCTTCGAGCTGGCCTTCTCCGGCGCAACCGTCGCGCCCTGGGCCGCAACAGTCGCCGCTGTGTCGTTGGTTTCTGCGTTCGTCATCGTCGTCTATCTCCCTTTCCTGGCTCCCTTCCGGAGCACCTGATTCATCCCTCTGGTGCGCCGGAAAGGCAAGGCAATTCGCACCACTTTTCCGCTCAGATTCTCGCTTCTCTAGTGCGGATTCTGCTTGCCTGTGGGGCCCCAAAGAGCGTCCATGTGAGGTGTGGTTGACCGCCACAGAGAGGAGGACATTTTGGAGACCGCCGTGTTAGTGGAAATCGAGAAGCTGCGGCGGGAGGGCCTCGGCGCCATGCGCCAGAAGTACCGGGAGGTGTTCGGGGAGGAGACCCGATGCCGCCATCGCGAGCATTTGTTCCGGCGCATCGCCTGGCGGCTGCAGGCCTTGGCCGAGGGGGATCTGACCGAACGGGCCCGCGAACGGGCGAGGGAACTCGCCCGCGATGCCGACCTACGGATGATCGCGCCAAGAGACTTCTTCACCATCGAGGGTGCACCGGTCCGCACCACGCGCCGGGAGAGCAGCCGCCCGGCCGATTGCCGCTTGCCTTTGCCCGGCACCTTGCTCCAACGCGAGTGGAAAGGACGAACCATCCTAGTCGAGGTACTGCCGGACGGGTTCCGCTTTGAGCATCAGAGTTATCCCTCGCTCAGCGCGGTAGCCCTGGCCGCGACCGGCACCCGCTGGAACGGCCTCGCCTTCTTCGGTCTCACCGGCAAGGGGAGAAAGGAGCAGCATCGTGCGGAAGAGTAGTCCGGAAGCGAAAACGCCCTCAACTCGCCTGCGCTGCGCGATCTACACGCGCAAGTCCACCGAAGAAGGCCTGGAGCAAGACTTCAACACGCTGGATGCGCAGCGGGAGGCGGCCGAGGCCTTCATCCAGAGCCAGCGGCGTGAAGGGTGGATCGCGCTGCCCGAACGTTACGACGACGGCGGCTTCACCGGCGCCAATATGGAACGGCCCGCGCTACAAAGACTGCTGGCCGCCATCGATGCCGGCGCGATCGATTGCGTGGTGGTGTACAAGGTCGACCGCTTAAGCCGCTCCCTGCTCGACTTCACCAGCATCCTGAGCCAGTTCGAGAAGCACAATGTCAGCTTCGTCGCCGTCACCCAGCAGTTCAACACGAGCACGTCGCTGGGTCGTCTGACGCTCAACATCCTGCTCTCCTTCGCTCAGTTCGAGCGGGAGCTGATCGGGGAGCGGACGAGGGACAAGATGTCGGCCGCGCGCAAGAAGGGCAAATGGGTGGGTGGATGCCCGGTGTTAGGTTACGACGTGGACGCGGGCGGCGGACGGCTGGTGGTGAACGAGGAGGAGGCCGAACGGGTGCGGGCGATCTTCGCGGTGTTCGAGGAGATGGGTTCCCTCCGGCAGACGCTAGCCGAGATCGAGCAGCGCGGCTGGCGGCTAAAGAGCTGGACATGCAAGAGCGGCGAGTTCCATACGGGAGGGCCGTTCACGCTGTCGGCCCTGCGGCGGCTGCTGAGCAACATCTTATATACGGGTATGGTGCGGCATCTGGGAAAGGTCTACCCGGGGGAACACGCCGCCATCCTGGAACCGGACCAATGGGAGCGGGCGCAGAACCTGATCCCGCAGTCGATGCAACTGCGCGGCAGGATGCGCAATAAGCATCAGGCCCTGCTCCAGGGCTTGCTGCACTGCGAATGCTGTGCGGCACCGATGGTGTACTCGTATGCGGCCAAGGGAGGACGGAAGTATCCCTACTACGTGTGCCGCAACGCTCAGCGGAATGGCTGGTCGTGTTGCCCGAGCAAGTCGTTACCGGCGCAGGCGATCGAGGAGTCGGTGTTGGGGAGAATACGGCAAACAGAAGGAGTCGCTGACGCCGCACTGTGGGCAGAGACGGATCGCTCACGCCAGATAGCGGTGATGCAAGCCCGTGTCGAGCGGGTGAGCTACAACGGCACCACGCGGCAGATCTCGATCCGGTTTCGAGAGGCTGCGGTTGCGGCACAGGAGGCACGGGCATGAGCGAGGTCACGTACACGCTCGACTTCGCAGTTCGGCACCGAGGCGGACAGCAAAGTGAAGGTCCCTGCCGGGGCTCGAAAGCGTCGCAGGGTGCGATTCCACGCATCGCCCGGCTGATGGCGCTGGCGATCCGGCTCGACGGGCTGATCCGCGACCAGACGTTACCGGATTACGCTGCGGTGGCGCAGCGCGGGCGGGTGACGCGGGCGCGCATGACGCAGATCATGAAGTTGCTCCATCTGGCTCCGGACCTCCAGGAACAGATCCTGTTCCTGCCGCCGTCTTCGCGTCTCACTGAGCGCCACCTGCGGCCGATTGTCAGGCACATCGACTGGCACGAGCAACGGCGCCTGTTTCGGGAACTCACCTTCAGCTCGGCCCGACATTCGGCGGCGGGCGCTTCGTGCGAAGCGCCAGTGATTAAGACCCAGTCCCTCCGCCCTGTTGCGCGGACGCTTGTTCCATCATCTTCTTCTTCATTTCCTGAGGCGTCGGTTCGGCCTGATGGGTCGCGATCATCCAGCCATTCCCATCCGGGTCGACGATCGTCCCACACCGGTCGCCCCAAAACATGTCCATAACCGGACCCTTCGGCGCCGCGCCCAGCTTGATCGCCTTGGACACTACCTTGTCCACGTTCTCCACCAGCAGGTACAGCGTAACCGGAGAAGCCCCGATCGTCTTGGCGCTCCGTGCTCCCATCTGCTCCATCTCCGGCCCCAGCATGAGCGTTGTGTTCCGCAGCACCAGCTCAGCATGCACCGGCTTGCCGTCCGGCCCCTTCATGACTCCCCGTTTGGCGAAACCGAAGGCCTTCTGATAAAAGCTCACCGCGTTGTTGATGTCGGTCACCGTGAGCATCGTGCTCACCGCACCGTACTGCTTCCTGTTGAGAGGATCGATCTTTTTCGGCATAGGCTCCTTCCGTATGCATTCTACAGGACGGCGCCGAGGTGCGCCGGAAGCCGGAACCGGGGGGTGCGCCAGCGCTGCTGCCTGCTTCTATTGCCGTGGCGCGCCGCCAGTACGCGGGGGAGAGCCGCCGGGTGCCTGGGCGCGGACCTGCGGCCTCTCAATCCCGACGAGATGGTACGCCCCAACGCCAGCGAGAATGAAACCCTGCTCGGCGAAGAGCTGCCGGTGGGCGTCCGCCTAAAGCAGCAAAGCTAGGATCATCCGCTTTTCTTTTCCCTTCAATCTGGCGAAGAACCTGCTGTGGAGAGAATCGAGACCAACCTGCATGCCGTGGTCCGCGAGTGGGGCGGTAACGAGGAAGCCGATCTCCGAGCAGCCAGAGGCTATGCGCGGAAACTGGGACCCGCACTGGCGCCGTCAGATCGACTGGGACGAGCAGCGCCGCCTGTTGCAGAAGATCCCGGGCTGTTGGGAAGGGACTCGGGCTGGGTGCGGCACAGCCTAACCAAAGTCAGGAGCAGTCTCTCCAACTTGACGTTCGCGCATCCGCTGCCGGCCAGGATGCAGAATCTCAACGATGGTCATGCCCCTCTTTCTTGCCGGTCAGCCCTTACCTCGAAATACCGTTTAGTGGAGATCGTGGAGGAGCCCACGAGGCATGAGTTCACCCTGAATCGTCGGGCATATCGAACAGCGCCGGATGGCTACTCTATCCCAACAACACCCGGCCCCATTCCGAGCCAACAGATTGCCGCCAGCATGCGCGAGTTTGGTTTGTCAACCCGATCTTGGTTGATCTTGGTGGGACCGACACCACCATTCTCGCCGGTCGTGCGCGCCCGCGGGCTGCCCGCAGGTCTGGGCGTGATCAAGGTCTCTAAAAAAATTACTTCTCTTGTGGTTTCTTATGCTTACCGCTGTTTACCGCCCAGACTGTTCTCGGTCTGCCCAAAATTGGCGAAAGCCACAATAGCGGGATGGGCCTCTGAATCACGAGCAAGAAGCTCACCATCGAAAATTTCAAAATGGCAGGAACACTCCCATGAGTAAGGATCTGAAGCGAAGAATAGAGAAACTGGAACGACAGGTTGGCGTCTCCCGGTTCGAGACCAAACTACGTGCCGTGGTCCGCTGCTGGGGCGGTAACGAGGAAGCCTATCTGCGAGCAGCCAGAGGCCATGAGCGGAAACTGGAACCGGCACTAGGAGAGCGCGGCGCCATCACCTGGGAAGGCTACCTGCTGCTCCACAATTTGCTGCATCCTTCACGCCACTCATCCCCAGCCCGGCGACAAGGCGCGCCTGCCGAGCCGGGGCTGCAATCGCCGCCCGTAGGCTCCGCACCGAGAAAATTTAGGTTCATCAACAAAGGACAAATAATCGTATGATCAGCTCACAGCAACAATCGGAAATTCATATCTGGCCGATCGAGCGGCTGGTTTTCTATGCCCGCAACCCGCGTAAGAACGACGCAGCCGTCGACCGCATGGTGGCGTCGATCCGGGAATACGGCTTCAAAATCCCGGTGCTGGCCCGCAGCGACGGCGAGGTCGTCGACGGCCACCTGCGCCTGAAAGCCGCCCGTCAGTTGGGCCTCATCGAGGTTCCGGTTATTCTCTGCGATGAGTGGACGCCGGCGCAAGTCAAGGCGTTTCGGCTGATGGTGAACCGCTCGGTCACGTGGGCAGACTGGGACGAAGAACTGCTCGCGCTAGAGTTGCAGGAACTGAACGCAGCGGATTTCGATCTCAGCCTGACCGGCTTCGATCCGCACGAGATCGACGATTTGCTGTTGCTCCCAGACGAGGATCACAACGCCGACACGGCGCCCCCACCGCCCGAGAACCCCGTGTCCCGGCCTGGCGATCTGTGGCTCTGTGGATCGCATCGCGTGCTGTGCGGCGACGCCACCAGCCCGGAGGCGGTGGCGCAGCTACTGGGCCACCGCCAGCCGATTCTGCTGGTGTGCGATCCTCCGTATGGAATTGAGCTGGACTCGGAGTGGCGCGATCGGGCCGGGCTGAACGGGCACGGACCGGCGGAGCCCAGCTACCTGAAGCACCGCACCGAGGGTCACACCGAAACCACCCTATCCGGGGATACCCGCGCGGACTGGTCAGAAGCCTTTGAACTGGTGCCCAGTCTCCAGATCGCCTACGTCTGGCATGCTTCCGTGTTCACGTGCGCAGTGCTCAACGGGCTGCTCCGCATCGGATTCTTGTATCCGCAACAGATTATCTGGGACAAAGGCCGAGTGGTGCTCACGCGCACGCATTACTGGTATCAGCATGAGCCCTGCTGGTACGTCCGCAAGCAGAACGCGCCGTGGTTCGGCAAGGCGGGCGAGAACTCGACCATCTGGGTGGCGCCTTCCCCGAAGTTCATTATGGGTGGATCGGCAGAAGACAAATTCGACCACCCCACGCAGAAACCAGTGGATCTGATGCGGCGCCCCATCCTGAACCACATCCGGCGGGGCGAACTGGTCTATGATCCGTTCCTGGGCAGTGGCACCACACTGGCAGCCGCGGAAACGACCGGGCGCATCTGCTGTGGCCTGGAACTCGATCCCAAGTACGTCGACGTCATCGTCACCCGGTGGCAATCCTTAACCGGCCAAAAGGCCACGCTCGACGGCGATGGCCGAACCCCCGAGGAAGTCGCGCAGGAGCGCGGGCTGGGGACTCCTGCGATAACCGCAGTCGCGCCAAGGTAAACCGATGAAGAGCCTGGCCCGCCGGATTCAGAAGCTGGAACAAAGAGCGGTGCCGTCGCCAAAACAAACGGCCTCTATGCGGCACACTCTCGCGAGATTAAAGACGGGGCGCCGGCGTGGGGCACAGACATCACAGCGAATCAAGGTGAAAGCGGGGCCAGGCGCGCGGCCCAGAGCCGCTCGCGAGAATGGTTGGCAGCCGGCAGGTCGCTCATGAGGCGAGGTCGTCCCTTCGAGCCAGGTAACAAGTTCGGCCGCGGACGCCCGCCGGGGAGTCGCAACAAGCGAACCCGGCAGGCCGCAAAGCTCTTTGAGGATAACTCCGCGACGATCATGGGCATGGCGCTGATGAAAGCCCGTGAAGACCCGCAGATGCTAAAGATGCTGGTCGGTCGCATCCCACGGCAGAGGGACACGCCCGTCAAGATCGCACTGCCGCCCCTCCAGACTCTTGAAGACTGCGATCGCGCGTCGGAAATGGTCTTCGAGAAGGCTTCCGCCGGCAAGATCAGCTGGAGGGAGGCGCGGGAGATGTCCGCTGTGATCGACACCCGCTGCCATGTACTAGAGACCCGAGATCTGCAACGGCGAGTGACGACTCTAGAAGAACGGCGGAGGATCGAACCAGCGGCCTGAGAATTCTTGAACCAGGCATGACGGGTCACATCGCAGCTGGCGATAACGAGGGTAGTACCGCCGTCTCCGCCGAGCTAGCCTAGTCCAAAGTCTGTCTTCATGAGTTTGTCGCCAGCTATTCCTCGGCGGGTTGCACTCCTGCATTGCCCGCCTCCGCTTCACCGGCTGGATTTCTAACCAGGTGGAATTCTCAAGCGAAATTGACAGCTATTGCTGGCGACGGCCTCTGGCGCGCAAGACCACAGAAAAAGCGTGAACGAAACGCGGACAGACGCAAATGATAACGCGAAAATAACGCGGGAATCTCTGCTGGCCGGAAGCCACCAAGCGAGGTGGGAAGCCGGGCCGCACGGCCTAGATCCTATCCCATTGTGGACTTAGGAAAACATTTTCGTAGGCCGGCGATCGTTGTTTCGGATGCCAATCTCCCAAAGAAGCGCCAATTTCGCGTCATTTAACGCAAATTCCGATGCCACCGATGCCCCGTGGCACATCGAAGACAGCTCTCTTGAGAGTTCTTTCCCATCCGCCATTTCTGGGGAGCCAAACCCCTACCCACGAACTCCCATTCCTTCCGGTTAACTCCCTGCCACCCTGGAATTTGCGGGAAATGGCCAATACTGCGCGAAGACGGGCCCTCTCCGCGGTTGCCCAGAGAGTT
>JBAVEN010000094.1:0-69524 GCA_049587755.1 Bryobacteraceae bacterium | reverse complement strand
GTGCGTGCGCCACGAGTTGGGAATGCCGGCTAGCGGGCTGTTCATCACGTTCGAGGGGCCGGATGGCTCCGGGAAGACCACGCAGTTGCGGCGGCTGGCGGCGCGGCTGCGGGGGATGGGGCGCACGGTGCTCGAAACTGCCGAGCCGGGGGGCACGCCGATCGGCGGCAAGATCCGCGGCATTCTGCTCGATAACGCCAACCAGGAACTGTGCCCCACCGCAGAGCTGCTGCTCTACTTCGCCTCGCGCGCGCAGAACGTGGACGAATGGATTCTGCCGGCGCTGGCGCGCGGCGAGGTGGTGCTGGCCGACCGCTTCACGGATTCGTCGCTGGTCTACCAGGGTTACGGCCGCGGGCTGGGAGCGGAGAACGTGATGGCGCTCGACCGCATCGCGTGCCGCGGCCTCAAGCCTCACCTCACGCTGCTGGTGGATATCGACGCGGAAACCAGCCTGGCGCGGGCGCGCGCGCGCAACCAGGCGGAGACCAGCCACGAGACGCGTATGGACGAGCAGTCGATCGAGTTTCACCGCGCGGTTTACCGCGCTTACCATGAACTCGCCGCGCGAGAGCCGGAGCGCGTGAAGCTGGTCGATGGCCGCGCCGGAATCGATGAGATCGAAGCCGAGATCTGGCGGCTGGTGAGCCCGTATGTTCGATAACTTCTGGGGCAACCCGCAGGTTACGCAGGCCCTGGAACAGATGCTGGCGCAGGATCGGCTGGCGCAGACGCTGCTGTTCGCCGGGCCGGAAGGCGTCGGCAAGGCCACGCTGGCGAGGCGGCTGGGCGCACGCCTGCTGCCGAAGCCGGCGTTGATCGAGCAGGACGATTTGAGCCTGGAAGCCAACCGGGATGCGGTGACGGCGCGCGAAAAGTGGACGGCGGACAAGCGCAACGAAGATCCGCTGCTATTTTCCAGCCATCCGGATTTCTTGACTTTTGCGCCGGATGGGCCGCTGCGGCAAATCACCATTCAACAGGCGCGCGAGCTGAAAGAGCGGGCGCCGTTCCTGCCGCACCAGGGGGCGCGGCGCATTTTCCTGATCGATCACGTGGACCGCGCCAACGACCAGGCGGCCAACTCGCTGCTGAAGACGCTGGAGGAGCCGCCGCCGCACCTGATCCTCATCATGACCGCGGAAAACGCTTACGATCTGCTGCCCACCATCCGCTCGCGCGCGGTGCCGTTCCAGTTCACGCCGCTCCAGCGCGAGGAGATGGAGCAGTTCGTCCAGGCGCGCGGCTTGGACCGGCCGGAGCGGCGCGTGGCGCTGGCGGCGGGCAGTCCGGGCGTGGCCGTCTCGATCGATCTCGACGTCTATGACAAGCGGCGCGCCGCCATGCTGACGCTGGCGAAAGTGGCCGCCGGCGCCGCGCCGTACAGCGCCTGGCTGCCGGTTTCCGAAACCATCGCGCGCAGCAAAAGCGAGAAACTGGAGCTGCACCTGGACGCGCTCTACGGCCTGCTGCGCGATCTGCTGGTGCTGCGCGAAGGCGGCGGCGAAATCCGCAACCAGGACATACGAGGCGAGCTGGAAGCGCTGGCTGCGAAAGTGGAGTTCGCCTGGATTCGCCGCGCGGTGGCGCAGGTGGATGAAATCGTGAGCCTGCTGCGGCGCAACATCCAGAAATCGATCGCGCTTGACGCGCTCATCGTGACCCTGCGCGCATGAGGTGGGGCATGCTTTAGCTTGCCCATTTTCAGATAATTTGCGGGCAAGCTAAAGCATGCCGCGCCCTCTAGGCGACGCACAATGAGAGCGTATCCCAGAATTCGGGGAAGGAAACCGACGCGGCTTCGGCGCCTTCGATGACGGATGCGCCGTCGCCGGAGAGCGCGCCGATGGCAAACGCCATGGCGATGCGGTGGTCGCCGTGGGAATCGAACTGGGCGGCGTGGAACTTCTGGCGGCCAGGGACCGCCATACCGTCGGGAAGCTCTTCGGCCCGGATGCCGGCGCTGCGCAGGTTTTCGACCACGGTGTGTATGCGGTCGGTCTCCTTGATGCGCAGCTCGGCGGCGTCTTTCACTGTGAGCCCATGCTCTGTGGCCGCGCCGAGCACGGCCAGCACGGGGATCTCGTCGATCAGCGCGGCGGCCAGCGCACCGTCAATCGTGCCGCCGCGCAGTTCGGAATGGCGCACCACGATATCGCCCACCAGCTCGCCGTTGTGGCTTTCCAGCTCCGGGATGCGGATGCTGGCGCCCATCCCCACCAGAAAATCGAGCAGCGCGGAGCGCGTGGGGTTGAGACCGACGCCGCGGATGGTCAGTTCCGAGCCCGGCGCCAGCAGCGCGGCCACAATAAAGAACGCTGCGGAGGAGAGATCCGATGGGACGGCGAGTTCGCGCGCGGTGAGCTTAGGACGGCCAGCGAGCGAGATGGTGCGGCGCTCCACGGTGAGATCCGCGCCGAATTCACGCAGCGCGATTTCGGTGTGATCGCGGGAGCGCACCGGCTCGGTGACCGTGGTGCGACCGGCTGCGTACAGCCCCGCCAGCAGCACGCACGTCTTCACCTGCGCGCTGGGCACGGGGAGGACGTAATCGATGGGATGCAGCGGCGCGCCCGAAATCTCGAGCGGCGGAAACTTGTCTTCGCGCGCGCGGATGCTGGCGCCCATTTGAGCGAGCGGCTGCATGATGCGCTGCATGGGCCGCCGCGAGAGCGACTCATCGCCGAAGATGCGGCTCGGGAACGCCTGGGCGCTAAGGATGCCCGATAGCATGCGGATGGTTGAGCCGGAGTTGCCGGCGTCCAGATCGCCGGCCGCCTGCCGCAGACCGTCCAGCCCGCGGCCATGAATGACGAACTCGGTGCCGCCGCCTTCGACTTCGATACCGAGGGCGCGGACGCAGCCGAGCGTCGAGTGGCAATCGGCGCCAGTCGAGTAATTGCGGATGCGGGTGGCACCCTCGGCGATGGAAGCAATTAGAGCATACCGATGCGAGATAGACTTATCGCCCGGCAGCGTGATGACGCCGGAAACCGAAGAAGCGGGGTTAATGACCTTTCTCATGCGCGACCTTCTATTCTAAGGCAGCGCGCAAGAATAGCTTCGCGCGCAACATTTGCCAGCACCAACGGAGCCGCGACTGTCAGGGAGCGGTCATCCAAGCAGCGTCTTTTGTGCCGTCGCAAGGGGCAGAAACAGGGTCCGGGGCTTGCCGATGATTGGGCGAAACCCGTATCGCTGGTAAAACGCGGCTGCCTGATCGTTCTTGGCGTCAACTAATAGGGCGAACGCGGCTGCTGCGTCCCGAAGAGTCCGATGGACCGCATTCATCAGCATGAGTTCGCCGAGACCGCGCCGTTGGTAGCGCAAGTCGACGGCGAGGCGTCCAATACGGACTGCCGGCAAGGTGGGGTATCGCGGCAATCGTTTGGCTTCGTGCGGCGGAAGATCGACCAGGGGAATGCTGGCCGCCGATAGGGTGTAATAGGCTGCCACCCGCCCGGTAGCGGCTTCCACCACGACAAAACAATTGGTGACCCGGCGGCGGATGTCCTGCGTCACCTGAGTCTGAAAATACGCGTCGAGAGCGTTGTCGCCGCAACGGAACGTGGGCCGGTCATGCCCGCTGCCGAGCGTTTCGAAGCGAAAGGGAGCAGGGGTCATGCCACGCCGAACACTTGGCGGTACCGCTTGGCGGCGCGCTTGAGAGCCGGCGTCGCCGGAGGCGGATTGAGGATCGCGGCGGCAATCTGGCGCTGGCCCTCCATCGACAGGCGGATGATCTCGGTTTCCTGGATCGCCCGGCACGCCACTTCATCGGCGGCCGCCACCACGAAATCCGTCAGCGTGCGCCCCTGGATTTCGGCGGCACGCTTCAGGCGCGCCATCACGTCGTGCGGCAAGCGCGCCTCCAGCCGGGCGGTAGGTTGAGCTTCCTGTCTCATCGCACTTCCAGTATACGGCAAACTGCCGTATCGGCCAACGTGGGGGTGGCCGTGGCGCGCGCACTCTTGCGTGCCGCGTCGAGACTCTTCTCGACGCTTCTTCGCGCCGGGGGCCAGCGGGTGTCGGCAAGAGTGCCGACACGGCACGCAAAGTGCGTGCGCCACGTCTGCCCGCCGATCGTGTGACAATACTCAGCGTGGCGGGCATCCCTAAGTCTTGTGTGTACTGCGGTGCCGTTGCCGATCTCACTCGGGACCACATTCCGCCGAAGAGCCTTTTCAGTAAACCCCGGCCGCCGAACTTAATCACGGTTTGCGCGTGTGCCGGCTGCAACAAGGCCTCTAAGGATGACGACGACTACTTCTGGCTAACTCTTTCATCGAGGAGAGAGGCCGGACAGAATCCCGACCGGCTAGCGCCTCGGTACGGGCCATCAAGCACCTCTCGCGTCCCGAGGCCGCAGGGTTCCGCTCCACCTTTTTTGCAGGCGTTCAGTCAGTTGAGATGAAGGCGCCCTCGGGTCTCAGCATCGGCCACACATTCGCCTACGACGTGTCATTTACGAGACTTAACCGCGTGGCAGCACGGATTACCAGGGGACTGTTTGCCTTCGAGCGTAAGTCGCTCCTGGCGCCGGGCTATGTCGCAACCGCGAGGGCGCTTGACGGTTTTACGCCAGAGGCTGCCGGGGACCTTCAAAAAATGGCCGCGTTCGTCGTCGCCGCGCCTCTGCAGTCCATAGGCCGGGTGTTTTCGTATCGATTCGGAACCGCTCGTGACGATCCTCAGTTCTCCGTCGCGCTGTTTGAGGTCTACGAAGCGACTTCATTTCTGGGGCTAACCATCAGGCGTGCTGACAATGCCTGGAGCGACTGGGTGTAATTCGCCTTCCTCCGCCAAACTTCTCCCGCGAAAATGCGTCTAACGAGTGCGTAGCTATCGTATTAGGTACATATATGGCCACTTTCTTGCACGATTTGCGGTATGCGTTCCGGAATCTCGGGAACGCGCGGGGATTTGCCCTGGTGGCGGCTCTCACGCTGGCCATCGGGATCGGCGCCAACACCGCTATTTTCAGCATCATCGACACCATCCTGCTGCGGCCGCTGCCGTACCGGAATTCGAGCCAGTTGGCGCGGCTGAATGAGACCGAATCGGCGCCGGGAAAGTACCCGTTTGCTTTGCCGGATTTCGTGGATTGGAAGGCGCAAAACAGCACCTTTCAGGACATGACGTTGTTCGCGTGGCCGAGCGATATGAACCTGAGCGCAGGCGGTCGGCCGGAGCATGTGCTCGCGCTGCCCACGGAGGCGAACTTCTTTGCTCTGTTGGGGGTAGAACCGCTGCTGGGCCGGACCTGGGCCGCCGGCGAAGATCAGAAGGGCAAGGATGACGTGGCCATCCTCAGCTATGGCCTCTGGCAAAGCCGCTTCGCCGGAGATTCCCGTGTCGTCGGCCAGTCGATCGAGTTGAATGCCCGAAAATACACGATCATCGGCGTGATGCCGGCGAACTTCCGCTTCCCGTGGAAGTCGCAGCTCTGGATTCCACAGGTGATGGACCCCAGGCTTTACGGTGGGCGCGGCAACCACTGGGCCAACGCTATCGGCAGAATGAAGCCGCGCGTCTCGGCGAAGGCGGCGCTGGCGGATCTCAAGATTATCGCCGCGCGCCTGGAAAAGCAGTACCCGGGATCGAACGGTAAGGTGGGGGCCGCTGTGACCTCGCTGCGCGACGATATGGTCGGCGATTCCCGCGGCACGCTGTTCATGATGCTGGGGGCGGTCGGCCTGGTGCTGCTGATCGCTTGCGCGAACGTGGCGAACCTGCTGCTGTCCAGGGCCCTGGCGCGCCAGAAGGAAGTGGCCGTCCGCAGCGCGCTGGGCGCTTCGCGAGTTCGGCTGGTGCGTCAACTGCTGACCGAGAGCCTGCTTCTTTCCGTGGTGGGCGGCGCGGTCGGCCTGCTGCTGGCGTGGGGTGGCGTCACCCTGTTTTCCAGAGCCAAGAGCTACGGCCTGCCGGAATTCAACGTGGTGCAGGTGAACGGAACGGTGCTGGCGTTCACGTTTGCGCTGGCGATTGCGACGGGCGTGGTGTTCGGCATGGTTCCGGCGCTGCAGATGTCGAGGCCCGATCTGCACGAGGAGCTGAAAGGCGGGGCCGGAAGCTCCGTCAGCCCCGGCCGGCGGCGTCGGTTCACCAGCCACGCCCTGGTAGTGGCCGAGATTGCGCTCTCTCTCATCCTGCTGATTTCAGCGGGTCTTCTGCTGAAGGACTTCGCCGCGCTGCGCAGCCTCGACATCGGCGTGCGCCGCGCGGGCGTCTGGACGGCGGCCGTCCAACTGCCCGAGGCCAGCTACAAAACCGACCGGCAGAAGTACGACTTCTCAGAGGCGCTGCTGGAACGGGCGCGGCGGGTCGGCGGAGTGGATTCGGTGGCACTGAGCGATCACCTGCCGCTGGAAGGAGGCAGCAACTATTATGTCAAGCTGCGCGGGCAGACAGGCGCGATGAGCAACCAACTGGTGGAGCGTCATTCCGCCTCGCCCGAGTATTTCCGCGCCATGGGAGTGCGATTGCTCCAGGGACGGGTATTCACGGCGACTGACATCCAAACGGCGCTCGCCTACGATATGCGCCTCGACCCGATCTGGGAGTCGGGCACTACGCCGCCCGCCGATATGACCAACGGCGTGGTTTACCCTTGCGTGATCAATGAGAGCATGGCGCGCTACTTCTGGCCGAATCAAGATCCGCTGGGGAAGATGTTTTCGCAGGGAAGCGACAACGGCCCGTGGAAACAGGTCATCGGCGTGGTGAGCGACGTGCGGCAATGGAGCCTCACTCACAGGCCCTTGCCGGAGGCGTACGACCCCTTCGACGGAGATTCGCGCCTGTTTCTGGTTCTGCACACCTCCATGCCGCTCTCCAGTGTGACGGCGCAGGTGCGGCGCGCGCTGGGGCTGATCGATTCGACCTTGCCGCTGTATAGCGTTCGCTCGATGGATCAGGTGGTGGGCGAACAGGCGGAGGGGCAGCAATTCCTGAGCCTGTTGGTGGGCTCCTTCGCGGCGCTGGCAGCGCTGCTGGCGGCGATCGGAATCTACGGCGTGCTCGCATACGCGGTGAGGCAGCGGACGCGCGAGATCGGCATTCGGATGTCGCTCGGCGCCAGCCGCGGCCGCGTGCTCGGCGAAGTGCTAGGGGAGGGAATGCGGCTGGCCCTGCTGGGCCTCGTGGTTGGGATTGCCGGGGCGTTTGCCGCGGGCCGCGTGCTGGCGAGCCTTCTGAGCGAGGTCAAACCGGGCGACCCAGGGATCTTCGCTGCCACCGCTGTACTGCTGGCCGTGGTAGCGCTGATTGCGTGTTACTTGCCGGCGCGGCGTGCGGCGCGGCTGGACCCGATGGCTGCGCTAAGGTACGAATAGGGCTACGCAGTAGCTTTCAGGAGCACTACGGCTATTTCATCTCCTGAATCAGTTGCTGGGCTCGCGCGATCTGAGCGGCGGTTCCGCGCACCGCCAAGACCCGGTGCAAGGAGCACGGCATTGTCCCAGACATTTGTGTCGCAGTCCGGATCTTATTGGTGATGTCGCTGAGCTGTTGTGGCGTCGTTGTTTGTGCCAGGTGAAAGACGCGCGCCACCTGGTCGCTGGCCGGCACCTGAAACTCGTCGGCGGCCGTATCGTGGTCTGGGGCAGCGGAGGATTTCCCGCCGGCAGGCTGATCGAGCTCACCCACCAGCCAATCGGCCAGCGTGGCCTGGCCGGCGGTTCCGCGCATGACCAGCGCTCGTGGCGCGTTGCACACAAGCAGCCGATTCACCTCCGCAACCACGCGGATGGCATTGCCGATTTCCTGAAATCCTTGCGTCGTATCGGTGTGGGCAAGGCGAAACACGCGCACCGCGGTATCGGGTTTGCCTGCCTGGTAATCGTACTCGGCTGTCTCGCGGCTCGGTGAAGCCGGTTGATCCAGTTGGTTCAGCAGCCAGTCGGCCAGCGTGACCTGGTCAGCGTTTCCGCGCAAGGACACAGCTCTTTGCGCCGTGTCTGGGGCTATGTTCATTCCCGCCACGGTGCGAACGGTGTTGGCCATTTCCCGAATGTCATTAGGCGTATCGGCCTGGTTGAAGGTAAACACGCGAACTACCAGGTCGGGCGGCGTGGACGTTTGTCCCGTGGCGAATGAGGCGAACAGTGCGGTAAGTGCAAGCATCAGAGCTCTCATTCTCACGTGCGCTCCTTGAGAGCTATTGTAGGACGCCTTTAACCGCTCCCTCACGGTCGCGCCTCCGAAGCGGCCTCACCGCTGGCGCGGCCTTGCCAGCCGAACGCGTACCGGAAGCCATTAGCGGCGATGCCGCGTAACTCGGGCTCAGTGAAACCGAAGGCCCGCGCCGCCAGGCGGTATTCGTCTGTTAGCGTGCAAGCGAACATGGTGGGATCGTCGGTGTTGAGCACGATGGGGACTCCGGCATCGTACAAAGCGCGAAGGGGGTGGTCTTCGAGGCGGGCCACCACGCCGGTGACCAGGTTGCTGGTGATGCAAATTTCGAGCGGGATATCGTGGTCGCGCAAATGGCGCAACAAGTCGGGGTCGCGCACGGCGGCGATGCCGTGGCCGATGCGTTCGGCGCCCAGGCGCAGGGCAGCCCAGACGGATTCCGGTCCGCCGCTCTCGCCGGCGTGAGCGGTGAGATGCAGGCCGGCGGCTTTGGCGAAGGCGAAAACTTCGGTGAACCATTCGGCCGGCCCGCGCTCCTCGCTGCCGCCGATGCCTATAGCCACCACACCGCGGTCCTGCCGCGCGGCGGCCAGGCGGGCCACTTCCCATGCGGGCTCGACACCGAACTGGCGCACGGCGTCCAAAATCCAGCGCACTTCAACCGATGAGCCGAGCGCGGCATCGTGAATGGCGTCGAATATGGGGGCGAATTCCTGCTTCTTCCACAGCACCACGCCGGCTGCGATGATGATTTCGGCGTAGCGGACATTCTGCGCGGCCAGGCGCTCCAGCAGGCGCCGCGTAACCAGCGCATAATCTTCCGGCCGCGCCAGGCGCACTACCACCGCACCGAAGGTTTTCAGGAAGGCGTTGAAGTCCGGGTAATGGTAGAGCGCGCGCAAGTCGGCGAGCGGCGTGGCCGGGTCCAGTTCATGCAGTGTCTCGGCGTCGACCGAGCCTTCCAAGTGCAGGTGCAGCTCGGCCTTGGGCACTTGCGCGGCAAAATCTTGCATAGTTGGCTATTATTGAGATTCGCATAACATCACCGGACGTTGTCAGCTCTCATGACCGCGGCAGAGATTGAATCCATCGTGGGTGGATATCACGGGGATGCCTTCCGGATCCTCGGCCCCCACGGCATCCGCAGAAAAGTCGGACAGGCGCGCTGGGAAGTGCGCGCGTTCCTGCCGCAAGCCGAGACCGCCGAGGCATTGGTTGACGGCCAGGCCTGGCCGATGGAAAAGAGGCACGCCGAAGGTTTCTTCTGCGCGCAACTGGCGGGCGAGCCGCAGCGGTATGCTCTCCGCGCGCACTTGTGGGACGGGCGCGACATCGAGATCGAGGACCCGTACCGCTTCGGCCAATTGATCTCCGATACCGAAATCTACCTGCACGGCGAAGGCACGCTGCACGAAGCTTATCGCACGCTGGGCTCGCACCTGGCGGAAGCCGATGGCGTCCGCGGAGTGCGCTTTGCGGTGTGGGCGCCGAACGCGGAAAACGTGACCGTGGCCGGCGAGTTCAACGATTGGGACATTCGCCGTCACCCGATGCGGCGCCGCAACGGAGGCTTTTGGGAGCTTTTTGTGCCGGGCCTGGGTGAGGGAACCACCTACAAGTACAACGTGCGGTCGCGCTTCGCCGGCCATCAGCAGCTCAAGGCCGATCCCTACGCCTTCGAGTGCGAGACGCCGCCCAAATCGGCGTCGGTGGTGTGGAACATCGACCGCTACCAGTGGAACGATGCCGCGTGGTTCGAGCGCCGGGCCAAAACCGACTGGCTGAAATCGCCGGTTTCGGTTTACGAAGTTCACGCCGAATCGTGGATGCGGGATCCGCAGGGCCATCCGCTGACGTACCGCGAGATGGCGGTGAAGCTGGTCGAATACGTCACGCGGATGGGCTACACGCACATTGAGCTGCTGCCCATCATGGAACACCCGTTTTCGGGATCGTGGGGCTACCAGGTGATCGGCTACTTTGCCCCGACTTCGCGTTTTGGCACGCCGGACGATTTCAAGTACTTCGTGGACTGCTGCCACCAGGCGGGCATCGGAGTGCTGGTGGATTGGGTGCCCGCGCACTTTCCCAAGGACGCGCACGGGCTGGTTTTTTTCGACGGCACTGCGCTTTACGAACACGCCGACCCGCGCAAAGGCGAGCACCTGGACTGGGGCACGCTGATTTTCAATTACGGGCGCAACGAAGTGCGCGCCTTCCTGACTTCCAACGCCCTGTTCTGGCTGAAGGAGTACCACATCGACGGGCTGCGGGTGGATGCGGTGGCTTCCATGCTGTACCTGGATTATTCGCGCCAGCCCGGCGATTGGCTGCCCAACCAGTTCGGCGGCAATGAGAACCTGGAGGCCATCGATTTTCTGCGGCGCTTCAATGAGCTGGCGCACAAGGAGCCGGGCGTCTTCACCGCGGCGGAGGAATCGACCGCTTTTCCCGGCGTCTCCAAGCCCGTCTATCTGAACGGACTCGGCTTCACCATGAAGTGGAATATGGGCTGGATGCACGACATGCTGGAATACTTCAGCAAGGACCCGGTGCATCGCAAGTTCCACCACAACAGCATCACCTTCAGCCTGCTGTATGCGTTCACGGAAAACTTCGTGCTGCCGATTTCGCACGACGAAGTAGTGCACGGCAAGGGCTCGCTGATCAACAAAATGCCTGGCGACGAGTGGCGCCAGTTCGCCAACGTGCGCGCGTTCCTGGCCTACATGTGGGGGCACCCGGGCAAGAAGCTGCTATTCATGGGGCAGGACATCGGCCAGCGCGAAGAGTGGAACAGCGGCGGCCAGGTCCGCTGGGAATTGCTGGAATTCGACTATCATCGCAAGCTGCAGGCGCTGGTGCGAGAGCTGAACCGCCTCTACCGTTCCAGCCCGGCGCTGTACCAGGTGGATTTTCACTATCGCGGCTTCGAGTGGGTGGACTTTCGCGATTCGGCGAACTCCGTCATCGCCTTCCTGCGGCGCGCGGAGGATCCCAAGGACTTCATTCTCTTCTGCTGCAACTTCACGCCCGTGCCGCGCACCGGCTACGGATTCGGGGTGCCTGAAGAGGGCTTCTACGAAGAGATTCTGAACACCGATTCGGAGCTGTTCGGCGGCTCCAACCTGGGCAACGCCGGACTGGTGTCCACGCGGCCGGTTCCCATGCATGGCCGCAAGTGGAGCATCGCAGTGACGCTGCCGCCGCTGGCCGTGGTGGCCTTCCGCAAACGGTAAGGGAATGGCTTGGAGGGAACGGTAGCAACCGCTCCCTGACGGCCGCGGCTCCGAAGCAGAACGGTTGCGGCTCTGTAACAAACCGAGTCGGGGCAGGGCGGAGGCCAAGGCTATAATAAAGACGTCGTGGCCAAACCCAAAGAGCTCGAGGTGCGCCTGGAGCGCACGGAACAGCAACTGCGCCTCTTCCAGAAAATCAGCCGCTTCATGGTGCGGGAAATGAGCCTGCAGGAAGTTTTGCAAGGGGTGGTCTCGCTGGTGGTGGAGTTCACGCAGTGCGATTCCTGCCTGGTGTACCTGGCGGATGGCGAGGACCTGGTGTTGTGCGCTTCCAACACGCCGCACCCGTCCACCATCGGCAAGGTGCGGCTGCGGCGCCAGGAAGGCCTGACCGGCTGGGTGGCCAATGAGCGGCGGCTGGTGGCCATCTCGAGGGAAGCTTACAAGGACCCGCGCTTCAAGAAATTCGGCGAGTTGCCCGAAGACACGTATGAGGCGTTTCTTTCATCTCCGGTGATTGCGCGCAATCGCGTGGTGGGGGTCATCAACGTGCAGCACCGGCTGCCGCACCAGCATACGGGGAGCGAGATGGAGGTTCTGACCACGGTGGGCGAACAGATCGGCTGCGTGCTGGTGCTGGCCCGCATGTCGCCGGACGCGGTGGATTCGGCGAACCATGTGGACCTGGTGCTTTCCTCGGGCCCGGTTTCGATGAAAGAATAGAGCTATGAGCTTTCGCCCGGCTGGATGGGCCGTCGCGGCGGCCGTGGCCGCGGCGCTGGTGGCTCCGCTTGCGGCACAGCGGTGGGAAACGAAGTACCTCTACGACCAGGACAAAACCGGGCTGGTCTTCACGGACCTGACTTTCCCTTCCGCGCAGCGCGGCGTGGCGGTGGGTTTCATTACCGACGGGAAGCACGACCAGCCGGTCTCGCTGGTGACCTCGGATTCGGGCGAGCACTGGCAGCGGCTGCCGCTGGCGGAGATGCCGGTCTCCTTGTTCTTTCTCAATGAGAACCTGGGCTGGCTGGTGACCACCAAGGGCCTTTGGCGAACCACGGAGGCGGGCAAGAATTGGGTCAAGCTGCCCAAGCCGCCGGCGGAAATCCTCCACGTCTCGTTCCTGGATGAAAGCAACGGATGGGCGGTGGGCGCACGCAAATCGATTTTGGAAACGCACGACGGAGGGCGGCATTGGAAACCGGTGGCGGCTGCCGCCGAACCGCCGGGCGATCCGAAGTACAGCGCCTACACGTGGATTACTTTCGCCAACCCGGAGACCGCGCTGGTCACGGGCTGGAATATACCGGAACGCCGCTGGGGCGGCGAGGAGCCGGACTGGATGGACCCGGCGTCGGCGCTGCTGCGCTCCGATCTGCCCCACTTGAATTACACCCTGACCACGCATGACCAGGGCAAAACCTGGAGTTCGCGCACGGCCTCGTTATTCGGAGAACTGGAACGAGTGCGTCTCTTGCCGGACGGACGCGGCTTGGGGCTGACTGTGTACTCGGAGGGCTTCCACTACCCGAGCGAGGTCTACCGCCTCGACTGGCACAGCGGCAGAAACGTCAGCATTTACAAGGCCCCGGAGTTTGCCGTCAGCGACATCTGGCTGGCCCCGAATGGCACGGCGTACCTGGCCGGCACGAGCGTGCAGGGAAAACTGCGCGATGTAGTCCCCGGCAAAGTGCGTGTGCTGGCCAGCACGGATTACATCGCGTGGAAAGAGATGCCGGTGGATTACCGCGCCGAGGCCCACCGCGCCATCCTGGCGGCGGTGGACGAAGGCAATATGTGGATCGCCACCGACATGGGCATGATCCTGAAACTCACGCCGGCCCGGTAGGATCGTCCGACAAACAGGTCCGATTCCCTTCCCAACAACCGCGCCGGGGGTTATAATCCAACTGATTCAAAGCCGGACTTTTGGAGGACAATTGCCATGACCCGATGCGGTCTTTGGATGGCCGTTTTTCTCGTTGCCGGAGCCGCCGTCGCCGCGGCCCAGGACGTGGACACTGATTATACGAGCTTGCAGGAAGCGGTAGCCAAGAAGGATGCCGCGGCGGTCAAGAAGCTGGCGACGGAAACCAGCGCCCTGGCGCACCAGGAGATGGCGAAGCCGGCCGACACTGACCCCGACGCCGTGAAGAAGCGCCTCGAGGACTTGCGGGCCATCGACACCTACACCGAATATGCGCTTTACGCCACGGCCGCGCAGTCCGAAGCGCCCGTAATGGTGGACCTGATTGCAACATTGGAACAGCAGAACCCCAAGAGCAAATACCTGGACCTGGGCTATCAGCCATACCTGGCAGCTCTCGCCAAGACCGGCGCCAGCGCGAGGATTCCGGAGATTGCGGAAAAGGCCCTGGCGAACTTCCCGGAGAATCCCGACCTGCTGATCTTCTTAGCCAATCATGCGTTCACCCACGGCCAGACCGAGCGCCAGTTGACTTTTTCCACGCGTATCATCGCGCTGTGGAACAGCCATCCCAAGCCGCCGGAAGGCGTGAGCGAGGCCGACTGGGACCGCAAACGGGACGTGTCGCTCGGCCCCTCCTATTACATGGCGGGCCTAGCTTCTGCCGGCACCTCGCGTTGGGTGGATGCCGACAGGTACCTGCGCGCCGCGCTGCCTTACGCGAAAGGCAATTCAGCAACGTACGCGAATACACTATTCCAGCTCGGCATCGCCAACTACCAATTCGGCAAGATGACCATGAGCAAGGCAAGGGTTCTGGAAGGCGCCAAGTTCAGCGAGCAAGCCGCCGCCATTCAGAGTTCGGTGGCGCAGCAGGCCTGGCACAATGCCCAGGCGATGAAGGCCGAAGCCGCCGGCATGCGCTGAACGGATCAGTGTGAGCAAGCTTTGGCGCGCCGGTGCGGTTGGGCGCGTGAGGGCAGGCAAAGGCGAGGCTCGTTTCGCCGCAAATGTATCAACCGCTCCTTAACGGTCGCGGCGCTGAAGGTGCATCGGAGCCGCCACCGTTTGGAAGCGGTCGCCGGCAATTAAACTGGTTATTTCACGACAGGCACTAAACTCGTGGCTACACGGAAAATTCTTGTCACCGGCGGCGCCGGATACATTGGTTCGCACACGGTGCGTCTGCTGCTCGAACGCGGCTACGACGTGGCGGTGGTGGACAACCTTTCGAAAGGCTACCGGCAAAATGTGCCGGCCGGGCGGCTGTACGAGATGGATATAGCCGATACGGCTGCGATCGAAGAGCTGATGCGGCAACTGAAGACCGAGGCGGTGGTGCATTTTGCCGCCTTCATCGCGGTGGGCGAATCGATGGCAGAGCCGGAACGGTACTTTGTCAACAACGTCGCGGGCTCGCTGTCCCTGCTGGCCGCCATGCTGCGCGCGGGCGTGAAGCACATCGTGTTTTCGTCCACCGCCGCCGTGTACGGCAATCCGCGCGCGGTTCCGATCCTCGAAACGTTTCCCATTCAGGCGCTGAGTCCGTATGGCGAATCGAAGGTGATGGTGGAAAGGCTGCTCGGCTGGTTCGACCGAATCCACCATCTCACCAGCGTCTGCCTGCGCTATTTCAACGCCGCCGGCGCCGCGCCCGCCGGCGGGCTGGGCGAACAGCACCAGCCGGAGACGCACCTCATCCCGCTCATCCTGCGCGCGGTGCTCTCCGGCGAACCGGTGACGGTTTTTGGCGAAGACTACGACACGCCCGATGGAACCTGCATCCGCGATTACATCCACGTGGAAGACCTGGCCGAAGCTCACATCCTGGCGCTCGAATACCTGCTGGCCGGGGGCGCGAGCGACCAGTTCAACGTGGGAACGGGCTCGGGCCATTCGGTGATGGAAGTGATCCGCGCGGTGGAAGAGGTCACCGGGCAGAAGGTGCCGTATGTGACCGGCGCGCGGCGCGCGGGCGACCCGGCGCGCCTGGTGGCGAGTTCCGACAAACTCCGCGCCACGCTCGGCTGGCAGCCGCAATCGAGCGAGTTGAAGACCATCGTCACCCACGCCTGGGACTTCGCGCGTTCCCACGGCTAGCGGCTCCGGGGATGAAACCCACATTCTTCAAATCGGCGGCGGACTTTCGCGGGTGGCTCGACCAACACCACGCCACTACGCGCGAGCTGCTGATAGGGTTGTACCGGAAAGAATCGGACGGCGGCGGCATCACCTATCCGCAGGCGCTGGACGCGGCGCTTTCCTTCGGCTGGATCGACGGTGTCCGCAAACGAATCGACGCGGATGCGTACACGATCCGGTTCACACCTCGGAAACCGGGCAGCATCTGGAGCGCGGTAAACATCAAGCGCGTTCGGGAACTTACCTCTCAAGGGCTGATGCAGCCATCCGGGCTACGAGCATTTGGCGAGCGCGACGAGCAGAAGACGAGGCAGTATTCCTACGAGCGCGAGCGCGGAAAGCTCGATCAGGCGCTGGAAGCGGCCTTGCGCGCCAACCGCAAGGCGGCGTCGTTTTTCGATGCGCAGCCGCCCGGCTACCGGAAAACCGCGACCTTCTGGGTGATGAGCGCGAAGCGAGAAGAGACGCGCGCGCGACGGCTGGCGCATCTCATCGAGCGCTCAGCGAGCGGTAGCCGCATCGATCTCCTCAAGCCTAATCGGAAGTGAAGCTGAGGTATTCTCTGCACACATTCTTAGGAGCCTTCCGTTACCCAAAAACCGGCCCCCCCCTTTGGCGAGGGCTCTTGCCGGCCGTATTCTCTTTGGATTCAATGGCTCCCCCAGTTCCGTGGTGATTGCCTCATGTACTGCCAACCAGCCGTTTCAATCCGCCTTTGGAACCGGGTTTTCCGTCGGATGGTTCTATAAAACATTTGACTGTGGAAACATAATAGTGATACAGTATGATCTATAAATCGATTAGAATGGCAGTAAACCTCCAAGGAACGTATGCAGAGGCTCTATAAAACGCAAGATTTAGCCGACCTCTCGAACCTTGAGCCTGAGCGCATCGCCAGGCTCGTGAAATCGGGTCAACTTCGGGCGTACCTAATTGACGGAGAGCTCCGCATCGGTGAAGAAGACCTAGAACGTTATCTTGCCGGATGCGTGGTGCAGCCGGCCCAAATGGCAAGTTCCAATAGCAGCCACGATAGTGCGGTCAAGCGGCCGAGCGACACGTCCGGGACAGAGCAGCGACGGGGGTGCCCTACGTTCGGCGGGCAGGCAACCTTCGTCTACTGCGGAAGTGTTCAAACAGGCACGACAGTCTGGCCAGGCCAAAGGACCTCGTACAAGCTTAGGTTTAGTGCCGAGCAATGGTCGGCCCTTCTGCAGGCATTTCGAGGCAAGGAAGTCAGAGCTGGACTAAACTTCTCTCACCCCGAACCGGGGAGCTTTGGAGAATGGATCAAGATTCACTGGAATACCAAAATGGGTCCGGCCGCATACGTTGGCGGAATACTCATCAACGAAGGCTATGCTAAGCGGCCTCGTCCCGGTTGGATCGAGGTTTTCGCAGAACCGAGTAATACAACACTGAAGCAATCAATCGGCGATTGACGAAGCAGAACGGAGGCGACCGATGCCCACACTTGTTTATACGCCCGACGACGACGTTAAGGTCCATGAAGAGGGTGCCATACGGCTGATCTGCGCACCGTTCCAGTCCCACGAGAATGGTCTTCCCGAATGGGTTAAGAACTCTGCAGACGAATACATGAGAAGCGGGCGCGGCGAAGACGGTCGCACCATTGTTGTGATTCTGAACACCGGCCGCGTGGGGACTCCGTCAATCTCGTGCCTTGACTTCAACGGCATGACGAGCACGGTGATCGAGAATCACTTCCGTAAGTGGGCGGATCCTGACGCTGCCCTGCAGGGAGGTGCTGCTGAGTCGATCCAAGGCGGTCACGGCAACGGTGGCAAGTGCTACATGTGCCAGATGTTCGATGGTCACGCCCAGATCCACACGGTCAAGAACGGGCTCGGCAACAAATATGGGGTTGTCTCTGGCTCGGTACGGTTCGGTTACATCCCCTCGAAGGCTGAGGGGCGCGACTTCAAAGTTCCGGATACAGCAAAGGCAGTGAAAGCTGCCACTAAATCTTTGGGGTGCGATTGGGATGATATGCCCGAGGCAATTCGCAACGCAGCGGATGCCGCAACTGGCTTCACGCTGGTCACTGGCCTTGAGCCGAAGGGATTGCGTGGCAAGCCGCAATTTGTTTCGCTCATCAACCACTTGCAGGACCACACGCAGATGATCCGGACCTTGGAGTTTTGCAGTGTTTACATTATTCTAAATGGCACGCCCTGGAATGCCGGCAAGCCCCTGGTCCTCCAGCCCATACCGCCGCTTGCGGGATCCGAGCAGCCCCGGGTCGTTGAAATTCCCGACAAGCTTCTAGACCCAGCGTATAAAGCGCCAGTATCGACCACTGACAGCGGCCAGTATGCGTGCGGCCGCCTGGTCTTAAAGACGTCAGACAAGAGCATGCGCTGGAGCAGAAAAGCACGCCACACGATCAATTTCAAAGCCAAGAGCGGGTTCGTCGGCTACGTCCCTGTGCCTGACCTGGATGTACAGTCTAACTACCGCGACAACATTTATGGTCAGTGCACGCTTGACGCATTGGAGAAATACAAGCAGAATGATCGCGGTCTGTTGGCCGATGCGCCCCTGACCAGGGCGGTGCGTGCGTTTATCGCTGAGCAGATCTCAAAGTACGCCAAAGAGTTTGAGGAGAAGGAGAAGAAACAGTACAACCAGAAGGAAAGAAATGAGCTTAGTAAGATCAACGAGGCGCTCGATCGCTGGAAGAATCAGTTCCTGGACAACATGTCAGGCGGGAAGGGCAAGGGTCCGGGCACCCCACCACCCTCACCGATACGGCTGCCGAGTGGCAGGATTGCCAAGATCATAGTGGGCTTGTCCCATAATAAGGCAGGGGTCGGAGTCTCCCTGAAGCCTTCGATCGAATTCTATGACGCTAACAACGCAAGGGTCAGACCTGTGCTCTTCCAATGGATCAGCGATGACACTAACGTGGCACTAGTGGATGACGACCTTGCTCTGCTCAATACATTTTCGGTCGGCACGACGACGATCTCGGCCCAAACTGCCGATGGAAAGGTGACCTCAGACAAAGTTGCGCTTGAGGTCGTGCACGTGCGCGATATCGAGATTACGCCAGACAGCGTGAGTCTGCCGGCTGGCTCGCGTCGGTCTTTTCAAGCGAGGTGCCGTCTGCTTAGCGGCGAGGAGTCTGAGGATGTGTATCTGGAATGGATGGAGGACAACTCCAAAGTTGCGCGCGTGAGTGCCGCCGGCGTTGTATTCGGCTTTGAACCAGGAGAGTGCAAGGTCACCGCGGGTGACAATCACTCGATGGCTAGATCCCCGGCACGTGTCGTGGTAACTCCATCTGATAGGTCTGCCGGAAACGATGGCAAAGGAAGATCGTACCCGCGCATCTTGGTATCCTCGATCAATGATGATCCCGACACCAAGGAACCCGTCAACCTCAGGAAAGACGACCCGCCCGTCTATCAGAGACCGCAGGATTACGATCGGAGAATCTGGTGGATTAACAGCTCTGCGCCGATTGCGGCTCTGTTCCTCGATACCAGGCAGGGCTACGGTTACCAGTCGCGGGAGTGGCGAGTGTATCATCTTGAGCGGTACGTCGAGATTCTCATTCAGATTGCTCTGACGCTTAGCGCCAAGGAGTCTCCGAACTCCAGCCTCGATGACTACATCAATCAGTGGGGTTCGAAAGCAGCCGAGGTTCAGGCGGCGGCCGCCAGCTCTTTGGGCGCCTTCATCAATGACGGCATCCTGCCGGCGAGCTAAACCGTCATGGCAGAGCCCAAACTGAGTGTTGTTGACAAGCTGATACGCGCCGCTCTTGAATTGGAACGGGAAGGACGTGTTCCCTTCACAGCAGAAGATCTCGTAGTCTCAGCCTGGAAGGCTTACCCGGACACGTTCGGCTTGGCGGGCTATCCTGATGAAGGGGGACAGAGGCTTTACCCTGACTCCAATCGCGTATTTGCCGAGATTATGGGATCGAAGCCGATTCGGCAAAAGGGCTGGTTGACTAAAGTTGGAAACAAGATGTATCAACTTACCGAAGCCGGGAGACAGCACGGAGCTGCTCTGTCTACATCGGATTTGTCGGGCGTAGAGAAGATTGGCCTCGGCCGCGATAGTCGGGAAGAGATCGAGCGGTTAATTAAATCTAAAGCTGCGGAAAAATTTCGCAACGGGCTTGCGGATGAGATCACATTTCACGATGCGTGCGGTTTTTGGAAGATCTCTTCTGGTAGCGCGGCCATTGAGTTTACGGGGCGGTTCAACAACATCCAGCGAATCCTTGACGCCGCGAAGCTGGCCGCCTTAGGGAAGGATTTCACATTTCGGCACGGCGGCGTGTCCATATCGTTGAGTGATTTGACGGTTTTGCAGGATCTGCACAAGTTCATGAGGGAACGGTTCGGATTTGAGATCAGCGTAATTCTCAAGCGGATTGACCAGCGGGCATGACTGAAAAACAACTGAACCCAAGGTGCATGTTGCCAGTCTCTGAGAACGCCGCCAATCATGAGAAGCCTCGTATTGCATACGAAACAGATCTGGGCACATTCGTCTTGGGCCAAGTCGAGAGGGTTCTGGTCACGCCAATCGGCGAAGGCCTCAGCAAGAAGGTCGATCTCATTTTTACTTCTCCGCCGTTTCCGCTGAACACGAAGAAGAGGTACGGCAACCTGAAAGGGCAGGAATACGTCGATTGGCTGGCTGGCATGGCAAAGCCGCTGAGGGCGCTCCTGAAGCCCAGAGGATCGATCGTTATAGAATTGGGCAATGCCTGGGAACAGGGCAAGCCAATCATGTCAACCTTGGCCCTACGAGCCTTGCTCGCTTTCTTGGAGGCAGGCAAGTTCACACTTTGCCAACAATTTGTTTGGAACAATCCAGCCAAGCTTCCGACGCCGGCACAATGGGTCAACATAGAACGCATTCGCCTCAAAGATGCGTATACCCACCTCTGGTGGATGTCAACTTCCGACCGCCCCTACGCGGACAACCGGCAGGTGCTGTCCGAGTACAGCCAATCTATGAAGGATCTGCTCGCCCGGCAATCGTATAACACGGGCCGGAGACCGTCGGAGCATCACATCGGTAAGAAGTCATTCCTGACGAACAACTCGGGCGCAATTCCATCGAATGTTATCACCGTTTCAAATACGCATTCAAACACGGCGTACCTCAGGTTCTGTCGCGAGCACCACATCCAGCCCCATCCGGCCAGAATGCCGCCCCGTCTGGCGGAGTTCTTTATCAGGCTCCTGACAAAGCCAAAGATGTTAGTGCTCGACCCATTCGCCGGAAGCAACACAACGGGAGCAGCGGCTGAAGACCTAGGCCGTCGGTGGATGGCATTCGAACCCAACGAGGATTACAGCCTCGCTTCAATTGGCAGGTTTGAAGCGGTAAGGTTTCATCAACGGGCCTTCAGGAGAGGACAGTCTTAACGTCGGAAGATCGCCTCGAAGGTGGCGCGGTAGCTCTCTAATGGCGACCGCTCCGTGCGATACCGATTCGAAGCCACATGTGTAAACAAGGCGGGCAGCGAAATGATTTCACCTTCGCGCGCTATTGACAATCTCACCGCCTTCGGATAGAACTTAACGATGACAAAAATCCGATCGCTCCTTCTGATTTTCAGTTCATTGGCTCTCGCCGTGACTCTGGCCGTGGCGCAACCGGAGAGGGATATTTCCGGCAGGCGCCACCCGAACCTGGCGGCAGCGCAACGGCTCACCCAGCAGGCCTGGGAAAAGGTCGTAGCGGCGCAAGAGGCCAACGAGTTTGACATGAAGGGACACGCTCAAAAGGCGAAAGAGCTGCTGGACCAGGCCAACCGCGAGCTGAAGCTGGCGGCCGAAGCCGCTAACCGCAGATAGTTCTTCTGCCGGGTGACATTGGCGGTAAGGCAGGCCACTCCCTCACGATTGTGGCTCTGACCGGAGCCGGGCCCGGAGGGCACCCCGTTAGCGAGCGGTGTGGCGAGTGACACCGAATCTCGGGGCCATGCAAGCGGTCAACCGGTGCGGGCGGGCCGGTCAGCAGCGGTCCGCCGGCGGTGCGGGCAGTTCCTCCAGCGAAAGAATGCGCGCCTGCATCCAGCCGGCCTGGCGCAGCCGCTCGGGCGACGTGGTGAACGCCAGCTTGTAGCTGGTTTCTTCGACCGGCCCTTCCACCGCGGGCCTCGGTTGCGGGTAGACCAGCGCCAGGTACCGCAGGATGGCATAGATGTCGCCTTCCTCGGGCTGGCGCAGGCTGTAGCCGTTGGAGCGGAAATGGACGGAAGCGCCCTGAGCGGAAAGCCGCCACGCCAGGAAAGCGCAGCAATGGATCGCGTGTTCGAACCAAGCGTCCAGGCTGCGCGGCACGTCGCGGTCCAGGAACAGCTCAACCGTCCGCTCCTGCTCGCGGGCGAATTCCCGCACCTGCAAGGCGCCCACATGCGCGGTGGCTTTCCAGTCGACATAACGCGCGCTCTCCAAAGCTTCGTAGGGGCGGATGCGGTAAAAGTCGCGCCCGAGGCCGCGATAGTAAGCTTCCATTTCCTCGGCGATGGCCGGCAGCAATTGTTCGAATCCTGGCAGAGGGTCGAGCGGCGGGTAGACCAGCGTCTCGCGGCGCAGGGTGACGCGCACGGTCTTGCGCAGGAAGCCGAACGGGAACGCGGTGGAAAACGCGAAGCCGTTTTCGCGATAGGCGCCGCGGCGCGGAAACCGCACCTGCACGATCTTCTCGAGGGCGGCTCCGGCCGGGATGAGCGGAAAATACACCGCGGACTCGAAGCGCGCCCCGCTCGCATCCGGAATGCCTTCCACGCGGACGGAAAACGAGGGCATCAGCCACTTCAGATTGCGCACGCGCATTTCGCCGGGGAAGCCGCGGCCGGCGGAAACGTGTTCCGGCGCCACGAAGTCGACTTCCAGCCCGGCCAGAGAGAGGCGGCCGAGCAAACCGGAGACCAGCAGCGTGGCCAGCATCGCCGCCAGCACCAGAAACAGCAGGTTGTTGGCGGAGACAATCGCGCCCAGCGCGGTGACCGCAAGCGCGGCCAGAAACCACAGCCCGCCGCGCGTGACGCGGTAACGAATACGCCGCTCCAGCGCGTGCCGGAAATTGTGCCACCGTTGACGCATGCCCGGTCCGATTCTACCGCCGGCGGGCAGGCGGTGCATTACAATCGTCATGTATGCGCCGCAGCCTTGTTCTTGCGCTTGCTTCGGTGGCGATGCTGTTCGCCCAGAAGCGGCCGTTCGATGCGAACGCCCTGATGGAATTGAAGCGGATCTCCGATCCTCAGATTTCGCCCGACGGGAAAACGGTGGCGTTCACCGTGCAATCCGTCGACCTCGCCGCCAATCGCAAACCGCAGCAGGTCTGGACGGTGCCGCTCGAAGGAGGTGCGCCGCACCAGATCACGCACAACGGCGATAACAACAGCCGGCCGCGCTGGTCGCCGGATGGCAAAAGGATCGCCTATATCTCCGACCGCGGCGGCTCCTCGCAGATCTGGCTGATGGATGCAGACGGCGGCAATGCCAAGCAGATTACCAGCCTGGCGACCGAGGCTGACGGGGAGGTTTTTTCGCCCGACGGGAAGTATCTGGTTTTCGTGAGCACCGTTTATCCGGAGTGCGGCGCCGACGATGCGTGCAATAAAAAGAACCTCGATGCCGACAATGCCAATCCGGTGAAGGCGCGTGTTTACACCGAACTGCTCTACCGGCATTGGGCCGCGTGGTCGTCGCGCCGCCGCAGCCATCTGCTGATGGCGGCCGCCGGCGGCGGAGCGATTCGCGATTTGACGCCGGGGGACCGTGACGTGCCGCCGTTTTCGCTCGGCGGCCCAGACGACTACGATATTTCCGCCGATGGCGCGGAACTCTGCTATGCGCTGAATCTCGATCCCGTGCCCGCGGTCAGCACCAATACCGATCTGTTCGTGTTGCGCGTCAACGGTGGCGCCGAGCCGCCGCAGCCGGTGAAAATCACCAGCAACCCGGCGGCCGATGCCACGCCGCGCTATTCTCCCGATGGCAAGTACCTCGCCTGGCGCGCGCAGGCGCGGGCCGGTTATGAGAGCGACCGCTGGCGGCTGATGGTGCTCGAGCGGTCCACCGGAAAGGTCACCAGCCTGACCGAGAGCCTCGACCGCTGGGTGAACAGCTTCGTCTGGGCGCCGGATTCGAGCCGCCTGTTCTTCACCACCGGAGATCGCGGACGGCAAGCCATCCAGTGGATCTCGGTGAAGGGCGGGGAGATGCACGTGGCCGCGGCCGGCGACAGCGAACTGGATGACATGATGCTGGCGCCCGACGGCAAGACCATGGTCTACACGCAGCAGACCGGCGAATCGCCGATCGAGATCTACCGCGCCGAGTCCTTGGGAGGCGCTCCCTCGGCTCTCACCCATTTGAACGACGCCACGCTGAACTCGCATCAGCTCACGCCGCTCGAAGAGTTCTGGGTGGATGCGCCGGATGGCGCGCGCATCCACAGTTTCCTGATCAAGCCTTACGGCTTCGACCCCGGACGCAAGTATCCCGTGATCATGCTGATTCACGGCGGCCCGCAGGGGAACTGGGGATATAGCTGGACCTACCGCTGGAACGCGCAGGTGTTTGCCGCCGCCGGTTATGTGGTGGTGGAACCCAACCCGCGCGGCTCCACAGGCTACGGACAGAAGTTCATCGACGAAATCAACCGCGACTGGGGCGGCAAGGTGTTCGACGATATCATGGCGGTCACCGACCACGTGGTGGCCGGCGTTCCGTATGCCGACGCCAGCCGCATGACCGCGGCCGGAGGGTCCTACGGCGGCTACATGATCGACTGGATCCTGGGCCACACGCAACGCTTCAAGGCGCTGATCAGTCATGACGGCGTCTACGATCTGACCAGCGAGTTCGGCGCGACCGAAGAGTTGTGGTTTCCGCTGTGGGAGATGGGCGGCACGCCATGGGACAAGCCGGAAGATTACCAGAAGTGGTCGCCCTCCAGCTACGTGACGGAGTTTCATACGCCAACGCTGATTTTTCACGGCGAGCTGGATTACCGCGTGCCGGAAACGCAGGGACTGGAGCTGTTCACCGCGCTGCAACTGCAAAAGGTCCCATCCAAGCTGGTGATTTTTCCCGATGAAGGACACTGGGTGCTGAAGCCGCGCAACAGCTTATTCTGGTATAAGACGTTCCTCGATTGGCTCGATAGCTGGGTAAAAAAATGAGAATTGCTTTTGCGGTGGTGCTGGCGATAGTGGTGGGTACTGTCGCGTTGCTGGTGGCGATGTCCGGCCACACGGCGATCCAGGTGAACCCGGTAGTAACCGGCATCGGTTTCAGCACTCCGGTGACGGTCCGGCTCACCAACCCGCACGGCGTGCGCGAAGTGCGCGGGATGGTGACGCAGGGAGGTGTGGAGTACACCGTATTCGAGTCCCGCAGCGCCGCCACGCGCCTGCTCTGGCACCGGCGCGAAGCGCCGCGCACGGTGACCTTTAACGCGGGTAAGAGCCAGGCGTCGAACTTGAAAGAAGGTCCCGCGCGGCTGGTGGTGGAAGCCGTGTCCAACGATTTCGCCGGCCATACGGATTCCGCGGCGTTCGATGTCACGGTGGCGCTGGAGCCGCCGCGCGTGGCCGCCGACGGGGAACGGCACTACATCAACCAGGGTGGCGCGGAGTTGGTGGTGCTCACGCCGGGCGGCTCCTGGAACGAAGCCGGCGTGCGCGTCGGCAGTTACACCTTTCGCAGCTTCCCGCTGCCGGGCCACCCCGGGCAGCGGTTCAGCATGATTGCTTATCCCTGGGACCTGGCCCCCGACGTGGTGCCGGTGGTCTACGCGCGCAATGCGGCCGGCGCCGAGGCGACCGCGTCCGTCATCGTGACCATCAAGCCGAAGAAATTCCGCGCGCGCGACTTTGAATTGACCGACGCCTTGATGGAAAAGCTGGTGAACTCGGTGGATCCGAACGGCACCCTGGCGCCCGGCAAAGACCTGCTGGCGCGCTTCCTTCTCATCAACGGCCCGATGCGCCGCAGCAACAACCAGCAGCTTGCCGATCTGCGTCTGCAAACGGAGGAGAAGATTTTCTGGGCGGGCGCGTTCCTGCACTGGGGCAAGGAAGAAGCCGACTTCGCCGATCTGCGCGACTACATCTACCACGGCCAGAAAGTGGACCGGCAGGTGCACCTGGGCTTCGACCTTTCCGACGTGGCGCACGGCCCGGTGTACGCCGCCAACAACGGACGCGTGATTTGGGCGAAGGATCTGGGGATCTACGGCAACTGCATTGTGCTCGATCACGGATACGGCGTGCAATCGATCTACGGCCATTTGAGCCAGATCGCCGTCAAGGTGGGCGATTGGGTCGACAAAGGCCAGCCAATGGGAATCGCGGGCGAGACCGGCCTGGCGGGCGGCATTCACGTGCATTTCGGCATGCAGGTGGATGGCGTCCAGGTCAACCCGAGGGAGTGGTGGGACGAACACTGGATCCACGACCACATCTTGATCCGCCTGCAGCCCGAAGCCGCGCGCGGCAAGACAACCACCGCCGCGCCGGCTCATGCGCATCACCACAAGAAAAAGCGGTAACACCGTGGGACTGGCCTGAGCCGCTCCCAAGGCGCCTTCAGAGAATCCGTTCCATCAGCGAGATGAGGTAATCGCGGTCGAAGGGGCCGGAGTGATACGTACGGGCCTCAAAGTAGCGCCACATGTTGTGATTCCGTTCCATGGTGTAGAACAGAGGCTGCTCTTCGATCAGGTCCTTTTCCAGCATCTCCTGGTTGAAGGCGCGCACGGAGCCTTCCAGAATGTACGGAATCCGAAAGTCCTCCGTCGAGACCAGCTCCGCGGTGGCCGCGAAGGTAACCTGCAGGATGCGCCCATGTACGTTGATCTGCACCAGGTTGGGCGAGTAGTCGCTGTAAGAGTTAGCGCCATATTCGGGCGGGTCCAGCAACACCACCTGGTCGTCCAGCACGCCGTTGACGGCGGCCACGAAATCCGCGCAGACCGAGTGCAGTTCCCGTGCGGCGGCACGCCGCGCCGCTTCCACCTCACGCACGCGGCGCAACTTGTGCTCGTCCTTTTCCGCCAGCGATCGAACGCGTTGCGCCAGCCGCTGCAAGCGGTCTTCATTCGGCCATGAGAGCGGGCGCCGCATCGATGTGTCCTCTCGTACCATAGTGCCCGACCAGGTGCGGGGGCGCAATGCCCGCTCAACGGCGGCCGAGGCCGGCGATCAGTTCGCTGGTTTGGAACAGGTCCACCGTGTCCAGGTGCACCGCCAGCAGGATGGTGTCAGCCGCATCCGCCGACAAGGACCTTTTGCCTTTCAACACGTTGTGAATGTGGGGCTGGGAGAGACCGGTCAGCCGGGCGGTACCCCGCTCGGTGAGTTCACCACTGCGGATTCTTTCCCGCAGCGTCGAGATCAGGCGCGATTGCAGTTGCCTAAAACCGGGCATAGGGGTAGGTGGACGTGGGCACTATTTCTCGCGGAAATAGTCCAGTACCGAAAAGATTGAAACCCAAGAATAATCATCAAAGACTGGATTAGAAATCGGTACCGCGTTTAGACAGTATAAATGACTAGTAGTACTAGAGATACCGTTACACGCGATGCTTCATTCAGGCCCTTTGGTATTAAATGTAAGTTTGAAATGATTTGACGTTTTCTATTGTCGGCGTAGATTGGTGAGCAGGTTAGCTACATCGGTGCGGCTGAACCTGATGGCGCCGTCACCGGGAAGGAACATTCTCAATTCATGCGCTGGAATCGGTCAAACGCGGTTGGTGTCGCCAAGGCATCGTGCGCGTACTGCCATGGCTATGGCACGCGTTTTGTGAGGAAGGGAAAGGAAGTGCCCTGCAACTGCGCCTTGCGGGCGATCTTCCGGGCCTGTCTGGCACGTTTTCGCGAGTGCTCCGAATCGGGAGCCTTTTTAGGCACGGTGTCCCTGGAGTTTTGCAGCGGCCGCAATACCCGGCGCGTCTATTCCCGGAAGTCGGAGGAGTACATGGCAGACTTTTGCCTCGTCAGCCGCCGCGCATTGGACGAGGCGGAGCACCGGATATTCCGCTATCATTTTCTGCTGGGTGCGGACTGGAAATTGTGCTGCCGGAGACTGAACATGGATCGCGGTAATTTCTTTCACTCGGTCTACCGGATCGAACAGAAGCTGGGCCGTACATTCGCCGAGCTGGAGCCATATCCGCTTTACCCGCTTCGCGACTATTTCAGCGGCGTGATTCGCCGCCAGACGCTGCCGCTATCGGCGTAGGCTCCGCGTGCCGCGTAGAAGAGTTTAAAAGCGACCAAAAAACATGCGCCCGCGAGGGGGCGTTGGCAGGTTGAAACCTGCCCCACCTCAGCGTGCGATGCGGGCGCCAGAGCCGCGCATCAGGCGCAGCACTTCGTCGAGGGTGGCCATCGAAGTATCGCCCGGCGTGGTCATCGCCAGCGCACCGTGGGCGGCGCCGCAGTCTACGGCCCACTGCGGCGGCTGGCCGGTAAGGAAGCCATAGATCAATCCCGAGGCGAATGAATCGCCGCCGCCGACGCGGTCGAAGATCTCCAGGCCCGGCCGGTGTTTGGCCTCGTAAAACTGGCCCTCGGCGTAGCAGATGGCGCCCCAGTCGTTGCGCGTCGCCGTGCTCGCCTTGCGCAGCGTGGTGGCGACCACGGAGACGGGAAACTCGCGCAACACCTGCTCGATCATTAGCCGGAACGAGGCTGCTTCGAAATCGCTCAGGCTCTCGTCGACTCCGGGCGCCTCGAAGCCGAGCGCCGCCGAAAAGTCCTCTTCGTTGCCGATCATCACTTCCACCAGCGGTGCGATGCGCCGGTTGACCTCTTGCGCTTTCTGCTTGCCGCCGATGGATTGCCAAAGCGAGGCGCGGTAGTTGAGATCGTAGGACACCACCACCCCATGGCGGCGCGCCGCCTCGATGGCCTCGATCGCTACCGCGGGCGTGGATTCGGAAAGCGCGCAAAAAATGCCGCCGGTGTGGAACCAGCGGGCGCCGTGCCGGCCGAAGATGGCGTCCCAATCGATCTGGCCGGGTTCGAGCTGCGAGACGGCCGTGTGGCCGCGGTCGGAACACCCCAGCGCCGCGCGCGCGCCGAATCCGCGCTCGGTGAAGTTCAAGCCGTTGCGCACGGTGCGGCCAACTCCGTCGAAGGGCGCCCAGCGTATCAGCGATTGGTCAACGCCGCCCTGGTAGATCAGGTCCTGGACCAGCCGCCCGATCGGGTTATCGGCGAAGGCGGTGACGATCGCTGTATCGAGGCCGAAGCAGCGCTTGAGGCCGCGCGCGACATTATATTCGCCGCCACCCTCATAAACGTCGAAACTACGGGCGGTGGCCACCCGCTTGTCGCCGGGATCGAAGCGCAACATCACCTCGCCCAGCGCCACCAGGTCCCAGCGGCAACCCTCCTTAGGTTTGATCGTCAATGGCATCGCGCACCGAATCGTAGGATAACAAGCCGCGGAGAGCGAATTGCTTATCGTGCGCCTAACTCACGAATCAGGCGCCGAAAGGTTCCGTGCCGCTTCTTCTGCCAGCACCAGCGCCCCCAGCACGCCTGCGCGGTCGCCGAGCTGGGGAAGTACGACGAAGCTCTCCATCTCCTCGATGATCTCCGCCGCTTCGATGTACCCGCCCAGCAGCCGCGCCAATTCCGCACGCACCATCGGCAGGAGGCAGGGTTGCTGCAACACACCGCCGCCGATCACGATGCGCCGCGGCGAAAGGGTGCACACCAGGTTGTGCAGACCGAGCGCCAGGTACTCCGCTTCCAGCGCCCAAGCCGGGTGCGCCGGCGGCAGCTCGCGCGGCGCCATGCTCCACCGCGCGCGCAGCGCCGGCCCGGACGCAAGGCCCTCCAGGCAATCGCCGTGGAACGGGCAATCGCCCGCGTACGGATCGCGCGTGCGATCGTGCGGAATTCGCAGGTGGCCCATTTCCGGATGCAGCAGGCCGTGCAGCAGTTTTCCATTCACCATCGCGCCGCCGCCAATGCCCGTACCCACCGTGAGGTAAATGAAATCTGAAAGGCCTCTCGCCGCGCCCCAGCGCGCTTCCGCCAGCGCGGCCCCGTTCACGTCGGTATCGAAACCTACCGGCACGCCCAAGCATTTGCGGAACGTGCCCGCCACGTCGATGCCGCGCCAGCCCAGTTTCGGAGTGCAGGTAATGTGGCCGAAAGTGGGAGAGCCGGGGTGTGGATCCAACGGCCCGAACGAAGCAATCCCCACCGCCTTCAACTTGTGGCCCGCCTCCCGCCGGAAAAGCGCGACCGCCGCCTCCAGCGTCTCCGCCGGCGTAGTGGTCGGAATCCGCGTGGTAATCAGATTCTCCGGCGTGGTGCCGATCCCGCAGACGAATTTGCTGCCTCCCGCTTCAATTGCGCCTAACACGTTGGTCGATTCGCTCCTGCCGCCTTGACTCGTCCGGCTGTATCCGATTTGCGATGATAACATCGCCGCCGCTTCGCAGTGCGGCTCTGTGGTTGCCGGAGACAGACCACACTGTTCATGCGGCGCAGAGACAGCGCCTTGGGACAGGGAGATCTGACCTTACTCCCGCCCGCCGCCGTTTCCGCCGGACTCCTCGGAGTGGCCGTTGCCCAGTTCGCGCAGCACGTCGCCCAGCACTTCTTCCTTACGCTCGGAGTGAAACTCGTCGTTCATCCGCCGCAGCGCGACGCCGATTACGTCGCGGTGGTGCAGTCTCGATCCCGGACCCATGCCGCACAACTCGAGCCACAGCTTGTGCGCCAGCGCGACGTCTTCGGGCCAGAGGCGCGGCGGGTGCGGTCCCAGATTAAAGAACACCACGTCCTTTTCGTTTTCGAGCACGATCTCGAGCGAGAGGGACGGCCGCGGCTCCGGCAACTGTTCCCAATAGCTGCCCACCAGCGCGCCTTGCTCAGGCGGTGTCAGCTTGGGCGACAGCCCCATCACGATCCGCGAGCTTCGCAGCCGCGCCGCCGTCTGCACCACCGCCTCATAAGGGTCCGTGCCCGGCACCACCATCAGTTCCACGTGCTTGCCGGCCTTTTCCGCCAGCGTCACCACGTGGCTGAACACATTGGTCTCGGCTTCCGAGAAAATCTGCCCGGTGTCGAGAGGGTGCTCGCCTGAGGCCGCCTGGGTGACCTGGCGCACCGAAAGCACCACGATATCCATCTTGCGCGTGTCGGTCTTGTGCAAGATACGCGCCAGGTGCTGCAGGCGGTGGGGGTTGCGCACCGCCACCAGCACGTTACCCGGCCGCACGCCGACGGTACCTGCGGTGAGATCGTCGCGCGCGTCCAGCAGGAACTTCTCCATCTCCTCTCCGTGCGCCGCCTTACGCTTCCGGTTGTAGATGTCGGACAACTCGAAGACGATGAAGAAGGCGATGGTGAAACTCACGCCGGAGATGGTCGCCACCTTCTTGGTCAGCACGTTGATAATGGCCAGGGCGAACAGCGCCACCGTGATCATCACCAAGCCAAGGGGGATCTCCGTCTTTCCGATGTGGAAATTCAGCGGCACTTTCCATTCGCGCCCTTCCGGCTGCTTGTAGCGCAGCACCAGCACGGAGAGCGCCTTCATGGCGAAGCTCCACACCACACCGAAGGCGTAAGCTTCGCCCAGCATGTAGACATCGCCGCGGCTGATCAGGATGGTGACGAGTTGCAGCCCCACGATCACGTTGATGAGGCGTGAAGTGGTGCCGAACTTCTTGTGCGGACGCCGGAACCAGTCGGGCAGCACGCCGTCTTCCGCCACGCGATTCAGCACGCCGTTGGAGCCGATGATGGCCGTGTTCACCGCCCCTGCGAGAATCAGCGTTCCCACCAGCACCACAAAGCCATGAAACAGCAGGCGCAGCGAAACCGGCCCCACCAGGAACATCGAAAGCCCACCGATCAGGTTGTCCAGAAACTGCTGGCGTTGCGCGTCCGGGATGATCATCACCGCGAAAAACGAAACCAGCGAAGTGAACAGCATGCTGTAGATGAAGATCACGAAGCCCGCGCGTTCCAGGTTTTTCAGCTTGGGATACGCGATCTCGCGGTTCACTTGCGCCAGGCTCTCCTCGCCGCTCATAGCGAGCAGCGAGTGGCCCAGGCCGATCATGATGGCGATGGCCGTAATCGATGGTGCGACCGTCCCTTTCAACCAGCCCAACGCTTCGGGGCTGAATTTGATGTTGGCGGGAACGGGAAGCGGCACGGGTTGGTAGCCGTTCTTCAAGATGGTGACGATACACCAGACGATCAGAATCACCACCATCACGGTGGTGATCTGCATGATGCGCAGCGCCTTCTCGCTCGATTCGTGAATGCCGATGATGTTCTTGCGCCAGAAATACAGCGTCACCACCATCGCAAAAGCCGCCGCAAAGTATTCCGGATTGACGCGCAGGCCGGCGATGCCCAGCCTCTGACCGACTTCATTGAGCAGGCCGCCGAGGTACAGGCCAGCGCTCACCGCGCTGATGGGGCCGGTCAGCACGTAATCGAACATCAGCGCCGACACCGAAAACTTGGCGAGCGTGCCGCCCATCGCCTCGTGCACCACTTTGTACACGCCGCCGCGCACGAACATCGAGCAGCTCTCGATATAGATGGCGCGCACCGCGTAGGAAAACAGCATGATCGACAGGATGAACCACGGTGCTGCTTTGCCGATGGCGTGTTCGGCGATGCCGCCTACGTAATAGGCGGAGCTCGCCAGGTCGCTCAAGACGATCGCCGCCGCCCGCCAGAACGAGATAAAGGACAGCATCACGGTGGTGGCGACCACGACTTTCACCGCCGCCGGACGTTGCTGGTTGGTCACTGAATGGTTTCTCCCGCTCGCCCAAGGGGCACTCTGGCGAATTGTGAACGCGCCTGCGAGGTGCTGACGGGTTGGAACTGGAAAGCGATCTGTCCTTACGTGGGACTGCGCCCCAAACTGATATCCCCGCCTCCGGGTGGAGTTGGCCTCAACATATTAGCATATGGTGCGGGGTTCGAAACTCTCCCCAATGCCCGCCGGCGAAGCGAGGCGGGACCGCGCGTCGCGCCGGGCGAATCCGCTCCGCCGCTTACTGCACTTGTTCCGCCGGCGGTCCCGGGCTGAGGAGCGGGCCGGGTTCACTGAGGGAAGGCGACCCGTTCCCCGGCGCTACCACCTCCGCGAAGACGATTCCGACCATCAGCGCGGCAGCCGATGCGATGTGAACGAACAGACGCGGCAGCGAGATTTTTACGTGCGGCTCAACCGGGTTCCACGCGCTGAAGAAATAGGCACACGGATACAGTAACAGCGGCAGGCAAACCATTGCGGCCCAGGGATACCACCGCAGCTTTACTTTGTGCAGGGAGAGATAACATAGAGCGCCCGCAGCGAGCAGCCACAGCAAGCTCCAGCGCCTTAAGGCAATTGATTCCTCCAACGTCCAACGAACCAGCGGCCAGGCGCGGTTCACGTGCGATGCGAAGACAGCGGGTGTGAAGCCTGCGAAATCAGGGTCACGCGGCGCTCCTACGCTGCTCATGAATACGGACCAACCGAGCCATAGCCCAGACCCGGGAAGGACGGCCCAAGCTCCCAGCTTCCAGTTGCGCTCCGTCGCAACCAGGGGGGCAATGGCGGCTGCGAGGCACAAGAGCGGGACGATGCCCTCGGCCTTGGTGAAAGGTAGCAGGGCGGCGCTCAGACCCAACAGCCGCGCCGATGCCGCGGATCGGGTTCGCCAGTATTCGACACAGTGCACCACCGCACACACGTACACCGCCGAGAGCGGAAAGTCGGCATAGCCGGAAGACGCGCTGCCCTGGCCCATCGCCAGCGCCGGCACGAACAGGAAGGGGAGGAGTACAAAGATCCCGGACCAGCGCCACTGACTCGTTCGGTTTGCCGCGGAGAGCAGAAGCAGCGCGGCGGCCAGATAGAAATATGGGCCGATCAACTTGATCACGCTTTGATCCATGCGGCCCAGAAAGCCATAGATCCACGCCTCGAGGAGGGGCACCAGAGGCGGATAGCTGCGATGGAAGAAGTCATGGTTGCTGGTGTAGTACTGGAGTGGGATAGCCCCGCCGTTCAAAAACGCGACCCTGGCTTTGGATTCCCAGTTGAACAATCCGTCCCAGCCCAGGCTTTGCCGATACAACGAAAGCCAGGTGACGAAACTCAGTTGAGCGGTGACCAGCACAAGCGCGATCGCCTGCGGAGCGCGGAACAGGAGTCTCGGTATAGCTGGCAACGCCCAGTTGCGCCGCTTCCACGCGCAGCCCGCCGCGCCCAGGCAAACAGCGGCCACCGCGCAACGGAGCGGCGCGCCCTGAATCAGGAACCCCAGGCAGAAAGAGGATAGGGAGACCAGCCCCGCGCCTAATATGAGCGCCGTGCCGCAGACACCGCAGATGTCAGTGAGGGCAGGATGGGGGCGCAGCAGCAAGACCACGCCGACGCCTCCAGCAAAGGCAATCGAAAGGGCGACTATCGACAGAAAGATTCCCATGAGCCCGCGCCGCTATAAGGTGCGATATAGAGTCTGGAGGTCACTTGGGTTCCGCCTGCCGCCCAGCGCCCGGGATCGGTGTCGAAAAAGATCACCCCGGCAATTTCGGTGGAACGGGGCAGCTTTTCCATTGTGGAGGTGCGGCTTTTGCCGCGTTCGCCGCAGAAGATGGCCGCGACCGGCCGCGGGTAGGCAAGATACGCGACCGTGAAATACACCCGTAACGTCGAAGAATCACCAGCCGGTCCGACGAACAAGAGACGCTGCTGCGGGCCGTATCTGCGCAAGCCGCCTTCGACGAGCGAGCCGGGGTGGGGCGCATCCAGGACCTGCAGAAAAGAATCGGTTGTTTCGTTCGGTCCCAGTTGCTCGAAGGAACTCCCCCGCAGAATAGCCCTGACCGTCACTGTGAACGTTACGGCGGCGTACAGTACGAAGGCGCAGATCGCGAACGCTCTGATCGAGGAATACCGCTGTCGAGGCACACCTCTCGCTTCCTGCATGCAGCCGTAGCGTACCACAGGCAGGTCGCATCGCCGCGCGATGCCACCCTGCCGTGGACCTGGTCCACGGCCGTTACCGCGGGATGCGGCCGCCGCCGTGATACGGCCTTGCGGCGCCTCGAGTACGATTCGGCTCGACATATTAGTATGTGGTGAGGGGGTTAAATGCCGCAATCGCAGGCGGAATCGCTGGCGCGCGGCGTCATCGCACGGCTGCGCTCTGCCGGCCACCAGGCCTATCTGGTCGGCGGCTGCGTGCGCGATTTGCTGCGCGGGACGCGCCCCAAGGATTTCGACATCTCTACCGACGCGCGGCCGGACCGCATCATGGACCTGTTCCCCCAATCCGGCCTTGTGGGCGCGCACTTCGGCGTGGTTCTGGTGCGGGACGCCTTCGCGCAAGTGGAAGTGGCCACCTTTCGCAGCGACCACGAATATGAGGACGGCCGCCGGCCCGTCGCCGTGCACTTTGAAGCCGACCCGAAGGCCGACGTGCTGCGCCGCGACTTCACCATCAACGGCCTCATGATGGACCCGGAGACCGGGCAGGTGCTGGATTATGTTGAAGGCCGCGCCGATCTCGACGGCCGGCTGGTGCGGGCCATCGGCGATCCCGATGCCCGCCTCCGCGAGGACCATCTCCGCCTGTTGCGCGCCGTGCGATTCGCCGCCCGGCTCGGATTCTCGATTGAACCGGCCACCTTTGAGGCCATGCGCCGCCATGCCGGCCTGGTTGCGCGGGTGTCGGCCGAGCGCGTGCGCGACGAGTTGGTCCGCATCCTCACCGAAGGCGGCGCCGCCCATGGCCTGGACTTGCTGGACGAAAGCGGTCTGCTGGCCGTGCTGCTACCCGAAGTGGCCGCCATGCACGGCGTCGCGCAGCCGCCCGAGTTTCACCCTGAAGGCGACGTCTGGACGCACACCCGCCTGCTGCTCGCTAGTCTTGGGCCCGCCACGCCGACGCTGGCCTTGGGCGCGCTGCTGCACGACGTGGGCAAGCCGCCCGTCTTCCGCGTGGCGGACCGCATCCGCTTCGACGGGCACGTCGAGAAAGGTGTTGAGATGGCCCGCGCGATTCTCACCCGGCTGCGATTCTCGCGCGATGACATCGAGCAGGTGGAGTCGCTGGTGGCCCATCACATGCACTTTAAAGACGTGGGCAGAATGAAAGAGAGCACGCTCAAGCGCCTGATGCGCCTGGCCCGCTTCGACGAACATCTCGAACTGCACCGCCTGGACTGCCTGGCCAGCAGCGGCCACCTGGAAACCTACGACTTCGTCAAGCACAAGTGGGAAGAGATGACCGCCGAAGAGATCAAGCCCGCCCCCCTGATCACTGGAGCCGACCTGATCGCTGCCGGCTACCGCCCCGGCCCTCGTTTCGGCGAGATCCTTTCGGCCGTCGAAGACGCACAGTTGGAAAGCCGCCTCCGCACTCCCGCCGAGGCCCTCGATTGGGTGCTGGATAGGTACCCGGTGGAATGAGGGACTCGCTGGAACTGCTGGGAACCCGATAATCAAAGCGACCCAACGGGCGAAATACTAGCCGTCACGCCGGGAGTGTCCGTAAGGTCCCGGCACTGCGAGGAACCGTGTGGCCAGCTTCCTTTGCGAGAGCGCCGAGGCCCGGCGCCTCCCACCGACAGCAGCCCCCGCAGAAATCCACCTCTACTTCCGTTCAAACGGCGTTGCCAGCCGCTGCTCCACCCACTTCTGGTCGATCGCCAGGCTGTATTGGTCGTGGCGGAAGGTGTACGTCGAACCCGTGGCCTTCGCTGCCTGGTATGCGGCGATTGCGTCAGCGCGTTTGTTTAACAGGTCCAGCAACTGGCCTTGCCAGACCAGCGCCAGGAACCGGTAATCCTGGTCCGTGGTGGCATCGTAGGCGCGCCGGAAACAGTCGAGCGCCTCCTGGTAGTGCTTGCCGTCGTAGAGCATCAGGCCGAGCCGGCGCCAGGGGCGCGAAGTTGCGAGGCGCAGCTCAATGGCACGCGGCAGCAAGGCCAGCGCGGCCTCGGCCGAGCCGGTCAGCTCCAGCCCGGCGATTTTCCGCGTCATTCCCGCCGCCGAAAGCGGCGGTTCGAAGTCGAGCAGCCATAGCGTATTCCCCGGATCGAGCTTCAGCTCTTTGAGAGGCGACTCGCTCTCGAAGGTGAGCACGCTGTCGCCCGCCAGCCGGTCCGTACGCAGCGTCTGCCGGGAGCCGTCCTCGAACGTTGCAACCACCGGCACGCGCTGGGGGCGACTACCCTCCGAGATCACTTCTACCGGCGAGCGCCGGACACCGCCGCTCTGCGTCGGTTCGAGGCGCACAGCGCGGTAGCGGGTGTACTGGTTGCTGCGCGTCCAGCTCTCGAAGAACCAGCCCAGGTCCTCGCCGCTTTCCTCTTCGCAGACTCTTTCGAAATCGTGCACTGTCAGCCGGCGTCCGTGAAACTCGCGCAGGATGCGCCGGTAAGCGCGGTCGAACACCGCTGCCCCGATGGTCGATTCCAGCGCATCCATCATGGCGCTGCTTTTGCCGTGTTCGGCGATGTTGTTGTAATCCCACTCCACCACTTCCTGCTGCTCATCGGTGAGATCCAGCGTGGTGTCGATACCGTCTTTCATGCCGCCGATGTAGTTCGCCGGAAGATTGCCGATGGGCGCGGCGATCGCGCGCGCCCGGCGGTACTCGCGGTCGGCGAAGATTCCGAGGCCGATCATGAGCCAGTTGAGATCGTCCGCGCCTGCGGCGAGCACGTACTGCGACCAGTACATGTGCCCGATTTCGTGCGCCGTAATCCAGCGGAAGTGCGCTTCGGGTTTCTTCTCCATCTGCTCTTCGCCGTGAATCACCACCAGCGCGGTGGCGGCGGGGTAGCCGCCTGCCGGGTAGTCGCCGCCGGGAATCAGGGTGAGCGATTTGTGAGGATAGAAGCCGAACCGGCCGCGATAGAACGTGATCGCATCCACCGCGGTTTTGAGCACCAGTCTTCCGCACTTCGCGCCGGCCACGGTATAGACGGCTGTGACCTGCACGTCCCCGGCCTGGGCGCGGTCGATGGTATACCGCTGCGCGCTGTAGATACCGGCCGCGAAGTCGCGAATGCCGCTGCCGGTCCACAGGCCCGAAGCCGGATTCCAGACGCCGCTGGCCACCACCGCGGCGCCCTCCGGCGGCTTCAGTCGCACCGTGTAGTCGTCGAGAGTTCCGAAGCCCCACCAGAGTTTCGGGTACCAGCCCTGGAGAAGAACGCCGTGCGCCGGGTCGAACTCGCGGCCGTAGTCATTGATGAACTCGAGCCGGAGATCGAGCGGCGCACCCGGCGCCAGAGGTTCCGGCAGTTGAAGCAGCAGCGGGCCGGAGACGCTTTTCGCTCCCGGTGGAAGCAGCAGGGCCGCGGGCTTGCCGTTCGCGGTGAGCGTCACGCTCTTACCCGTCCCGATGCTCCAGTCCAGCGCCAGCCGCGCCATCGCCCGCGGCGTGCTGTTCCGGAAAACGATGGTTTCGGTGCCCTTCAGCCGCGGGCCCGCCGCATCGAACGCGCCATCGATGCGGTACTGCGCGCGGGGCGGCACAACCGGGGCCCAGAATCCGGCCTGCGCGGCGAGCAGGCAGGGCAGGCTCAAAATGACGAATCCGAGGAATGAGTTTCGCACTTTCGACTCCTATTGCACAAAACGGTAGCAGGTTGCGGCGGCAAGCGCCTCGCGCTTCCCCGCCGGGCCCGAAAGCGGGCAGAATTGGTGGCCGTGAACGCGCCTGCCAGCCAAACGGCGCAACCGGCCTTGGGGAGCCCCGGCCGGCTTCTCCAAAGGGTGATTTGCCAAAACAGACTTCACCGCGTCATTGTTTGCCGCCGAGCTTGCGTGAGCTTCTACCCCAAGCCTGAGTGCCGGCAGGCCCTTGCATCCCGAATCGGATCGCCCCAGGCCAGCCGCGGAGAAGCGAAAGCACCGGCTCTTTCGATACGCGCATCGCGACGAGTAGAAAAGCCATGATCCAGACGAGGCTTGCCATCGTCGCCCCCCTGTCGCTCGCTCTTGCTCCGCTGTCGACCGGCAAGACGCATAAGCCGGGAAGTACTTCTTAAGCCGGTTTTCCTAACCGTGAACGCCCTGCGGACGCCACAGGCGCAGTTGGAGCGGTTGCGGCGGACGGCGCGGGAGTCCCGGGCGCACTAATAGCTGAACACTGCAAAAGGGGTCCTTTATGCAACGGGCTCGTATCGTGTCCGAGTGGCCGACGAAAACCAAGCCGCTGGCGCGGCGGACGCTACGGCGTCGGTTTGTCGGTGTCTTTTGTTCCTGGTCTCGCTTCTTCTTTGTCGTCAACGGGCTTGGAGGGATGGAGTTTGCGTATCTGTTTGGCTCCGACCGCGGGATCTTCAGGCGTGACCTTGATCCCAGTTGCCATGGGTCCGGCGGTCCATTTGAAGTAATAGGTTTTGCCCGCCTCCGCCTCAAACCGGGCCCGCTCGTTTTCTTTCTGCCTGGCTTGATTGAGGGCCGCCCCGGCGGACATGATGACGCTTCCGTAATACTCCTTGGGCAATCCGGAGATCACAACAGTCCCCGGCGGCACTTCCAGGAATGCGTATTCGCTGTTGAGGAGTTTGGCGAGATGAGTACCGTTGACATAAAGCTCGTCGTGTGAGGACGAGCCGGTAAATCTGTACACGCGGTAGATACAGACGATGGCTTTGCCGCTGGATGGCGCGGGCAGTTCGGCGGGAGTTTTAGAATCCTGTGCGACCGAGATGCGCCCGGCGAAGAGAAACGCCATCGCACTGAATGCGAGAAGGCTTGCGAGTGACCTGCAAGCTCCCCTGGGGCAAAACGCTGCAACGCCACTGAAAACAGTGTTACGCATGGGAGCGCTCCTTTGCTGCGGGATTTCCATTAAGGGATCTCCCGAGAGACTCAGTATACAGCCATCGGGCCTTTCTTGATCCATGAATATCGATCTCCAGCTCTGAAAATCTCCATTCTCGGCATCGAGGGGGAAAGCCGTCCGGCGGTCAGATGGCCGCGGCGGCTTCGCGCGGCGCTCCCGCCGCAGTCTTACGGCCGTCCAGACCCTCCTGGAGACGCTCCATGTACACGTAGATCACCGGGGTGATGTAGAGCGTTAGGAACTGGCTGAACAGCAGGCCGCCTACCACCGACAGACCCAGTGGTTGGCGGGCGTCGCCGCCTTCGCCGTAGCCCAGCGCAATGGGCAGCGTGCCGAACAGCGCCGCTACCGTGGTCATCATGATGGGCCGGAAGCGCAGCATGCAGCCCTGCCAGATGGCTTGCTCGGCCGGCAGCCCTTCCCTGCGCCTGGTAATCGCGAAGTCGATCATCATGATGGCGTTTTTCTTCACCACGCCGAACAGCATGATGATGCCGACAAACGCGTAGAGATCGAGCTCCTTGTGGAACAGCATCAGCGTGAGCAGCGCGCCGAATACCGCCGAGGGCAGGCCGGAGAGAATCGTGATGGGGTGAATGAAGCTCTCGTAGAGCACGCCCAGCACGATGTAAATCACCAGGATGGCGACGATCAGCAGCAGCGTCAGGTTGCGGAAGGAGTTCTGAAACTCCTTCACGGTTCCCTGGAAGCCGGTGCTGATGGTGGAGGGCATGTGCAGATCGAGGATCGCGTTATCCACCTGTTCGGCGGCCTGCCCCAGCGAGAAGCCCGGCCGCAGGTTGAACGACGCGGTTACGGCGGGCAACTGCCCGAAGTGATTGATGTTGAGCGGGCCGGTTTGGCGGTGCGTGCGGGTGACCGCGTCGAGCGGCACCAGCGACCCCTGGGACGAGCGGATGTAGAGCCGCGACAGCGCGTCCGGCGTGCGCTGGTATTGCTTCTCAAGCTCGAGAATCACCTCGTACTGGTCGGCCGGCGCATAGATCACCGAGGCCTGCCGTTGGCCGAAGGCGCTGTAGAGCGCGTCTTGCACCTGCAGTGCCGTAACTCCAAGAGCTAGCGCGCGGTCGCGGTCGATATCCACCATCAATTGCGGCGCGGCAATCTGTAAGTCGTTGGTGACGTCGACGAAGCCCGGGATCTGTCCCATTCTGGCGGTGAGCCGCGGCGCCCACTTGTACAGGTCCTTGAGGTTGGGGCTCTGCATGGTGAGCTGGTAAGCCGATGCGCCAAACTGGCCGCTCACCGTGATGGGCGGCGGGTTCTGGATGAAGGTAAAGAGCGCCGGTACGGCCATCACGCGCGGGCGCAACCCTTCAATCGTCTGGTCTACCGAGAGGGCGCGTTCGGCGCGGGGCTTCATGCGCGCGAAGAAGAACGCCTGATTGCCGCCGATCACAAACGAGCCCACATCCTCTACGCCGGGGGTGGCGCGCACGATTTCCGAGATAGCCCGGTGGTGGCGGGCCATATTCTCAAACGAAATGTCCTGCGGGCCAAGCGTGATGCCGAAGAAGAAATCCGAATCCTGCGAAGGAATGAACCCCTTGGGCATGGTCTTGAAAAGGTAGACGGAGCCCACCAGCATCAGCACCGCCACCGTCAGCGTTGCCAGCCGGAACCGCATGGCGATCCCGAGCGTCCTTTCGTACCAGCGCTCCGTCAGTTTGTGGCCGCGTTCCAGCGCGCGGTAGAGAGCGCCGTGGCTCACCCCGCGGTCGCTGCGCAGAAACCGGCTGCCCAGCATCGGTGTCAGGCTCAGCGAGACGAAGCCGGAAATCAGAATCGCCACCACGATGGTCACGGAAAATTCGTGCAGCAGCCGGCCCACAATCCCGGCCATGAACAGCACCGGGATGAAGACCGCCACCAACGAAAACGTCATCGAGAGGATGGTGAAGCCGATTTCGCGCGAGGCGGCGATGGCGGCTTCCATGCGTGACTTGCCCATCTCCATGTGGCGCACGATGTTCTCGAGCATCACGATGGCGTCATCGACGACAAATCCCACCGAGAGCGTGAGCGCCATCAGCGAGAGATTGTTCAGGCTGTAACCCAGCAGGTACATCGCGGCGAAGGCGCCGATGATCGAAAAGGGAACCGCCGCGCCGGGAATCAACGTGGCGGAAACATTGCGCAGGAACAGGAAGATCACCATCACCACTACGCACACCACCAGGGTGAGGGTGAATTCCACGTCGTGAATCGATTCCCGTACGGACTCGGAGGCGTCAAAGGCAACCGAAAGTTTCACGGCCGGGGGGATTTCCTTTTCGAATTCCGGCAGCAGCCGCTTGATGTTGTCTACCACTTCCACGGTGTTGGTGCCCGGCTGGCGGTTGACGGCCAGGATCACGCCGCGCTGGTTGTTGTACCAGGCGATCAGCTTGTCGTCTTCGACACCATCGACCACGTTAGCGATCTGGTCGAGGCGCACGGGAGCGCCGCCGCGCCAGGCGACTATAATCGGCCGGTAACCCGCGGCGTTGAGCAGGCCGCCGTTCGATTCGATGGTGAACGCCTGCTTGGCGCCGTCCAGGCGGCCGGTGGGAAGGTTGGTGTTGCTGGAGGCGATGGCCGCCTGCACCTCATCGATGCCGATGTTGTGGGCCGCGAGCTGGTTGGGGTCCGCCTGCACGCGCACGGCGTATTTCTGTTCGCCATAGACCTGCACGCGCGCCACGCCGCTCACCATGGAAATGCGCTGGGCCAGCAGAACATCCGCATAATCGGTCACGGTATAGAGCGGGAGAGTGTCGGAAACCAGCGCCAGGTAGAACACCGGCTGCTCGGCCGGGTTGACCTTCTGATAGGAGGGCGGCCGCGGCATGGTGGCAGGCAGTCTCCCGCCGGCCGCGGCGATGTGCGCCTGAATGTCTTGCGCCGCGGCGTCAATGGTGCGGTCGAGCGTGAATTGCACGGTGATCTGGGTGCTGCTCTGAGAGTTCACCGAGTTCATCGATTGAATGCCGGCGATGGTGGAGAACTCGCGTTCGAGCGGCGTGGCGACCGAGGAGGCCATGGTCTCTGGGCTCGCGCCCGGGAGATCGGCGTTCACCTGGATAGTGGGATAGTCGACGCTGGGCAGCGCGGCCACCGGCAGCGCGCGAAACGCCACCGTGCCGAACAGGAGGATGGCGAAGCATAACAGCGTCGTCATGATCGGGCGATCGATGAAGATGCGCGAGAGGTTCACAGGGGCCCCGTTCCCAGCTTGGCTGGATCCACCGGCGCAATCTTCGCGCCGGGGAAGATGCGCATCTGCCCGTCGGTCACCACCGTTTCGCCCGGCCGGAGGCCGCTCGCGATCACCACCTTGCCACCCCAGGTACGGCCCATCGTCACGGGGCGGATTTCCACGTGGTTGTCCGGCTTGACGGCGTACACAAAGTACCCCTGCTGTCCGCTTTGCACCGCTTCGGCCGGGGCCACCACGGCATTCTGAATGGTATCGAGCGTAAGCGTGGCGGTGACGAACTGGCCGGGCCACAACATGCGGTCGGCGTTCTCAAACGTCGCCTTCAGATGAATGGTGCCGGTGGTGGCATCCACCGTATTGTCGATTACCGAAAGATAGCCGGAGGCGGCGCGGCCGGGATCGTCCTGCGACTCGACGCGCACGGCCAGCTTGCGACCCTCGCCGGCGAGCCGGCGGATGGCGCCCAGGTGCTGCTCCGGTACCGCAAAGTCGACAAAGATGGGCGACACCTGGTGAATCACCACCAGCGCGACGTCGTTGACCTTCACCAGGTTGCCGGGGTGCACCAGCAGGTTGCCGGTGCGGCCGGAAATGGGCGCGCGAATCCGGCAGTAAGCCAGATTGAGGCGGGCGAGCGCGACGGCGGCCTGGTCGGCTTCCAGGGCCGCTTTCGCGGTATCAATCGCCGCCTGGGTGGCGCGCGCGGAAGCGTTCGCCGCATCGGCGTTGGACCGCGCCTGGTCATAGACCGAGTGAGACGTCAGCCCGCCCTTGTTCAGCTCGGCCTGGCGCTGGGCGTCGCTTTGCGCGAAGCGCGCGGTGGCTTTGTCGCGCTCGAGCGTGGCCTCGGCCTGCACGATCTGCGCCTTGTCCCGCTCCACGGCCGCCTCCGCCTGGCGCAGCGCGTCGTCGAAAGGCCGCGGATCGATCTCGAATAGCAGATCGCCCCTGGCCACGTTCTGTCCTTCGGTGAAATGCGTAGCAGCCAGTTCGCCGGCAACCTGCGATTTGACCTGCACAACCGCCGAAGCCTCCGCCGTTCCTACCACCTTCAGCTCGGTGGGAACGGATTCCTGCGACACCTTGGCGACCGATACCGGCACCACCGGCATGCCGGTCATCCCTGGCCGCGCCGCCTGCTGCTTGCAGGCCGGCAAAGCCAAGCCTACGGCCAACAGTAACAAGTATTTATTCACTGAATAATTCCCCAGAATTCGCAGTGTACCAGGAACGCGCCGGTGTCCGCGCGGGCGCGCTCAATGGGTGTACAAAGCACAAATGCCTCTGCGCAGCGCATACGATCCACGGACCAGGTTTGTTCCTGGGAAGCAGTTTCACAATAACGGGTGACATGCCAGAAACTGGGCGGCCGGGTGGATTTTCTTTACAATAGGAACTCCGCCCCTGGAATGTACAATCTCACGCACACAGCCGTCGGTCTGTTTCTGGCGCGGGCCGGCGCCCGCCGCTGGACGCCGCAGGCAACGGCGATTCTGCTGGTGGCGTCCAACGCGCCGGATATCGACGTGCTCGCCGGCCTCGCCGGCCCGCTCGCGTACCTGCGTTATCACCGGGGTCTCACTCACGCTTTGGCCGCCATGCCGGTGATGGCCTTGTTGTCGGTTGCCGCAGTGCGGCTGGCGGGGAGGAAGCCGCTCTATTGGCCGGGTGCGATGGCGGCGGCCATGCTCGGTGTGGCTGTTCATCTGTTGCTCGATTGGACCAACATCTACGGCGAGCGGCTGCTGCTGCCTTTTTCCGGCCGCTGGTTGCGCTTGGATTCGACCAGCGTGATCGATCTGTGGATCTGGGCGATTGCGGCAGTGGCCCTGGTGGGGCCGTTTCTGGCGCGCATGGTCGGCTCCGAGATCGCCTCCGGGGCCGCGAAGCCACGCCACCATGGCCGCGGCGCTGCCGTGTTCGCGCTGGCCGCCATCATGGCGCTCGATTGCGGCAGGCTGGTTCTGCACGGGCGCGCCGTGGCCATGCTCGATGCGCGGATTTACCAGGGAGACTCGCCGGCGCGTGTGGCCGCGTTGCCCAATCCGTTCAACCCTCTCCGCTGGCGCGGGCTGGCCGAAACCCCTGGTTTCTATGCCGTTGCCGACCTCGATGTGGCCGGGAACTTCGACCCAACCCGAGCCCTGATCCTCTACAAGCCGGACCCCGATCCAGCGCTGGACGCCGCGGCGCGCTCGCCCGTCTTTCGGCAATTCCTGCGATTCAATCAGTACCCGCTGTGGCGTGTAACGCCGGCATCCACCCTGGAGGGCGGCAAACTGGTGGAGCTGTTCGACCTGCGCTTCGGCACCCCGTCGGCTCCTGGCTTCCAGGCCACGGCATTGGTGGACGCGCAGCTCAAAGTACTGAATGCCAGCTTCGGCTTTGGCGCCCTGCGCCCCCGCTAAGCGCGGCTGGCTATGGCGCAGGTCCCCGACCTGCGAAGGGCAAGTCCGTGCGGCTTTCTCCCACACCCGCCTATGAAACCGGCCCCTAAGGTATTCCCGGTTCCGATCTAGGGTCTGTGCTCGATTTCTCAAAACTCGTATTCATTCCAGAATCAAATCGTGCAGACCGCCAACACGAATACTGTCCTTGACAAGGACCAACTCCGGGACATCACCATGGATGACCCCGAGCTGATGCGCGAGATTCTGGCCGCGCTGCTGGCCGATACCTCGCAGCAAATAGGACTGCTCGAAGCCGCCATCCGCGAACAGAACACCGCGCAGTGCATGCGGCTGGCGCACTATTCCAAAGGCGCGTGCGCCAACGTGGGCGCCAACCGCGCGGCGGGCATGTTCAAGCATATTGAGCGCAAGGCGGCCGACGGCAAGTTCTCCGAATGCGGCCAATCGCTCGCCTCGCTGGCGCGGGAAATGGAATTGCTGCGCAGCGAAAGCGCGGCGCTGTAGCGTCCGCGCGCAGCCTCCCACTGGCTCGAGAAATCCGTCGTTCCGGGAAGGGCTGCGTCTGGCGACGCGGCGTCAGCCGCCGCCGTCCGGCGCACTCTACAATTGAGTGGAGGGCGCCCTGGAGTGGAGAACAAGGAAATCGCGCGCGTGCTGTGGGAGACGGCGGACCTGATGGAGATCGCCGCCGAGGATGGGTTTCGCATCCGCAGCTATCGCAATGGCGCCACCGCGGTGGAAGGCTATCCCGAGCGCATCGCCGATATCCTCGCCGACCCGGCGCGCAAAGTCACCGATATTCCCGGCATCGGCAAAGGGCTGGCAGCGGTGCTGCGCGAGATCGTCGATCATGGCTCCTGCGAGCGCCGCGATCTGCTGCTGCAAAAGTTCCCGCCCACCGCGCTCGAGTTTCTGAAGATTCAAGGACTCGGGCCGAAAGGCATCGCGCTCATCCTGGAACATTACCGCATCAGCACGATGGATGAGCTGGAGCGGCTGGCAAAAGAGGAAAAGCTGCGCGTGCTGCCGCGGATGGGCGCCAAGCTGGAAGAAAAGGTGCTGCGCTCCATCGCCCAGTACCGCATGCGCAGCGGCCGCTATCTGCTGAGCTACGCGGAGGGTGTGGCCGAGGAGTTGGCCGGTACCCTGCGCGGCGACGGCGTCGACAGCATTACGCCCGCCGGCAGCTTGCGGCGCGGCCGCGAGACCGTGGGCGATCTCGACCTGCTGGTCACCGGCCCGGATGCGACCGCCGCGCTCGACCGCTTCGTAGCTTGGCCGCGCGTGGAAGAGGTGTTGGGGCGCGGCGAAAACAAAGCCAGCGCCAAGGTGGGCCGCGAGGGATTGCAGGTGGACGTGCGCGCGCTGCCGCCCGCCAGTTTCGGCGCCGCTTTGCAATACTTCACCGGCAGCAAGGATCACAACGTGGCCCTGCGCACGCGCGCGGTGCGGATGGGGCTGAAGCTCAGCGAATACGGTCTGTTCCACTCGGAAAACGATGCCCGCGTGGCTGGCGAGACCGAAGCCGGCATTTACGAAGCTCTCGGCCTGCCTTGGATTCCCCCGGAGCTGCGCGAGAACGCGGGCGAAATCGAAGCCGCCGAAGATGGCCGCCTGCCCCAACTGGTGGAGCTGGCCGACATTCGGGGCGACCTGCACATGCACACCGTCGAGACCGATGGCCGCGCCACGCTGGAAGAAATGGCGGCGGCGGCGCGCGACCGCGGTTACCAGTACATCGCCATCACAGACCATTCGAAAGCGCTCGCCATGGCCAACGGCCTCGATGAGAAACGGGCCGTCGAGTTTGCCCGCCAGGTGCGGCAAATCAACCGTGATGGCCTCGGCATCCGCATCTTCTCCGGCCTGGAGTGCGACATCCTGCGCGATGGCGCCATGGATCTGGCCAACGACGCGCTGGCCGAGCTGGACCTGGTGATCGGCAGCGTGCATAGCCACATGAACCAGGAATCCGCCGAGATGACCGACCGCCTGCTGGCCGCGCTCGAATGCCCGCACCTGCGCATCCTCGGCCATCCCACCGGCCGCATTCTGCTGCATCGCGATCCGTTCCCGTTCGATTTCGAGCGCGTGGTGGCGGCGGCCGTAGCACACGACGTGTGGCTGGAGATCAATGCCAGCCCGGAGCGGCTCGACCTCCACGGACCGCTGATTCGCGCCGCCAAAGCCAAGGGCGCAAACTTCGCCATTTCCACCGACGCGCACCATCCGCAGCACCTCGCCAGCATGCGTTACGGCGTGCTCACGGCGCGGCGCGGCTGGCTGGCAAAGAACGACATTATGAACACTCTGCCGGCGGACAAGTTCGCCGCTGCGCTCCAGAAAAAATCATGAAAATCACTTCTTCCCGCGAAGTATACAAGTGCAATCTATTTCGAGTGACCGAAGACCGCGCTTCCGATCCGAAGACCGGTTTCAGAATCAAGCGCTCGATTGTGCGCCACGCCGGCTCGGCGGTGATGATGGCCGTCGATGACCGGCAGCGCATCCTGATGGTGCGGCAGTACCGGCTGCCGGCCGCGCGCTATATCTGGGAGCTGCCGGCCGGCCGGCTCGATCCCGGCGAGAAGCCGCTCCAGGCGGCCAAGCGCGAGTTGATCGAAGAGACCGGCTACCGCGCGCGGCGCTGGACCAGGCTGGCACGGTTCTTCGTCAGCCCGGGCTACGTGGATGAGCGCATGACCATCTACCTCGCCGAGGGCCTCACCGCCGGCGTCGCGACACCGATGGATGATGAGCGCATCGAAACCCGCTGGTTCCCCGCCCGCGAAGTCGAGCGAATGATCGAAACCGGCAAGCTGGATGACGCCAAAACCATCGTCGGCTTCTATCGGTGGAAGAAGAAGTAGCGCGGTGGGGCAAATTCGCCCCACTAAATTTTAGTAACTGACTGATTCTAAAAGACCGTGCACTCTTTTCGTGGGACAAATTCGCCCCACTTGGCGATTGTGGCGTGGAAGGCTTCACGGGGCGAAGCGAAACGCCGCTCGGGTCCCGCTTTCAGTTTCGCGCACGGCGCGGCGAAAACCGGCTGGCGCGGCGGCGAGTTTCGCTCCAAGTGGATGACAGGGCTGGGGAAGATTATTCGTGAAGGCTTGTGATTGGATTGTAGAAAGGTCTCTGCGCCCCGGGTACAATAACGGCAAGCGGCGCGATTCAAGACCGCCGCGTCCGAAAGATGTCCCATGCGTACGCTCGCGATCGCATTTTTGATGCTCGCTGTGCTGCCGGCCGGCAGGCACGCGATGGCAGCCGATAGCGCCGCTTCACTGATCGAGGCCGTGTCCCGGAATGCGAGTAACGCGGATACCTGGGAAGCCGAGGGCCGGCTGGTCACTCAAGAAACCGCCGATGACGCTGGGCCGCGAACCGCAGCCTCGTTTCGCATTGTGATCGAGCGCGTGCCCGAACAGCGTGCGCGCCTGGAGATTACCGGCGTCCCAGCCCCACTTACCCGGGTGTGCGACGGCTCGATACAGTGGGGCCATCTGCCTGCCGTGAGGCTATTCTGGAGCGTCGGTGACTCAAGGATCGACGCGTGTGCCGAGCCGTTCGATGAATGGCCCTATTTGGCGGCCGACCTGCACGATCCGGTAATCACGGGCCGGGAGCAACTGCAACCTGGTAAGAAGGTCATCGAATGCACCGTGGTGAGTGGAGACTATGCCGGATCCGATGCCAGCCGTTCCGGCAAGCGCACGCTCTGGATCGACGAAGTGACGAACGCCATCTGGCAATACAGAGTCGAGCGCGGCGCAAGCAGTCTCTCCCACCAGGCAGAGCCCGCCGTCCGCATTTACACTCTGCTGCGCCAAACGAGCGGTGCCGTCCCGCAGTCCGGCGACTTCGCGTTGCAGCACCCTGACGAATGTGTCAGGCTCGCCCATGCTCCGGCTCTGCGTCTAGGTGACGGGGCACCACTAACGGCCGGTGACCAGGTTGGACAACATGCCGTCTACAGCATCGGCCCGGGCATCAGTGCTCCGATCCTTACTCACAAGATCCAGCCGAAATACACGAAAGAGGCGTGGAATGCCCGCGTCGAAGGGCTGGTCGTTCTCTATGTGGAAGTATGGTCCGACGAAGCGGCGCATAACGTCAGAGTTCTTCGCTCGCTCGATCCCGGCTTGGATCAAAGAGCGCTTGAAGCGGTCAGCAAATGGAGGTTCCGACCCGGCATGAAGGACGGCGTACCCGTCAAGGTAGCGTCTCAAATCGAGGTCAACTTCCGGCTGGAGAATTAGAAGAAGCAGAGGCACCGACGAATTGGGTCCTGCTCGCTTCGCCGAACTTATCGCGCAGCCGCCGAGCCTGCGCCGGCCTCTCGCCGGTAGATTACCGTTCCGCCAGTTCGCCCAACTTCGCGATACTTTTCCAGCCACGCGCGCAAGTCGGGATAGTTACCGATCGCCAGGCGCGGATTGTATGGTCCCAAACCATCGAGAATGAAGCTGGGCGCGGAGCGCGCCAACTCTACGCGCCGTTCGCGCGGCGCTTCCGTTTCGACGGGTACTGATTGCGTCAGATGCCGGTCGGCGGGGACGCCGGTGAGTGGTTGCGCATCGAGATACATGGTGGCTGCGGGCAGGCGCGTGTAGACGTAATCCTCCGGCCGGTAACCCCAGACGAAGAGCGTGTCGCCGGGCTTGGCCATGGCGCGGGCCAGCGAGGCGGCGGCGCGACTGTCGCGATCCATGGCGGTATCGCGCCAATCTCCGTTGCGTGCCGCAGCCACATATGTTGGAGCGAAACGAATCGCCGGGATGAGCAGCAGCAGACACACGGCGAACCGTGCGCGGCCTTTGAGCAGTGCGAAACCGTGCGCGGCCAGCATCACCATTACCGGCAGCAGCAGGAAATAGTAACGCGGGAAGAAGCGCAGGCCCGCGGCCACACCGGCGAGCGAAATCAACAGCCACGCCAGCCAGCGCTGCATTTGGCGGCGTCCGGAAGAAACTGTGGTGACCGCTCCCTCACGGTCGCGGCTCCGATAAGCGCACCACGCTGCGGCCACCACAATTGCCGCGTGGAAGCCTGCCCAACCGAGCGTGCGCAGGATGCCGTTGCGCAGCGGGGCAGTTTCGAATGGCCTCGCGGCATAGAGGCGTCCCCAACGCCATACCTGCTCCCAATATGGCGCCAGCGCGCCTGTCGCGGCCAGCCATGCCAGCATCGCGGCGCTCACGGAAGCGAACCCGGCCGCCATCGCAACTATCCCCGCCGGGTTCCACAGCAGGCACACGGCGGCGACCAGCGCTCCTTTGGGATTGATCCAGAACGCCACCGCGGCCAGCACCCCGCTCCAGAACGGACGCCGCGACGCCAGCCAAACCGCGGCCAGATGCGGCGCCAGCATCAACAAGTCCGACGCTACGGGGATCGCCGCCGAGGGGTAATCGAAGCAGAGCGAAAAGCCGAGCAGCGCCGCCGCCCAGCGGCCCTCGCGCTCGGTCCATAGCTCACGGCCGAACGCGTAAGCGATCCAGCAGGCCAGCAGACCATAACAAGCGCCGAACAGCCGCAGCGGCCAGCCCGGCAGTGCTCCGAACAGTAAATAGGCGAGCGCCAGCAGCGGCGGCTTGTCGAACCAGATAGCACGGTACAGCACCTTGCCGTGCAGAATCTGCTGCGCGCCGGCGAGCGGGTACGCGTCGCCTTCCCACAAAATGCCGGTGTGGCACATCCGGGTGGCCACCAGCGCGGCGGCAAGCAACCACCACAACAGTCGCGATTGGCGCAAGCTCACCTTGCAGTATAGACCCAGTGGCCTTGCGCCCGAGTGCGCGCGATGGCGGCAGTCGCGAAGTTATTCCTGCGCGGTGCCTGGCTGCCAGTCGATGTCTTTTTCCAGGGCGAGATATCCGCAGGCGGTGACGACCAGGAACATGGTGAGCACTTCGCTATCGCCGAGATTGTACTCGACGAAGCCTTCGGCGAGAACAGCCAGCACGACGGCAATGCCGCCGTGCAGCAGGAAGCGGCGGTCGTCGCGGCCCGGCGGCAGGCCCCGCAAACCGCGCCGGAAATCCACTACGATTTGGATCAGCAGCCAGAGCATGACCAGCGTGGTGGGGATGCCGCGCTCGGCGGCATACTGCAAGTAGACGTTATGCAGGTGCCCATAATAGCCCGAGGGGAGGGGCCGGCGAATGTCGGGCGGCAGCCATTTCTGAAACTGAATGTGCGGCTCCTCCGGGCCGAGGCCCAGCCAAGGGTGAGCTTCAATCATGCGAATGCCCGTGCGCCAAACGACGATGCGGAACTGGTTGGAATCCACCTTCTGCGGCTGGACGATGGAGCGGACGCGTTCCCGGATGGCGGGCGGGGAAGCGATCACGGCCAGCACGATCAGCACCGGCGCCAGCAGCACCAGCTTCCGTTTCCAAACCCATAGCAGGTAGAAGCCGGCGGCGGCGGTAGCAAACCAGACGCCACGGGTTTCCGCCAGCAGCACCGCCAGCACGATCAGAAACGCGCACGCGGCCTTGAGCCAAATCCAACTTCGCGGCGCGCGAGCAAACAGCAGGAACGCCGCCAGCATGATGAGGGCGAACATTTCCTCGGCGGAGAAAGTGTTCCAGTGGCTGGTGAAGCCCTTGATGCGCTCGGCTACGTAGAAGTCGTAGAAATTCACGCGCAGGGCGTGAGCCTGCCTGATTTTTCCGGCAAACTGCACGCACCCCCAAACCGCCGTTAAGGCCGCAAAGCCCGCCCAGACCAGGAACAGCCAGCGAATCCATTTCGCATTACGCATGCAAGAGAAGACCACCAGCAATTCAGCGAACACGTAAATCTTCTTGATCTGTGGCATGCCGGCGGCGAGATCGCCCGAGAATACCCAGGCCAGCAAGGTGCCGAGCAGGAACAGCGCCAGCGGCCATTTGATGGCGGGCAGCCGCAGGCGCTCGCGGGAGATCAGCAGAGCTGCCAACGACGCACCCAGCAGAATCTGCGATGCGGCGATGGAGAAGACGATAGCCGCGGCGGATGCGAATGCCAGCCAGCCGGCGGCGCGGAAAGTGGGTGAGGGCGCGGGGCTCATGGAAACCGAACTTCAGTATGCCAGAGCCCACGCGCCGCGCGCCGGGCGTTAGTGATTGATGGCGGGAGGAACCATATCGATACGGCCGCCGCCATCCACGCGGACACCCATGCTCCAGACCGGGGACGAGCCGGTCACGGAGAGCGTCCCCTTCTGGCCTGCAAAGGCCGCCAGGCTCTTCGACATGGTGACGGTGCCCTCTTGAAGAGCGGGAATGACGATCTGACCGTTGCCGAGCGTGGTCCCCGCGGCGGTATAGATCGTGAGGCTGAGGGTGACCGAACCGGTCGTCGCTGGATTGTAGACGTAGAGGGTGGTGGTGGCGGTCGAAGTGGCGTCGAAGGGCACCACGAACGGCGGCGTCAGGGAGACGGACGGCGAAACCAGATCCAGTCCCACCTGGGCCATAGCCGGCACGCGCTTGGTGGCATCGCCGGTTTGGATGATAGCGAAGCCTTGTTTTTGCGGGCTCGAGCTGCCGGTAGTGGAAATAGTGGCGGCGCCGTACGCGGGAATCGTCAAATTCTGCCACGAAGAGGCGGCGGCCGTCCCGGTCGCAATCGAAATCGGTGCTCCCGCCCCCGAGAAGAACGAAAGCGAGGCTACCGTTGGCGACGGGTACGGGTTCAGCAAAGTGAAGCTGGTGGCAACGCCGGCGCCGTCCTCAATGAGGGGGATGAGCGTCGATTGGCCGCCCGTCACTAAGGTGGCCGCCGAGGCGACATCCACTTCCACCGGGATGGCGACAGATACGCCAGGGCCGGTTACGGTGATTGTGCCTAAGTACGCACCCGCCAGGGTAAACGACGAAGTGGCGAAGGTCACCGACAAGCTGGCGGGTTTGGTCTGGCTGGCGCTGAAACTGCTGGCCGAGAGGCCGATCCAGGATTGGTTGGCCTTGGCGGTGAGCGAAACCGCCGCTGCAGAGGTGGTGCTTAATTGGATGGTCTGCGCCGCCGGCGCGGACGCGCCGACGGTCCAACTTAGCTTGAGAGACGCCGGCGCCGGTGTCACTGCGACGGGCGCCGCGGCGACATCCACTTCGACCGGGATGGCGACAGACACGCCGGTGCCGGTTACGGTGATTGTGCCTAAGTACGCACCCACCAGGGTGAACGACGACGTGGCAAAGGTCACCGACAAGCTGGCGGGTTTGGCCTGGCTGGCGCTGAAGCTGCTGGCCGAGAGGCCGATCCACGATTGGTTCGCTTTGGCGGTGAGCGAAACCGCTGCTGCCGATGTTGTGCTTAATTGGATGGTCTGCGCCGCGGGAGCGGCAGCGCCAATGGTCCAACTCAGTTTGATGGACGCCGGCCCGGGCGTCACAGCCACGGCGGGCGCGGGGGAGAGATACTGGCTCAAGCTCGGGTAGGCGGCGGAGAAGCGGCCATAGCCCGCCGTGAACGGGCTGGTGGAACAGGCGCTTCCTGAGGGGCCATATGTCAGGGTTCCGACAATGGATTCATCCAGCATGAACAGGGGCGAGCCCGAAGAGCCTGGCTCGATGCGGCCCGAGGTAGCCTGGATCTGGTAGAACATGCTGGCTGGCGCGAGGTCGGTGCCAACCTGCACGCTGGCATCGGGATTGCGCGACCCAAACATAATCCGCGTGTAGTCTTCCTCCGGATGGTGCACGCCGACAACCGAGCCACCCATCGCCATCGCGGTGGCGCTTGCATTCCAGCCGTAGAACGTCAGGTTGATGTTGGGTAACTGGGAAAGTAGAATCAGGCTGAAGTCGCCGCTCGGGATGGGGGCGCTGGCCAGGTAGGTCGCGCCGAGAGTGGTCGGCAGGCTGGATAAACTGGGCGGCGTTCCGTTGCAGGTCGCCGTCTGGTACTTCCAGAACACCTCGACGGTCTGCGCCATGGCAGCGGTCGAGATGCAGTGATTGGCGGTGAGGAAGTATGGCTTGGAGTCCCGGTTGCTGTCGTTGACCAAAGCCCCGGAACACTGATACATGGCGCCGCCGGACTGAAAGAGATACATCCCCACGCCGCTCGAGATCGCGCCCCAGGGTGAGTAACAGGTGACATCGAGCTCGCAAGTGCCGGCCGCCATGGCCTGCTGCGAAGCCATCAGGTGTGCAATCCCGGGGATCGAGAACGGGAGAGCCTCCACCTGCCGGTCCGCCTGGTATTCGATGACTACGGTATCGGCGAATACGGTGTGGCTCCAAAAGTCGCCGCTATCATCTATCCCAGAGCCGGTGTAGGGTCCGAAGACCTGGCTGCGATCCTCGCTATACACCCAGACGGCGCCGCCGGCCAACGCGAAATCGTGAAAATGAACCCGCACGCCTGAGGCGCCATCGGACTGAATCGCCATTCTCCATACGGCCCTGCCATCGTCCAGCGCCAGCCATCCCCCGCTCGATTGCGGCGCGCCATCGAGCGACCGCTCAATTCCCACCAGCGGCAGTTGCGGCTGGCGTACCACCGCGTCCAGCTCCGCCTGCCGAACGGCGCCGAGCCGGTAGGGGACCGGCGAGGAAACTCCGAGCCTGAAGCTCGGCGGCATCGCCCGGGGCGTTTGTACGATCCCGGCGCGCGCCTGCCGCTCCAGCGGTCCCAAACGGTTCAGTGCCTGGCCGGCGGCGGCTCCGGCGAACAGGGCTGACAACAGAACGGATTGCAGCAGAATGTGGGTCGGTCTCATGTCGCTCTCTCGTTCTTCTCATCGCGCCAGGGCGGCGAGCGAAGAGAGCGAACTCGTCTTAGCGGCCCGCTTGGAAACGCAGTGGCGCGCGGGCGCCAAACGTCCTAGACGGAATGGGACGAGTCACCGGGGCGGGGCGGGCGGTGGGTCGCCGGATGCGGTGATCGTCTCATTTTCACGCGGGAGATTACACACCAGGTTGCGCAAAACAGCCCCAGTAGTCCACGGAGAATTACTGAGCGGAAACTGGCGCTGGTTTGTTTTAAGATAAGCGGGGGCTGAGATCGCCGCTGGCGAGTCACGCAGATGACGCGCGAAAAGGCCTGACTTTGCCGGGATAAGTCGACGGATGCCAAGGCTTCGCGGGACTGAGTTGCGGGCAGCGGGGGTGAGCCGCTTGCGTCCGCCGGCCTTACTGCCGCGGGGGATCGGGGGCGATGGTACCCAGGCCGGCGTACTCTTCCTTCACCTTGACCGCCTTGTCACCCTGAAAAGTGACGAAGGTGATTTTTCCGGGCGGAAGGCCGTAGACCCAATCTTCCGTTTCCACGCCATCGTTGGTTTCGCGCCACTTGTGGACGGGGTGGCCGAGCGCCATCAACACCTGGTCGCGGGTCATGCCGACCAGCGCGCGTTTTGTCCGGACGGCAGCTTGCACGGCGGGCGCGAGGGTTTCGGCGTAGATTTCGGTGGCGCTGTGCTTGTCGAAGTCGAGCACCGGCGCAAGCATCTTCTTCACCTCGGACGCCTTGATCGGCTCCAGCGGTTTGTGAAAGACCAGCACCAGGGAGGTGCCGCTCTTGGCGTCGGAATCGCCTTGGGCGATGGGGGTCATGGTGGGATTGCTGGAGGGGCCGCCGCCGATCTGCCCGTTGCTGTACCAGTGGCGGCCGCCATTGTAGCCGCCATTGATGTCGAACACCAGACGGTCGGGTTCGATGATGACCTTGGTGATCTGCACCGAGTCGCCTTGGCGCGCGGCCGGGCCCTCCTGCTTGGCGATGGCCGCCCAGGCGGCCTTGTCCCAGGTGCCATCGGCGTTAAACTCGAGCGGCTTGCGGGAACGCGGCAGCAGCACCTTGACCTTGGCGTACTCGAAGTCGAGCCCGCGATCGATTTCGACGCGGTCCTGCCAGGTGAGCTTGTCGGCGGCTCCCAGCGCGGGAGCCAGCGTCAGGATGCTAAGGGCCGCGATGGTTCGCATAGAATATCTTCCGCCGGCGGGCCGACCAGCGGCGAGATTTGCCGGCGCACGGGAGCTTTCCAAAGATACACCCACAATGCCACCACAGCGGCGGAGGTAAGCACGCTGGCTTCCGGGCCGTAATTGCCGCCGCTCCATAGCTTCCCCGCCGACCACGTCATGGCGTAGCCCGTCACCCTCATTGTAAGCCCGCTGAGATTTACTCCGAACAGCGGTAGTGTGAGGTTCCATCCGAAGTGGAGGCCGATGGGCAGCCAGAGGTCGAGGCTGCGCCAATACGCGTAGCCGAACAGGATGCCAAAACCGGCGGTGTTGGCGATGGCGAACCAGGTAGCATGCGGATTATTGCTGTGGAGGAGGGCGAAGACTACGCCGACGGGAAGAATGGTGGCGAAAGGCCCGGCCGCGTTGAGCAGCACTTGAAAACCGTAGCCGCGAAAGAAAAGCTCTTCACCGGTTGCGCCCATGGCCAGCACGATGGCCAGGAACACCACGCTGCTCCAGGAACCGGGCTCGGCCGCGGTGGATTCGATCCGCGCCGCCCCGACGATGAGTGGCGGGACCAGCACCAGGCACGCGGCGGCGACGCCGCCGGCCAGGCCCAAGCCCAGATTGACGGCCGAGGCGCGGCGCCACCACAGCCCGGCGTCCCAAAGGCGGAGACCATGGTGGATGCGCAGTGAAATCCAATTGGCCAAAACTGCGGCGAGCAGCATCGCTGCGGTCACGCCCACCAGGTAGAGGCCCAGCCATCCGGCCACCGTCGCCAGCGAAAGCACCGCCAGATAATACAGCGCGATATAGAGCAGGAGTTGCAGAGCGATTCGGAGAGGGTCGGCGCGCGCAGGCATCGGGGCATTTCAAAGTCTAGCGCGATCCAAGAGCTGAGGGTGCGGGGCCGGGACTCGCCCGCAGTGAGGTGCACGCCGGTGCGGGCGCATTGTTTTCAATCACCGGCTTGCTTTCGGAGCCAGTTTCAGAGCGTCCATGACCTCAAGCGCAAAACGGGCGGACACAGTGGTACGGCCGCCTCCCATCTCTATCGCAACTTCGACGGCCTCGAATACTTCCTCAAAGGTTGCCCCAGCCGCAGCCGCTTGTTCGATGTGCCACTGCATGCAGGATTCGCAATCCTTCGCGACCGAGATGCCGACCGCGATCAGCTCTTTGTGCTGTTTGGGCGGAGCGCCATCGGCATAGGCTGCCCGCTCCATTTCGAGAAAACCGCGGTACACGTTGGATTTCAAGGCAACGAGCCTGGCGTGCGCGCGCTTGCGCTTCGCCGCGATCTCTTCAAGCTTGTCCATGGACTAATCCTCCCATCGGGCGGCGCAAGACATCAACGCCTGGCGGCAAGCTAGCTTGGATTAGCTGACGGCCATCCCCGGTGACTCCATGACAGCCATGCGGGAGTGATGGGCGGGACTGCCAGAATCCTGGAGCGTTGGCTACCTGCCATCAACTCCAAAATCGTAGATAACCACCGTGGCGCCTTGTGCGGAGCCAGCCATCGTTGTGGTAGCAATGAACGCATATTCGCCGGACTTCAAACTCGCAGACGGAGAAACCTTGTACGCGTAAGAACGTATCCTTTCGGCGTTGAACAGGGATGTTTTCTTTGCGTCATTGCCGTAGCTAATGCTTCCAAACAATGCCACTTTGGCAACGGCAGTTTCCCGGTGATCCTTCTTATCCTCCAGGGAAAGCAAGGAGAATTGCGTAGGGCTGGAAATCGAACGTTCATCGCCGATGTTGCTAGTTGGTGGGAAGTACATATAAAAGACAGGGTTCGCATCCTGGGTGCGCACGGACGCGCGGGGGCCAGGTATTTCCGCCTTCATCGAGGCCTTGGCAAAACCCCGGTGCGTTTTCTCGCGCCCTGCGCCCACCCGGTCAATGAATATCATCTTCCGCTTGCCTTCGCGCGTCGTGGTCATGAGGTAAACGCCGGGATCATGCGGCGCCATCGGGTCCTCCGGGTCCTGTACACCTGGAGTTGGAGTCGCTAGGGCCGCTGAAGCCGACGCGGTACCGGCGGCCTTGGCCACAATCGCGGCAACCACTTTATCGCTGACACCTGCGCCTTTCAAGGCTATCAGGCCATCAGTGGAGGTGTCATAGCTACCCGGTTGCGTGTTGATGGTGGTGACAATCAGGTCGTCCGACAGGCCAGCTTTCACAAGCTTGACGACGGAGTCATTGTTAAGCAACTGCTGAGATACAAGCAGGGGGCAAAATGCCAGCAATACGAGTGTGAAAAGCCTCTTAGTCATACAGCTTCTCCTTGACCCGGAAGTTTCATCTTAGACTTACAGGTCCGATTTAGTATAAACCAAACCGCCGTCTTTTGGCCCTGCGAATTGTGTCCTAACATTGGACAGTACCGCCCGCCGGCGGCATTCCTGCCACGCAAACGAACCAATGGAGGTTACGTACGCCAGTGACGCTTGCCACCTGCCGGCAATCGATGGGTATTATCGGGGGATAATCTTCACTGCGCTGGCTACAATCCGGGAGCCCTGCACGTGGCCGGTCACGATGGCTATCGGCTTGAAACCGGGGCCCTGGCCGGCCAGCATGGCGCGGCCCCGTTCGTCGGCTTTGACCGCGGCATCGGCGAAAGTGTTGCCACCCTCGTCGAGATCCGCTACGCGCCCGTCGGCCAGCAGCAACGCGTAGGCGTGAGTGTTGCCCTTAATGGCGCAAGTGGGATCGGACTGCCGGCTCACCAGGTCGGCGATCTGGTGCGGCATCACGTCCGCCCGCTCCGCATCCAGCGTGTGCGCATCCACCGTAATCCCCGAGGCCGTTGTGCCGTTGCTGGCCGCCTTGGCGTTCGTATCGTTCGCTGGCGCGGGAAGAGCTTGCGGAGAAAGGCGCAGGTTGAAACGGGAAAAGTCGCGGCAGCCGGCGTCGATCAGGACGCCGTGAAAGGCGGTGGCCCCGGTGAGCACGTATTGGACCGGCGGCGCTGCGGCGCGCGCGTGTTCCTGGTCCTGCTTGGGTGGGCCGGGCGCCTGCGTTTGCGCCACCAGGCAAGCAGCCGCCGCGACTGCCAGAATAGGTAAGCGGGTTTTCATCTCAGCCTCCCATTCTGCCACGTTATGATGGATGCGTGAGGCCCCGAAAGCCGGCATCCGCCGGGAAGCAAGTTTCGCCAGGCCCAGCCGCTCACCCGCCGCGCTGACCGACTATGGCTTCTTCAGCCGCAACCCCTTTGCACCGGCGCCCGATTCCCGCCTGGCTGCCGCAGGCGACTCTGTATTGCTTTTCCGCGGCCTGCCTGGTTTGGGTGCTGCACGGCTACCCGTTGCGCGATCTAGTCACCGCCATAGCCACACTGGATTTCCGCTGGGTGGTGCTGGCGGTGGCTTTCGACCTTTCGGTTTACATCTGCCACGGCTGGCGCTGGAACACGCTGTTGGCTCCAGTGGTGCGGCTGCGCTTGTGGCGCACCGTGCAAGCGGTCTACATCGGCCTGTTCGCTAATGAACTGCTACCGCTGCGCACCGGAGAAGTGATTCGCTGCTACCTGCTGGCCCACTGGAACAATTTCCGCATTTCGCTGAGCCTCTCTTCGGCCGTCGTGGAGAGGCTGATCGACGGGCTTTGGATGGTCGCTGCTTTCGCGGTGACCGCCGGTTTCGTCAGAGAAATGCCACACGACCTCACCCTCCTGGTGCGGGCGGTGGCGGCGCTGTTGCTGATCGGCGCCGGCCTGTTGGCCTGGGTGGTGTGGCACAAGCAGGAGGTCCACGCCGCAATCGGCCAGCGGCGCGGGTCCTCCATCCTGCGCCACGTAGTGGAGGGGCTGCACCTGATGGGGAACGCGTCCACGCTCAGCAAAACGGCGCTGGTCAGCCTGCTGTACCTGTTTCTGCAAATGGCCACGGTGTGGGCGCTGATGAAAGCCTACGGACTCGACCTTTCCTTCTGGGCGGCCGGCGGCGTGCTTGCCGTGGTGCGGCTGGGAACGGTGGTGCCCAACGCCCCGGGCAACCTGGGACTGTTCCAGGTGGCGTGCGTGGTGGCGCTGGGCCTGTTCGACGTGGAAAAGAACGACGCCAAAACATTTTCGTTCATCATGTTCTTTTCGCTCACGGTGCCCCTGCTGGTGGGCGGCGCGATAGCGACGGCGCTGGCCCGCGTCAACCTCGGCGAATTGCGGATCCGCGCCGCGCACACCGCCCGGGCTGCGCGCCGCGAAAAGGGCTCCTGAATGAGAGCCGGCCTTATGCCGGATTCCGTTTCCGGCTTCGACGCGCGTGCTTACTGCGTGCGACGCAACAGGTGGTCGGCGTCGGCGTAAACGCGGACGTAGTCGACCACCAGGCGTTGCGGAAACTCGGTGGTTTCGTCCGGCGGACCGGGCCAGTCGCCGCCGACGGCGAGATTGAGCAACAGGAAGAAGGGATGATCGTAGACCCAGTGAGTGCCGGCCGGCAGGCGGGACGGCGCGACATGGAAGTACGGTTCGCCATCCAGCAGGAACTGAATGCTGTCCGGCCCCCAAATGATGGCGAAGACATGGAAATCATCGGCGACCTTGTGACCGGTGGTCAGCGTTGCCGTGCCGCCGATGCCGCCCTTGCCGGAGTAGCCGGGCCCATGGATCGTGCCGTGGATGCTGAACGGCTCCCTGCCGATGTTTTCCATGATGTCGATCTCGCCGCAGGCGGGCCAGCCTTTTTCGACGAAATCGGCGCCCATCATCCAGAAGGCGGGCCACATTCCCTGGCCGTAGGGAATCTGCATGCGGGCTTCAATTTTGCCGTACATCGCGCTGAACAGGCCCTGCGTCTTGAGGCGCGCGGAGGTGTAGACACCGTTCGGCTTGGCGAGGGCCATGATGACCAGGTGGCCGTCGCCATCGAGGGAGGCATTTTCGGGCAGCTTTGTATACTGTTCCATCTCGTGGTTGCCCCAGCGGTGCGCGCCCGATTCGGGGATCCAAAAGGTCGGGTCCGGTGGCGCACCGGCCGGGCCGTCAAACTCGTCATGCCAGATGAGGCGCCACCTTTGCTGGGCCGCCAGGGGAGCGGCCAGCGCCGCCACCAAGGCCACAAGACCGAAAAACCGCATAATTCATTATGGCCCGGCCGAGAATCGAGGGCCGAGTTTGCCGATAATTGGAGAGAGCGATTCTTATGCTGATTCTTTGTGTATACGTGCATGTGAAGCCGGAAGCGGTGGCAGCTTTCCGCGAAGCGACCATCGAAAACGCCCGCAACAGCCGCCGGGAGCCAGGCGTGGCACGGTTCGATGTGATGCAGCAGGCCGACGATGCGACGCGTTTTCAGCTCATCGAAGTGTACCGGGATGCCGCCGCGCAGGCGGCGCACAAGGAGACGGCGCACTACCTCGCCTGGGCTGCGAAGACGGCGGATATGTTCGCCGAGCCGCGCACGCGGCAATTGTACCGCGCCATCGATCCGGCCGATGGGGGAATGGTAGAGGCAACGATTCGGTAGAGGCGATGCGCTTCGAGTTCGCGACAGCGTCGAGGATTGTGTTCGGCGAGGGCGCCGCTGGCGAAGCGGCCGGTGCCGCAGCTGCGATGGGGCGGCGCGCGCTGCTGGTGACGGGCGAAAGAGCGGACCGGGCGGCGCCGTTTGCGCGGGCGCTCGAAGCGGCTGGAGTGACGGCGGCGCCATTTCGTGTCTCCGGCGAACCGGCGATCGAAACGATTGCCGCCGGAACCACCTATGCGCGCGGCGAAGGCTGCGACCTGGTGGTGGCCGTGGGCGGCGGCAGCGCCATCGACGCCGGCAAGGCGCTGGCCGCGATGCTGACCAACCCGGGCGAACCGCTCGATTACCTGGAAGTGGTGGGGCGCGGCCAGCCGCTGCGGCAGCCTTCGGCGCCGTTTATTGCCATTCCCACCACCGCCGGCACCGGCTCGGAAGTTACCCGCAACGCTGTGCTGGCTGCGCACGAACACGGCGTGAAAGCCAGCCTGCGCAGCCCGTACCTGCTGCCGCGGCTGGCGGTGGTGGACCCGGAGCTGACGTTGGACCTGCCGCCGGCGCTGACCGCATCGACCGGTCTCGATGCCCTGACGCAGCTCATCGAGCCTTATGTTTCGGTGCGCGCCAACGCGATGACGGATTTGTACGCGGTGGAGGGCCTGCGCACGGCGGGGGTGTCGCTGCCGCGCGCGTGGGCGAATGGCGGCGACCGGGAAGCCCGCTGCGGCATGTGCTGGGCCAGCCTGCTCGGCGGATTGTCGTTGGCGAATGCCGGGTTGGGCGCGGTGCACGGGTTCGCCGCGCCGGTGGGCGGCAAGTTTCCCGCGCCGCATGGAGCCGTGTGCGCTGCGCTGCTGGCGCCGGCGATGGAAATCAACGTGGAAGCGCTGCGGCAACGCGAGCCGGAGAGTCGCGCGCTGGGCCGCTACGACGAAGTGGCGCGCTTGCTCACCGGGCGGCCGCACGCGACCGCGGCGGACGGCATCGCATGGATAGCCGCATTGTGCCGGCGTTTCGAGATTCCTCCGCTCCGCGCCTACGGGGTGGCCGCGTCCGACATTCCGCTCCTGGCCTGCCGCGCAGCCGAGGCCAGCAGCATGAAGGGCAATCCGATCAAGCTGACGCGTGAGGAACTTGAGGAGATCGTTGCGCGCGCGATCTGAGGCGGCCATCGGGTATAGCCGGCGGAACACCGGCAGCCGGCATGCTGCACAAGTGAGTCGGCCCTCGAGCTTCACGCCCTGTTATAGCGCCAGCTTCGCCGCTTGCCTGGCGAGCCGCGTTCGCAGCCGATGCTCGCGGCGGCGCAGCGCCGGCGAGTCTTCGACCTCGAGCGCGGCGCGTGTCATTTCCAGCGCCATGGCGGGATTGCGCTCGCGATGTTCATAGTGCTTCGCCAGCTCGGCTAGCGCTTGCGCGCGGTATGGATTGTGCGCGGCGGCAAGGTTCGTCATCGCCGCCAGCGCGGCTTCACCGTGGCCGAGGCGTTTTTCGAGCCCGGCCACGTCCCATAGCGTGCGGAACAGCAGGTGGTCCGGCAGGCCCGCGTCCACCGCGCGGCGAAACAGGCCGAGCGCTTCTTCACGCCGCCCGGCCTGCTGCATCCAGCGCGCGAGGCCGATCCAATCCGCGCCGTGCCGCAGCATCGCCGTCCCAGGCGAGCGGAAAGCGAACGGCACAATCGCCGTCAGGCAGGCGAGCGAGAGGATGTCGATGGCGTTGTGATGAAAGATAGGCACCAGCTTGAACGCCTGCGCGGTGCGCAAATATTCGAAGTAGACGTAGGGAATCATCTCGCCGGGCAGATCGCCCTGGCGCTCCACGCCGAGGATCTGGTTTTCCAATTCCACCAGGCGGCAGCTTTCCAGGCGCAGCTTCCAGAGGCGGCGCGCGCCAAAGAGCAGGTCCAGGTGCCCCATGCGGCCGAACGGATCGGGCGGCGCGCCCTGCGAGCGGCACATGCGGAACCGCGTTTCCAGCAGCGGCTGGTCGAAAGCCTTGCCGTTGTAAGTCACCAGCACATCGAACTGCGCCAGGTGCTCAGCCAGCCGCCACAGCAGCGAGGCTTCGTCGCCGTAATCGCGCATAAAGAACTGGCGCAGCCGGAAGCCGGCGGGCTCAATGGCGCCGACGCCCACCAGGAAAGCGCAGGTGCCGGTGCCGCCGGCAAGGCCGGTAGTCTCGGTATCGAGGAAGGCCCACCGCGTGGGGGGGCTCTCTGGAATCGCGCCGCCCGAAAGCGAATCGAGTAGATCGGCGGGCAGCTCGGCAAGGTCCGAAATGTACACGCTGCCGTGTCGGCGATGGCGCTCCCAAAGCTTTTCCGTTTCGAAGTGCTCGCCGTGCGGCGTGCGCACCAACTCGCCCGAGATCAACTGCTCGATGGCGCAGCCTTCCGCCGGCGTTGTGCGGGGAGCGGCGGGTGGCGCAACCGCGTACTTGCGGTCAATGCGCGCCACGCGGCGGCGCAGGGCGGCGAGTTGTTGCTGGAGGTCCTCCACGCTTCGCCTTTTCTTTGCCCAATATAGCCGGTCGCGCAGGGGCTTTCAAGTTCCGCCGCGATTGGGGCGCACGTTTACCATGCACGCGGGAGCGCGCGGCGCCATTTCGCCTGCATGGCCTATTTGAGAATGACCTTGGCCACGCCGGTGTTGTTGGCGCTGTCAGCGGCGCGCAGCACCACCAGGTGTTCGCCTGGGGCGAGATCGGCGAGGTCCAGGACGAACTTCTCCCGCTGCGAATCGATCACACCGTCGGCGGCCTCCATCGGCACCCAAGTGGCGGCGTCCAGGGAGTACTCGGCGTGCCGCAATGGCGACGCGGCATCCACTGCTTCCCATTCGATGTGCGCGGAGGCCCCGGTGCGGCTGACGCTGAGCACGGTCACGGCCGGCGGCGTGTTATCGATCATCACCGGCGTACTCACCAGTTGCGCCTCGAGCGCGGTGGCCGGCGGGTTGACTTCGCGGTCGGAGGCGACGACGCGGAAGTAATACTGGCCGTCAGCCAGTACGTCGGCATCGAAGGTGAGGGAATTGTCGTGGAGGTCGGCTTTCAGCAACTTCCACTGCGTCTCGTCCGCGCCGCGGAAGTAGACGCTGTAGACCAGCCGGTCGCCGTCCGGGTCATCGGCCTGCCAGACCACGGTGATCTGCTGCTGCGCGGCGTGAGGCATGTATTGGGTGGTGGTTCCGGCGGCCGAGCCGGCGTCGCCCGAATCGGTAACGGTGACGCTGTACGCCGCGCTGCCGGAGGGGGCAGCCTGTTTGGCGCTCTGGGCAGCGGCCGACGTCTGCGTCACCACGTTGATGCTGTGAATTACCGGCGGCATATTCTGCGGCAGGTAAGACAGGGTGACGCTATCGACCGCCGGGGTAGCGGCGCCGCCGCCGGATATCTCGGCTTTCCATTGCACGTAGCGGGCGTTGGGGCTGGCGATGGGCGAGCCGGACGGGTTGCGCAGCGGTTCCGACCAGTCGCTCCAGGTGCGATCGGGCTTGGCGGTGTTGCCGGAGCGGGTGCGGAAGGTGAGCGTGCAGCCGGAGGGCACCTCGGCGCGCCAGCGCAGGCTGCCCCAGCGCGAGGCGGAGCCGGCATCGTGCGCCGGCGCTTCGTACTCGCCAGCCATGCCAGGCGTTTCACCGAGCCGGAGAATGCGGCCCATGTTGGCGGTGGCGGCGAGAACCGTATGCCCGGAAGGCAGCAGGCGGGTGGTTTCGCTTTCGTTGGTCTGGGTGACCAGGGTCACGCGGCGGTCGGGCGCCAGACGGTAAATGCGGCCGTTCAGGTCGGTGGAAAACAAAATCTGGGTGCCGAGAGGGAGCACGTCATAGACGTCTTCTTCCTTCGAGCTCCACAGCGTTTCGACCGTGTTGTCGGGGTTGATGCGGTAAACCGCGGATTTTTCGACGTTGCCAAGATCGACCGCGGGAGTGAATTGCGTGCTGACCTGCGGCACGCCTGCACTGGGTGTTTGGGGCTGGCCCGGCGGGGCAGCGGTGGGCGGTTTGATTTCACCGCCCGGCCCGGTGGACTGCGCCTCCACGGTGATGCTGGTGGTGACCGCGGTTCCGGGCTGGCCGCCGCCCGTGCCCTGCACGCCCTGGTTGGCGGCTTGTGCCAACTTCGCCACCGAACCGCCCAGAGCGGCGGCGTACACGGAGCCATCGGGCATGGGCACGATGGCGCGAATCTCCGGCAAGTTGGCGTTGTATAAAACGAAGGCCTTGTCCTTGGCGGAGATGCGGTAGAGGATGCCGTTCGGCTCGGTGCCGGCCAGCAGGCGGCCCTGGGCATCGAGCGCCAGTCCGGTGACGTGCGATTGGCCGGTGTCGTAGTAGAGTTCGCCCTTGCCGGGCGCGTCCACGCGGAAGACCTTGCCCTGGTCGCCAGTGCCGACGAAAAGCGCGCCATCCGGCGCCACCGCCAGCGACCAGATGTAACGGGCGTGCGGCGCGAAGTATTCCTCGGCGTGTCCGTGCTGGATGCGGTAGACCTTGCCATCCGGCGACGAGCCGGCGTAGAGCGCACCGTCGCGGCCGATGGCGAGGGCGAACACCTCGGGCCGGTCGGCGGTCCACAGCAGGCTGGAGACGCCGTCGCGGCCGATGCGGTAAACGCGCCCGCGGTTGCCGGTGGCGGCGTAGAGCGCGCCGTCGGGCGCTTCGGCTACCGCCCAGATGACCGGTTGATCGGAGCTGAAGACGGTTTCCACCTTGGGCGAGAGCGACAAGCGTCCCTCGCGGCTGAGCGAGACGCCCTGAAAGCGGCCGCGGATAAAGTCGCTCCAGGAGCCCATTTCCCATGCCGTGGTGGAGCTGGCCGCGGCAACCCAGGGGAGCAACAAAGCGGTCGCCGTGAGAACGACTCCAAAGGCATTGCCGTGGCGCACGCACTCGTGCGTGCCGTGTCGAGACTCTTCTCGACACGCGCTAGCGCACTGGACATCGGCGTCGGCACGAGTGCCGACGCTGCACGCAGGAGTACGCGCGCCACACTTGGTTCCAGCAATCATGGTTTCACTTCCACTTGAATGGTTTTGACGCCGGAAATCATCATGTCGCCGCCATCGATCTCCATTTCCGCGATCTTGGAATTGCGCACCTGGGTGATGCCGGCGACGTTGTTTTGCGCGGTCTCCAGCACCAGCGTCACCGAGGCGGGCGGAGCAGGCAATTCCGTGCCCTCCAGTTGAAACGCCGGTTCGGCGCGCCAGACCCGCACGTAAGCCTTATTGTTGGCGTGCAGGTTGTTGGCGGTGGCGATAACCTGGCCGGCGCTGTGAGCGTTGGCGACAATCGCCGGCGCGAAATCGGTGAGATTGGCGACGGTCGCATCCGAGACCGTGAAGTACAGCGGACCGGCCTGCGCTCCGATCGGCACGCGGTAATCGAGCGTGCGCGCAGCCTCGGCGCCATTATCGCCGGCAAGCAGAACGCGCAGCCGCACCACTTCGCCGGGCCGGACTTCGCGGCGCGACGCGGAGACCGCATCGATGGTCCATTCCTTTTTCTGATCGAACGCGTCGACGTCCATCGACACGCTCTTGAGCTTCAGCCCGTCAAAACCGCTTTGCATCACGAAGGCCAGTGGAATGGCCGCGCTCAGCGAGACCTGCTGTGCCGCGCCGGTGTCGGAGGAGAACAGGTTTTGGATACGCAGCGGCGCCGGCGCGTTTTGAAACTGGATTTCACCGCTGACGCGCATGCTGGCGGCGCCCACCGCGCGCTCGGTCGAATCGATCACGGAAAAGACGGCCATTTGCAGCAGCAGCGGGGAAAGCAGCGGGTCGCCCACCATCTGCATGCGATAGCTGCCGATGGGGCGGCCGGCGCGCGAGACGGCGATGGAAACCGGGACCAGAGCCGGTAGCGTCCCCAGGTCGCCGGCAACCGCGGTGTTGCCATCCAGGCGGATTGTGCCCATCCACTCTTTCGACGTCGACAGCTTGAACGAGGTATTGCTGCTGGCTACCACGGAAATCACTTCGGCGCGCGCAAAGGGCAGGGCGGTGGGGCCGAGATCGAGGAACCGGTGGCCGAACGCAAAGACGCGATTGCCTTGGATAAGGGTCACCGTGCCCTGCGCGCCCACGCTGAAATCGCCTGCCAGCAGCAGCACGGAGATCATCGAGCCCGGTTTCAGGTCCGCCGGGTTGCCCATTTTGGTAGCACTCTCGCCGCCAACCGAGATCATCTGCCGCGGCTCCAGGCCGAGTTGCCGCAATTGCGGCGTGAAGGCGTCGAGCGTGGCCCGGCTGAACCCTCCGAAACCGATCGGGGTGGCGATATCCACCATCCGCGAGCCGCCCTGGAGGGCTGGCGGCGGTTTTTGGAAGATATGGGTGAGGTCGGCGTCGGCCAGCGAGACGCGGCCGGCTTTGGGCGCGGCGGACACCACCGAGGGCCGCACCATGTCCTCGATGGGCCGGATGGCGGCAATCGGATCTTTGGCGAAGGGAAAAGCCATGGCCACCGCGCCGGCCAGTTTGCCACCGAGATAAATCGGGCTGCCGCTCATGCCTTCCATCACCCCGTCGTGGTCCAGGGGTCCGCCGGAAAGGCGCGCCAGGATCAACGATTGCTTGGGCCCGACGTTATCCAGGATGCCCAGAATCTCAACCTGGAACTCCTCGACCTTGCTTCCCGTGAACACCGTTCGGCCGGTGCCGTGCATGCCCGCACGGACGTCCTTGAGGGGAAAGAACGCGGTTTGCGCGGCCAGCCCCGCGGCAAACGCGAGAACGGCCGGGATTGCGCAACGAAGCACATCTTATTGTAGCCGCGTGGCTGGCCGACCTTACGCGCGCACCGGCCGAAGGGCACAGATAGCAGAATCGCGGCATCGCGTGTTGCATCAACTCAGTGAGCGCCGAAGGCTTGACCTTGAATTGTGCCTCGGCGAGACGTATGATCCAGTCATTATGAGATCGTTTCTTTCGAGCTTTGCCGTGTCGATCATTTGCATCCCGTGGCTGCCTTGTGTAGCGCAGGAGGTCGCTCCAGTTATCTATCTCTCCACCGCCGAGTCGGCGAAGGCGAAGCAGGCTGCTGAAGATCTCAAAGGCGCTCAAGATCGCGATAGGAAAGCAACGGCGGCGTGGCAGGATTTCTATCAGACCTACCAGAGGGCACACCCGGAGCTGCCGGCCCTGCGGTTCGCGTCCGACTTCCGAGTCGCGTTCGCTCGGCAGGATTCAGCCATTCCACAGCCGCTTTCCTCGGTGGCGTCTGCTGTGGTGCTTTCAGAAAAGGAACGGCAAGATGCTGCGTCTCTGCATCGGGAGATGGAGGAAGCCAAGGCGGCACTCCTTCAAGCTCAAAGGAATTGGGAGGACAATTGGCATCAACTGGTACTCGATCATTTCTCGATGAAGCCTAACGAAGGTGGGATACCTGTCCAACTGCCGGGCGGCAAGTCTGGGCTTATCCAAGGTCCGTGGGTTTCCGGCGTGATATTCACGCCGGATTACCGTGTCGGGGTTCCCTGGTGAGGCCCGACCCGTACTCAACGGTATCCCCCGCAATTAACCCTAAGCCGCTGCTGCGATGTCGCGGACAAAACGGGGTGATCGGAAACTGGCCAATCTCGACGAGCGAAAAGTCGGCAAATCGGAACTGACCGGCTGCCGCCGGCTAAGTAAGGGGGTCCGGCCGGCTGCCACTCCAAGCCAACGCCAATCGGCGCAATCGATTCTTTTTATTGGCATTCTGGCGCCGGGCCTCCTAAAATCGAACATGGTCCACCATCCATCCGGATCGTGAAGGCCGTTTTTCGCCCGCTCTGGGCAACCCGTAAGGAGAAATTATCAGTGACTCCGAAAGAAGTATTGGAATTTGCCAAGAAGAACGATGCCAAGCAACTGGATCTGCGGTTCACCGATATTCCGAGCTTGCAGCATCACGTTTCCTATCCGATGAGCGAACTGGACGAGAGCAGCTTTGAGGACGGATTTGGAATGGACGGATCGAGCATCCGCGGCTGGGCGGCGATCCACGAAAGCGACATGCTGCTGATTCCGGATCCGGAGACGGCGCTGATGGACCCGTTTGCGGAGACGCCGACGCTGGTGATGATTGGCGACGTGCAGGACCCGATCACCAAGCAGCGTTATGAGCGGGACCCGCGGTGGATCGCGCGCAAAGCGGAGCTGTACCTGAACAACAGCGGGGTGGCGGACACGGCGTACTTC
>JBAVEN010000093.1:0-2034 GCA_049587755.1 Bryobacteraceae bacterium | reverse complement strand
CCCTCCAGCGCGGTAATTGATCAATTCGTTTGGGTCTTTGACGACTGAGGCCCTGCCGAATCCCGCGACGTACTGTCCACCGCGCTTGATCCTGACAGGGTACCCTTCGTATCCGGCGATCCTCTGGGTGCTTGGCATGGCCGTTCCTCCTTATCCGGAATTTCCATTATAGGGTTTCTGGCGGGTGGACCGGGTCTGACCGGTAGTTCGCTAGCGGACTACCGTCTGACCAGGCACGTCGTGTTGCAGATCGTCATGGGATAGGAGGATTATCATCTCCACGAGTTCGTGATCGGGCGTTGCCTTCATAGCGTACTGGATGCGTCGCCAGACGGCGCGATTGAATATCCCGCAGTGTTATCTTCAGCTGATACAGCGCACGACTTTTCGCCACATTACCTCTTCGTTGTCGCCAGGATACGCCGGACCGAGGTGCGGCCTGACGCCCGCCTGATAGCCTCAATGAGTGACCTGGCCTGTTGGCAACAGTCGAGATCAACAACGCGCCCGTAGATTCGTCGGGGACTTGGCGACCTTCGAGGAACAACATCCCAACCATTGAAGCCTACGTGCTTCCCAGATCTCAAATCAAGACCTTGCCAGCCCTGATGCCACACTCGGTTAATTTCCGCCAGAGGCGCGCCACCCGCGTGCATCGCGTCAGGCCTACACTTTCTCTGGCGAAAAGCCAATTCGGAAAACCCGGTTACTCCGAGTAACCTCTCTGTCGTCGCGTGCGCCTTTACGGTCGAGCCGTGAGAATCCAAATTCATTCGAAAGGAAGGTTAGGCCAACATGTTGAGCAGACGGGATCTGTTGAACATCATTCCCGCCGGTGCGGCGACCTGCATGGGCTGTGCAAGTCTAGCCCTATGCGCACAGAAGTCCACGGATCTAACCGCCTCACCGGCCACTTCGACGGGCGCTAGTGCGAGCGCGGACATGACCTGGGAACAGGCCTTCAGGTTTCGCTACAAGGGATACATCCGCCTGATGAAGAGACTCTCGTCGCTAATTGGCAACGATAAGTTCCCAGCGCTGTTAACCGATGCGTCATCGGAGGCAGCCGCAGAAGCACCCATGAAGGTAAAGCCGGAACCCGGCCGGGATATGGAGAACTTCATCCGCTACTTTCTGAACGAGCTGATGCCCGCTCCGATCTACCGTTCTGCTCTCAAATGGGAAATCATCGAAAAGAGCTCAACGGCCCTCGAATTCAGGTTTTCGCAATGCCTCTGGGCCAGTACGTTTCGCGCCGAGGACGCTGGCGAGATCGGGTACGCGACTGTGTGTTATGGAGACTACGCATACACTAAAGCGATCAGCCCTCGCATCAAGTTGATCCGCACAAAGACGCTCATGCAGGGCCACGATTGCTGCAACCATCGTTTTGTCGTGGACAGCTGATACAGCGCTCGACTTTTCGCCACATTACCTCTTCCTTGTCGCCAGGATACGCCGGACCGAGGTGCGGCCGATCTGAAGCCGGCGGGAGATCTCGGATTTGGCGACGCCGGCGCGATACAGTTTGCGAATCTCAGTGGTTTGAAGCCCAGCGGTTATTGGCCGGCCCAGCCGTTTGCCGTTCTGCCGCGCCTGGGCGAGACCGGCCCGAGTTCGTTCCATTAGAATCTCTCTTTCGAACTCAGCAAGGATTGCCAGCAGACCGGCCATCGCGCGACCTGCCGGCGTCGTCACGGAGAGAGCCCGTTTTCGCGCAGTATTGGCCAGAAAGAAGACGCCGTTCCAGACTCCGCGAGCTCGGTGACCAACGTGTGCCGGTTATCGTGCCACCGACCGACGACTTTCGCTTTGTCGCGCACCTTCGTCCAGGCCGTCCTTAGCGTCGTCACTGGTTGAGTGGGATCGTTCGGCTGGCCCTTGCCTGCCGGGAAGACGCCAGGCCGTGCCTGGATACCGCCAGTTAACCGAACGAGCGGCCTTATCGGAGAGTCTGAGAGACTGGCGCCAAATGGCCCCACGCAGGGACCTCGGGGCTAGTCGGCAACTCTCCGGGCTACCCCGGGGAGAGCC
>JBAVEN010000092.1:0-32603 GCA_049587755.1 Bryobacteraceae bacterium | reverse complement strand
GGAAACGTGATCGCGGTAACCGATGAAGCTGGCAAGAAGAGGCAGACCACCACTGACGCGGCGGGGCGCATCACCCAGGTGGTGGAGGACCCGGCGGGGCTCAACCTGACGACCCAATATACCTACGACGCCCTTGACGACCTGGCAGCAGTTGAGCAGAGCAGCCAGTCCCGCAGCTTCGCCTACGACGGTCTGAAACGGCTGATCTGCGCTCAGAATCCGGAAAGCAGCGTGCCATCAACTTCATGCGCTTCGCTGCCCGCTAGCGGGTGCGCAGTATCCCTGGGTCCAAGTTTGCACCCTGTTGAAGATCATGGTCGATCCCCAGGCGTCCCCCGCCACTCGCATGCAGGCGGCCGATCGCGTTTTGAAACTTGCATGGAGTTGCCGCTTTTCGATTTACGCTTTTTGTCCCAGCCGCCAAGATCGAGGGCGACAGCCATGCAGGCGGCGCGCAATTCGTCTGCAAGAGCGCCGTCGACCATGGTACGAGCCACAACCATGCCTCCGATGGATAGGGCAGCTATACCCTGCGCCGTGATGTGTCGACGTCGGCCCTTTTGGGTCAAGCTTCGCTCCAAGACACTCACCATCGCTTTGAACACGGTCTCGAAGGCGCGCTTGGCATCTACGCCACTACGGGCGACGTCGGTCGGCAAAGCGACCATGGGGCAAGAGTTCTCGACATCCTCGAAATGCTGGCGAGATAGATAGGCGCGGACGACTTGCGACCCTACGTCGGTCGATGAAAGATCTACGTGCACCCCTTCCCAACAGCTTTTCCACTGCGGGTCGGTGAAGAAGCACCCTAATACCTCGGCATACAACTCGCTCTTGCTTTTGAAATAGCTATAGAAAACACCATGCGTCAGGCCCACACCGGCCATGATTTGATTGAGCGAGACACTCTCAAAGCCATGCCGATTGAACAGCTTGCGTGCACTGTCGATGATGTTTTTCTTTACTGCCGCGCGATGACCGGCGGGGTAAGGCATCAGGCCCCCTTGTTCTCCAGGGTCCTTCAGGCATTGAAGCATGCCTCGAAAGGGTTCACCTGCCTAAAGAAATATTATCTTGAACATATTTTAGTACGGTGCTTCAATGCGGGTAGGAAGAGTCGAGCGCAATTTCGGGAGACAATTATGAACGATCGAACAAATCTGGAAGCGCTGGCCAATGGGCGCACGCGGCGGGAAGCGATCATCGGTGTTGCAATCGCATTCGGTGGGCTGACTCTGGGCTCGGCTGATGCTTGGGCGGGAACTGAGGAGATTTCTCGCACGGCGGAATCCATCCATCAAGAGCCTATTTTCAAATCGAGCCGGAAACGCGTCTACGAAGCGCTTACCGACGCCAAACAGTTCGACAAAGTCATACAGCTCAGTGGAGTCATGCAGTCCATGCACTTGGGAGACAAGCCCGCAGAGATCAGTCGTGAAGTGGGAGGTGCGTTCACGCTCTTCGGCGGGTACATCACGGGACGACACGTCGAACTTGTGCCGAACGAGCGCATCGTGCAGGCCTGGCGAACGGGCAGCTGGGCTCCGGGCGTCTATTCGATTGCGAGGTTCGAGCTCGTGGAGCAGGGCTCCGGAACCAAAATCGTATTTGACCATACCGGCTTTCCTAAAGGCGAGGCGGAAGTCCTGGCTTCGGGATGGAAAGCTCATTATTGGGAGCCGCTCGGAAAACTCCTGGCGTAGGTTTCTGGGCGGGACGCGGGAATCCGAGCCGCGGCGCGTGTGGTGCCGCTGCCCAGAAACGGCTGATACCAATTTGCCAGGCTTGGTCTGGTTCAGGATCGGCCGCCGCATCAGCTCGACCAGTTTCTGCGTAGGATGAGGCCGCTTCACCTTCCGACAGTTCTTCTGGGCCGCATTTCCGCTGCCGGCAGCCATTTTTTGCGGGCGGGCTTCTTTTCCCCTCGCCCCCAAGCCCCGAAAGCCGTTCATCAAGCTCCGCGAGGCCGGCCATGACAGCCTTCCCCACCAGAGCGTGCTGGGCCTGCTGTCCAGAGCGCTTTCGCGCCGGGGCTATGAAGTCCATGCGGTCAACAGTCCGCTGGAAGCCTTGCGGGTTGCGCACGACACACCTTGTTTTGATTTGCTCGTGTCCGACGTCATCATGCCAGAGATGTGCGGGCCGGAGCTGGTGAGAAGGATTGGCCAGCTATGCCCTGCCTCCGCCGTTGTCCTGATGTCGGGACACATTGATTCCGAGGCGCTTCCCGAGGGCGCAGCTTTCATCAGCAAGCCGTTTCTGACAAACGATCTCTATTCAGTCGTAGAGAAGGCGCTGGAGCCTCCGGCGTGTGCGAGCGAAGAGCTGGTGCGACCGCCGAAGGATACAAGCGCGGAGCGCCGTGCCAATACTCGCTTTCCCCTGACCTTGGAGGTTCGCTTCGACGTGAATCCGTTCAGCCGCCGTTGCTGGCCGCCGATCTCGATGCTGCCCAGATGCCCCCAATCCACCTGCGCCTGTTTGCCCGGCGGAGTCTCGAATCTCCGCACTGCCACCGTCTGCGCGGAGGCACGCTGGGGATGCAACCAGTCCTTGAGGATCGTGTAGCCGCCCCCGTAGCCGCGAACGCGCAACTCCCGTAGCAGCACCTGCGCGTTCCACACGCCGGCCTTCAACCGCTCTTCCAGGTATGGCTTGAAGGCGTCCAGCTTGCCCGGCTGCGCCGGTCGCGGACCATACACCGGCGGGCCTTCCGGCTGCAACAGGTACTTCCGGATCGTCTTGCGGTCAAATCCGGTCAGCCTGCTGATCGCCCGAATGCTCAGCCCCTGCCGCTTCAACTCTTCGATGTCGCTCACTTCTTTCCCCCTTAACAGGTCTCGGCACCTCCTCCGTTTCCAGAGTCGGCGCCGGCTTCAGCCTCTGCCAGGGGGTGGGGGAATTTTACTCCGGCGTTATGGGGATTTTACGACCGGCGGTGACTGATTTCCGGCAAAGGCACCGACGCGTGCAGCAGATGGTTTTGCAAACGACAAAACCACGGGGCTCAACAACCTGACACAATGATGTATTGAATCTAAAGGACTTCCCTTGGGTCAACCCGCTGGTCCCGAACCTGATTACGGGCTTTTCGCGAAATATCCAAGAATCAGGCACTTGCAACGCCTTCATCCTGCGCGAGTTGCACGCGCCTTGTGGAAATCGGTTGCGGCGCTTGGAGTTTTGGTGCTCTCACAGCCACAGAATCATCTACATTCTCCGTGAACGTCAAAGGCAACCTTATACAGGACGACAACGTTTTGCTCACATTCCTGCACGACGGCGGCCTGATTCCCGCCGACCATGATACCGGATTACCGCAGAAGCCGTCACGCCGAGAAAACCGTGACCGACACGACGATCAACCGCGACCTCGAGGCGCTGCGCCATATCCTCTTCTGGGCGGCGGACGAAGGGTTCCTGCTCGCGAACCCGCTCGCGCGGATGCGGCTCGTCCCAGAGCGGCGGAAGCCGCGCGCGGTCCTCACTAGGTCAAGCGCGCCGAAGTGACTGCCTTCGACCAGGACCGGTAGCGCGGGAAGAACTCGATATCCTATGGGATCTTCAGCGTGTCGATAATAGCGTCGACACGACCGCGATACTCCGCCAGGCCTTTCACCGGCACGAAGCCGAAAACCTCAGCCAACGTCGTCGTCGTCCTGACAAAGGTGAGGTATTCCGCCATCGCCGTCCCTGACTCGTTGGTGAACTCGGCAACGCAGCTCCGAGCGGGATGGCCGCCCACGACTCGGGCCTCGCAACTGCCGGGCAGCAGGTGGTAATTCGAAAGACCCGCGTCATTTCGGTCGGCGGCTTTCTGCTCCATCAAGCCTTGCATAGCCGCCTGTATGTCTGCGCCCGGAGCCACGGATGCCTCTCCGGTTTGATAGTACAGTGACGGCCCGGTCTGTCCTTGCACCGGCTGCGGATCGCTCAGCGCAACCGTGTTCTGTTGGCTGCCCCAGCGGTGGGAACTCCTGATCCCCCAATTTCCCGGCAGGCGAAAAGACACACCGTCGCTGCTGTCGATGCACAACGCCGGACCGGTAGCGGCGGAACAAGTGACTGCAGGTAGTCGGTCCACAGGAACGTTCGACACCGCAGCCGTGGTCCGATCCACGAACAGAATTGCGTCAAACTTCTTCTGCGGGACGAGCGTCGTTGAATAGCGTTGCGGTCGCTCTTCGGAATACAGCGAACCTATGTTTCGCGTCACATGCGGTGATTTCAGCCATCGGGCCGCGGGGCCACGCGACGGGCGGTGCCCAAGATCCAGCGCGAAAATCGGAATGCCGGTGGCGGCGAGCTTTCCTTCGAAGCTATCGGATGCCGCCGGTGGAACAGTGAAGTTCCGCAATTGTCCGCTCGTGTCATCAAAGGCCTCAAACGAGCCTTGGTTGAACGCAGTGCCAAACACCACCATCTGATCTCCGTAAGTGGCACGGAGTTCCTGACCCATCTTCGGGTAACCCGCTTCATCCTCCGTGCCCACGTGACCGTTGTGCGCCCACAGCACGATTTTCGTGCCGGGGTTCTGGTCCAGAATCCACTTCACGTTCTCGGCCATGGCATGTTCACGCCCGATATTGCCGGGCTGTTTGATGTCCATGTACTGCAGCACGACGCGGGCGTTCTGGATCGCCCACTCCATATCCTTTGTGGGTGCTCCCCTTGATAAGTACTGCGCTCGTGAAGATTCCATGTGAGCCACAATTTCACGCCACGTCTCCGCCCCTCGCGTCGCAACCGGCATCGGCGGTATGGGCTCTGTTCGTCGCAGTTCCAGCGTCGGACCCGGCGCGCCACTCGACTCCCGCGTGTCGAACGTCGCCGTGTATCCAGCCTGCGGAGTCCTAAAGTGCCCTTTCCGGATTCGCGCCAAGTCGCGAATCAGGCCGAAGCCCTGCGCCTTGACGTACGGCTGTCCGTCAACTTCCACTCGCAGGCCGTCAAACCACGCAGTGCCGCCGCCCGCCAACGTGATTCCAAAATCGATGTTCTGCGCTTCCGCAGGTACAGCAACTTCGAGCGCGTACCGCTTCCAAGGCGTCGTCCCCCGCGGCGCCCCTCCGCCCAGATCTTGGAACGCGATGCGGTCTATCTTTCCGCCCTGCATGCCGTCGACTCGCCACCACAATCCCGCGTAGTCGGTAACGTCGCGCGTCTTGATGCTCGCTGAGAACCTCAGCGTTTTACCTGCCGCGTCTTTGACCAAAAACGAACCCGTTTCGGTCACGAAGACAGTGTGCCTGGGAGGATCGATCGAACCAGGCGCGTCTCGAACCATGGCCAGGTAATCGGGATCATAGCGAAATACGAAGTTGCGCACGATCTGTTTCGACCGCTGCGGTTTTGTCATGTCGAATCCAGCGAATTCTATTTTTCCCCGACCCGACTGATTGACCTCCCGCATCCAGTGGATCATCGCCAGGATCTCGTTGGTGTGAAACAGGCCGTCGAGCAATTCGGCGGAGTCACCCTTGCCGTTCAAAATATAGTCGTTTACACGGTAGCCGTCCGGCATGTCCACTTCCATTGCGAGTATCGTGAAGCCCATCCGGGTCGCGAGGAATTCAACCATTCGGTGTTTCAACTGGAAGATTTCGCTTGAGCCGTGCGTGGCCTCGCCAAGCGCCACGATGCGCGCGTTCCCGATGATCTTCGCCAGTGGCTCCATGTCGCCGAATCCGTGGCCTGGCTGAACCGTGCGCAATGGAATTGCATTGGCCCTGATCCATTGTTCAAGGTCGGACCGCTCGGACGCTGTCCGGGACGGTTCGGCTCCAGCGCGATTAGGCGCCGGTGCTGCTGCTCCCAGTGCACACTCAAGGAATATAACGATCGTCGTGACGGCAACAAAACCGCGAACCATTTCTTCCTCCAGCATCACACCGACAGGGCAGCGCCTGTTGCGTGGGTCTGCCCTTCCCATCAGTTTCGATGCCAAGCGTTGAGCTGAGGTTTACCACAACAAGTGCCCGTCCGAAAGCTCAGACGCGCTGCGAGCACGGCCGTCTTTAAACTGCCGCATGTTATTACGATTCAAAATCGAAGTAAAGCCTCTGCTGCCGATCACTCACCGCGCTCTGCAAGCCAGTCCGTCGCCATAACCTGTCGGCCGCGCATCTCCCGTTCGGGCGGCGCACTGCTCGCGGATCATCGCGAGGTGAGCAGCCAGCCTCGCCGCAGTCGCCGAAAGCCCGCTCTGGATGCAGGCATCCGAACTCGGCGCGGCTGGCCGCTGTGTTTGCAGGATCCGCAATATCTCCGCAGCCAAACGTTGGCTGTTGAGCGTCCGCGCATCTAGAGCCGTATTAGAAGGGATACGCGCCACCCGAATGTCGTCGGGCCGATTCAGGCCGAACGAAAGAGAAATCGAGGGTACGCCGAGAGACGCCAATTCCAAAGAAGTGATTCTGGTGCCCTTCGTAATAGCCACATCGCATGCGACCATCCAGCGGTCAATTTGCCAGTCCAGTTCTTTGACAATCACGTCGCTGTCATCACGATAACGCGCTTGGAGAAGTTCGGAATCCTGCCCCGCAATCCACACTAAGACCTTCTTCTCGAACGGAAGAGATTTGAAGGCAGGCATCACTAGATCAACAATGGGCGCACGCTTTTCATTTAGCCAGCCCCCCGGCAGCACCAAGACGACCACCGCATCGCTCTGCAACCGTAGTTCACTGCGCGCTCGCAGGCGGTCGTCCGGACAGTACGCGAAAGGCCGGATGATAGGGCCCGTGTAGTAGATCTTGTCTCGGAGATAGGCCGGCGGCTCATGAATCCCAGGTTCATCTATGAATATGACCTCATCTGCATAAGCCAAACTCTCCATCCATATGTGTGCAGGAGAAGCGAAGAAGTCAGTGAGGAAATACACAGGAAGGCCAAACAATTTGGCGGCGGGAGCAGCGGCGAACTCCTCGTGCGCGATGACCACGTTGGGAGACAAACGCGCGATTACGCAGGCAACTCGCCGATAGGTTTCCAAGAACGCATTATTGTCAGGCAGCTGAAGGTTGATGACGCTGTGCCCACAACGAGTCAACGTGGCTGCCCCGGTCCCATACGAGATCAATCGGATGTCAGCCCTAGGTTCCAGTTGCCGTAATTCTGCAACCAGGGCCATATCCGGTACAGCGTGACCCCGTCCGCGACCGCGAGAGAAGAAAAGGACTTTCATAGTATCAGAGGGCAAGGGTTGGGTATTATCAGTAAAGACATTGCCTCAGAATCCAGCGCTTCGATCGGCAGTGGGTGTTTCCGTTGGAAGAGAACCAAAGCACGAGAATTAGTCTACGCCCAGTCGGACAAACGAATTCACTTCCTCTGAATACGATGTCACATCATCTATTTGCCATTTAGCTGACTTGAAACGGCTGAGCTTACGACAGCCTCAGTAAGGGGGCCATTGAATTGCCTCCCGTTAATGAACAGTGTGGGAGTACCTTCAACGCCGAGCGACCGGGCCTCACGCACCTCACGTTGGACGACGGCTTCGTACTCTCGTGCGGCAGCAAAATCACGCTGGTACCGCGCCATGTCTAGCTTCAGTTCCGAGGCCCACATCAGAACACGAGTGCCGGAGACCGATGAGTAGTGTTCCAGCAATTTGTCATGCATCTGCCAGAACCTCCCCTGCTTGCCCGCAGCTAGCGCCGCGCTCACTGCGAGCATGCTGGTGCGATGAAGTGGGTAATGTTTGAAGACCAATCTGACCTCTGCTGGGAACCGTCGGAGCACTCTGCGAAGGATTGGCTCGGCCCGTGCACAGTACGGACACTGAAAGTCTGCAAATTCGACTATCGTTACTCTCGCGTCAGGACTACCCCGAAACGTATCTCCGTCCAGCGCGATAGAAACAACTTTCTTGTCCAAGAAGCCGTCGCCCTCGCTCCTGAGTATGGCCTCAATTTGATTCGCTGAACGTCCCGATCGAGCCTGATTCCCGACCCACTCAGCCATGATGTGCGCAGCCAGACACCTGGGATCCTTCCGCCAGCATTCCCGCAAGCCCATGCCGCAGCCACATGGACACTTCTCATTGCGCATTACCTCAAGAGCAGCTTGCCTTTGAGTGCTTCCAAGTCGCCCCAGATCCGAGTCGAAATGGCTGTGCGAGCAGGCCAAGAGTTGAGCAGCAAGTCCAATATACACAGTCGCCCATCCGCGGTTTCGCGTGATCCAGCGCGAGGTTCGGTGCACGCACCCGTCTTCCTCCTCAACAAAGCTTGCACCCGGTTGCTGGGGAAACGCGCTTGACCGTCGCATGAGTCGAGAGTTCTTAAACTTCTATGCTGCTTGACCCCTCGCCGCAGCTCATGGCATTGTCTAATTCAGCAGTATTCGGAAACGAGCGAATCTGTCGACTGCGAGTAAGGCCGATGCCGTTGTTCATCGCATGTCTTGGGAGCGCCTGTAACGTTGCTCCAGAGCCGGCAATTGACGGTCGTCGAATAGTTTGGCCCCGGGGATAATTTGTCCATAAAGAGCCTGGATCTCTTTTGGGGAACGCTCTAGATAGCCTTGTGGAGGCTCGAACAGGTTTGAAGACGGCTCTCCCTCCCGAATCGCAATCACTGATGTTGCCGTTCGGCGACCGTCAACGGCCGTAAACACGTCTCGTAAGGGGTAACAGTCTAACATCGGGGCAACCAACTTCAGTTCAGTGCCAGAGCCCTCTTTTGTCTCAATCCTCACGACATCGAAGCCAAGCATCGCTGATCGTTGAAGATCTGGCTTGTCCTCGGAGCCGTCGCACCCCCTAACGCCGGCGCGGACGTAGTCTGGAAGTTCTGCGAGGGCCAAGTGGCGTGTCATAATTGACCTAGTTACAGGCTCGGCGTGAACAAAAATGGCGCTACTCACGTCCAGAAACTCCACCGCTTCCCGGGGTACATGATCCTGAGCCTTAACATCATAGGTATGGGACCACGATCCGTCACTACGCCGTGCAAATGTTGCGTGGATAGTCACAAGAGGGTCGTTGTCGTTGCCGAACATCTGCTGGACTTCATTAACAGTGAAGGGGCGAAAGGTTGCACCGTGTGACTGAGGCGGCGAGGTCAGGTATGTGGCAAGAAAAGCCATGCCGACGCAAAGCAGGAAAACTGCCACAACATGATTCAGTTCCAAGCTGTTAGGTTTACGAATCCGTGTCATCTTAAAGCCTCCGCAAGCGAAGCGCTAGCAACCCGGTAAGCCTTGGCACTTGTAGTACGCAGGGTCTTTTGCGCTGCAGTTGTCATTGCTGCCATAACATGTGCTAAGCGTAGCCCCGTTCCCGGTAAGTTTGCACACCTTGCAATAGTCCTGTCGGCAGAATGCCGCCGCGGGAATATTGTTAACGCACGTGCAGTTGTTCTGTGACCCGAGACACTTAAAAGTACTTTCAGCCCCGTACGGATCGCCGTCGTTGAGATTGCAGCCAGGAGTACAAGGGCCCGAACACTGTGCCAGGAGTACACCGGCACCGTGCCCCAAGAATAACCCGAACGCGCAAAGCACAGCCCAACACATTCCAACTCGGATTTTCTTCATTTCTGGATGCTCTCCTTGAAAGCCTTGCGACTAGATGCAAATCGCCGCGCCCGCTCCGTCCTCATAACCAGCGTCCACGCCCCGGCGGCTTCGAACGCGTTCGAATGGAAGCTAACTCAACTCGTCGCCGCACGATCCGCTTGGCATAACCGTTTCCCACTAGCGCCATGGCGAAGGGATACCCCATCTTCGCCGCGCGCCCAAACAAGCCGACTGCCAGCTCCAGGTTCGGAGGTGCTCCTCCCACCCCGACGCGGTACAAAAGGCCCAGCCGGTACATGGCTCGGCAGTTGTTTTGAAGGACAGCAGCGTTCAACAATTGCTTGGCCTCCAGCACTCGACTCTTGCAAGCGTAGATCAAGGCGAGATTCACCATGGCCCTGGTGTCGCTTTTCGTCGATGCCTGCTGAAACAGAAGTTGGGCACCATTGATATCACCCGCCCGAAGAGACATCTCACCAAGAAGCGTTTGCGCTAGCGCAAATTCGGAACCAACGGCCAGATACGCAGCTTTGGCTGCCGACACATTGGTGCCGGAACCGCTCCACCCCAACTCCTGAACCCTGCCCAAAAGGGTTTGAGCAATCGGGTCGCCTGTGTTCGCCAAGGATACGAGGGCGCCGAAAGTCCCGCTGGGGAGCGCCACACCGTGCAACGCACTGTCCCAAAAACTTAGGTATTGGATCCAGGGAGACGTAGCGGTTGATCCTTGCGCGCCGAGTCCGAAGTAAAAGCGCGCCTGGTTGACGTCCCTTTTCCCCGCGAGGCCGGTGAAAAACCGATAACCGGTGCGAACGGCCGCTGTTAGATCATTTCCGTAGGTGGCGTTCGCGATGTCCTGCTGGAGATTCGTCGCTGCAAAGATATCATTTGGGTCCATCTGGGCAGCCTCCTTTCCTGAGATCGATGTGGCGGAGCGCCGACACTCGGCTTTCACGCTCCGACACCTCTTAGCTCTTACAACTACGCGTCCGCGCTCCGGAGCGACTTCAATTGTAAAACGATCGAAGGCACGGAGGCTAGTGTCAAAATGTAGAATCAGGTGTGAAACGGAAGCTTTCGTGAAAGGCGTCCAGGTCGGCAAGCCTCATCGCGTCCGAGGACAGGAGAGCAGCGTGGCCGAGCCTACTGCGAACGTCCAGCGAGCCCCGAAATTCTGGCTGCATAATCGACTCGGTCGCCCTCAGCCGATCAACGCGAAAGGCGAAGAATCAAGCGAGTCGCTCCGCTCCGAAATCACGCGATTAACTGCTGGTCAGTGCCACCGCTATGCTTCTTCGGTGCTGGCGATATTGGCTCGGCGACAGGCCGGTTTCAAAGGTGAAGTCCCTTATAAAGTTGTTGGGAGAAGAATATCCGCAACAAGCAGCGGCCTCCTTTATCGGCCCCTGCGATGTGCACAGTGAATCGGCCGCCTTTGCGATTCGGAACGCCCGGACGTATTTGTGAAACGAAACCCCAGCATGCCGATAAAAAAGCTTGCCGAGATAGCGACCAGACAGCCTCAGGCGAGCACCCACGCCACCCAGCGTGAGATGAGGCGTACCATACAGTTTCCCAATTGACGTAACAACTTCTGCGAGTCGCCAATCACCGGCGGGAATGCCATCGTACGGGATCAAGGTATCCACTCCTCCCAGCGTATGAAGCAGCTGGACATCAGCCTGAAACAGCATTTGCTCCGCCAGGCTGATGGAGTCAGGCCGGGCCGAATCGAGCAGACTGAATAGCGACACGCCTTGCGTTTCCCGCGAATATGCCCGAAGCTCAGCGTGCCTCGCTTCCAAGTCTGCGCTCAACCATCGTCGAAAGATCATCTGGTGTGCTCGTAGGAAGGCGCTATCGTCCTCTTTGGCTGGGACTATGGTTTTTCGGCAAGCACACCTGCGGGCGGCGCGACTCCCCGCGAGCGCAAGGAGCTGATTCAGTAAGGAGGCGGCCGCATAGGAAACGTCGGGCACAACGTTGTCGCAGAACTTAGCTACAGGCGATCCCACGGTACACCCTTCCTTGCCCAGAGGGTCGTTCTACATTGCCCGACAGTCGATAGCACCGTTGGCTTACGGTTCAACTGCCGCAAACAGGTCAATCATATCCAGCTTCCATAAGCCGTTTCCCATTTACAGAATTCTCGAGATACTTCGCGGGCGACATTAGTTAGAATGTGCCCAAATAAGCATTTAAGGTAATCTACTCGTCTATTTGTGAATTCTATCGTGTCCCATAAGCGGCGTCAAGGATTTTTGGATTCTTTCTAAGCCAGGCCTGTTCCGCCAAAAGCCTAGCCGCGCCAGCGTGAGCCAAGGGCTCTGCCTCGGTGGCTCCACGCACTGATTGGTACATTGCATGTTGTTGAAAATCGGGGCACGTTCCGGCCAACCCGTTGTTCCAACAGGCCAAGCTCGCCCCGATTCGCAGTTCTCGGGCGGACTTTCGCCGCGTGAACCGCATTGCAGCCGATACCACTTTCCACAGCGGCAAGCTATTGAGGACCAAAGGCTTGATGCGATGGACCTCCAAGTTCTGGGGAAAACTCCTAGTCAAGGACTCGGGACCGCCGAGCAGCTACCGCGGAAACTGCTCAAGCCGTTCTCTTTCCATAGTGAATTCGCCCTTTTGATACTAGTGCTGCACTCCCGTTCGCCGTATACTCTGAACTGACTGTTGGAGCAAACCGTGTTGCTATCGTCTTGACCCGGCCTATCAGTCCTGCCCAGGTGAACTAATGATTACGAATAGTCATGCCATCCTGCCACCCCAATCCTCAGGCAATGGCGGGCTGCCAACGCGGCGCGGCTATTACATTTACATTACGGAGGCCTGCAACCTACGCTGCAGCTATTGTTTTGTTAAAAATAAGCAGAACAATCGGCATCTCACGATGCCTACTGCTACGAAACTCATCGACTTCATTGCTGAGGATGCGGCCAGCCTGTCGTCGGTCTACGTGCACTTCTTCGGCGGCGAACCTTTGCTTCGACCAGCAATGGTCGACTACCTCGCAGGTAGGCTGCACAGTTGGAGCGCGGAACGAACAATCGAACTCCGGCTCGGGATTACAACGAACGGAACCCTTCTCACAACCGCGAACTGCGAAATGCTCCGAAAGCACGCGATCGGAGTCCAGCTTAGTCTGGATGGCAGCAAAGAGGGCAACGACATCCACCGCCAGCTCATGGGAGGAACGCAGTGCGGCCTCCGAGCAGCCGGCTCGTTCGACCGGGTTAACATCGCCAACTACATCTCATATTTCGGAAAGGGGAGTCCGAACTGCAGAATGACGTTGACCGTTCACAACCTTCCCTATCTTCATCAGTCTATTCGGGGATTACATAAGCTCGGATTCAAAAGTTTCTCTATCATACCGGATTGCGACAGTGCGACTTGGACGCCGGCGCGCTTTGCGGAATATGAAGATGTAATGGAAAAGGCATTCGAGTATTGGCTTCGCCATCCCGACATCTGGGTAAACGCTATCGACAAAACCATCAAGGCATTGCTTACAAAGAAGCGCCGAAGGTGTCTATGTCAAGTCGGGAAAAGCATTGTGGGTATTACGGTCGACGGAGAACTGTATCCTTGCCATGACTTTTCCGGACAGTTTGCAAGTGATCCCGCACAGCGTCAGGCGTTGATGATTGGCGATGTGAACACGGGCTATAACGCAAATGTGCAGCAATTTGCAGATATGTCGATCGGGCCCGACCTGAAGTCAGGCTGCGGGTATGACTGCACCACCTGTTGGGCGAAGTGGGCGTGTGCACGTGGGTGTCCATACATGAACTACGTCCGCTCCGGAGACATTCGTGTTGTGAACTCGGCGTACTGTGCGACGCAGCGGGTGGACGCGCTGCTTGCTCTGAAGTGGATGGGATCGGCGGATCAAGTCAGGTTTTCGTATTCGGATAATGGGCGTGGAGGGCGCCTAGATGACAGGACGCGTCGGGTTACAGACACCGGCAAGGAGGCCGCGGCCGTGACCAGCGCACAGACGGCAACGAAGTCGCTAGCGGAAGCCGAGATCTCCGCAAACTGAAGAGAAGTGAGCGAAGGAGAACGAGAATGCCTGATGAGTGTGAAGTCCTGTGTATCGAGCTGGATGAAGAAGTATGCGAAACGCGCGGCGGAGAGGTGGAGCCTTCACGACGGTCCTTTATTCTTGACGCCGCTCTATGCGCGCTCCCCCTGACTCTGCTGCCCGCCTCCGCCGAGGCTCAATGCTGCTCTGCTTGCGAGACCTCGTGCCAAAGTTGCCAAGGTGTATGCGAGACCGGCTGTGAGATCACCTGTGAGAATTGCGAGGGCCTGTGTGAGAGCGGCTGCGAGGTCGCGTGCCAGACCAGTTGTGATTCAGGCTGTCAAAGTGGCGAAGAGGAGTGCCCGAACAATACGCCGTGCAACCAATGTGGCGAACGCTGTGTTGTGTCGTGCCAGGACGGAAATTGCGAAGAGTATATGGAATGTTAGGGTCCCCATTGTCCAATGGTGGGCCGGCCAGGCCTTCTGCTGACATCCCCGTTATCGAAGGTCATCACAGTGTCGCCTACGCACCTTGCGACGTTCCGTGTTAAGCATGACGAGTGACGACGCTTCACCGCTCCTCGTAACAGAGCGACCGCTGGGTCCGCTGTTCGGACAGCAGTGTGGCGACTGTAGCCGGATCTGCCGCAGACTCCTTCGCCGTGTCGGTGTTGACTCGGCATATTTCACGCAGGTAGCCGCGAGACAGGAGACTAGCTGCGACGAGTTGTACCTTCAGCCCTCGAACCCGCGCCTCGTGGAGCTGAGGACAGCATATGCTGACGTCGCACCGCCGGAACTGGCGCCGTCGATTTGGTGCTCGAAGTTCCTCGCCAATGAAGTGCCTTTTCAACTGTTCCGTGGCGATTGTGCTTACGTGTGGCAACGAAGGGACCTGAATACTCCCGTTTCGTATTTACTTACAGCGTATTATCTCATCACTCGAGGTGAGGCAGCTTTCTTAAGCCAGCTCGCAGAAGACGGAGCGTTTGGAGCATACACTATCGCCTTCGATGACCACGCGCTTCTATCGCGCGATTTGCTTGACTCGGTAAACGAGCTGGCCTTTCTCCGCCGCCACGATGTCCTTCGCCCACAATCGCCGGCCACAGTTCTCGACATCGGGAGCGGGTACGGGCGCTTTGCACATAGGGTCTATGAGGCCTATCGGGGCGTTCATAAGGTGCTATGTGCTGACTCGATCGCTGAGTCGACCTTCCTTTGCGAGTATTATCTTCGTCATCGTGGGGTGCGACCCGATACGGCAAGTGTGATCTTACTTCAGGAGTTGATAGAACACCCGGATATTTGGGACGCAGACCTAGCCGTTAACATACACTCGTTTTCCGAATGCACGCTGCCTGCGATTGCATGGTGGCTTAGCTTTTTGCAAAGTCGTCGAGTGCGCTATCTCTTTATTGTTCCTAATCGCAACTCATCACACCAGCCTGCACTGCTAAGCACTGAGCGTGATCGCCGACACTGTCGATTTGAGGAACTAGTTGAATCCCACGGCTATCGCTTGTTAACGTGTGAGCCTAAATACGCGACGCCACAGATGCAGCGATATGGAGTCACTCCGACCTATTATTATTTGTTCGAGTTACATCAGTGAGCGACGCGGCGCCGATGCGCCGGGGCCGGTGATGGGCGAACAGTTGCCAGGTTGACAGTCTGCAATGATGGATACAAAGGAGCGTGAGAGGACGCCTCCCTACGGCACCAATCTGTGTCGCCGTGTTAGAATCTCGTGCGTTGGAATTACAACCTGCGACCGGCCTCGTGAACTTCGGAGATGTTTACTGACTTATGCAAAACACTTTCGGGCATATAGGCGATCATGCGAGATCGTTGTGATCGACGATTCTCAGTCGGAGGATGCTAGAGCTTCATGTCGAGACATGCTTCGGGCTGTCGGTCGACAGATGGACGCCGCCCTTCTGTACGCCGGCCTGGAGGAGAAGCGAGAATTTGAGCAGGCGCTCATTCAGCAGGGCGCGCCGCCAGCATTGGTCACGTTTGTGCTCCGGAACGCGCTGTTGGTTCCGTCGTCTCCGGGAGCTAATCGGAATGCGCTTTTGCTGCACGCCGCTGGCGAGACTTTGCTGTCGTGTGACGACGATTCGCTGTGCTATATCGCCGATCTGCGACGGGGTGAGCAGGGGATTGACGTTGTTTCATTCTGCGGCACGGTATCAAGAATAGCTTTCGCCGCAAATCTGAGTGCGGCCGCGCGCAGTGTCCCCCGGGGTCAGTGTGATCTTATTGCTACCCATCAAACGCTTCTCGGACGACCCCTGCCCGACCTCGCGCTTCAGCTTCGGAGCGCTGGGCAAATAGCTTCGTGTTTCACCGTGTCGCGGTTTCGTACGGGTCTGGCGGCAGCTGAGGGAAGAGTGTTCGCGACTGTGTCCGGTACGCTTGGCGACCCTGGCCTGCCGCATGCGGCTGGCCTTATGCTATCCAAAGGGACGGCCCGGGCTCAGTTTTTGAGTTCTTGGGCAGGTCTACGCTCAGAATCTGCAAGCCGGCAGGCCGTACTGGGCGTGAACACTCCGACATTGTCACTGAAAGGGCCGCTAATAACGACCACAGTCACGGGGTTCGATAACCGCGCCTTGCTACCTCCTTTCGTGCCGTCAGGGCGCGGAGAGGATACGTTTTACGGGATGTTACTCAAGCGCTGCTTTAGTGACGCGTGTTTCGGCTACCTTCCAATCGCAATACTGCACGCGCCAATGCTCCCAAGACGATATGGGCCACTTCCGGGCTCTCCTCGCTTAGTGGATGTACTGAGCCTCCTCCTTGAGGCTTGTCCTGTCGCTAGTGATCCGCTCCCTGCATGCAGGATGCGCGCCATTGGTCGATATTACGCAGAACTGGGTACTCTTGCAGTGCCGGATTTCCGGGCGCGCTTCGAACGACTCACCAAAAGGTGGTCGCTGGCTCGCGTTGAACAGTGCAAACAGCTTCTGCACTACTATCAGGGTGAGCCAGCCGGTTGGGCCGCGGAGTTACGGGACTGGGTATCCAACCTCGAGCGCTGTGCCCTCAATCCCGTCAACCACGCGCCCGCCGAGTTCGGCGAGCCGGATCCTCCTGAAGCCCGGTTGAGCCGTCTGATGTGTTTCGTCCGGCAGATGGGGGAGGCAATCCAGGCTTGGCCGGACATAGTCTCGATCTCGCAGGGATTACGTGCGAAGGGGATCCGACTTGGCCAGCCTTTGTCCTGAGGTCGCTGTCTTTGAGGTCTCGAAGTAACTCGCGGTTCTTCATACGAAGGAAGAGGGCGATTCTGCTGGTGTCACAAAAGGTGTAACCCATCGGACTTTCGCACGCAGCCCAGGGCCTGCACGGTATCCTGGTGCAAACCCAGAGGGTCTACCTGGAGGCCCGCTGCGAATACGCCCTATTCTTAAACGCTTCCGGGCATCTCGGAATATGTTGGCGGGCGCTGTCGATGATTCTGAATGCAAGGAACCCACAGGGCTCAATAACCTGGTTCTACTTGCTGTTGAATCTAAAAGACTTCCTTTAGGTCAACCCGCTGGTCCCGAACCTGATAGCGGGCTTTTCGCGAAATACCCGAGAATCAGGCCCTTGCAACTCCTTCATCCTGCGCGAGTTGCGCGTGCCTTGTGGAAGTCGGTTGCGGCGTTTAGAGCTTTGGTGCTCTCACAGGCACAGAATCATCTACAGTGTGTCCTAAGCTCTTAGAACCTCAAGCCACTTCAATCCGAAAAGTGCCACGTGCCATGGCCGAGAACGTATCTCGAGCAGAGCTCAAATGGCCTGGAATGATGCGTCGTCGCCGTGCATTTTCCAAGTACGCCGTAAATCGCACGAAGCCCGTCCAGTTTCAGAACCGGACTGTCACGGGAGTCGTTTACCATAGAGGCTGAGATGGAAGAGGAAAAGCTCGTGCGGCTCAGTGCCGTGGTCAGCGTTGGGTTCTCCGCTACCCTGAAGCTCTCCGCGAGGGTTTACCTTTCGATGGCTCATGTGGCGGGAGCGTGCTCCTCCGCGCTACGCGCCAAATCTCTGGAGGACTCGAAAAACAGCGCTGCGTCCCTGGAGCATAGCGGATGCGTGGCATCGTGTATCGTGGGTTGTGCTGCGTTCTTGGAGGCGAGTATTAATGAATTCTTCTGTGACTGCGCCGATGATCCAAGGGGACCGGATGCCCTGGGTGATGAAGCAGTGCGTTGGATCGGCAGGTACTGGGAGCTAGGATTTCCACGCACCGCAGCGTTCAAGATCCTTGAGAAGTATGAACTCGCATTAACGATTCTTGGCAAGGGGACACTTGACCTTGGTAGAGCGCCCGGCCAACAAGTTAAGGCCCTCATCAATCTCCGGAATGCACTCACGCACTACGAGCCAGAATGGCAGTCTTCTGGAGATGAAGCTCACAAGATTGAAAAGCAGCTAAAGGGACAGTTTGCGCCGAACCCTTTGACTGGCTTAGGGAACCCGTTCTGGCCCTCACAGTGCTTGGGCTATGGCTGTTGTAAATGGGCCGTGAAGGCAGTCCTGGATTTCCATCAGCAGTTTTGGATTCAGCTCGGTCTTCCGGGGCGTCACAGCCACGTGTATAAAGAACTTCCGGTCCTACCTTAAAAGACCGTCTTCTTGACGGCGCACTTCCCGGTGCTCCTCTCGGTAGATCTAGTACGGGCGCTTGGGATTCACCTTGCACCCGCGCCGTGCCAGCAGCAGCGCTCCCGGTCGCCGGCACGCGAACCGTGGCTTCTGCCGTCCGTCACGCGCATCGAGTTCCCACCGGTTGGGCTCTCTTCAAGGGCGGAAGGTGGGGCCGTCCTTCTCTCCCAACTGGACGCCATCGACGGGGACGAATCAACCAAGGAAGCCATTGGCGACTGGCATTACTGGGTCACGCAGGGTTACTGCCTCAGGGTTACTGCCTCTGATTCACTGCCGCCACGCAACATGAAATAATTGTTGTATGCGCTGTGCCAGCGGGGTCGTTCATGCCGTTTCGGCGGGAATGTTGTTCGGGTTCGTGGTTTGCGGGCAAGAACCTGAGAAATCGACGGAACCGTTCTGGGACAAGGTTTATTCGCAGAACTTCGGAATTCTTTCTCATCGACCGACCGAGTTGCTGAAATTGGTTGTCAAAGATCGGACTCCGGGAAAAGCGCTCGACATTGGGATGGGCCAGGGGCGTAACTCGATCTTTCTGGCGCAACAGGGTTGGGATGTCACGGGCTTCGATCCCTCGGCCGAAGGAATTCGGCAGGCAAAGGCAGCGGCTCAGGAGCTCAAGCTCCGGTTAAATGCGTTGGTGGCGCGCGAGGAAAACTTCGATCTCGGGCAGGAGAAGTGGGACCTGATCGTGATGACGTACGTTCGCCTCGTGAATGGCGAAGATGCAGCTCGGTTTCAGCGCGCGCTCAGACCGGGCGGGATCTTCGTATACGAGAACAACAACGCCGGTGTGCCAAACGAGCTGCTGCGAGCCTTTTTAGGATTTCGAATCCTGCGCTTTGAAGATGTCGATGCTTACACCGACTGGCATCCGGACAAGAAGCAGCGCGTCGAACGACTGATTGCGGAACGTATGGCGAAGTAGAGCGAAAAGACGTCTCCAATTTTGCGGCATCGCTGGCCTGGAGCGGCGGCACGCGCAAATCGCCTGTCCATCCCGTCCGGACTAATTGCTGGCAAGGCTTTCTGCAAACCACAGCGCGCCGTCCGGACCGGACACACCCAATACTTGACGATTTGTGCACCATGATCTGGTTCCGAGGCCGCATCAGAATGCCAACCCAGCGCGTCGAGGAATCTGGCTAAATCGCCCCACCGGCTCCAGTAGGTGCACAGTACATGCTCGAAGAGCGGCCAGCGTGTTTGCGTGTGATTTCCCAGTGGTCATCCGGCTGCAAAATCCACGAGTCGCCTACGCCGATGATCTTTTTCTCGCGCTGAGGATAACCACCGGTGGCTACGGAATTCAGTCGCAAGTCGGGTCAGCCAGTGGGTCGAAACTCCGATTTGATACGTCCAGCGAATCAGCCACAGCACCCCTGGCTGAACGGTCAGCCTCCTTTGCAGCTCTGAGCAGATCATCCGTTGCCTGCCAACAGCCAGACGGCAGAGGGACGCGGAACGCACCTCGCTGGTACAGATTCGCCCACAATTTCAAGGCCCTCGAAGCGAGACCGAATCGTTCTGCCGGGTCAATCATAAAGAGAGTCTACCGCCTTTGGACGCCAGAAGGATTTACTATAGCCAGGTGTGACGCCACTGTCTGGCGACGCCAAGCCGTTTTCGACCCCATAGGTTTGTCAGTGGCCGGGCCGCTACCAAGTTTTGCCTCGGGCGTGTAGGCGTCCTCTAAGATGTCACAGGCTCGGCTGATCGTATCTTTCTGGTCGTCAATTTGGTCTTGCAGTTCCTTGTCTCTAGGCATCTGCGAATTTTTCCTTCAGGGCGAATGATACAGCAGGTCCGTTCTGACAATTTCGCATTGGGGAATTGTCAGCCCGACCGTTCCGAGGCTGAACTTGTCAGTGGATGTGCTCCTTGGCCGTCAGTGCGATGCGGCCGACGCCTCGATTTTCTACTTCCGGGTGAAGTCTCACGCCGGACCCGATGGGACCGTCGTGGGGGACCAGTAAGGCAGGGCAGGTCGGTCATGCTAACCCGAACAATCAAATTTTAGTTCAAGAAACAAACCAGCGAAGCCCTAACCATCCATTCGCGAGGGTGTGGATTCTGCGCTGTCCAACGCATGGAATGTACAGGGCGAATAGCTGTGACGCTCATCTTAGACAGTGTCCCCATGAGGGCGGCGAGCCTGGGCTTCCGTAAAGCGTCCAAGCTATTATATAGCCCTCCAGTGCCCCAAGAAAGGTGAGTTTTTGAACAGGGCGACGAAAAGGAATTAAGGTACTTGCAAGCCAACCCGCTTTAAGATTTCGCGCGCGAGATCGGCGAACTCGTCGGCAGCTTCTTCAACCTGCGCGTAATACCCCGGATTAATGCGGCCTTTCAGCTTCCCAATGGCCACTCCGTACTCCTGGGCTTGAGGTGCAAGACTTTGGAAATTCTTGATGGCGCCAATTTTATTGCTACCATGTGGCACCAGGGTCGGATCTACCTGACGGAGGTCCTCGACAATACGCGTTCGGACACGCGGTGCGATCTGCTTTTCCCAAAATTCATGCGGACGCGTAGCAATCCGTCCAGACGAAACCTTGTAGGCTGAAGTGATGTAGCCGAGGTATACGGGCTTACCATGTAATAGCTCATTACGGTCTGCATCGGAAGCGATTTCACGCACCGTCTTCCAATCACGGATCCAGCGTGCGAGGGAACGGCCTACCGTTGAAAGGGCTCGCAGCGAAAATAGATCGGCGGCGACTGGCGTGGCAAAATAATCCGCATCCAATAAGATGGTGCGATTCAACGGACCGACGTTCGGTCCAACATCATAGATGATGATGTCAACCTTGTGCTTTTTCCCTAGACGACGCACCGCACGCGAAAGGGCACACATCACGTCATAGTCGCGTACCTTGCGCGCAAAGGAGCCGGTCCAAGCGTTGGGCAGTTCTTCCTCATAATCGGCGAGCAACACGTCGCCGGGGCAAAGGAGCATCCCCTCTCGGATTCCCACAACCTCGATGTCTTTGAGCGGGCCTTTCCCATCAACTACCGGCTTGATCGACGACCAAATGGTGCCGCCTCCTACCTCGTCCGAAGTCCCCAGGAGATCATCGAGGTCCTTTTCCGAAAGAAAGAATGCGGTCAGGTTACATTGTGGGTCGGCATCGACCATGAGCACGCGCAGTCCAAGGTCAACCAGAGCGTCGGTCACGTTGACGGCTAACGTGGTTTTGCCGACACCGCCCTTGTGATTGAATAACGCCAGAGTGTGCATTGTAGCCTCCCAAAATTCACACTGAGGCTACCATGCTTCAAGGATAAAATGTTATTTGCGGATGCGGCCGGCCAGTCGAGGGCGGCCCCTTGGCCCGCAGTTAACCAAACGCGCAGGCTTATCGGAGACTCTGAGAGACGCGCGCCAAACGGCCCCACTCGGGACCTCGGGCTATTTGACAACTTGGGAACGGGGCTCTCTCCAGGGTTGCGGGTCGTAATATTGGCCATTTCCCGCAAGCTCCAGAGTGGCAAGGAGTTAACGGCGGGAGTGGGAGTTCGTGGGTAGGGGTATGTTGCGGAGCAGGGAGGAAGTGTTAGTGTGCTGCGTTACCGCACCAGTCAGTTGCCAACTTTGGTGTAGGCAGTTGTACAGCTTCTCCAGGAGCACATCCGAAGCCCACCTCGGTGCAATTGGTTCCATGTCGTGTGTCGTCGCATCCAGGCTACAATGCGAGCATGCAAAAACCACTGACAATAAACGGCATACTACCTTTGTTTTCAATGGCTTAAATGGAGCTGCTCCCAAAGGTTTGCGTGACGCGAACTAGGGGTGAATGGGTTGGATTATCCGATGCGGTGGTATCATCACTCTCGAATGGACAGCCAGGTGTTCTACAAGTTCGGGCCGACGGTTTTGATCTCGATCGTTACCTACTTTGGCGGGCTGTTCACTGAGCCGGCAAAAAAGTGGCTGAGCAACCGAGCCGAACGAAAGAGGCTGCGCAGGGCACTGTACGCTGAGATGGCAGCGAATCTGACTGCTGAACCTTTTCTCACTTACGTGTCTGGCATACAAGACCCAGCAAACTACCCACGGTTTGCATTCGAGCAGATGTTCAGAACCGAAGTTTACCAGGAGGCTCTCAAACAGCCAATCCTGTTCCGTGAAATTCGCGAGGCTAAGACATTTTCTTTGTTGTATGAGGGGCTTGCCCGTGCGCGCACGTTGCCAGAGGCAGAACAGATGGCGTGGCTGCAAAAACTGAACAACGAGGTCCTTCCTTTTTCGGTCAAGCAGGGTCGGCTCTCAAGACGATTACTCGGTTGGCCACATCCGCTCGCCGTACGGTGGCGGAAAACGTATTGGCACGTAATATCGCGGAATCTGGCTTCGTATAAGCCGGAAGAATACGGAGGGAAAATGGGGTTCCAGCCTCCGCGCAACCCTTTCGCGTTGATTCGGGCTCTCTGGAAGGGGATACCCGGCGACCCTATTTGATCCGGTCAGGGACGAGCAAAGAAGAAGGTGGATGTGGTTGATATTTATCCTAAGCGCCAGAAGCGGCTGCGGGGCGAGGTGCCGGACGTGTATTCGTACGACGCATTGCCGAAAGCGCTGAGGGTGCAGATCGTCCACATATGGCGCGACGCGCTTGGCGACGCCGCGGATTATGCGAACGACGATCTTGACGTGCGCGGGGCATACAATGGTATCGTGTCAGTGCTATGTCGCGAGTACGGCCTTTTCAAGTTGCTCACTGAAGCGTATGGCGGTGCTGTCGCAGCCGCTCATGGATCGCGGCGACGTCTGGCAGGGAGCGAGCCGCCGGCTGCTCTCTGCCGGTTGTGGCCAAGCGGGGAAACAGCGCCGCTTCCAGACGCGCTTCACCCCAGCCTTCCGGCAACGGCCAGATTACCCCCGCCGCTTCGGCTCGCCGCAAGTACTTGCACACCGTGCTCACCCAGATCGCGCAGCTTCGCCCCATCTGCTGGTAGCCCAAATGTAGTTCGAATCGGAGGAGCATGACCTCCCGTAGCTTACGCATGGACACTCACCTGGCCGGCACTCTAAACTGCCCAAACTCCGATCTATAATACTTGCTAAAGCATCGCAGGCCGAAATGCGCTACAGTCCGCTCATGACCATTTCACGAGATGACCGAATGGAGGATCTGAAAGACACCCTCAAGCGGATGGTAGAGGATGTAGGCGAACAGGCCGTCTGGCGGGTGGATATCAACGTGGAGAGTGACCGCTACAAGCACGTCCAGAATACAACATGGAAGGAACTCCTGCTCAGATCGTTCGCCGCCCCAAGCGTAGGTTTGAGGATACAAACCCAGTTTGGCTGCGCTCGGCAGCATCCCGGCCTTCCTCGCATTCTTTCGAAAAACTGCTGCCATCAGCGAAACGAACACAACCAGCCACGTCACAGATTCGGACGACGGTTCCAGCACAGCTAGGAATTAAGCAGATGGCTTGAGGCTTATCCCCGCATTTACAGCGGCCTCCTGATCCCCTCTTTTCCATGCCTCAACGATGAGCCTCCCCTTATCCGATAGCGTGACTATGTAGTCCGACACCGGACCGGGAAAAAATCCACCTCCCGATAGGTTGTGCCGTTTCTCCACCTCAACAAAACCCGAAGCGATGAGAGAAGCGCATTGTAAAACTCCATCTCCAGAAACTTTAATATCGTCCAGCTTGTGTAACGCCAACAGCGTATTGACGGCACCGTGATCGAAGCCCTCGTTCAGCGTGATGAGCATCATCTTCCAGGCCCGGACAGAATCCTTCGGAATCGCACCCTTATGATGGAGAGCGTGACAATTTGGGCAAAGAGGAAGGAGGTTCGTTGCATCATTTGTTCCGCCCTCCGAGACATACTCAATGTGATGGACGTCCAGAGTGAGGATTGTGCGGCAGGTGGGGTTCGCACACCTATATCCAGACTCGTGTAACACGAGCCTTATTGTGCTTATTGGCGGCTTGCGCTTCATTGCAGTCGCAGACATCTGACCCTACTGACGTTTGTTTGGGTCCTGGCCTGTTCGAAAGCCTTTGCCGTCCGTTTGGCCGCTTGCTGTCTCTTTGCTGCCCTCTTTGACACTGGCCTACTTCCGCTGGGTTTTCTTGGCGCTGGAAGGTTGGCCCTTCGCAGCTTCCGCCCGCTTCGCCGCCCACCGTTTTCTCAAAGCTTCTTGAATAGCTTTCTTACCAGCCGCAGAGAGTTTCCGTTTCTTCTTTGCGGGTTTCGCCGTAGCTGGCGCTGACGGCTCAGATTTGCCTTTGATTTTGGCCCATCTTGCTTTTTGAGCCAAAGCCATCTTTCGCCGTGAAGCAGCACTGAATTTCTTGCGCTTCCTGGTGGGTAGTTCCGTGGCGACATCCGGGCGATGTCCATCGAGCATCTGACGAAGCTCTGCGATCTGAGCGTTTATGCTCTTCTTCTGGGACTCGAAGCCTTCGATTGCGGCAGTGATGATTTCAGGTCTTAGTCTTGTTGGCATGTGAGTGTTCGGTTCTATTGCAACTCCTTGACTTCATCATGGCACAAAAGAGGACCCGCAAATCCTGCATAAATGCGCTTTCAGATTCACTCGGAGCTAATCAGGAGTGTCGAACCACGACGTCGAACCCACCACTGAGCCTAGTTTGAAGGCGCTGACTGTGGACCGATTTTCGGAGCGGACGAAAGCCCTTCTGCCAGCGTTGATGGTCAGTCTTGATTGCGGGGTTTCCAAGGGGCTTCCAGTCTATTTCGCTGAACTTCCGAGATATTGTGCAGATGGAAGGACCATTGTCATGACGGTGCATCGGGGCGCTGCTGTTAATCTCAACAGCGAGGTCTGGGAGCATGGCAGGCTGGAAGACCGACTGAGGGAAGTCTATAGAACACGAGCCGAGCGGCTACTTTTCGTAAGGGGAGATTCTGACGTTGATGTTGTGGAGGTCGCCCAGGCAATCGATATCGCACGAACGCAAATAGAATACGTCGTGTTGCTGACGCCATCCATCGAAAAAGGAATCAGGGAGCGCCCTTTCTGCTGTTGTTTGGGAGTCCATCTTCGCAGCGGAACCTCGAATCGCTGAAACGACCGAAGCCACCCTGCCGTAAGATGAAACCATGAGGTGCTGGAATGCGAAAGAGCCGATGAAGCTCGACGGCAATTGTCCGAACTGCCGCTGATGCGTGCCGGGTTGATCGACTTCCGGCTCATCCCGCTTGTGGCGTATTTAGGGTTCGAGCGGCTGTTTGGGCGGAAGGAATAAGCCGGTGAACTTTGCCGGGGAGTCCAATCGGAAGTTTTGCTGGGATTTCTTTTGCCGGTAATGGCGGGAAGGACCCTTTTTCAGAATCTCTAGTGGACAATTTCTCCCGATCCCTCAACCTGCCGCTCAGGTTTGTAAAACGCCAACGAATGGGAACCCAGTTCTGGGTTTCACTGTCCATCTTTCGAGTCGGCGAATTCGATCACGATGGCGAAACCGCTGCCAGAATACGCCGCCAGCACGCACAGAAAGCTCTCAGGCGCTTCGGAGTCCTATAATGAACGAATGGGCAACTGGAAGTTGGAGTTTGATACGCAGAAGCGGATGTTGGAAAATCTTCAGGTTAAATCGCCTGACGAACGAGACGGTATCAAGAAGGCTGTTCGCCTGAATCGTAAGGGACTGGAATTTGCCGACCAAGGTCGGGAACTCGAAGCCCAGGTTCAGTTCGGATTTCTGGAGTATGTCGCAGAGGCAATACGGAACGGGCATTACGAACACTTCAAGAAAATTGTAGACGATTTCAATCGTTCGGAATGAGATGTCGGGGCGTCCGCCGCTCCATGTCCCAAAACTCAAGCGAAGAATGGGCCTTCACCCCATGAACACTCACTATATGTTGATTAAAAGGGTGCCATGCTTTTGAGATTCTTAACCTACCTTGGCTTGGGCATAGACGCTGTGGTTCGTCGTGAATGGTTGCTGGCTCTGCTCTGTTTCACGACGCCGTTTATCGGCACGTTTGGCATGGGAACGGCATTCGTGGCGGGTCTGACGTTTATTGTACTGGGCCAGTACGTCGAAGGCGCAATTGCCATTGGGGTAGTCGTGTTCACTCTTGTAGGGAATCAAATGATGAAGTCATACGATCTGAAGTTGTCGCGGCCGCTTTATGAGTGTCCTTCTGGCAATCCAGGTAAGAGAGTATCTGTTATGTGGTGGCCGTTCAAGAAGACGATTGAAAGAAGGTTGATCCGGTCATTCGAGGCGGGCTTGCGGCTCATACAGGTTTCCCTCTTTACGAGGTTAAGATCACAGTATTTGATGACGATGGACAAAGAGCTTGCGGCGACACTCGCCGCTCAAGTTGCCAACTATCTCAAAGGCGGAGATATCATGGCGCTGATGGAAAGCTCGACTGAACCGCTCAAAACACAGATGGCTCGAATCAAAGACCAGGTTCCAGAGAGCGCCGCAAACGTTATGGCGGATAGCCGAAGCACGAGAGAAGCAATCGTGGGAACATTAAGAATGACAGCAACACTGGATTTTATGGTGAGGGGACAATCTCATTTTCAGAGCGCCTTGCACGACCGAATCTTAGCGTTGCTTTCCATTTATGGCCTGAGTTTCCTGAAGAAATCAAACCTAACACATACTTGGCAATGGCCCATCGGTATCATCAAGAACAGTTCGGTACAAGCTCAATAGATAAAGCCAAGGAGACTGGTAAATGAGGAACATCTTTGCGTGGCTTTGTTTGTCGTGCTTTTGACGATTCTCCATTGGTATTGGTATTGCGCCGCTTTGGTGGCATACAGTGTTTCCGCTACTTTTGGGGGTGTGTTGATTGTTACCTTCTGTAAAGTCGCCTAACATTATCGTGCCGGGCCGGTTCCGATGTTCAACTGTTCCCGATATTGCGTCATGGCTGATTGTGTAGCGGCTGGCCGTCGTCGGCACAGCATTGTACTACAGCCAAAGCATTTTGCCGGGACACACTTTGCTATTGCTGGCGGGAGGGACCGTTGCGAAAAAACCATGCGGCCCGAACGACGGAAGGGCGGCATGGTAATACACTTTTCCGGGGAAGGCTCATTCCAGATTTCACTCTGGCGAAGCCCTGGAGCGTCCGCCTATCCAATTATGGCGGGTGTACCAAAAGGCACCGCTGAAAACGACCGCATCGGGCCTTGAGAAACCGACCATCATCCGACCTGGAGTTTGGAACTTTCCGCCACCAAACGGCACCTCCTGCGAGGCCGGGAATCCGGCGGAGCGATTAAGCAATTTGGCCATTACGTAACCTTCTGCGGCGAGGCCGGAGAGCGCCTGCCATGGCTACGCTCGCCATCCAATTCCCGGACTTCCTCTTGCATCATCAGATCCATCAACTGCAAACCGGCTTGACGGATGAACTCACCAACGCCCTTACGCAACCAGCCCACCGTCTCTTCGCCCCATCTGCTGGTAGCCCAAATGTAGTTAGAATCGGAGGAGCATGACCTCCCGTAGCTTACGCATGGACACTCACCTGGCCGGCACTCTAAACCGCCCAAACTCCGATCTATAATAATTGCTAAAGCATCGCCGGCCGAAATGCGCTACAGTCCGCTCATGACCATTTCACGAGATGACCGAATGGAGGATCTGAAAGACACCCTCAAGCGGATGGTAGAGGATGTAGGCGAACAGGCTGTCTGGCGGGTGGATATCAACGTGGAGAGTGACCGCTACAAGCACGTCAAGAATACAACATGGAAGGAACTCCTAGACCGCGGCTTGGTGAAGTGGTTGTGTCCCGGCTACTATCAACTCACAGTTGGAGGATGGCGCGCCGGAGTGCAATTACTCGGGTGGGACAAAGGCCCGGAGCTTCAGGGAAAGCTCTCCAAGCTCGCTGCACTTCTGAAGGATCAAGTAAAGGGACGCCATGAAGAAGCGTACATCGATTTGTATCATGCGGCCAAACAGTCGGGACTGACTGAGGATTTGATTTGCAATATCATCGAGGGACACTTATTCGAGCATTCGTTCAAGACGAAAGGCGCGACCTTAGACACCGATAGCACCATTGTCATTCCGATGGATTTCGGAATGGAGCCACTGTAGATGATGCTTTGCATATCACCCGCCGCGCGGTCAAGGACACCGGCTGGCTGCCGAAGCCGCTGCGTTCGCCGGATAAGAAGCCGATGAAGAAGGCGGCCTGACAGTCCTTTCGCCGGATGGCCCGTCCGACATGGCGGGCCATCTAGTGAACGAATTGTCCTGAGTTTCTCCGCTACGGCTGCGATGCCGCTGCGCTGTTGGGCTGCTCATGCCGGGCGACGGCGCGCGGTTTTCGCTTGGCGAATAGGCCGCGCCCGAAGGCGAGCCGCCGCCAGTGGACAAGCGGCCACCAGAGTTTCGAGGAGATGAGGAAGAGTATGAGCCACAGACCGATCCGGAGTCTTGTGAGGCGCTCGTCGTGCCCACCGTGAGCCAGTTGGAACTGCTGCCGTCCCCCCAGAAGAAATCATACGCAACCGATTCACCCGGCACGCTGCAAGTGGAGCCGCCAGTCGTGTAAGTGTAGCTGGTATTGAGAGCACCCGACGTCGGGCCGTTCGGCGTGCTGGGCTGAGTAACACTTCCAATCGCTACGCTGAACCCGTTAGACACAGGCGAAACCACGGAGGTGGTGACCGAACAGCGCGCCTGCGCCGTCACGCTGTAAACACCCGATGAGGACCAACTGTGTGAGGCGCTGGTCGTGCCCACCGTGAGCCAGCTGGAACTGCTGCCGTCCCCCCAGGAAAAATCATACTGAACCGAATCGCCCAGGCTGCAAGTGGACCCGCCCGTTGTGTAGGTGTAGCTGCTATTGGGAGCACCCGACGTCGGGCCGTTCGGTGTGCTGGGCTGAGTAACACTTCCAATCGCCACGCTGAGCGCGCTGGAAACAGGCGAAACCACGGAGGTGGTGACCGAACAGCGCGCCTGCGCCGTCACGCTGTAAATACCCGATGAGGACCAACTGTGCGAGGCGCTGGTCGTGCCCACCGTGAGCCAGTTGGAACTGCTGCCGTCCCCCCAGGAAAAATCATACTGAACCGACTCCCTCCGGGCCTTTAACCGGTTGCGCATGAGGCGCTGCGCCGGGCCATATCGGCACCTGGCTGTATCCGGGCAAGGGCTGCCATAGAGATGTCTGCGCGCTCAGAGCGCCCGAGGCAAACACAACGCATACGGCGAAAATCAAACGCTTCATAATAAGCACCGCAGCATCAGCATACAGCAAGGCGAACTGTGTCTGACGGAGGACGCCAGGGCCTTGCGATGCACCCGGCCGTGTAGTCGCCGTCTCGTTGATTGGAGCATCCGGCCGACTGCTTCGGCCGTATGACGTGCGACTCGTACAAAGCTCGGATTAGACTGACAGGGTGTCCCGAAGTCCCGTTCTGGGATGCCCCGGTCGGATCGCGCGCTGCCCGCGGAATAGGCCTTCGCGGCCACACAGCTCCCACCAGTGTCCAATTGCCGACGCCGCCCTTACCGGAACCTACGGCAATGATGGCGTCCACGCCGGGAAGCGGCTGCGGACCATGGGGAGCTTGTGCGTGCGAATGGGACACAAGAACCTTCGATTATATCGGGTGATCGGATCATCGGAACATCGGGCCAACAAAAAGCGCTAGATCGGCGCAGACGACGGAGAGCGTCCCGCGATGGTAGCGTGGTGTTTATGGATATCGAAAAGAATGCGGTGCTGCTGGTCATCGACGTACAAAAAGGAATGGACGATCCGCGATTGGGTCAGCGGAACAATCCCGGCGCGGAGAAGAATATCGAGCGCCTGCTGCAAGCTTGGCGCGCGAGCGGTCGGCCCATCATCCACGTGCGGCACGATTCGACCGGCGCCAACTCACCGTTTCGGCCAGGCCAGCCCGGGAACGAGGTCAAACCGGAAGCGCAACCACTCCCCGGCGAACCGGTGGTCCGCAAGTGCGTGAGCAGCGCTTTCAAGGGTACAGACCTGGAACAGAGATTACGCGCGGCGCAGCAGAAGACCCTCGTAGTCGTGGGAATGATGGCGGAATACTGCGTCAACACTACGGCGCGCATGGCAGAAAACCTGGGATTCGATGTCCTCGTGGTAGCCGATGCAACCGCCGCCTGGGAGCACAAGAACTTCGATGGCAGTCACCTGGGCGCCGACGAGGTCTATCGCGCCGTAATGGCGACGCTGCACGATGAGTTCGGACAAGTCGTTACGACGGACGCAGTGCTGGCAGCGACCCAGAGCACTGTCGCCGTCGCTCCGTAGCGCCTCGGTCGTCAAACGGGCTGGCGGAAAGTGGGAGCCGTCCCATAAGGGAACCTTCGCTGAACACGGGGCAGCATGCCTTGCCTACCGATATGAGGTGATAACGCTCGCGTGGCTTGGACGACTCGACGGCTTGGCAACGCGGCCCCTTCGCCCGCGCACACGGCCTACAATCAAGGCTCTGTAATGAGAAGAAACAGCCGTGGTTGGGCGGATGCCGAGGTTCGCTGCGGATCGCAGCGTTGTTCAAGCTGAACGAGGAGTCGTGGTGGAAAATGTAGGTACTCAGGCGTTACTCGGCGGACCGCGCTGCCCCGCTGTTTTCCAACACGCACATACCGCTCCAAGGCTTGTCGGGCTTGCGGCCGCCAGGATCGGGAAGCAGCGACAGCAGCCGCATTCCCAACGACAGGCGCTTCAACTTGGCAGCGGTGTGCAACATGGAGCGCGTTTCGACAGCTTTCCACCCGTATGGCGCAAAGAACTCCGGCCCTTCGCGAGGTGCGAATTTCAGTGGCGACCCGGCCTCGACCAACGGGCCGCCAATGTTTTTCTGGAGCATCCGGAGAAGCGCCGGCGACGTGAGATCGGTGACCCAGCGACGGAAAGTCGTAACGGCTGCCAAATCGCGCGCCAGTTCAGCCGCATCGTCAGTATCAAAATAAATGATCAGCCCTTCGGTCACCACCAGCACCGCTCTCGCTTCGGCCCCAAGCCGCCGAAACAACGCACGGCGCGCTGCTGTATCCCTCAAATCGAGCGGCACCCGATCAAGCGCGCACACCGGATGTTCAGCGGCGAGAATCTCCTGCTTATAGCTCAGCATGTCCGGCAGGTCGACCTCAATCCACCGAAGGGAAGCGGGAAGTTGCATCCGGTACGGCCTTGAATCGAGGCCGGCCGCCAGATTGATGATCATATCCGTACCCTCCAGCACTGACCGCTCAATGACTTGATCGACCAGCCAAGTTCGGGCGGTATACCCCCAGGAATGCCGCCGAACAAATGGCATGGCAGCGGCAATCTGCGTCCCGCGTTCTCCGGCCAACTTGCTGGCATACGGGTCGCGGAAGACGGCGTCGGCGCGCTCGCTCTCCTGCGCGCGATACACCGCGACCCACAGGGCGGTATCCGAAATGTGGCGTAGGGGGGGTGTCGATTCCATGGGAATCATACCTCTTGGCAAGTGTAGCGCTCGCCGGACGTGATGTAGACGGCGTCAGCGATCAGCGGCCCTGCACCGGCGTTCACCTTGACGCATAACGCCTACCCGCCGATGTGGCCGACAAGCCGGACTCGGGCCGGGGCTGTCGCCTTCCGCGCCGCACACGCGGACCGTTGGCGGAAAACAGTTGCCGATATTGGTAATTAATGCTCGCGTGTTCCACGGCTTTTTGCGCACGGCCCGCGGCGAATACGTCACTTTCGACGTGCACGGAGCGGGTTCAGGCCCCTGGCAGGGTACGCTGCCAACTCCGAGGGGACAGTTACGGGCTGGTTCATCGATGGGAACGGCGTGTATCACGGCTTCCTGAGAATTGCGACGCCAGAAGGCGACTGATTACATACCGCGGCCCCTCGGGGTGCGCCGAAGCCGGTCGGCTGGCGCCAGGCTCGCGACAGATTCCGTTGGTGCGGCCAGCGACAGGACGCCCAGTTGAAGCAGCGGGTATCTTTGCCCGGCCGTCGAGTTCGCCAGCTTCACTTCAGCCTGGATGGCCGCTACGTCCTCGCCCAGGACGATTCGGGACTCACGGTTCTCACGGTGCAGCCGTTCGCCGTTTTATTTCGAATTCCGTCCGAGAACATCACCTATTCGGGGTTCACTCCGGATTCACAACAGGTACTGTTCCTCAGTTTTCGCATTTGGGTGCCCGCGCCCCCGGCCAAAGTCGCCATGCCAGCGGAAGGGAAGGAAAGGCTACCAACCCAGTAGCAACGCCGTCGTCTCACCCAGCACGTGACGTCGTGTCACCTCCTGCCTGCCTGGATACCGCCAGTTAACCGAACGAGCGGCCTTATCGGAGAGTCTGAGAGACTGGCGCCAAATGGCCCCACGCAGGGACCTCGGGGCTAGTCGGCAACTCTCCGGGCTACCCCGGGGAGAGCC
>JBAVEN010000091.1:0-64986 GCA_049587755.1 Bryobacteraceae bacterium | reverse complement strand
GGACGCGGGGCGGCCAGCCATGTTTTGGAAACAGTGCTCCTTCCCAGAACATAATAGCACACAAATGTTGTTAAGTGAAGAGTATTAGGCTGAAGCCGTGCCCTGATACAAGGCCTGTTTTTTCTTGGTTCTCCGTTGTGGAAGTGCAACTTCGCCGAAGTTGACTTCGGAATCCGGGATACGTACAACGTCGTTGGGCCGAGACCTCGTGGCGGCAAACCTCAGGCAGCCGCCCTTCACCACGGCCAGTCGTCATTGGGATACGCTGGTGTGGAGTCGCGGAGGTTCCTCGCCGGTCTCGCACGTCGCGCCCCAGCGGTGGTGGCTCTCGAAGACAATGGCAACGGTTCCGCAAGTGCCGAGCAGCAGGCGTAAGTCGAGCGCGATCTGCCGTGGCCGGGCGCCGCGCAGATTGGCGAGGAGGCTCTGCGCCCTGGTGCTGGGCGCCCTCCTGTTTGCCGGGTGCGCCCACCACAAGAAGCACGTGCGCGGGCCGGCTCCGCCAGCCGCGCCTGTTCCGGCGCCCCAGATCGGGGATACCGAGACGGGCCTCGCCAGTTGGTACGGGCATCCGTACCACGGGCGCGCCGCCGCCGACGGCGAAATCTACGACATGGAAACCATGGTCGCCGCGCACCGCACGCTGCCGTTCAATACCTGGGTGCGGGTGGTGAACGTAGCCAACTCCAAGTCGGTGGACGTGCGCATCATCGACCGCGGGCCATTCGTGGATGGGCGGGTGATCGACCTGTCGCACGCCGCCGCTCGCGCCATCGACCTGCTGCGTGCCGGTGTGGGCCCGGTGCGGCTGGAGGTGATCCGCCTGCCGGATACCATCGAGGCGGCCGTTTTCGCGGTGCAGGTGGGGGCTTTCCGTAACCGCGACAATGCGGAGCGACTGAGCGCCGCCATGGCCACCCGCTACGGCGCGGCCCGCGTGGTATTGCGGCAAGGCAATCCGGACCTGTGGCGGGTGTTGGTGGGCGCGGAACCGACCACGGACGCCGCCGCCTCCCTCGCCGCCCGCATTCAGGCCGAAACCGGTGAGAATAACGGCTTCGTGGTGCGACTAGATTCTGAATAGGGCTCCTCGGGAGCCTCCCATTCATCGCGGAGCGGGAAGTGACTTCATGAAGCGGGCCGTGGCGGGCGCAGCCCATGGGCTGGTGGGCCAAACGCCCGTAATCGACAATCTGCGCCGCCTGATCGAGAAGGCGTCGCGCAACCGGCTGCCGGTGCTGCTGCTGGGCGAGAGCGGCACGGGCAAGGAGGTGGTGGCGCGCGCCATCCACGACGCGAACCCGCGCGGCCAGTTCGTGCCCATCGACTGCGGCTCGCTGGTGGGCACGCTGATGGAGAGCGAGCTGTTCGGCCACGTCAAGGGATCTTTCAGCGGCGCGCTCGAGAACAAGAAAGGGCTGGTGGAGCTGGCCGATGGCGGCACCGCGTTTTTCGATGAGATCGGCGACCTGCCGCTCGAGATGCAGGTTAAACTGCTGCGCCTGATCCAGGAGCGCCAACTCCGAGCGGTTGGTGCCCTGCAGTGGCGCTCCATCGACCTGCGTATCATCGCCGCCACGCATCGCGATTTGAAGGCGGAGATCGCCAAAGGCCGCTTCCGCGAGGATCTCTACTTCCGCCTCAACGTGTTCGCCGTGCGCCTGCCGCCGCTGCGCGACCGCAAGGCCGATATTCCGCTGCTGGTCGACCACTTCCTCGAACGCGCCAGCGCCGCCGGCCTGCCCTGGTTCGACCCCGGCCCGGAAACGCTCGCCCGGCTGGAGGCTTATGACTGGCCCGGCAACGTGCGCGAGCTGAAAAACGCCATCGAGCGCATGGCGGCGATGCACTCCGAACACCATCCCGAAGCCGCGCTGCCGTCGGCGCTGGTGAACCACCACGGGCCAACGGCGCTGGAGCGGCTTGCGGCCGCGGTCGCAGTGGAAGACCCGCCAGTCTGCGAATTCGTGGTGCGGCCGAAGTCGCCCGTCTTCACCATCACCGAAAGCGAAAAGAATGCCATCGAACGCGCCCTGGCTGCCGCCAACGGCGAGCGCGGCAAGACCGCGCGGCTGCTCGGCATGGGCCGCACCACTCTGTATCGAAAGATGAAAGAATACGGACTGGATTGAGAATCGCGCTCGACGCCACCTATGCCGTTGGGGAGGAACTTAGCGGGGTCGGGCTATATTCGCGCGAGATTCTGGCCGGGCTGGCCGCGCTGCGGCCCGAAACGCGCTTCGAATACTGGCTGCGGCCACACCGTTTTTTTCGCGCGGCCGGTTTGGCGGCGCGGCCGAACGCGCGGCGGCGCTTGCTGGCCGGGCCATTGGGGCCGCGCGGGGCGGCGCTTTATCATGGCCTGAACCAGCGGCTGCCGGCGATGCGCCTGCGCGCCAAAGTGGTCACCTTTCACGACCTGTTCGTGATGACCGGCGATTACTCGACGCCGGAATTTCGCGCCCGCTTCACCGCCCAGGCGCGGGACGCGGCGCGCCGCGCCGACGCCGTCATCACCGTTTCCGAATTCACCAAGAGCCAGGTTGTATCGCTGCTGGGGGTGCCGGAGGCGCGCGTGCGCGTGGTACATCACGGAGCGCGCCGCCTCGAATTCCCGAACGTTCCGCGCGAGCCGGTGATCCTGCACGTCGGGGCATTGCAGGCGCGCAAGAATATCGTTCGCCTGGTGGAGGCGTTCGAGGCGCTCGACGAGAGCTGGAGGCTGGTGCTGGCGGGGGCCGCTGGCTTCGGCGCGGCGGAGATTCTCGAGCGCATCGCGCGTAGCCCGGCGCGGGCCCGCATCGAATTGCCGGGTTACGTCACGCCGGCGGAGCTGGCCGGCTGGTACGCGCGCGCCACCGTGTTCGCGTTCCCATCGCTCGATGAAGGCTTCGGCATGCCGCTGCTGGAGGCGATGGCCGCGGGCACGCCGATTCTGACGTCGAACCGCTCCGCGCTGCCGGAAGTGGCCGGCGATGCCGCGCTGCTGGCGGATCCGGAGGACGCCGCTGCGCTGGCGTCCGCCTTGCGGCAACTCACCGGCGACGCGGAGTTACGGCTGGAGCTGGCGCGTCGCGGCAAGGCGCGGGTGCAAGATTTTACCTGGGAAAAGGCCGTCCGCGAAACCTGGGAGGTCTACCGGGAACTACTAGGGCTGGCGGGAGATTAGCGGTTTTCTTCGTCCACCGCGATTTTCAGCGCACGCAGGAAACGATGATCCTGGCTGGTGAGCTTGATCTTGCCGGTGGCCTCGAAGGTGCGCTTGGGTTCCTCCTCATCGCTCACCTCCAGGTCGCCTTCTTCATCGCTCGATTCGTCCCGCCGGTTGAAACCGATGGTTGCTTCCAGAACCAGAAACACGTCGTATCCGGCGCGCTTGATTTCGCCGATCGCCTCCGCGATCCGGTCGGATTCGGAAAGGGAATCGTTGATGGCATTTCCCAGTTCCTGCATGAGGCGCTTCAATGGTTCATCCACAGCGTACTCCTAAAGTTAGCGGACGCGCCGGAAACGACCGGCGTTCCCGCCAACAGGCCTCGCATCCACCCCAATCCGATTGTAGAAGACGGCAGACCCGTTCACAAGCTTAAACCGCTTCTCCTATCGGCAGTTTATCAGCCGGACATGACAGTGCGCAGGGGCTGCGCGCGGCTTTGTTACGATAAAAAGGTGCGGAAGCAGTCGGCGTGGCAACAGGGGGGAGCGTTTCTGCGGCATGTCGTGCCGGCTATCGTGAAGCCCATTCACGCCCTGTGGAACGAGGTTATTGGCTTTCTTTTCCTTTCGTTCGGGGCGATTTTCGCCATCCGGACGGCACGCTACGCCTGGTCGCACGACATCATGCGCTCGGCTATAGCCGGGGTATGCACCGCCATTATGGCGTGGTACGGAGTCGCGTCCTTTCGCAAGGCCCGAAAGATCTCGCGTTCCTGAATTTCGCTTCCCAAACGGAAACGCCGACCCGGCTCGACCTCGCGCCCGGCACCGGACTCTCGCTAGGAAGCCGGAGGCGCTTCCGCGTGGCTCGGAATCGGAGCCACTGTGGGGAGGGAGCCGTAGAGAACGCCCTCCAGCCGGCGATGGTTGCGCACGCGCTCGCGCAATCCCAGGCGGTGGATGATGCGGCCCACGTGGTCCGGGTCGTATTGAACTCCGAAGCGCGCCCGTATGGCGCCGGCAAAGCGCACCGTGGTCCAGCGGTCCGCCTGGAAACCGGCGGTTCGCGGGCCGGAGCGGTAGATCTCGGCCGCCAACTGCAACTGTTCGGCGTTGAGGCGGCTGGGACGGCCGGGCGCGCGCCGTTTGCGAAGCCCGTCCATCCCTCTTCCATTCAATGCGCGATGCCAGCGGGAAGCCGTCGTGCGGCTGACGCCGAATTTGCGCGCAACCTGGGACTGGGTGAGTCCCCTCTGCAGGTCCTGTGCTGCCGACAAGCGCCTGCTTTCCATTTCGTCGCGAGTCAGTATACCTTGTGCAACCGTCTCCATATTCCTCGCGCGGTAATCGTGGCGACCAGAGCGATTCCAGAATAACAAAAAACATTCCAGTTGCAAATTGTTTTTTGCAGATTTTCGCAGGCGGACGCCAGTGTATCCAAACGTTAACAGTGCGCGGGTTGCGCGAAAACCGGGCCGCGTCCGCCGGGGACCGTGCCATCATGTCCTAAACCATTTTTGAGTTGCCCTGTTTTCAATGATTTGCCACGGTGCCGCCCGCTCGCGGACACCCGCCGATGGAGATCAAGGCTGCTGTGGTCTTGCGGCCCGCCCCTGCCGCACAGTGCCGACGGGTGGAGACAAGGAAGCCCCTAGGCGGCGGGCGGCTCGGCGATCATCCGTTCCACCAGTTGGCGGATTTCCTGTTTGACGCGCGTCAACTCCGCGCCGCTGCCCGCGCTGGGGAAGCCGGTGTGGACCGCGCGCACGCGGCCGTCTTTGCCGATGTAGATGGTGGTGGGAAACGCGCCGAGGTTGTCGATTTGCGAAACCACAGCCTTGAGGCTGGAAGGCTCGCCCGCCAGCAGCGCCGGGTATTCAATCGCAAAGCGGCGCAGGAAGGCGCGCAACTGCGCGTGATCGGTATCATCGGCGGGCTCGAAACAAAAAGCCGCCATCTCCAGGCCGGCGGCGTGATAGCGCTGGTAAAGTTCCGCCAGAAACGGCGCTTCGTCGCGGCAATTCGGGCACCAGCTTCCGGTGATGCTGATCACCAGCGGTTTGCCGCGAAAATCGGCTTCCGTGTAAATGCGGCCGCCGAGATCGGGCAGCCGGAAGTGGAAGGGTGCCGCGGGATCTTTGGCTCGAGCGAACGTTGCCGGGTCGGCCGGCGGCGTGAGGTTGCGGGCGCGCGCCGCGGCCGGGCGCAGAGCAAATAGACGGCTGCCTTCGAACTGCAAGTCCAGGCTGCCGTCTGCGGCCAGCGTGCCTTCCAGCATCACCGGCCGGTCGCCGGAAAAATGGCTGATCAGGAAATGCTTTCCTTCCACCCTGCCCACCAGCGTGCCGTCATCGCCGTCCACGCGCAGAATGGTGCCCTTCAGATCGTGGCCGGTCTGGCGCAACAGAAGCTGCCAGGCCAGCACGGGCCGCCCGGCGGAATGGATTTCCCAATCGCCCGCCAGATCCGCCGCCGGCTGCGGCGAGTCCGCCGCCATCTGGTGCGGCTTGGCCTGAACCGCCAGGCTGCGTGTGGTCCGCAAGCCTCGGTAAACGCCCTGCAAGCCGTCGCCGGCGGTCTCCAGGCGCAGCTCGCGGTTGAGATAGTCCCACTGCGCGATCATTGTGCCTGCTTCGATGCGGGCCGCGGTAGAGCACACCGGCTGGGTATCTTCGAAGAAGCAGACGCGCGCCGGAGATTCGCTGACTTCGAGCTGAAACGGAACCGTCTCGCCGCCGGTGAGTATGGTGGCGTCCCAAGTCCCGTTGAAGCCGCTCGCCAGAGCCGTGCCGGCCAGGGCGATGAGCGCAAAGAAGGATTTCATTGTGCCCTCAGTTTATCAATTCCATTTTCGGCGGAACGAGCGATGAACCAAAGCGGCGGGTGAGCCACCTAATTCCCGCTCCCGCTGCGGAGGATTTGGTGGCAAGATGGAGTCATGCCGACAGCCTCAACCGGCTTCTCTCTGGCCATCGAGTATTTTCGTGAAGAGGACGGCCGCTGGCTTGCGGACATCGCGGCGCTGCCAGGCGTGACCGCATATGGGCGTACCAGGAAGCAGGCGACGGCTGCCGTCGAGGCGCTGGCACTGCGATTGATCGCGGACAGGTTGGAGCACGGCGAAGCCGTTCCCGGTCCGATGAACGTTTCCTTCACGACGACTGTTCCGGAAATGGCTCCGCCCAGCTTCACATAGATCTCCACGCCGGTGACTTCCTGGCCGGCGCTGACCAGAACATAGACGCCCGCGCTGAGGGCGCGCCGTTCCTCGTAGACCGAGATCCAATGCCGGCCAGGCTCCAGCCGCGGAAAGGCAAACCGGCCTGCCAGGTCTGTGGTGGCTGTAGACCCATCCGCGTGTACCGGCACGTCTGCGAGCGGGGCGTGCGTCAGAGCGTCCATGACCACGCCCGCAACCGAACCGGCGGCCGGCTCCGCGGGCTGCGCCTGCGCCCAGGCCGCGACGGCGCAAAGGATGAATACAACCAGAAAACGAGCCGCCATCGCTTTCAGAATTTCAGACTTCCGGCTGCCGGTCAATGGGTCACACGGTAGGTTTCGCAAGGACGTGCGTGCCGGCAACTTCGAAATCGCACCCGCACCAGTTCGGTTGGTATGCGACGGGCGCGCGCGATGCGGCTAGCGGCCCACCGTCTGCTCGACCAGTTCCTGTGCTGCGGTCTGAATCTGGCGCAGGTGGGCTTCCCCGGCGAAGCTCTCGGCGTAAATCTTGTAGACGTCTTCGGTGCCGGAGGGGCGTGCGGCAAACCATCCGCGGCGGGTCACCACCTTGAGCCCGCCGAGCGGCGCGCCATTCGACGGTGCGCGGCTGAGCTTGGCATCAATCGGGTCTCCGGCGAACTCGCGCGCCGTCACCTGCTCCGGCGAGAGCGCGGCGAGCCGCGCCTTTTGCTGCGGCGTGGCGGGAGCGTCGATCCGTTCGTAGACCGGTGCGCCGTACTGTTCGCTGATCGCTTTGTACATCTCGCCGGGATCGCGGCCGGTCCGCGCCAGCATCTCCGCCGCCAGCAGGCCGAGGATGATGCCGTCCTTGTCGGTGGTCCATGCCTTGCCATCGCGCCGCAAAAAGGACGCGCCGGCGCTTTCCTCACCGCCAAAGCCGAGCGAGCCGTCGAGCAGCCCATCCACGAACCACTTGAAACCAACCGGCACTTCCACCAGCGGATGGCCGAGGTGCTCGGCCACGCGGTCGATGATGCTGGACGACACCATCGTCTTGCCCACCCCCGCGCCCTCCTTCCAGCCCGGACGGTTGAGGTACAAGTAGGAAATTGCAGCGGCCAGGTAGTGATTCGGATTCAGCAGGCCGGCGCTGCGCGTCACAATGCCGTGGCGGTCGTGATCCGTGTCGCAGGTGAAGGCCACGTCGAACTTATCCTTGAGCGCGATCAAGCCGGCCATGGCGTAAGGCGAAGAGCAATCCATGCGGATGGCGCCATCCCAATCGAGCGTCATGAAGCGGAAGGTCGCGTCCGCCCAGTCGTGCCGGATGGTCATGTGCAGCCCATAATGCTCGGCGATGCGGCCCCAGTAAGCGATGCCCGCGCCGCCCAGCGGGTCGGCTCCCAGCGAAAGGCCCTCGGAGCGAACCGCATCGAGATCGAGCACGGCGCCGAGATCGTTCACGTAGCTCGAAACATAATCGAACCGCTGCGCCGCGGCGAGGGCGCGGGCGTAAGGAATGCGCCGCACCGGCCGCAAGCCGTCGGCGAGGATGGCGTTGGCGCGGTCCTGAGTTTTGCCAGTGACATCCGTCTCGGCGGGCCCGCCGTTCGGAGGGTTGTATTTGAAGCCACCGTCGGCCGGCGGATTGTGCGAGGGTGTGATCACGATGCCGTCGGCGAATCCGGATGTGCGCCCCGCGTTGTACACCAGGATGGCGTGCGAGAGCGAGGGCGTGGGCGTGTAACCAAGGTCGGAATCGACCATGGCCGCCACGCCGTTCGCAGCTAGCACCTCCAGCGCCGTGGCCAATGCCGGCTCGGAGAGCGCGTGCGTATCCTTGGCCAGGTAGAGCGGCCCATCGGCGCCAAACTCGCTGCGCAATTCGCAGATCGCCTGGGTGATCGCCAGGATGTGGTCTTCGTTAAAGGATCCCCTGAGAGACGACCCGCGATGGCCCGACGTGCCGAAGCTGACTCTCTGGGCGGGCGCGGAAAGATCGGGCTTGGCCGTGTAGTAGGCCGTTACGAGGCGTGCCAGGTTTTCGAGCTCTCCCTCTCGGGGAGGCTGGCCAGCTCGCGGATGAATCGCCATGCAACCTAACTTACCCGTTTTGCCGAGGCAGGCGCAATTGCGCGAGCCGAAATCAATGGTTCCATTTTTTTCGCGGATGCCCGTCTCATGTTCGATTTCATACGCTGAACCGCCCCCTGAGGCTGCCGGCGCCGGCTATTCGGACCGGATACTCAGATTTTTCCTATCAGCGCGCCCTCGCCTACTTCCATTTGACAAATACAGCCTTTCACGGGGCACCGCTTTGTGCGAGAATAATTGAGTCTTGCCAGGCTACCCTGCTTGGCCATCGGAAAGGCGTGGCGAGTGAGCTATCAGCCGGAAACGCCGTTTGACAATATCGAGAGCTCTCACGAGTATGTGGCCATGCTGGCCGAGGCTCTGGATGAGGCCAGGCGAGAGGTGGAAGCCGAGATTGCGCTGGCCGAAAGAGAATCAGCGGAACGCCGCAAGGAAGCTCTGCTACTGGTGTCCTACAGTCTGGCCAAGCTGAACCTGCACATTACGGCCAGCCGCCGCCTGCTCAACAACCTGCGCACGCTGCGAAGGCTGCTGCTGGCGGAACGTGGTTTGCCGGCGGACCGCGAAAAGGAAGTCGCCGCGGGCGAGAACGAATAACGAATCAGGCAGCGATCCTCCTCGCGTCTGCTCCACGAGCCCAACTGGCACGCTCGATTGCGAGCCGAAGTCTGTGCGTGGCAGTCCGCCTGTCCCGGCGTGTTAAACTACGTTTTCAGCCTAAAGAATGCTGCTAGCGAGAGAGTTTGTCGCTTACACGTCCCGCCAACTGGTCAGGAAGCTGACGCCGGGCACGATTGAAACCTCCGACCCCGAGCTGGTCGCCAACAAGATTGCCGAAGTTCTCACCGAAGAATTGGCGGTGGAAGACCGTCTGAACGACGAAGTGCGCGACGTGCTCAGCCAGTACAGCGATTACATGCGGCGCGAGGGCGTGAGTTACCAGGAGATGTTCCGCCGCATTAAGAACACGCTGATCTCACAGCGGAAGGTGATTCGCGCTTCCGGCCGCGACACCGGCGACGCCATGAAGCTGTCGCGCGACAAAGTCACCGACATGTCGCACAAGATCGTCGACATGTTGCGCAAGAACCGCGAACTGCGGCTCCGGAACAAGGACACCAACGCGGTGCGCCTGGAGATTCTGCGGATCATGACCGAACTGCTGCAGGCCGAGGATAAAGTCGACCGTGCGGCGCGGCAGAAGATTCGCAGCCAGAAGCGCGAGATTCCGGAAGGCAGCGAAGAGTGGGACCTGCTGCTGCGACGATACTACGCCGAAGAGCTCAAGAAGCTCGGCATCGATCTGGCGCGGTAGGCCCGGCCGGCCTTCCTCGTCGCATCAGGAATATCCAAACAAGACCTGACACGCTATCAAGAAATGGGCCCGCAAGCGGGCGGCGGCAAGCCAAAAGCATGCCCCACCTATGACTGTCCGTAAGTGGCTTTCGGACCGTGTTTGCGGAAGTAGTGCTTGTTGCGCTGGGCGTCGGAAATCGGTTTCGCGCCCGGGTTGATGGCCAACGTCTCCAGCGCCATCGCCGCGAGTTCTTCCAGGATCACCGCATGGTGCGCAGCATCCGCCGCCGTTCTGCCCCAGCAGAAGGGCGCGTGTCCGGCCACCAGCACACCGGGCGTCGCCAATGGCTCGCGGCCTTGCATCAATTCCACAATCGCCGCGCCCGTGTTGCCTTCGTAATCGCTCTCGATCTCGGCCGCGGTCAAGTGCCGCGTCACCGGCACGGAGCCGTGAAAATAGTCCGCGTGAGTGGTCCCGAAGCAGGGAATCCCGCGCCCGGCCTGCGCCCACGCCGTGGCATGGCGCGAATGCGTGTGGACAATGCCGCCAATCGAGGGAAACGCGCGATAGAGCGCCACGTGCGTGGCCAGATCCGAAGACGGGCGCAAGTTGCCTTCCACCACGCGGCCTTCCAAATCCGTGATCACCATCTGCGCCGGCGTCATCTTGTCGTACGGCACGCCGCTCGGCTTGATCACCACCAGCCCCTGCTCGCGGGCCAGGCCGCTGGCATTGCCGAACGTGTAAATCGCCAGCCCCCGGCGCACCACCTCCAGGTTGGCTTCCAGCACTTCAGAGCGCAGCGCTTCCAGCATTAGTTTCCTCGTCTCGATCGCGCAGCGATGCTGCGCAGCTCGGGCAGAATCGCGCCGATTTCCACCGGCTTCGATTGTTTCTCGCCAAACGAAAAGTACAGGCTTCGGTAGAGCGGAAAAAGCTCCTCGTATATCGCCGTCGCGCCGGCTTCGGGAGCCACCGTGCGGTACGCGGGGCAGAGGGCTTCCTGCGCTTCTTCGATGGTGCGAAATGTGCCCGCCGCCAGGAAAGCGAAAATAGCCGACCCCAGGCTGGTGACGTCGCCGGCCGGCACCAGCACGGGCTTGCCCAGCACGTTGGCGTACACCTGGTTCAGCACCGGGTTGCGCTGCGGAATGCCGCCACCGTTGATGATGCGGCGCACCGGCACGCCGTATTCCTCCATCCGCTCCAGTATCACGCGGGTGTGAAACGCGGTGCCCTCGATGGCGGCGAACAGTTCATCCTGCGCGGTGTGGGTGAGCCGCCAACCGAGCGTGATGCCGCCGAGCTCGGGATTCACCAGCACGGTGCGGTCGCCATTGTCCCAGGTGAGGCGCAGCAGGCCCGTCTCGCCGGCGCGGTAGTTCTCTAAGCCCTCCGAAAGCGCGGCCACGGTCGCGCTCGCGCGCCGCGCGATGGCTTCGAAAATATCGCCGGTGGCCGACAGCCCGGCTTCAATGCCGGTACGCTTGGGATCGATCGATCCCGGAACCACGCCGCAGACGCCCGGTACCAGTTGCGGCGTTTCGCCGATGGCCATGATGCAGGTGGAAGTCCCGACCACATTGACCACATCGCCGAGCTTTACGCCGGCGCCGATGGCGTCCCAATGCGCGTCGAACGCACCCACCGGCACCGGGATGCCTGCCCGCAGCCCCAGCCTTTCAGCCCACTCCGCAGTAAGGCCACCGGCGATCTGGTCTGAGGTCTGGTATCGCCCCGCCAGTTTCTCGCGCACGCCGGCCAGCAGCGGATCGACGGCGGTCAGAAACTCTTCCGGCGGAAGACCGCCCAGCGCGGCGTTCCACATCCACTTGTGCCCCATGGCACAGACACTGCGCGGCACCGCCGCAGGGTCCGTGATGCCGCACAGCACCGCGGCCACCATGTCGCAATGCTCCAGCGCGGTCGCCATCCGCGCGCGTTTGTCCGGGTTGTGGCGCAGCCAGTGCAGCAGCTTGGCGAAGCCCCACTCGGAAGAGTACGTCCCGCCGCACCAGTCGATAGCGGCGAGATTGCGCGCGTGCGCGGCAGCGGTGATTTCCGCGGCCTCTATCCAGGCGCGATGGTCGCACCACAAATAATAGTCGTCGATCGGCTCGAGGTCCTCGCCCACCGGGATCACGCTCGAACCCGTGGTATCGAGGGCGATCGCTTCCACCGCGTGCCCGTCCACACCCGCCGCCGCAATCGCCTTGCGCGACGCCAGCGCCAGGGCGTTCATGTGATCGGCGTGGCGTTGCGTGGCGTGGTCCGGGTCTTCCTTCTTCCGAAGCAGCGGATACTCGGCCATGCCAGCGCCCAGCCTGCCCTTCACGCTATCGAAAATCGATACGCGAACGCTCAGGGTTCCGAAATCCACTCCCGCCGCTAACGCCATAGATATTCTCCTCCCCCACGGTCGCGGCTTAGAAAGCTTATCGGAGCCGCGACCGTCAGGGAGCGGTTGTGAGCCCCGATCGCAGATGACCCCGCGACCTACTCGTGCGAAATCACGCTCCAACCCAGGTAGTTGCTGGCGGCTTCGCGCACGGCGGGCGCGACGGACGAAAGGTTGGCCGCCACGTGATGCTCGAAACCGTTCTCGCAAATGTACCGCAGCAGCTTCTGCAGGTGCGGAATGCGCACCACGCCCGCGCCGCCGAAGGTATCGAGTGGATCGTCGGTGAATTCGCCTTCGCCCACGTAGCCGGAAATGATGCCTTCGCGGTCATTGGTGGAAAAACGCGCATAGCTCATCGGTCCCGGCTTCACCAGCCCGACGCAGGTGCCGTAAGTGTTGTCGCGGCCCACCGTGCCGGCGATGATGGCCTGGAAGTCCATCTTGACTTCGCGGAAGAAGTGCTTGGGCAGGTTGCTGCAATGGAAGCAGACCGCCTTGTCCGGGTCGTCGCCGTAGTTGTTGTTCCAATCGAGCAGCGCGCTGGGCGTGCCGGAGGCCAGTTGCAAGGCGTGCATGCCGATCACGCCGCAGATATCGACCTCGCACGCGCTCGAAATCAGGCTGTTACTCATCATGCTCATGATCGTGCAGGGAACCACGCCGAAGAACTCCTCGAGCGAGGTCCAGCACTGAATGGCGCTGATCGAAACTTCGGTCTGCGCCATCCACTGGTCGATCACCGCGCCCAACTTCGCCATCTTGACGAGCGAAGGGTCGGGCACGCCGCTGGTGGTGACGTACTTGCGGATGTCGTTGAGCTTGGCCACGGCCGCTGGATCGTCATCCTTCATGCGCGCGATGCGCCCCAGAATTTCCGAGAGGTCGATCGGTTCGACGGAAATGCCCGCGCCTTCTAAAAGCTTCTCGCTGTAGCGGACCGTGTTGAACGCCGCCGGCCGGGCGCCGATAGCGCCGATGCGCAGCCGCTTGAGACCCTTCACCACGCGGCACACAGCTCCGAACCACTCCAGATCCTGACGGAAGAGATCGGAATCCGGCGCTTCCGTGTGGCGGGTGGTCAGCGAGTACGGGATGCCGTACTGGCTCAGGTTGTTGCAGGCCGACATCTTGCCGCAGAAGCTGTCGCGGCGGTCGCGGATTGACATCGATCCCGGCGTATCCGGTGTGGCCTGCACCAGCACCGGCACTTCGACCCCGGCCATGCGCAGCGTGTCGGCGATGGCTCGCTCTTCGCCGAAATTCGGCAGCGTGACGATGACGCCGTCGAGAGCTTCGCGATTCCGCTTGAACAAGTCGGCGCACTTGGCCGATTCGGCGCGCGTCTCCACCGCGCCGTACTTGGTGTCTTCGGGTCCCGGCGCAACCACGGTGTGGCCCGCTTTCTCCAACACTGCGATCATTTCCGTACGCCCGCTCTTGGCCAGGTGGTCCGGGAAGAAACCGCGATTGCCAACGATCACGCCGAACGTCATCGCGCGCGTTTTGCCGTTATTCATGGTGAACTGCCCTCTTCCGTTGCGATTCGAAGCTCGATTCTAACCCGTTTCAGGCCGGGCCGGCACGATCGCGGGATTTCGCCTGCCGGCGCTGGCCGCCGCCACCGAGACAGTCCTGTTACGATGGCGTCTATGAAAAACCGCCCGTTTCGCCACCCTCTGCCGTGGCTGTTCGCAGCCATGGCCGCATTCTTCGGCGGTCTGGCAATCCACTCTCAAACGCCCGCGCCGGCGCGCTTCGCCGCGGACCGGATGGACACCTTCCTCTATGGCGCCGCCTTTTATGAAGAATACATGCCGCAAGACCGGCTGGACAAAGATGTCCAGTTGATGCAGCAGGCAGGCCTCAATGTCGTCCGCGTGGGCGAATCCACCTGGAGCATGTGGGAACCCGAAGACGGCCACTTCGAGTTCGCCTGGATGGATCGCATCGTCGAGCGGCTGGCCCGGGCGCACATCCGCGTCATCATGGGCACGCCCACTTACTCGATTCCACCGTGGATGTTCAAAGAGCACCCCGAAATTCTGGTGACGCGCCTGGACGGCCAGAAAGCCACTTACGGGATCCGCCAGAACATGGACATCACCAACCCCGATTTTCTGCGCTACTCCGAGCGGGTGATTCGCAAAATTGCCGAACACTACCGCGACAATCCGGCTGTGATCGGCTATCAGGTGGATAATGAGACCTCGGCATATGGCACGGCAGGCCCGAACGTCCAGGCCGGCTTCGTCCGCTACCTGCGCGACAAGTTCTCGACCGTCGACCGCTTGAATCGGATTTGGGGCCTGGTTTATTGGGGCCAGCAACTGCACGATTGGAGCGACGTTCCGCCGCGCAACGGGATCCTCAATCCCGGCTGGAAGCTGGAATGGGACCGTTACCAGGATTCGCTCGCAACGAATTACCTGGCCTGGCAAGCCTCGATTGTGCGCGAGTATCTGCGTCCGGACCAGTTCGTGATGCAGGATTTCGGCGGGGCCACCAACCTCAACGTCGACGAGCACGCGATCTCGAAAAACATGGACATCGCCGCCATCAATATTTACTATCCCTCCCAGGATCGCTACGATGGCGAAGGATCGAGTTACGGCGGCGACTTTGCGCGTTCGCTCAAACAGACCAATTACCTGGTGACGGAAACCAATGCGCAGACCATCGGCTGGGATTCGCGGTCGCAATTCCCTCCCTACGACGGTCAATTACGCCAGAGCGTCTACCTGCTGGCCTCCACCGGTGCCAACATGGTGGAGTACTGGCATTGGCACTCGCTGCACTACGGGCAAGAGACCTACTGGAAAGGCGTCCTCTCGCACGACCTGGAACCCGGCCGCATTTACGCCGAAGTGTCGCGGACGGCGCATGAGCTCGAGCGGGTCGGCCCGCATATTGTCGATCTCAAAGCGGCCCATCCCGTTGCCCTGCTTTACAGCAACGATTCGCGCCGCGGAACCGGCTACATGCCGTTCCTCGAATCGCAGCCCGCCGGCGATATGCCCTGGCACCATCCGCAAGGCTATGATCTCGAAATGCACCGGCTCTACGGCGCGCTCTACCGGCTCAATGCCGGCGTGGATTTCATCTTCCCGGGCACCGAAGACTTGAGCCGGTACAAAGTGATCGTGGTGCCGCCGCTCTACGTCGCCAGCGACGCCCTGCTCGGGCGGCTGGTGGATTACGTCCGCGGCGGCGGACACCTGGTGCTCACCTTGAAGAGTGGTTTTTGCAATGAGTATTCGACCGTGCGCGCCACCATGGCTCCGGGGCCGCTGCGCGAAGCCGCTGGCATCCACTATCAGGAGTTCTCCAATCTTGCCAAGCCGCTTGCGCTGCGCGGCGACCCCCTGCATGCCGGCGCGCAGAACCAGGTGAGCGATTGGGCCGAAATGCTGCTGCTCGATACCGCCAAGCCGCTCGCCTATTACGACCACCCGTTCTTCGGAAAGTATCCCGCCATCGCCGAGAACCACTTCGGCAAAGGCATGGTGACCTACGAAGGAACCGTGCTGAGCCCTGAGCTGCAACAAAAGGTGCTGGAGCGAGTCCTGGAGCAGGCGCAACTGGCTGGTCCCGACCAGAAGCTGCCCTCGGCGGTGAGAGTCAAGCACGGCGTCAACCGCGCCGGCAAGACAATCCATTATTACTTCAACTTTTCGTCGGCGCCGCAGCGCCCGGTTTATTCGTATCGCCGCGGCACGGAGTTGCTCTTGAACCGGCCCGTGGCGCCGAACTCCACCTTGGCTCTCGAACCATGGGGCGTAGCCATCGTGGAAGAAGAGTAGTTTCAGCACGGCGCAAGCGGGGCCGTTCCGCCGGGCATGCTATTCTAAAACTCGAAGGTCGCAAGGGCGATGCAGCCCCGCCTTCGCGAACGCGGAGAGATGGCCGAGCGGTTGAAGGCGCACGCTTGGAAAGCGTGTATAGGGGAAACTCTATCGAGGGTTCGAATCCCTCTCTCTCCGCCATATATGAACCAAATGAACAGCTGCGCTTCAATCAGTTGACTCTATGGTTGACCGCCGGAGGCGGGGACCGCGACGTCGCGCGATTCCTAAGGCCGGGTTGCCGGAAGTACCCGGAACCGTTTGCGGCCTTCGATCCGGTAAGTGTTGAAATCCGCGTGGTCCACCGTAAAAACGGTAGTCAGGCCCTCGCGCCTCGCCAAGTACACAAGTGTCGCATCGGCGAAATCCATGGGGCGATCCCAATAACGCGACATAAAAGTTTGAACTTCCGGTAGCTCCGAGTCCTCAATCACCGCCAGCCTGATCGCGCCCGAGCGTATGAACTTCCAGGCGGTCTCCATTTCGCGGCGGCTGTCGCCGACCAGGTGGAATAATTCCGTCAGCACCGCTTCAGAGGTCTCGAGCGGCAGTCGGAGTTGGTGAAACGTGTCTACGCAGACCGCGTGCCACCGGTCCGTCCTATCCAGTAAGGCGAGGATCGCACCCGTATCGATCAGGGTGTCAGCGGTCATAATGCCGCCGCAGACGATCCCGCACGGCCTGCGAAGCGGTCTCCGAGCGCTGCGCGTTACCGCTCGCTAAAGTGCCAAGCCACTTCGATGCCGCCTTTTGCAGCCGGCGCTGCTCTTCATCCCCTCCGTTTGCCATACCGCTCTTCTGCAGCCACTCGCGGGCTGCGGCGTCGAGAGCGGCGGACATCGGGATCTTCCGGCGGCGCGCCTCCCGCTCCAAGCTCGTCTTGACGTCGGACGATACCCGCCAGCTATACACCTCCGTCTTCATGCACTACATTGTAGTGCATTTCTGCAGCCGATTTCCACCAGCGTGCAGATGATGGAATCTCCGCGTCGGGCGCTCGCGCCTGTGGCATTACCACATGAAATGTGCTAGCCTTTATGTGGTACTAACACAGGAGCCTTTATGGCCAACTCAAAACTGGACCTCCTCCAGGGCACTCTGGACGTGATGGTCCTCCAAACGCTCCATGCCATTGGCCCGCTTCACGGCTATGGCATCGCCCGCCGCATCGAACAGATCAGCGGCAACCAGGTGCTCTTGAACCAGGGAACCATATACGCATCCCTGGTGCGCCTGCAGCAACGCGGATGGATCGCGGCCGAGTGGGGCGCTTCCGACAATAACCGGAAGGCGAAGTTCTATTCGATTACCCGAAACGGACGCAAGCAACTCGCCGCCGACGCCGCCCATTGGCAGCGCCTGGCGGACGTCATGGGCCGCATGCTCGCCATGTCTCCGGGAGGCGAAACGAGATGAGAACCTTACTGGCGCGCATAACGGCCTTGTTCCGAAAGCGCGAATTGGATCGCGACCTCGACCAGGAACTCGCCACGCACCTGGACCTCGCCACGGAAGATAACATCCGCCGCGGCCTGTCTCCCGAGGAAGCCCGGCGCGACGCACTGATCCGTCTCGGCGGCGTGGAGACCGCGAAGGAGGGTCATCGCGACGCGCGTGGCTTGCCGTGGCTCGATTCGCTTCTCCAGGATGTTCGCTACGCCCTTCGAACCCTGCGCCGCGATGCGGCCTTCACCACCGTCGCCGTGCTCATCCTGGCTTTGGGTATCGGCGCCAACACAGCCGTGTTCAGCCTGGGCAACGTCTTCCTGTTCCGCCCGCTGCCGGTGAAGGACGCCGACCGCCTGGCCGTAGTGGCGGTGCAGCGCGAGGCCGACTCCGATTCCGATCAGGTCTCTTACCTCGATTACCTCGATTACCGGGCGCACTCCTCCGCCGTCTTCACCGACATGACGGGTTATTGCATCAATATCGTTGGGCTCGGTTACCGGGGCCGCGCGGACCGGTTGATCGTGAGCTACGTGCCCAGCAATTTCTTTTCGATGCTGGGTATTCGCCCGGCGCTCGGCCGGCTGATCGATCCCGGCGAGGGTGAAGCCCCTGGGACGGCTCCCGTGGTGGTTCTTGGCCATAGCTATTGGGAGAAGCGCTTCGGCGGCGATCCGGATGTGATCGGCCGCACCGTCCGCCTCAACGGCACGGCGGTCACCGTCATCGGCGTGGTTCCCAAGGAATTCCTCGGCCCCTACAGCCTGCTGGAGATGGATGCCTACGCGCCCATCGGAATGCAGGGCTTTCCTTCTCCCACTACTCTTTTCACCTCGCGTGCCGAACATGACATGCGCGTGCTCGCCACCCTCAAGCCCGGCGTCGGCATCGCGCAGGCGCAGGCGGCGCTGAACGTGATCGGCCAACGGCTGGCGCAAGTATACCCGCAGGCCGACCAGGGCCAGCGCGTGCGGGTGTTCTCAGAGCCCAAGGCCCGGCCCGAGCCCGCCGCCGCCGACTCGAAATTCCTGGTGGCCACCGTGTTTCTGGTGATGGTGGGACTGGTGCTCGTGGTGGCTTGCCTCAACGTCGCCAATCTACTGCTGGCGCGGGCGGCGGCGCGCGAAAAGGAAATCGCGATTCGCGCCGCCATTGGGGCAGGGCGCAAGCGACTGCTGCGCCAACTGCTCACCGAGAGCATGCTGCTGGCGATGGCGGGCGGGGTAGGCGGCGCCATCGTCGGCAATTGGGTGAGCCGCCTGCTGAACGGCCTAAGGCCGCTGGGCGACCTCCCGCTGCGGCTCGCTTTTGCCTTTGACTGGCGCGTGTTCGCTTACGTCGCGGGCACGGCGCTGCTGGCTGGCGTGCTGGCCGGCTTGGCGCCGGCGATGCGCGTCTCCCGCACCGATTTGAACCTGGCACTGCGCGAAGGCGGCCGCGGCCTGATCGGGGAAAGCGGACGGCCCTGGCTCCGCAACGGCCTGGTGATTGCACAAGTGGCCGGCTCGCTCATTCTGCTGGTGGCTGCGGGCTTGTTCACCCGCAGCCTCACCCGCGCGGAATCGATCGACCTCGGCTTCGACCCGCACAACGTGCTGAACGTGAGTCTCGACCCGGGCTTGCAGGGTTACACTCAGCAGCGAGCGGAGGCCCTCTGCCGCGAGCTGCTGCGCCGCACCCAAGCGCTGCCCGGCGTGCGGTCGGCGAGCCTCGCGTTTTCCATTCCGCTCGGCTATTACAACGACAGCGCCCCGGTCTATGCCGCTGCACAGGCTCCCTCGCCGTCGCGCCAGGTACCGGGCGCAAGTCTCAACGCCGTCAGCCCGGATTATTTCACCACCATGCGGATGCGAATTCTGGAAGGGCGTGCCTTCGCCGACGCCGATACCGCCGCTTCCGAGCCGGTCGCCATCGTCAACCAGACGATGGCCGAGCGGTTGTGGCCTCACCGGGACGCCGTTGGGCAGCGCTTCAGTTACAAGGGTGATTCCGGACCCTTGGTGACCGTCGTGGGTGTCGCGCACGACGCCAAGACTTCCAGCCTTCTCGATGCGCCGGGGATGTACTTTTATGTGCCCCAGGCGCAGCATTACCGGTCGACTCACGTCCTCCAGGCGCGGACGTCCGTGCCCCCGGAATCTCTCGCGCCGGCCGTCGAGAGCCTGGTGCGACAGCTCGATCCGAACCTGCCGGTCTACGAAGTCATGAGCATGGAGAAATCGCTCGCAGGCGGCAACGGATTCCTCCTCTTTGAGGTGGGCGCCACTTTCGCCGGCGCGCTGGGCGGCCTCGGCTTGCTCCTGGCGGTGGTCGGTGTTTACGGCGTGGTTTCGTATTCGGCCGGCCGGCGCCGGCATGAGCTTGGAATCCGTATGGCGCTCGGCGCTCAGCGTGACGCCATCTTCCGCCTGGTGATCCGCCAAGCCGTTCTGCTGGTGGGTTTCGGCATCGCGCTGGGCCTCGTGGCCGCGCTGGGCGTGAGCCGCCTGCTGGCGAGTCTGCTGGTCGGCGTGTCGGCCTACGACCCGGTCACCTTCGTCTGTGTCTCAACCATGCTGATGGCGTCGGCGCTGCTCGCCTGCTACATTCCAGCCCACCGTGCGGCGCGCGTGGAGCCGATGGCCGCGCTCCGCGACCAATGAGTTTGGTCTGTCCCGGCAGCGTCCTCCCGGCGCGGGGTGCGACGGCCGGCATAGCCATCGCGGGCGATCTGAACCCCCCCGTCGTTCAGCCCCCTCCGAGTCCAGCCGAGTGGGTGCCGTCCGGGTTGCGTCATCGGATCCGTGAGTTTCTTTACGGACGCTCGCCGCATCGTCTGTGCCGCGCGTCACCCTGGAGATCTCATTGGCTCTCGCGCAAAGTGATGCATCTAACCCGGACCATTGGACAAGTTGCAGTGTGTTCTTTATAATTTCTTATGTCCACCGCCCCATGCGCAGCGCCGGCTGGCCGCCTGACCGAACCCAAGTGTGAGGACCATGCTCGTCCCAATTGGTGGCTTCCTGCTTCGGTCCGGTTTCGTTCCTATAGTGGGACCGCCAACGAGGAAAAACGCTCCATGACGGGGCCCGCAGGACATGCCGCGGGGCAACCAGCCAGGCAAACGCTGGCATCGTAAAGACCGGCATCAATAGATATGGAGAGCCATGAGTACGATTAGTCTGGCCGAATATGTAGAGGGCGTGCCCAACATCTGCGGATCAGAGGAACTGTTGGCGCGGGCTTCAGCCCCCGCGGGAGCGGTCTATCTCCCTGGTTCCGGAATCGACTTTGGACGCGTCCGCAGCGCCTTCAGCAGCGCCCTGCATATGCACCAACCGCTGATTCCGGCGGGCGGCTCCGACCTGGGTACCGCCGCCGTGATCAGTAATCTCCAGTACATGCGGGACCAGGGTAACGACGAAGCCAGGTACAACGCGGGAATCTTCGCCTGGTGCTACAAGCGCATGGGCGAGTTCATCCCGCAGTTGATTCACGAGGGAAAGCGACCTCGAATCATGCTGGATTACTCCGGTTGCCTGCTGCATGGCCTCCGCACCATGGGTCTGGACGACGTTATCGACAGCCTGCGCACGGTCACGCTGGATCCGGCCTATTGGCATGCGGTGGAATGGCTCGGCAACGCATGGGGGCACGCTGTGGCTCCCTCCACGCCGGTCCAGGATTACCGCCTGCACGTGCGCGCCTGGCAGCACCATTTTGCCGCAATCTTCGGGCTGGAGGCGCTCAGCCGGGTGCGAGGATTCTCGCCCGCCGAGATGGCGTTGCCGAATCATCCCGATGTCTGCTATGAGTTCGTGAAGACGCTGAAGGAATGCGGCTACCGGTGGGTTTTGGTGCAGGAGCACTCGGTCGAGCGCGCGGAGGACGGAGGCCCCCTCCGGCAGCCGCACATTCCGCACCGGCTTGTAGCCCGTAACTCGAGGGGCGAGACCGCCAGCATCACCGCCATCGTCAAAACCCAGGGTAGCGACACCAAGCTGGTGGCTCAGATGCAGCCGTACTACGAAGCAAAGGGCCTGTCGCGTGTGACGGTGGCGGACCAGGCCGGTCCACAGTTATGCACGCAGATCGCGGATGGCGAAAACGGCGGCGTCATGATGAACGAGTTCCCGGCCAAGTTCCTGGAAGTAATGCGCGAGGCTTCCGGCTCCGATACCCCGCCGGTGAATGTCACCGAGTATCTGGAGTATCTCGATACGCTGGGAATCCAGGAGCGCGACTTTCCATCCATCCAGCCCATCCTGCAGAAACGCATCTGGGACCGGCTGCAGGGACGCACCGGCACTGACGCCGCCCAGAAGGCCATCGAGGCACTGCGCAAGGAAGACGGCCGCTTTCACATGGAAGGCGGCAGTTGGACCAACAATCTTTCGTGGGTGAAGGGCTACGGCAACGTGCTCAGCGCCATGGAGCAGGCCAGCGCTCTGTTCGCGGAGAAAACGCGCGGCGTGTCCACCTCAGAGCAGCGCTACCGCAACGCCCTCTACTACCTGCTCATGACTCAGACCAGTTGTTTTCGCTACTGGGGAGGCGGGACATGGACCGACTATGCGCGCGAGCTTTGCCGGCGGACCGTGGCGATTCTCCAGCACGATTTTTGATTGCGGCTGCACACGGTTCCTCGCCACGACGCGCAGAGACGCAGCCATCGCTGGTTCAATCTCGCCGGGCCGTCACCATGTCGGCGGAGAAAACGCCCCGTGCCATGGGTACGTATCCCTCCTCCGCATATTGCTTGACCATTCGGCGCGCGCAGAAGTGCGGTGTGATGGTGCGAATTGCTTCCTTGACTGTCTTCACCCAGCGCCTGGGCACGCCCTGGGCGTCGCGCTCGTAGAACGCAGGCACGATCTGTTCTTCGAGAACGCGATATAGGGCATCTGCCTCCGCCGCGTCCCCGGACGAAGAACCGGCGTCGATCACCCAGCCGTTCGATCCCGAGTAACCTTCCAGCCACCAGCCATCCGGCACGCTCAAGTGCAGCGCGCCATTGAGCGACGCTTTCATGCCGCTGGTGCCGCAGGCCTCCATCGGCTTCCTTGGGTTGTTGAGCCACACGTCGCATCCCTGCGCTAAGTAGTGCGCCACGTGAAGATCGTAGTCTTCGACGAAGCCGATGCGGCCGCCGAACTTCGGATCCATGGCGCGCCAGTAGATGCGCTGCAAAGGATGTTTGCCGGTTTCGTCAGCCGGGTGAGCCTTGCCGGCAAACAGAATTTGCACCGCATGTCTGGGTGCGTTGAGAATCCGCGACAGCCGCTCCGGATCATGGAAAATTAACTCCGGGCGCTTGTATTCGGTGAATCGCCGGGCAAATCCGATGGTAAGAGCGGCGGGATCGAGCAGCGTTCCGGAGGTGAGGACTTGCATGGCGCTGGCGGATTCTTTCCTCCACGCAGTGCGCGCGCGCTCGCGCACGAAATCGAGCAGGTGACGCCGCAGCACCTGCCGCGCAGCCCAGACTTCTTCGTCCGGGATCTCGGCAATCCGCTCCCAAAACGCGGGATCGTCGTGGTGCTCTTGCCAGTCGCGGCCCAGCCACCGCTCAAACAGTTCCGCCATGGTGGGCGCTATCCAGGTAGGAACATGGACTCCATTCGTGACGGTTCGCACCGGCCTCTCCTGGTCCGGCACCCCGGGCCAAAAGGAAGCCCACATCTGGCTGGTAACATCGCGGTGGCGGCGGCTCACGGCATTGATAGCTCCCGATCCCCGCAACGCGACGGCCGTCATGTTGAAAGAGTTGTTCTCGCCATCGTGGCTTCCCAGGGCGAGAAATGTGTTGCGCCGCTCGCCCGCCGTTTCCCAGAAGCGCGCCAGTTGGCTGTCCACCAAGTGAAAAGGAAACACGTCGTGCCCCGCGGGAACGGGTGTATGCGTGGTGAAAACAGTACTGGCGCGCACCTCCTTCAAAGCCGCCAGGAAGCTGCTGCCTTCCTGAACCAGCTCGCGGATGCGTTCCAGCACCACGAATGCCGTGTGGCCCTCGTTCAGGTGCCAAACCGCGGGACTGTAACCAAGAGCTCGCAGCGCCCGCACCCCGCCAACTCCGAGCACGATTTCCTGTTGCAAGCGCGCCTCGCGATCGTTGACATAGAGACGGGAAGAGAGCTCGCGATCCAACTTGGAGTTCTCTGGCACGTCGGTATCCAGCAGCAGGAGTCGGACGCATCCAATCCGCACCTGCCAGACCGCAACCTGCAAGGTGCCGTGACCGAGCGGGACACCGATAAGTGCGGGCTGCCCGTCCGCCGCCGTGGCCCGCTCCACTGCGACATCGGTGTAACTGATACGGCCATGCGTTTCAAGCTGCCAGCCCTCCGGAGAGATCTTCTGGTGGAAGTAGCCCATCGGGTACATGAAACCGACGCAGACCAGCGGTATGCCGAGATTGCTTGCTTCCTTGCAATGGTCGCCCGCCAGGACGCCCAGCCCTCCCGCGTAGATGGGCAGCGACTGGTGCAGCGCGAACTCGGCGGAGAAGTACGCAATCGTCCGGTCGGCCAGCTCGGGAAACCGGCGCTGCCACCATGTGTCGGCAGCGTGGCGCCCGCGGTCTAACTCGTCGATGGCGGCATCGTAAAGCGCAAGAAATGAGGGATCGTCCGCGGCCTGCTGCAGGCGCGCGGGCGGCTCGATGTGGAGCATGCGCACCGGATTGTGCGCGGTAAGCCGCCAGAGCGGATAATCAAGGCCTCGGAAGACTTTACGAGCCTGGGAATTCCAGCTCCACGCCAGATCGCGGGCCAGATCGCCCAGCCTGCCGATCCGCTCCGGAAGTACCGCCTGAGAATCAGAGCTCATGCATGAGTCCCAAAAATCCTTGAAGAGTTACCCCGTGCGAAATGAGGCGGTCATTCTCTGCGGAATCATGCCCGATAAACTGCCAGGGTTTGCTCCGCAATCGCGTCCCAAGTGAAGGCGTTCTCGGCAGTCACCCTTCCGTTCCGCCCCATCCACCTGGCCCATTCAAAATTCGTAAATAGCGTTCCCAGGCCCCAAGCGATTGAATCGGGATTGGCGTATACCTTGAGACCGTTCACGTTGTGCCAAACGAACTCTTCCGGCCCCCCATTTCTGGTGCACACCACAGGCTTGCCCGCGCTCCACGATTCCAGGATGACGATGCCGAACGGTTCGTTACGGCTCGGCACGCACACCACGTCGCACGCCTTGTAGAGGTTGGCCAGGCTGCCGTTGGCCTGAAGCCCGAGGAACCGGGTTGCGTGCGCCACCCCAAGCTGGTGAGCACGCCTTTCCACCGAGGGCCGCATATCTCCGTCGCCGGCAAACACGAACTTAGCGCCCGGATAGAATTTCAAAATTGAAGGAATGGCCTCGACCAGAAGGTCCGGGCCCTTCTGGTACACCATACGGCCGCAGAACAGCACCGTCGGGTCCACCGGGCCGATCCCATACCACCGCTTTAACTCGGCTGGCTCGATCCACCCGTCGTAGTTCCGCACGTTCACTCCGTTGTAAATGGTCGAGATTTTCCAATCCGGGACCTCGTACATCCACCTGACCTCTTGCCGGAGGGCGTTGGAGACTGCAATCACACGGTCTGCCAAATAACTGCCGGCACGCTCCTGCTCGCGGATGCGTGCAGATTGTCCATTCCAGAAATGATTGCCGGAGCGGCCGTATTCGGTCGAGTGAATTGTAAACACACACTTGCGTCCGCGCCCTTGTTTGATCCAGGTCATTGCACTGGCTGCCAGCCAGTCATGCGCGTGAATGATGTCGAACGGCCCGATGTAGTTTTCGGCCTGGAACACATGGTGAACAAAGGAGCGGCACATGTTGGTAACTTCATCCACGAAGTTGGGATGCAGGTCGAACGGACAGCGGTGGTAGTGCACGCCGTGAATTCGTTCGTAATGCGACTGGTTATGTCCCATTCTCGTAAAGACATGTACGTCGTGACCCTCACGCTCCAGCGCAGCCGCAACCTCGGTGACGTGGACGCCGACGCCACCCACCGGAATGGAATGCAGCGATTCCCACGAAAGCATAGCGACACGCATATTGCCTCATCTCACCGGATCGGGCTGAAAGCTGACTTTCGGCTAGCGGCAACGGCCAACGCGTTTACGTGGTTGCTAACACTGCCGCTCGCGACTAGGGTAGCGGTCAGACATTAAGCCGGTATAAAGCAGGCGTTACAGTTTCCCTTACGGGGCGAAACACACGCGGGTACCCTCTACCAGTTTACATTTATTGTACTACGTCTGGCCCTCGGCGCGCTCACCGGAGTGCGCTAACTGTGTTCACAGACTTAGCGCAGTACCCGCTCGCGTCCGCGCGCCCAACAACCGTTCGTACAGAGCGAGGTATCCGCGCGCCGATCGGCCCCAGGAATAGTCCGCTGCCATGGCGTTTCTCATCAGGGCTGCCCACCGCCGCTTGTCCCGGAATGCGGCCAGCGCCCTGTCTACGGCAGCCAGAAGCTCGGAAACATCATATGCGTCGAAGACGAAGCCATTGCCGGTGCCGGCGACGGGGTCGAACTCCTCGATACTGTCCTTCAGGCCTCCTGTCGCTCGCACGACGGGAATCGTTCCGTATTTCAGACTGTAGAGTTGGTTCAGGCCGCTGGGCTCGTAACGCGATGGCATAAGGAACATGTCGGCGCCGGCTTCGATCTTATGAGCCAATGCGTCCTCAAAGGCGATCTTCACGCCAACCTTCCCCGGATTTCGCACTGCAACGGATCTGAAATATTTCTCACACCGGCTCTCGCCCGTTCCCAAGAGAACAAACTGGAGGTCCCTTTGGAACAGATCCTGGGTCGACGCCTCGATCAGGTCGAAACCTTTCTGGCTTACCAGACGGGCAACCATGCCAATCAGCGGGACCTCGGGTCTCCGGGAGAGACCAAACACCTCCTGAAGGTCGGCCTTACAGGCGCCCTTCCCGGAAAGATCGAGGGGTGTGTAGTTCCGCGCGATAAACGGATCTGTGGCCGGACTCCAGACTTGATAGTCGGCGCCGTTCAGGATGCCGGCTAAGTCCGCGGCCCGCTGTTGAAAAACTCCTTCTAGTCCGAAGCCATATTCCGGCGTGCGGATCTCTTCCGCGTAGGTCGGGCTCACAGTCGTCAGAGCATCGGCAAAAACCAGTCCGGCCTTGAGAAAGTTGATCTTTTGGTAGTATTCCAGTCCCTCTGCGCTGAACAAGCTCCAGTCCAGATCAAGCGCGCCCCAATCTTGCGGCGAGAACAAGCCCTGGTATCCCAGGTTGTGAACTGTGAGGACTGTCCGTACGGAGGCCAAGCCAGGATAGCGCTCGGGTTGAGCCTTCAGAAAGGTGATCGCGAGGGCCGCCTGCCAGTCATGCGCGTGCAGAATATCCGGAGTCTCGATCTCCCGAAGCACCTCCAGCGCGGCGCGGTTAAAAAAAGCGAACCGCTCCGCGTTGTCGGAATGGTCGCCTTGTGGAGTCGTGTATAGGTACTCCCTGTCGAAGTAGCGGTCTGCCCGGATCAGATAGACCGGTATCTCGTCCCCGAGCATCGTCACCAGCACTTGCGCTTCTTCCGTCCGGCCCCGCAAGGTGACAGTAACATGGATTCCAGTATCACGAAGCTCGAACTTACCCCGAAGCACCGAGGCATAGGCGGGCATGATCAGAGAGACGCGCTGCCCCAACCGCTGGAGCGCAATCGCCAGGGAACCGACTACGTCGGCAAGGCCGCCGGTCTTGGCGAATGGCACCACCTCCGGACATACCATGACGACATGCAGATTCGATGGCAGCGGCTGGATCGCCGCGGGCGTTTCCGGAGCGAGTCGTTCCGATGGCGCCTCCGCCGAAATCTTCAGATCCGCAACCGGCGGCATTTTGCGGAACGAGTCGAAGACGCCGTCGTCCGGGAAAATCTGATCTTGGGCCTCAACGATTGTCAGCCACGCTTCATCGATAGCATGGCTCTCAATCTCCCGCTGCAGCCGCCGGAAGCGCGAAAGATGGCTCCTGGTTCGCGCGGTGGCGTATTCTGTCGTGGCGCGGGAGCCGATCATGAACGCCCAGTCGCTTGCCTGGGCCAGAAGGAGCTCCCTGGCGGCCTGGTTCAGGGCGCGCAGCAGCACTCCGCTGGCGCCGGGATGGGCGCGCGCCAGTTCTTCCATGCTTTCGGCGGCCGCGTGAAGGTGCGGGTAGATCCAGTGGTTCTCTTGATTCAGCCACACATCGCTGCAGCCCTTGTACCCCCAGCTCGACATGCACGGAGTGGCAGTCTGGTTCTCAGGGTATTCGTTCAGGCACTCCGAAAGCGTCGCCAAACGGATCGTGTCCTGTTCCAGCGCGCTTTTCCGAATTAAATAGTCCAGCCACCGCGGGCCCTCGAACCACCAGTGTCCAAACAGCTCGGCGTCGTAGGGTGCGACAATCACCGGCTTGCGGTCCATCATCGTACTCAAGCGCTCCACCTGTCTCTGCCGTTCCGCCAGGAAGTGGCTTGCGTGAGTCTCCGCCTTTCGTTCCGCCCACTCGGGAACATACGGTTCCTTGTGGTTGTCTCTGCCCGTGATGCGGTAATACTTCATCCCCGTGTCGATCCGGATGCCATCGCGATGGATGTAGGGTTTGATGTAATCCATCTCGAGGTCGTAACCGATGTCGCGGTAGAACTCGCGGTAGTCATAGTCCCCGGGGTAGCCCTCGATCGAGCTCCAGACCTGGCGCGAGGAGTCCGGGTCCCGCCCGAACGCGGCAACGCCGGAGGGACAGTAGATAGGAGCATAGACGCCATATCGGGGCCTTTGATCGGCCCGAGTGATTCCATGTGTCTCCAGGATGGTGAAACGAATGCCCTGCTCGGCGAGAAGCGTGTCGGCACCGGGATAGTAGCCGCACTCAGGAAGCCAGAACCCCGCTGGCCTTACGCCGAAGTGCCGTTCGTGGCTTTCCACGCCGACTTCGATCTGGGCCCGCACTGCTGACTCGTTGACGGAGAGTAAGGGAAGGTAGCCGTGGGTGGCGGCAGTGGCCATCATTTCCACCTTGCCGAGTTTCTGAAAGCGCCGGAATCCGTTCAGGAGGTTCTTCTGGTACCGATTCTCGAACGCCTCGCGGACGCGCCCAAGCAGCCCTGCGTACATGCGTGCCAGCGGATGAAAGACCGGGTCGGATTTGGTCCTGTCTTCCTCCTTAGCTGCTAACTCGATCAGTCGTTCCAGCCTCCGCAGATAGCGCGCCTGTAAGAAAGGGTCATCGAGCATGGAAGCCAAGGTGGCGCTGACCGAGAAGGTCAAACGAAAATCGATGCCATCCTCAAGGAGCTTCTCCAGAACGAGAAACACAGGCACATATGTCTCGGTGATCGCTTCAAACAGCCAGTTCTCTTCGAGCGCGTCCTCGTGCTCGGGATGATGGACATAGGGGAGGTGCGCGTGAAGCACGATCGCCAGGCAACCTTGTTCCATATATTGTTTAGTGCTCCGGACGGCCCTTCTGCAGCACTGAGGAGGAAAGGCCCATGGCTTGCCGCTGCTCCGCCAATTCGGTCAAATCCGGATTGCGCTCCTCCGCCCAGGGAGAGGCGGCGTCGCGAACCGGCGCCTCCTCCGTTTTCACAGGCTCGGGGCGCCACTCGCGAAGAGCGTACAACTCCGCCAACTTCCGCCTCAGAATCTCTGCGGAATCGACGCGCTTGCCGAAGCCCGCCGCGCTTGGCGAGCCGCTGGAAGGTGGCGATGGAGTTTCCGCCAGCTCGGCACTTGACGGACCGGCGGCAGCCGGGAATGCCGGGAAAACGGGCTCTAACGGTCGTAGCGGCACGGGCGGGCGGCGGGGTTTGCGGTAGGGAGGCGGGGTGATTTCCTGGCGTCTTCCAGGGGCCGCCACGAGCAGGAAGCGCTCTCCCACCTCGACCGTCGGCAAAGCTCGTGGGGTATGGACCACATTGGACCTCGCCACTGGGACGAAGCTTTCGTCCCCACCTCTCAACCCAAGATCCAAGTGGTAGGATTTGCCCGCGCTCCAAAGCGGCACATACCAGTTGCGAGGCTCAAGATCGATGTCTACATCGAAGTTCCCGCTGGCTTCATAGAAGCGAAGGACCGCCCGCACCGAGCCCTCAATCCGCCCTTGCGCCTCTCGCAGCTTGTCGGGTGTGACCTCCCAATATGCATGGACGAGGTACGGGTTCACCACCAACAGGACGACCCGTGTCTCGCCGTAGGACTCGGGAAGTCCTCCCTCTTCCACCTCCGGCGCATAAGAGGGCGACAGGGGATAGTATTTCGATTCCTCAAGCCGTTCGTGTTCGCCAAAGCGCGCCACCGGGACAGCCGGCGATTTCGCAGGCGCCTCGGGCGCATCGGTCCCGGCAAATGCTCGCACCGCTTTCAACACCCTGCCGACAGAGGTCTCGATCTCGACGATCAACTCTGTCAGGCTTCTCGACCCCATATGTCACCGGCCCGGCTGGAGATTCCGCCATTCCAGCCGGCAATCCGAGCACTTTAGCGCGTTGTACACATTGTAGTAGCTGGTGTAGCCGGTGCTCGTATCGGACTTGGTAATGGTTAATTCATCGTGAAAATGGGCGTGCTGATGGCAAAGGCCCCGGCCGCAGGCAGCGCAAGTGCCCCTTGCCTCCTGGTCGCAGAACCAGCATGTCATGGGCTTTCTCCTGTCGTTTCAGAAATATATTTCGTCCAGTATCGCATGGACCGGACGGTTCAGGTGATACGATCTCTGAGTCCAACCGTATCCCCAACAAGGAGACCAACCAGTCTCGACTCTCCGCATGGATTCGCGCGCCTGGTGGCCGGCATCCTGCGTATCGCGGGCTGCGATTGTATACAATGTGGCGCATGATCCTCGATCGTCGTGGTTTTCTTTCCGCGGTGCCGGCGCTGCTGGTTTCCGGCGAGGCCGCCGAAGCCGAGCGCAAGACGCGTTTTTATGTGCTGGAGCAGTTCCAATTGGAGCAGGGGCCGCAGACTTCCCGCATCCACGATTTCTTTTCAAAAGCGCTGCTGCCGGCGCTCAACCGCATTCATCCGGGGCCGAAGATTTTCCTCGAAGCGGTGGCCGCGCCACACCTGCCGCTGGTGACCGCGATTTTCGGCGTGGAATCGGTGGGGCATGTTTGGGAGATCTCGAAACAGCTTTTCGCCGACAAGGATTTCAGCCGCGCGTTCGATCGGTGGGAAGCGGGCGAAGAGCCGTATGTCACATCGAGTGCGGCGCTGCTCGAAGCCACTGCCTATTCGCCGGAAATCGTCCGGCCGGAGAAACCGCCCGCGGCGCCGCGCATTTTTGAGCTACGCACCTATCACTCGCCCACGTGGCGGCAGCGCAAGGCGCTTGACGCGCGCTTCAGCGGCGCTGAGATAAAAATCTTCCACCGCGTCGGCATCCACCCGGTGTTCTACAGCTCGACTGTTTTCGGCGCCAACCGGCCCAACCTGACCTACCTGATTCCCTTCGACAATCTGGCAGCGCGCGAAAAGGCCTGGAACGCGTTTGGCGCCGACGAGGAATGGATCCGGGTGCGCAACGAATCCGTGGAGCGGGACGGTCAGATCACCGCCGTGATCGACCTGTCGCTGCACCGCGCGGCGGCGTACTCACCTGTGCGGTAGCTCACCGCCCGGCGAACGACGCTTTAATCCCCGGCCACGCTGGCGCGGCCGCCGAATGGAAAGCGCAGTCACAACACTAGTTCGCGCTGCCGTTCTTCATGCAGGTTGCGGACCCTGGTGAGCAGCAGATCGTCGAGCACCCACGGCGGCTACCGGCTTGCGGTGGATGGACGAGCGGCGATTCGGAGGCTAAAGAGGGCAACAATATACTTGACTCACCTGATGATTTCGCGTACTATTGACTTATGAGCGATGGAGTGAAAGTCCCCGAAACCTTAATGGAAGCAATCCAGTATTTTGCCGACCCCCTCACCTGTGTCCAGTTCTTTGCGGGGCTGCGTTGGGAAAATGGGCAGGCGGAGTGCCCGCGCTGCCAGTCAAAGCGAGTTTCATTCCTGAGCACCCGGCTTATGTGGAAATGCCTGGACTGCCAAAAGCAGTTTTCAATCAAAGTCGGCACCATTTTCGAGGATTCCGCTATCGGGTTGGCCAAGTGGCTCTGCGCGATGTTCTTGATCGCCAATTGCAAAAACGGAGTTAGTTCATACGAGATAGCCCGTGACTTGCACGTCACTCAGAAATCCGCGTGGTTCATGCTCCAGAGAATCCGCCATGCGATGCACACCGGAACCTTCAACAAACTCTCCGGCCAGATCGAAGCTGACGAAACTTATATCGGCGGCAAAGCGCGGAACATGCACGTCGCAAAGCGCGCAATCAAGATCACCGGCACGGGTGGCAAAGACAAGACCGCAGTTATGGGTATCTTGGAGCGCGGCGGGAAGGTGCGGACTAAGGTTGTAGACAACACGAAAAAGAAGACCCTTCAATCTGAAATCCGTGAACATGTACTTGCAGGTTCCGCTCTGTTCACCGACGCCCTAAAATCGTACGAAGGTCTGAGCGAGTTTCAGCATGAAGTGGTTGACCACGCCGTAGAATACGTGCGCGGCGAAGTCCATACCAACGGCATGGAAACTTCTGGAGCCTGTTGAAGCGGACGCTCGGCGGAACCTACGTGAGCGTGGAACCCTTTCACCTGTTCCGGTATCTGGATGAACAGACCTTCCGGTTTAATAACCGGCAGACTACGGACGCGGATCGATTTGTTCAACTTTGCTCGAATGTCGCTGGCAAGCGGTTAACGTGGGAAAGCCTAACAGGCAAACAACTGGAAAGCTGAAAACGTCAGCGGCGCGGAAAGCGTTCCTAGTTATTTACTCTTCGTATTGAACGAATGGAGTTACTTCCTCGCAAAGCTCAACAGACAACAGGTGTATATCGGTGTTTTCTCCTTCGTAGAAGTAGATTCTTAACGAGGGTGCTCCTGGATACATCCCAGTCTTAACCGCGCGCAACTTAGTCCCCGGAATCTTCTCGAAGCTGTCAGGGCTGTGGCAAAGGGCAAACATAACGCCCTCCAACACATCATCAAGGCGCTGGTACGTGACTCCCAGCGCCTTAAGTTGTTCTCCGAAGGAGACCTCTTCTACGATTTCCCTAAGCAGCCGTAGACTGTTCAAGTAGGTTGTACTCCTTGGCAAGCTCCTGGCCGCGCACCTTGTCAGGCTCCGTCAATGGAGAATCGCTCAGGAAAACTGCCCCGTAGGGGATAGTGGACCCCATTGGTGCCAACTTCCAAGCGCACATCATATGACTCAGCCTGCTGGTATCGTTTGCCGACCGCGTTGCCAAGCTTCGTATAACAGAGTCTACAAGAGCAATCTCTTTGGCGGAAAACAGGTCTAGATTCGGCTCTCTCAGGTTGACCGGCTTTTGTTGCACAGTGCCGCTCATTACCTTGGCCTTTTCTTGAATGCCAAGTTCGCCGTCTCTAATCATTTCTTCTCTAACCGGAACCAAGTGTCTCGGGCCGGGGCCAAGCTCCAGCTTCATGTACTCAGCACCTGTTATCGCCGCTCCGTTGTAGGCGAACGACACAAAATCCGAGAAGAATAGGAGTTTGTTCAACTTGACCGAACCAAAGGCAGGGTCATCGGCAGAGTTCTGGCTGATGTAGAGAATCAGCTCTTTGAACTTTTGGATGTTTTCTTGTGGTCGCGCCATTTTAACCCTCCTTCCGTTTCTTTGGGCCAGCCGCGCTCTCCAGCGCCAAACTGGTCTTTTCGTTTTCTCTCTCCATTTCAGCTTTTGGTACCTTCACCAATAGACGCGCGAACTGCCGGAAACGTTCGAATGGCGACCCGGCTGGATCGAGCCCAGGAACGCTTTGAATCGCGCGCGGTCGCATAGCGCTAGCCCCGCACCCTGCGCCCAGCGCGACGTACATTATTCACACGACTATAGTTTTTCAAAAGTCCCATATCGGACACCACCAAACAGGCCGCGATCCGACGCCTTGGGGATGACACCCTGTACGCCCCTACTCAGTGCTGTCGCGAAGGCGTGGAAAGGCTGTCCAATGCGTAGCGCTTCGCATCTCCATAATATACTGTTCCTTTTGCAATTGCAAGCATGTATTGCTGATATAGTGCTGATTTTATTGGGGTTGTTAACTATGCGTAGCGCCTTAGCATGTGCCATGTTTTTCAACATCATACGTAAAACCACACCCCCGAACGAAGAACCTGACCAAAAAATCCTGCTCCGGCCTGTCATCGTCAATAGTACTCACACCGTCCGGGTGAGTCAAGTATGTTTTTACCCTAAAGAGCGGTGCGACGTCCATCAGAGGCGGCAGCCTGAGGGATGCGAGCCGTGGGACAAATCTGTCCCACGAATGGGGCCGGTGGTGTAATGAAATCAAGCACTTGCGATTTTTCCGTGGGACAAGTTGTCCCACGCAGGCAGGCTGAAGCCTGCCAAGGGCCGGGCATGCCCGGCCAGCGGCGGTCTTGGCCTGACCCGAGGCCTTGTGGGTAACCCGCGCACCGATTGGCAATCGGTGCAACCTGGCGTGAGCCCGGTAAGCGTTGGCATTCCTGCCGACGTGGCTCGAAAAAAAACCGGCGGCAAAGACCGCCGGCGCTACAGTGGCGCTCACGGAGATGTAGAAACTCCAGTCGTGGGACAAGTTGTCCCATGCAGGCGCATTTCACGGCGGAGCAGAAAACAGACTACGCCCGATTCGATTATCGCCCAGGGGCGGCCGGCCGGGGCTGCGAAAGGCAGCGGCGCAGCGAATAAGCGATTGGCCCTCAGCTAGTTAAGAAGATGGGCCGGGTGGTGACCGTCGGTTCGTGAGGCGGACGGTCTGCGATCAGGAGTCTCACGTGGCAGGCTCGGGCGCGGTCACGGATCGAATCGTTGGCGCAGGCCGGGCGGCACAGTGGGGCACAGAGCGTCGCGCCGCCCGAAGACGCGGTAGCGAATGCGCGCGATGAAGTTATAGAAAGCATCGCGCAGCGGGCGCGGGACGGCGGCCAGGAGAGACGCAATGAGCCTCCATCCTCCTCCGAGCCGCCGAAGAACGTGAACACAGGCATCCGAACGGACGAGAAGCGAGGCATTATGGGTTTCGACGGCCATGCTGGCGGGCACGCCGGGACGCTGGCCGAGGGGCACCTTTTCCTGGAAAGTCCTCCCCTGTAAAGGCGCAAACCGGAAGGCCATTCCCGAGCGGTCGTGCTGCAGCACAAACTTCACCAGGCGATGGCAAAGGGCGCAATGGCCGTCGTAAAAGATGGTCTCTGGCGGTTGCTGAGGAGGAGGCATTGCGAAAACGCTTTAAAAGAATGCGCCCGCAAGCGGGCGTAGGCAGGTTGAAACCCGCCCCACTTACTCGCCTTTTTTGCGAATCTTGATGTCAAGGCGCTTGATTTTCTGGTTGAGCGTGGATAGGGGGACGTGCAGGCCTTCGGCGGCTTCGGTCTGGCTCCAGTTGGCCTGTTCCAGCCGTTCGATGATGATGCGCCGCTCGAAATCGTTGACGATCTGAAACAGCGTGGCGTCGGGCGGCAGGGGCGTACCTTCGCTGCGCTGCAGGCGGATGCCATTGGCTTCCAGCAGGGCTTCGGGGAGCACGTCGATGGGCACGCTGGCGTCGGTGGCCAGCACCACGGCGCGCTCCACCACGTTCTCCAGCTCGCGCACATTGCCCGGCCACGAATGCTCCATCAGCACTTGCAGCGCCTCGGGCTGGAAGTGCAGCACCGAATGGCTGCTCGAGTCCAGATACTTGCCGTTCTCGCGGCAGTAATAAGTGAAAAAGTAATCCACCAGCAGAGGAATATCTTCCTTGCGATCACGCAGAGGAGGCAGAGCGATGTTGATGACGTTGAGACGGTAGTACAGGTCCTCGCGGAACTTGCCTTCCTTGACCAGTTGGTGCAAGTCGGCGTTGGTGGCGGCGAGAATGCGCACGTCGACTTTGATGGGGACGGTTGAGCCGAGCGGGGTGAACTCCTTTTCCTGGATGACGCGGAGCAGCTTGATCTGCGTTTCCGGGCCGATAGTGCCGATCTCGTCGAAAAAGATAGTGCCTTTGTCGGCGACTTCGAAGTAGCCCTTCTTGGATTGCATGGCGCTGGTGAAGGCGCCCTTGGTGTGGCCGAAGAGGGTGGATTCGAGCAGGTCCGGCGGCAGTTGGCCGCTATTGACGGCGACGAACAACTGGTCGGCGCGCGGCGAGTTGGCGTGAATCGCTTTGGCGATGATCTCTTTGCCGGTGCCGGTCTCGCCGGTGATGAGGATGGTGGAACGGCTGGAGGCGACTTGGGCCACCAAGTCGAGGGTGCGCACCATGCGCTCGCTCTTGCCGATAATGTTGGGGAAGCTGTAGCGCTCCTTGAGGGCGCGCCTGAGGTGGGTGTTTTCGTACTCGCGGCGGCGGAGGGCGATCATGCGCCCGATTTCAATCAGCAGTTTCTCGTTGTCCCAGGGTTTGGAGAAATAATCGTTGGCGCCGAGCTTGAGGGCTTCCACCGCAGCTTCGACCGAGCCGTAGGCGGTGATCATGAAGATGGGCGTCTCGCGATCGCGCGCGCGAACATCGGCCAGCACGTCCATGCCGGAGCGGTCCGGCATCATCAGGTCGAGCAGCACCAGGTCGTAGAGGCGAGCCTCGATCTTTTCGAGGCCTTCGGCGCCGTTCTGCGCCAGGGATACCTTGTACCCTTCGCTGGAGAGCAGCAACTCGAGTCCTTCACGGATATCGGCTTCGTCGTCGACGACGAGGATGTCGCCCTTGCTTTCAGGTGTGCTGAATGGCGTTTCTGTCATTTCACGCGGCGCTTACCGGCTGCTGGGCGGCAGCAATCTTGGCCAGCGGCAATTCGATGCGGAACTGGGCGCCGCCGCCGGGGCGGTTGGCAACCTCGATGGAACCTCCGTGTTCCTTAATGATCCCGTAAGTCACCGCCAGCCCGAGGCCGGTGCCCTGGCGCGCGGGCTTGGTGGTGAAGAACGGATCGTAGACGCGGTGCAGATGCTCGGGGGCGATGCCGGTTCCGCTATCGGCCACTTCGATGCGCGCGCGCGAGCCTTCCGACCAGGTGCGCACCTCCAGGGCACCGCCGCCGCGCATGGCGTCGCGCGCATTGAGGATCAGGTTGAGAAACACCTGTTGCAGCTTGCCGGCGTTGCCGTGGACCGGCCCCAAGTCGGGATCGAGCTCGGTGCGGACCTGGATGCCCGTCTTCTGCAGTTGGTGCTCGAGCAGCGAGAGGGTTTCCTGAATCACCCGGTTGAGCTTGACTTCGCCGAAGGAAGTGCTCGAGGTGCGCGAAAAGTTGAGCAGGGAATTGACGATCTCGCTGGCGCGGAAGGTCTGCTTGGCGATCTTATCGAGGATGACGGATTTCTGCGTATCGTCGGCCACCTGCTTGGCCAGCATTTGCGCGTAGGTGGAGATCACCGCCAGGGGCGTATTCACCTCGTGGGCCACGCCGGCGGCCAGCAGCCCGATGCTGGACAGCTTGTCGGCCTGCACCAGCCGCTGTTCGAGTTCGGCGCGGTCGGTGACGTCGTCGAAGATCACCAGGCGGCCGATCCGTTCCTGGTCCTTGGAGACCAGCGGCGCGATGGCGATGTTCAAGGTGGCTTCCCCGCGGCGCGGCTGGGCCAAGCCCGGATGGCCATTGCCGTTGGCGCCGGCCGGCGCCTTCAGCACGAATTTGTAAATGTGATGAATGCCGGTTTCGCCGCGGACGCGGTCGAACTCATCCACCAGAGCTGCGGGGAACAGCTCCGACAGGCGCCTGCCAACGGCGCGCTCGCGCGGGATGCCGCTCAACTGCTCGATCTGGTTGTTCCAGCTTTCCACCCGGTCGTCGAGGTCGGCCGCCAGAATTCCCACGTTGATCGATTCCACGATGTTCTCGCTGAATTCCTTGAGACGCTCGTACTCGTCCACCTTGCGCTGCAGCGAGCGGTACAGGCCGGCATTCTCAATCGCGATCCCCACGTAGCCGGCGAGGGTGGTCAGCAGCTCCATGTCGACGCTGGCGAGATAGTCGCCGTCGGTGGTGCGGCTGATGCCCAGGTAAGCGATGGTGCGGCCGCGCACGGTGCACGGCAGATAGTAGGTCAAGTCCAGGTCGGCGATGGTGCGCCGCACCGAGGGCGGCCAGGAAGTGGAAATGGCGTCGAGCTGATGGTGGGTCCGTTCGAAGAAGAGGTACGGCTCCGGCAGTTTCCAGTTGAGAAAACTCAGGTCCAGATCGTCGGGCGTGACGGCGGCCAGCCGCGGGTTGCCGCCCATGGGGCTGCGCAGGCGGAAGACCGGATCGCCGGTCGGGGAAACGACGCCCTCCTCGCGCAGGAAGAAGGCCAGGTGGCTCACCGCAAGGGTCGCGATCAGCCGCTCCCCGGCCTTGGCCAGCATGGTATCCAGGTCCGCTTCCGAACTGAGTTCCTGGGCGAACTCCACCAGCGTGCTGCGGTAATCGTACCGGTCGCGGTAGAAATGGCGGTCGAGCCTCTCCTGAATCCAGGTGCGGATCGGCTGGAAGAGAAAGGCGCCGATCAGCATTACGATCAGCGGCGCGGCGTTGCCCAGGTTGTTGAAGTAGACGTGTGCCAGGCTACCGAGGGTGAATACGATCAGATAAAAGCCAGCCAAAACGCAGATGGTGGCCAGCGTGTAGGCGTATCCACGGCGAAACAGGATATCCACGTCCATCAACCGGTAGCGGACAATGGCGTAGGCCAGGCTCACCGGCAGCAAAACCACGGAAAGCACGGAGAGGCGCAGGTTGGCGGAGGGCACGGCGCCAAAGGCATACGGCAGCACGTACAGCACGGCGTAGGGCACCATGGCGAAAAATGTGCCGTTACGCAGCCACTTGAGCTGTTTGCGCACGATGGGATCTTCCGCCTTGCGGTACGTCAGGCTGACGGCAAGGCCGCCCAACAGGTAAGGCAACACGGTGAACGGCACCCAGATGCGGTCCAGCAGCCAGCGCAACTCGAGGGGGGCAATGGTGGCTCGGAGCGTACCGGAAGAGAAGCCGAAATAAACCAGCGAAAGCAGCGCCGCCGGGAGGTAGAGCAAAACCCGCCTGTAGCGTTTCCGGAACCAGCCGTTCGGTTCCGGAAAGGTCAGGCAAAAATGGAGGAACACGGTGGGCGCAACCACACCGGCCACCACGTTGCCCAGGTAGATAACCTTGTCGAGATTGTTTAGCTGGCCGGTGTAATGAAAACAGAGGAAGATAAACGAGGTCAGGCAGAGCGCATAGAAATGGGTCGCTTTCTGCGCGCTGCCACGGCGAAAATAAACGAAAAGTCCGATGATGAGGTAGGCGGCGCCGACCAGGTACTGGTAGGTCACCGCGCGGTCGCGCGGCACCTCTTCGGTGATGACGAAAGCATCGAACTCTTTGCCGCGGCGCAGGTGATACGTGGCCCTAGTCCAGGTGCCCACGCGGACCAGGATACGGGTGACATCGAGCGCCTGTTTGACCGGTTCGCCATTGATGCTGAGCAGCCAGTCGCCGGTGTGAATACCAGCCACGGCAGCGCCGCTACGCGGGCGGACGTGGGACGCCTGGACGCCGCCCTGGTGGTCCACCCAAATCGCTCCATCCTCGGCAAGACCATGAAACTGAAGGCGTTGTTCGAAGTTGATAACTGCCAACACGACCGCCGCTACAGTCACCATGGTGAGCAGCGCGGTGGACAGTTGGAACTTCAGTTCTTTCATTCAGGGCCGCCGGTCGGGCACAGCGAGACAATTCCCCATGGGCGGCACAGCACGTTTGATGCCGCGGAAGGAACCGCTCGCTCTTTCCAGACTAGCTGATAATCCTGAGGCTTCCAAGGCCGGTATCCGGGCGGCCTCCGGTTTTTGGGAGAAAGCCACTATGCGGAAGTGTATACGTCTGGCGAGGCGAACCGGCGTGAGTGCCCAGGACTATAACCCGGGTGGCGAAGGGGTACCAGAGTTGCGAGTGTATGAAAACAAAATCGCCTACAATTGTGAGCAGGATGTCAGCCCAGCCGGATCGCGCGACGGTAACCTGGTCGACACCGGAGTGCCCGTTTTCGGTTGAGTGCAGCAGCCGCGTGCTGGACGACATTCGGCTGTCGGTGACCGACGCTTTCTTTTCGCTGCCGCGCGGCGGCGCCGAAATCGGCGGCGTTTTGTTGGGCGACTGGCAAGAGGGCCGGCTGACCATCTCCGATTACGCGGCGCTCGATTGCGAGCATGCCCTGGGCCCTTCGTTTACGCTTTCGGTGAGCGACGAAGCCAGGCTGCAGGAATTGATTCGCGCCACGAGCGGCTCCAGCGCCTCGCGGCCGGTGGGCTGGTACCATTCGCACACGCGGACCGGCGTGCTTCTTTCCGAGAGCGATCTCACCATCCACAACCGATTCTTTCCCGAGCCGTGGCAGGTGGCGCTGGTGGTGAAGCCGCACACTTTCGAGCCCATGCGCGCCGGATTCTTCTTCCGGGGCCCCGGCGGCATCATTCACTCGAGCGCCAGCTATCACGAATTCCTGATCGAGCCCCAGCCGCTGCGGCAGGTTCCGAGAGCGGCTCCCATGGGGCCGCCGGCGCAGGCGCAGCACCAATCCGCGGCGGCCGGTCCGATAGTCGACGTTCGCGCCGAGCCCGCTACGCCTCCCGCGACGCCGGCTGCTACCGTGATCGACGTACAGGCCGAACCGGAGACCCCGCCAGCGCCGGTTGCTCCCAGATTCGAGCGCGCCGCCGAACTCCCTTCTCAGCCGCCGCCCGAACCCGCACGCGACGCGGTAGCCGCGTCCCAGGCCCCGGTGCTGGAAGCCGCGCCGAAAGCCGAAGCCACGGCGCCGGTCCAGTTGCCTGTGCCGAGCATGTTCGAGAATCCGCCGCAGCGCTCGTGGGCGTGGCTGAAGGTGCTGCTGGCAGTGGGATTGACGCTGGCCGCGGGCGCCGCGCTATATGCCGAGCGCGACGCGTGGTATCCCGCCGCCGTGGCGTGGTTGAACCGGGCGCCTGCCAAAATCAACCCTGCCTCGATCGGATTGAACACGGTGGATGCAGCCGGGCAACTGCAGATTCGCTGGGACGCGAACGCGGCGCCGGTGCGCAGCGCCGCGCGCGCCTGGCTGGACATTGTGGACGGCGATTCGCCGGCCAGCACGATTCCGCTCGATCAGCAGCACCTGGCCTCCGGCGTGTTCACCTACGGCCGCCGCAACGCGCGCGTGGATGTGATGCTGGTGCTCCACCAGCCGGGGGGAACCGACGTGCGGCAGATCACTGCCTTCCTGGGCCAAAAGCCGCCCACGCCCGCCGCACCTTCGCCCGCCGCACCGGCGAGTTCGGCGGAGCCGAAGCAGGATCGCGCGGAACTGTTGCGGCTCGCCGCCAGCCTGCAAGCACAAGTGGACGCGGAGCGTGCACAGAACCGCGCGCTCGAAAAGCAGCTTGCCACGGTTCGCGCCCAACTGCGCGAGCAGCAGAGACGCCGCTTGAGCAATCAGGCTCCGGCGCCCGAACCATAACTGCCCCGGCAGCCTGCCCTGCAGTGGCCGCGGAGCCGCCAAGCCTAGTATTTTCCTATTACTGATAAACAGGCTCCGTTCCCTTAATATGGAGGCACATGAGGAAGCTCGCCGGCACGGTTGGTTTGGCCCTTGCTCTGTTTGGCGCGGTGGCGGAGCGGACCGGCACGCCGGATTACGCATATGTCGCAGCCCCTCAGTACGATGGCGCAGCGTGGCGAAGCGGGCGCGAGCGCTTCCCGGCGGGCGCCACGGTGATGCTGATGACGTCCAAAGGGCAGCGCAAGCTGGCGGCCGATTTCTACGCTTCCACCGACCCGGCTGTCTCCTTCGATGGATTGCGCATTCTGTTCGCCGGCAAGCGCACCGCGGCGGGACCGTGGCAGATTTGGGAAACGGCCATTGCGGGTGGCGTTCCGCGGCAGCTTACCAGTGCCGACACCGATTGCATTCGCCCGCTGTACTTGCCGGACGGCCGGGTGGTATACACGAGACTCTTCCGGCGAGGATCGGAAATCCAGATCGTGCCGCTGGCCGGCGCAGCGACGCCCGAGACACTGACGTTCGTCCCCGGCTGGTACCTCACCGACGACGTGTTGCACGACGGGCGCATCCTGTACGAGAGCAACGGCGACTTGTGGACGGTTTACCCGGACGGCACCGGCGTGGAGACGATTCGCTGCGATCACGGCCCGCAGCGCGCCAACGGGCATCAGGTTGCTTCGGGCGACGTGATCTTCAACGTGGGCAAGCGCCTGGCGCGCTTCACGCCCGCGCTGGCCGAGCAGACAAGCGTGGCGCAGCCGAAGCTGGAAGCGGCAGGACCGGGGGCGGAGATTGCGACGGACCGGTGGCTGATTCCGCTGCGGCGCAGCGCCGCGCGGCCATTTCACCTGTTCGTTTGGACGAAAGAGAGCGGCCAGTTGGCGGAGTTGAATCCCGGCGCGCCGGGCAACGACGTGGAGCCGGTGGTGGTCGCCAGCCGCGTGCCGCCGCGCGAGTTCCCCTCGGCCCGCGTGCCCACCCGCACGGCCGGGAATCTGCTGTGTCTCAACGCGCATGAATCGAAGACAACGATCACGGGCGACATAGCGACGGTCCGCGTCTTCACCCAGGACTCCGCCGGTTCCTCCCTGCTGCTCGGCGAGACGGTGGTCGAGCCGGATGGCTCATTCTACGTCCAGGTGCCGGCGGACCGGCCCTTGCGGATGGAGCTGATCAGCAAATCCGGCGCCGTGACGCGGGCGGAAAAGAACTGGTTCTGGATGCGGCCCAGCGAGCAACGCATCTGCGTGGGCTGCCACGCGGGAACGGAACGGTCGCCGGAAAATCGGGTTCCCGAAATCCTCAACCGCACCACGGTGCCGGTCAACATGACGGCCATCCCAGGATCGACTCAATGATCATTAGAACGGCAACCTTCGTTTCTGTTTTTTGCCTGGCGGCGGGACTGGCGCCGGCTCAACCAGGCACCACTGGCGCCATTCGTTTCGAAGACGCAACCGCCCAATCCGGCATTACGTTCGCTCATTCCTTCGGCGCGGCAAAGCTGGGGTCGCTGATCGAAAGCACCGGCGCCGGCTGCCTTTGGTTCGATTTCAATAACGACGGCAAGCCCGACCTGTTCGTAGTCAGCGGGCGCCCGCTGGGGCCCGGCATGCATCCTTACCCGCTGCGCAAGCCGCCCGCCGAGCCGCCGCACAATCACCTGTACCGGAACGACGGGAACGGGCACTTCACCGACGTCACCGAACAAGCCGGCCTCGCCGGCGACGGTTTCAGCTTCTCCGCGGTTGCCGCCGACTTCGATAACGACGGCTACACCGACCTGCTGGTCACCAGCTACGGCAAGGTGACGCTGTATCGCAACAAGGGCAACGGAACCTTCGAGGATGTTACGGTCAAGGCCGGGCTGGGAAACGTGACGGGATGGGCGATTGGCGCCACGTGGCTGGATTACGACCGCGATGGCTGCGTCGACCTATTTATCGGCCGGTATGTGAAGTTCGACCCCACTTACCACTCGTACTACGCGGCGGATAACTTCCCGGGGCCGCTCGACTACGAAGCCGACACCAATCTGCTGTTCCACAACACCTGCAAGGGCACCTTCGAGGATGTCAGCAAGAAATCCGGGATTGCGGCGTTCAAGGGCCGGACCATGGGCGTCACGGCGGGCGACTTCGATGGCGATGGCTACCCCGACATCTACGTCGCCAACGACAAGACCGAGAATTTTCTGTTCCACAACAAACGCGACGGCACCTTCGAGGAGATCGCCCTCGAAGCCGGCGCCGCCTTCGGCCAGAACGGCGAATCCACTTCCGCCATGGGGCCGGTGTTCTTCGACGTCGATAACACCGGCAAGGTGGACCTATGGGTGAGCGATTCCAAGTACAACCGGCTGCTGCGCAACACCGGCAAACTGCCGTTTGCCGATATCACCGAGCAAGCCGGCATTTCGCAGCTCGCCGCGCAATACACAAGTTGGGGCACGGGCGCCTACGATTTCACGAACGACGGGCTGCGCGATATTTTCATCGCGCACGGCGGGCTGATTCACCTGATCCCGCAGGAGGATTCGGTATTCAAAAACCTGGGCGGCGGCAAGTTCCAGGATGTTTCCACCGGCGCCGGACCGTTCTTCGCCACCAAGAGCGTGGGGCGCGGCGCGTGTTTCGCCGACTACGACAACGATGGCCGCGTGGATGCCTACTTAGTGAACCTGGGCGCGCCGGGCACGCTGCTGCACAATGTCACCACGCCAGTGGGCCATTGGCTTAAGATCAACCTGGTAGGCACCAAGAGCAATCGCGACGGCATCGGCGCGGTGGTGGAAGTGGAAGCCGGCGGCGTGAAACAGCGGGCCGAGCGGGTGGCCAGTTCCGGTTACCTCAGCCAGGACGACTGGCGTTTGCATTTCGGACTCGGCGCCGCCACCAAGGCCGATAAGATCACCGTGCTGTGGCCGAGCGGCATCCGCCAGGTGCTGGAGAACATTCCGGCCGGGCAAGTGTTTACGATTACGGAGAAGTAGGGATGCGCATGGGGAGACAGGTCGCGAGGGGATACGCACCGGGTGGTGCGGCGGTTGCCGCGGCGGCATCGATTCTCGCCTGTTTCGTGTTTACCGCGGCCGGCGCCGCGCAGAATGGCTACCCCAGCCCGGACGACCTGGTCTTATCGCCGGACGGGACCCGCTTGTACGCGGTTTTGAGCGGCAGCAACGAAGTCGCCGCCATCGATACCGCAAGGCGCGCCGTCGCTGGAAAGGTCGCGGTTGGAAAAGTGCCGCGCGGCATTGCCATCACGCCCGATGGCGCGCGGCTCTACGTCACCAATTCCTGGGCGGACACGGTAAGCGAGATCGATGCCGCGACACTGCGGGCGCTGCGCACCCTGCCGGCCGGTTTTGAGCCGACGGGGATTGCGTATCATGGCGGCGCGCTTTACGTGGCGAACCGGTTGGGCAATAACGTCACGGTGGTGGACCTGGCCAGCGGCGCCATCACCCGCCACTTGATTGCCGCCCGCGGCGCCAGCTACGTCGCCGCTTCGCCCGAAACCGCGCGCGTTTACGTGACCCACATCTATCCCATCCCCGGTGAATTCCGCACTCCGCCGCGGTCGGAGATCGCGGAAATCGACGCGCGGCAGCAGATTGTCACCGATCGCATCGCGCTGCCGGATGCCGCGGGCGTTTTTCATGTGGCCGTTTCGCGCGACGGGCGGCTCGGCCTGGCGGCGCTGCTGCGCCCGCACAACCTGGTGCCGCTGGCGCACGTGGAACATGGCTGGGTGTTCGGCGATTCCGTGGCGGTGTTCGGCGAGGATATCGGCGGCGTGGTGCAGCTCCCGCTCGACGCCATCGAAGATTACTTCTCGCTGCCGTTCGGCGTGGCGATCGCACCGGATAAGAAGCGGGCGTACGTTTCCGCCAGCGGTTCGAACGAAGTCGCCGTGATCGATCTGGCGCGCCTGGTGGCGGCTGCGCGCTCGCCCTCGGCCGCGCGCATGGCCAACGATCTTTCGGCGGCCGCGCGCTACGTGATCGCGCGCATCCCGGTGGGCCGCAATCCGCGCAGCATCGCGCTTTCTTCGGATGGGACGACGCTGTGGGTGGCCAACCGGCTGGACGACAGCATTTCGATCATCGACACCGCGCGCCTGGCGGTGAGCGGCACGGTCGCGCTGGGCGGGCCGGCCACGCTGACGCCGCAACGGCGCGGGGAGCGCCTGTTTTACTCTTCGCTATTCGCTTTCGGCCACAGCTTCGGGTGCGCAAACTGCCATCTGGATTCCACGTTCGACGGCCTTAACTGGGACCTGGAGCCGGATGGGTTCGGCATCGACATCGTGGACAACCGGGCGCTCGAAGATATCGGCGACACCTCGCCATTCAAATGGAATGGGCAGAATCCCGATCTCGAGACCGAATGTGGGCCGCGCACGGAGCGCTTTTTCTTCCGCTCGCAGGGCATCCGCGGCGACGATCTGGAGGACCTGGTGAGTTATATCAAGGCCATCCCGCTGCGCCCCAACCGCTACCGCGCTCCCGATGGCGAGCTGACGCCGGCGCAGGAGCGCGGCAAGGCCATCTTCCTGCGGACTACCCGCAAAGACGGCACTCCCATTCCGGAAGGGCTCCAGTGTTTCGTTTGTCATTCCGGCAAGTATTACACTAACCAGCTTGTGGCCGATGTCGGCACCGGCAAGCCAACCGACCGCTCGCCCCTGATCGATACCCCGGAGCTGACCAATGTGGTGAACAGCGAGCCGTATCTTCACGACGGGTCGGCCCAGACCCTGGAAGAAATCTGGACCGTTTTCAACCCGAAGGATCAGCACGGCGTCACCAACGATCTTGTCAAGGATGAGTTGAACGACCTCATCGAGTACTTGAAAACCTTATGAGAGCCACGATCATCGCCGCACTCCTCGCCGCTTCCGCGCTCTTCGCCCAGGATCTGCCGCGGTTTCGCTGGGAAAACTTCACCACCGCCAACGGGCTTCCCGACAATCGCGTCTACAACGTTTGCGTGGACGGCGACCGTATCTGGGCCGGCACCGATAACGGGCTGGCGCTTTATGAGAACGGCAAATGGCGCGCGTTCACGACGGCCGATGGGCTGGCCCACCGCGCCGTGCTCTACCTGGCGCTGGATAAGAAAACGCACACCCTTTGGATCGCCACCATGGGCGGGCTGAGCCGCTACTCGGCCGGCCGGATCGACACCTTCACGCAACTCAATAGCGGCTTGCCTAACGACGTCGTCTACGGGGTCACGGTTCAAGGCGACCTGGTCTGGGCGGCCACCGCTGCCGGCGCCGCCCGCTACGACACGCGCACCAACCAGTGGAGCATCTTCAACGAGCGAAACACGCCCATGGAGGAGATCTGGACCTACAATGTGAGCGCCGGGGAAGACAAGGTATACTATGCCGTATGGGGGGGAGGGGTCTTGGAGTATGACGTCAAGACCGAACGCTGGAAGGATTATAGAGATCCCGATGGCGAAACGGAAATGGTGCTCTTCAAGAACCAGGGGCTGATTCACGATATCACCTCGTCGGTCAGTTACGTGAATCACATTCTTTGGGCCTCCACTTACTTCGGGGTCAGCCGGTATGACGGCCGTAACTGGAGTAACTTCCTGGATAAGGACAGCGGCCTGCCGAGCAATTTCGTCAACCAGGTGAAGACCCTGGACGGTACACGCACCTGGTTCTCCACCGACAAAGGGCTGGCTTATTTCGATGGCGTTCGGTGGGCCACTTACCGGCCCACGCTCGATACACACGCGCCGGAAATGCTGGTGCGAGACGGGAAGGGAGTTGTCACGCGCGTGCCTGTCACCACCGCGCCGGCCTTTCATTACACTTTTGGCATCGATTTTCAGAACGACGACGTTTGGGTGGCCACGGCCAAAGGCCTGAGCCACGGAATCCGCATTAAACCGGGAGACAAGTAAACCATGACGATACTCGATACGTTGGACCGGATCGGCAAGACCACTCAAGTGAAGAAGAGCGCCATCACGGAGCCATCCGTCCTCAACGAGGCTTATTGTTACGAAAAGCCAAGCTCATTTTCGCGCGGGTTGCGCATCGACCTCGACAACCTGGTAATTCTCTTAATTTCCGGTACCGCCAGCATCGATGAGCAGGGCCGGACCGTTCACATCGGCGACTTCGATGCGCAGCTTCGCCGCACGTATTACAACATCACGGGACTGCTGGCCGCGGAAGGTGCCACCTGGAAAGACGTGGTGCGCACCACCTGCTACCTGCGCGACATCGAGCGCGATTATGCCGCCTTCAACGAGGGGCGGACGGCATTTTTCCGCGAACAGGGTCTCGATCCATTGCCGGCTTCAACTGGCATCCAGGCCATCCTGTGCCGGCCCGAGCTGCTGGTGGAAATCGAAGCGATCGCGATGTTCGTTCCCAAACCGAAGGAGTAGGAAATGGTTGCGGCAGGAGTGTGGCGCGGGCCGGCACCCGGCGCGGCTGGCGGCCTTGGCCGGCTGTTCGGGCGTGGCGGCCATTTGATTCCGCGAAAGAACGCAGCGTTGCTGGCGGTACTGCTGGCGGCGCCGCTGGCATGGGCGCAATCGAACACTTGCTCCTGCGGCGCCGACCCGACCGGCCCGCCGAAGATCCGCAGCACGGCATCCTACGCCAACACTCCCGAGGATCTGAAGCCGTTTTCCAAGTTCACCAAGCCGTATTACGAGAACTACACCTCAACACCGGATTACTCCGGCGCCGCCGATTACGTGCCGACGGTGAAAGCGTCCGACGTTTCCGAGGTCGCCATCGGCTTCCTGGGACCCATCGAACAGCACAGGGATATCGCTCTCGGCACAGCCATGCTGCACGGCGCGCAGATGGCGATTGACGAGGCCAACGCGCGCGGCGGTTACGGCGGAAAGCCGTTCCACCTAAAGATCCACAACGATGCGGCTACATGGGGGGCATCGAGCAACGAAATCGTCAAGATGATCTATGACGAAAAGGTCTGGGCCATGCTGGGATCGATCAGCGCCGATTCCACCCACATCGCTTTGCGCGTTTCCCTGCGCTCCGAGCTGCCGATTGTCAACAGCGCTTCCACGGACCCGACGATACCGGAGACCCTGATTCCATGGATCCTCACCAGCATCCAGGACGACCGCGTGCAGAGCTACACGCTGGCCCGCAGGATTTACACCGATCTCGGTCATAAGCGCGTCGGCCTGCTGCGCGTCAACGAGCGTTACGGCCGTCTCGGCGTCGTTAAGTTCCGCGAGGCCTCCGTGCGTCTCGGTCATCCCCTGGTGATCGAACAGAAATTCCAGCCCGGCGACACGAGCTTCACCCGCGAGCTGCAGGTGATCAACGATTCGCGCGTGGACGCGATTGTGCTTTGGGCCGACGCTCCGGCGGCCGGCCTGATTCTCAAACAGATGCAGCAAATGGGCATGAAGCAGCCTGTCTTCGGCGCCGCGCGGGTGTTAGGCGACGGCCTGTTCGCGAACGCGGGCAAAGCGGCGGAAGGACTGGAAGTGGTCTACCCGTTCAATCCGGATAGCGACGACCCGCTCTGGCTCGATTTCCAGAAGCGCTTCACGGCCCGCTACCAGGCCAAGGTGGACGCGTTCTCAGCCTTGGGCTTCGATACCATGAATATCCTGCTTGACGCCATCTGCCGCGCCGGCTTGAACCGGGGCCGCATCCGCGACGCGCTCTACAGCCTGGAACGGTACAAGGGTGTGACGGGCGAAATGGTGTTCGACCCGAACGCCAAAAACGTGGCGCCGCTTTGGCTGGGCAAGGTGAAGGACGGCAAGCTCACCTGGCGGCGGTATCCGATGGATGAGCCCTACGCCAGAGTTGGCGAACACGGCGTGGAATACGTGGGGCCGAAAGTGGCCGATGCGCCCGCCGGCGAGCACAAGATCGGCCTCTTCGGGCCCGGCGCCGAGCCTCTAGCCGCGCGCCTCGGCGCCGCCGGTTACCGCGTGGTGGGCGTCTCCTCCGAACAGGCGTGGGGCAAGGCCTCCGATCAACTGGTGAAGCTGGTGTACGATCCCAGCGTGCTCGGCCTGGTAGCCACCGACCGCGCGTCCGCCCACCTGGCCGAGCAGATCGCGGTCAAGACGTTCATCCCGGTGATCGGCATTTCTTCCGACCGCTCGCTGACATCCACTAACATCGCTTGGATCTTCCGGCTGGATGCGGGGACCACCCCCGCCGATGCCATCCGCTGCCTGACCGATGCGGCCAACCGCGCCGGCCCCAACCGTGAAGCCATCAGGGATTATCTGGCCAAGGGCAACCTGGTTGCGGGCCGTTTTGCCTTTCGCTCCACCGGCGAGCTCCAGTAACTTCCGGGGACGCGGGTTCGGGCGCGCACGGCTTTCGCGCCGCTCTCAAAATCAGGCAAAGCAAGCCAGGGATCTTAGGGTAACTTCGGAACCTCGCGGCGGCTGAACTAGCGCGGATTGGTCAAGCCCGACGCACCACTCACTCGGGAGAAAAGCGGCATCGCCGGCCGTGACCCGGTGGCCACCGCCAAACGCCGTTCCACCGCCGGTCCGGCCGTTCGGAATTCATGCTGCACCATGCGGATGGCCGTGCGCTGGCCGCCCGAACGGATGATCTTGCCATATACCATCAGTTGCAGGGGGGCGACGTTGTGGAGCATTACGGGCCAAGTGATCAACAGCTCCACGTTGAGGCCCGGCGGCAGGGGGCGCCCGGCATCGAAGAGGATTCCGCCGCTGGAGACATCCACTGTTCGGCCCTCACCGCTTTCGAGCAAGCGGCGGCGCCGAATCAGCTTCCAGCGCAGGGCCAGTTCAAGCTCATAGCGCTTGTCCCGACGCCGATCACCGGCGATTGTGTCGAATTGCTGAATGGTCTCATCCCAATTCATTGCGGCACCCGTCGTAGCCTGTCTCGGTGGATTTGTCTCGCGCCTTTATTATGCAGACCCGCAGTGGTTCTCTACAGTCATGGGAGTACTTCCCGGGTAACAGCGGTTCTACGAACGTTACCCCTTAACGCTGCTGCCCGTATGTTAGCTAAAACCCCTGCTATCCTCAAAGAAAGTGCAGGAGTAATAAACTGTGAACGGACCCCGTTTGGCTCTAGTACTATTGGTGGCGACGTCTTTACTCCCCGCGCAAGACCTGAAGGAGTTCGAGAAACGAGTCACCGAATTCACCTTGGCCAATGGTCTGCACTTCACGGTGGTAGAGCGGCACGAGGCCCCTGTTGTATCTTTCCACACCTTTGTAAACGCGGGTTCAGCGGACGATCCCGCGGGCGAGACTGGCTTGGCCCACATGTTCGAGCACATGGCGTTCAAAGGCACCGAGAGCATCGGCACCAGGAATTGGGCTGCCGAGAAGAAAGCCCTGCAAGCTGTGGAAGACGTCTACGACCGGATGGAAGCCGAGCGCAACAAAGGGCCCAAGGCCGACCAAAGCAAGATCGATTACCTCGGCATGCAGCTCAAACAGGCGATTGATGTGGCGCAGTCCTATGTGGAATCCGACGAGTACACGCGCATCATCGAGGAAAACGGCGGCGTTGACCTGAATGCCGACACGTCGTTTGACGATACCGAGTACTTCTGCAGCCTCCCCTCCAACCGCATCGAGTTGTGGTTTTTACTGGAGTCGCAGCGCTTTCTGCACCCCGTGTTCCGCGAGTTCTACAAGGAGCGCGACGTGGTGCAGGAGGAAAACCGGATGCGCAATCAGCCTGGCTCGTCGGGCGAGCTACTGCGGGATTTTGTGGCCACGGCTTTCGAGGCGTTCCCTTATCGCAATCCGCCCGGCGGCTGGCCCAGCGACGTAAATAGCCTGCGGCGCGGCATGGCGGAGGAGTTCTTCGAGAAGTACTACGTGCCCGCTAACATCAACATCGCCATTGTGGGCGATGTGGATCCGGCTCAGGCGCGGCGGCTGGCGGAGCGCTACTTCGGCCCTATGCCGGTGCGTCCGCTGCCGCCGCTGATTCACACTGTGGAACCGATGCAGGACGGCCCTAAATCGGCCATCGTGGAGTCGCGCAACCAGCCGCTTTTGGCCGCCGCCTACAAGCGGCCGGACCAATACGACAAGGACGATCCGGTGTACGAGGTGATTGGGCTGATTCTCTCCAGCGGCCGCACCGGCCTGCTGTATACGGGACTGGTGCAGCAGAAAAAGATTGCGCTGGATGCAGGGGCCGCGCCGGCGTACCCATCGTCGCGCTATCCGAGCCTGTTCGCCATTTTCGTCGCGCCCGCGGTGGGGCACACCGTGGAAGAAAACCAGAAGGCGCTGGACGACGTGCTGGCCCGGCTTGCGGGGCAGAAAATCGACGCGCAGACCTTGCAGCGCGTGAAGACCAAGGCCCGCGCGGCGGTGATTCGCCGGCTGGACAGCAACCCGGGCCTGGCAGCTTCGCTGGCGGCGGAATACGGCAGTTACGGGGATTGGCGGAAGCTGTTCACCCAGCTCGACGACCTGAACAAGGTGACGGCCGAAGATGTCGAGCGCGTGGCGCGTAGCTGCTTCGTGGCGCAGAATCGCACGGTGGCTTTCACGGTTTCACCGCACGAGCTCAGAGCTGCCGGCGCCGGGGAGGGCCGGCCATGAACCTGCTTCCGCTGCTGGCGCTGGTGGCCGCCGGTTACACGCCCTCCCAGGTGCCGCCGCCGCTGCCGGCCGCCCAGCCGCGACGAAGCGCCGTCACAGCCGCGCCGAAGGCCGCGGCCGCTCCGCTGCCCTCGTGGAAGGACCTGGTTTACCCGCCGCTCCATGCCGTGGCGATTCCCAATGTCGAAACATTTACCCTACCCAACGGCATGAAGGCGTTTCTTCTAGAAGACCACGAACTGCCGCTGGTTCACGGGGCGGCGCGCATCCGCACCGGCAACCTGTTCGATCCGCCGGACAAGATCGGCCTGGCTACCGTCACCGGCATGGTGCTGCGCACCGGTGGAACCCGCGCCAAAACCGGCGAGCAGCTCAACGAGGAGCTGGAAGACATCGCCGCCAGTGTCGAAAGCAGCATTGACGAGACGCTCGGATCAGTCAGCTTCTCTTGCCTCAAGGAGAACACCGGCGAAGTTCTGGCCGCCTTTCACGACGTTCTCACCGCGCCGGAATTCCGCCAGGACAAGCTCGATCTGGCGAAGACCGAGATGAACGGCGGCATCGCCCGCCGCAACGACGAACCCCAAGGCATCGCCGAACGCGAGTTCGCCGATATTGTCTACGGCAAAAACACGCCGTACGGCTGGGAAGAAGAGTACGATACCATCGACCGCATCTCGCGCGCCGACCTGGTGAACTTCTACCGCCGCTATTTTTTCCCCGCCAATACCATGCTGGCGGTGTGGGGCGATTTCAGCGCGCCGGAAATGAAGGCCCGGCTGGAGAAACTGTTCGCCGATTGGACCGTCCAGCAGCCGCCCGTGCCGGCCTTTCCGCCAGTGACAGCGAAGCCCGCCGCGGGCACGTACCTGGCTGGCAAGTCCGATGTGACGCAGACTTTCTTCTCGGTGGGGCACCTGGGCGGCGTGCTCCAGGACAAGGATTACCCCGCCCTGGAAATCATGGCCGACATTCTGGGCGGCGGATTCGAGAGCCGCCTGGTCCGCAGGGTCCGCACCGAGATGGGCAACGCCTATGAGATTGAGGCGGACTGGGGCGCCAACTACGATCACCCCGGCTTATTCAGCATCTCGGGCAGCACCAAGTCGGTCTCCACGGTGGAAACGCTCCAGGCGATTCTCGAGGAAGTGGAGCGCATGCGCTCCGCTGCAGTGAGTGAAGCGGAGCTCAAGACCGCCAAAGACACGGCGCTCAACAGCCTGGTATTCGCCTTCGACACCAAAGCCAAAACGCTGGGCCGCATTCTCAATTACGAGTATTATGGGTACCCGCGGGATTTCATCCAGCAATATCAGCGGGCGATCGAAGCCGTGACCCGCGCCGACGTGCTGCGCGTCGCCAAACAGTATCTGGCTCCCGCGGAGTTCATCATCGCGGCTGTGGGCAATGCCGAAGAGTTCGGCCAGCCGCTCGCCAAGCTGGGGCGACCCGTCACCGCCATCGACCTCACCATACCCGGGGCCAAGAAGGAAGCGGCGCAGTCCGACGCGGCCAGCCTGACGAAGGGCCGGGAGATTCTGACGCGCGCGCAGCGAGCCGTTGGAGGCGCCGACAAGCTGGCGTCCGTGAAGGATTTTATGGTGATCGAGGACAACCGCTTCGAGCCCAGCGCCGGGCGGACCGACGCCAGCGAGACCGACCGATGGATTGCTCCCAGCCATTTGCGGCAGGATAGCTTGACGGCCGCCGGGCCGATCGGAATATACTGCGATGGCAAGCTCGGCTGGATTTCCACCCCGCGGGGCGCAGGTCCGCTGATGGGCCTATCCTTGAAGCTGATGCGCGACGAGGTGTTCCACGTTTATTTCAGCCTGCTGCTGGCCGGCGGCGGGGGGAGCGCGGTGGCGGTGGACGACCGCACGGTCGAGATCTCCACCGGGGACGAAATCGCCCGCCTGGTGATCGATCCGGCCACCGGGCTACCGCATCAACTGCTTTACGAGTCGCCGCAGCCCAGCGGCGCGCCGCAGCCGGTGGAAGAAGAGTATTCCGATTTTCGCGAGGTGAATGGAATCAAGGTGCCTTTTCACGTGACGTATCACCAGGGCGGCAAACATCTGGCCGACTCCACGGTCACCCAGTTCAAGATCAACGCAGGCCTCCAGCTAGGGGATTTGGAGCATCGCCCATGAAGCTAACTTCCCATCGAATGACGGACAATCGTGGCGCCTGGCTCTTGTGCCTGTTGGCCTCGACCGTGATGGCGAGCGGCTTGTGGGCGCAGGGGGAATCTCACCAGGCCCGCGGCAAGCGCGTGGTCAATGAAGCGCTGGCCGCTCTCGGCGGCGACGCCTTTCTGCACATGCAGGACAGGGTGGAAACGGGCCGCGCTTACTCGTTCTATAACTCGCAGCTTTCCGGGCTTTCGGTCGCCACAATCTATACCCGCTATCTGGTGCCGGTGCCGGGCAAGCTGGCCGTGCGCGAGCGCGAGAATTTCGGCAAGAAGCAGGACGAGGGCTTTGTGCTGTTGACCGAAACCGGCGCCTGGGAGGCCAACTATCATGGCGCCACGCGGTTCGAGGATCAGCGTTTCCAGAATTACCAGATGAGCGTGCTGCTCAACATCTTCTACATCCTGCGGCAGCGGCTTTCCGAGCCGGGCCTGTCGTTTTACTCGCAAGGCTCCGATGTTTTCGAAAACCAGCCGGTGGAAATCGTCGATATCACCGACGCCGAGGGCAGGACCGTGACGGTTTATTTCAGCCAGTTCACCAAGCTCCCGCTACGCCAGAGTTTCCGGCGCCGCAACCCGACGTACGGCGATTTCGACACCGAAGTGACGGCCTTCGCCAAGTATCGTTCCGCGGGCGGCGGCGTTCAGTGGCCCTACGACATCCGCCGCGAGCGCAACGGGGACAAGATCTACGAGATGTATTCGGAAAGCGTCGAGATCAACCAGGACCTCGGCGACGAGCTGTTCACCTTGCCGGCCGATGTGAAGCTGTTGCCGAAGGCGCAATAGTGCCTGCGGGAGAAGTGCAGGCGCCGGGGCGTGTGAACCTGATCGGCGAGCACATCGACTATCACGGCCTGCCGGTGCTGCCGGTGGCGATTGACCGCCGTATCCGCATTCGCTTCCGCGCCCGCAGAGACCAGCGCATCTGCGTCTCTAGCGCCGCTCCTTTCGGCCGGCGCGAGTTCGTCTGGACCGGCGACTTACAGCCCGTGGCCGCCGGCGATTGGGAGAATTACCTGCGAGCCGCGGCCAGCGCCGTGTCCTCGCGGTGGGCTGTGGGTGCGGGCGTGGACGCCTGGATCGCTTCCGACCTGCCGCCGGCGGCCGGGCTTGCCTCCTCCTCCGCGCTTCTCGTGGCATTCACGCTGTGCCTGCTCGCCGCCAACGGGATCGAAGCTGGGTTCGCAGAGCTGATGGAGATTCTGCCCGAAGGTGAACAGTTCGTAGGCACGCGCGGCGGCGGCATGGATCACGCGGCCATTCTGGCGTCGCGCGCCGGCTGCGCCTCGCTCATCAAATTCGCGCCGCTCGCCGTGCGCCACATCGCGGTGCCGCCCGATTGGGCTTTCCTGGTGGCGCACAGCCTCGACACGGCCGAAAAATCTGGAAGCGCCCGCGCGGCCTACAACGCGCGGCGCCAGGCGGGCACGGCCGCGCTCGCACGGCTGGGCGTGGCCAGCTACCGCGAGGTTATCGCCGCGCCGCAGAGGCGTGACGAATTCCTGGCGCGTCTCGACAGCGTGGAGGAACGGAATGCCTTTCTGCACACCACCTCGGAAGCCGGGCGCGTGGCCGGCGCCGCCGCCGCCATGGAGGCTGGCGACGCCGCCGGTTTCGGCCGCCTGCTGAACGAGTCGCAACAGAGCCTGCGCGACCGGCTGCGGGTCAGCTCTCCCGCGCTCGATCGCCTGGTGGATGCCGCGTTGGCTTGCGGCGCACTGGGCGCACGGCTCACCGGCGCAGGCTTCGGGGGCGCCATCGTCGCTGTAACTAACAAGTCCGATTTGCCGGCGCTGCGCCGCGGCCTAATGGCAAGTTACTACGCTGGCCGCGCCGATTTCCGCGAGGCGCATCATTTGATCGACGCCACGCCAGCGGCCGGCGCCGGCTTCGAACCTAGAAGTTGGGTGCGCGAACAAGAAGAGCCGAGATGAATCTCGGCTCTTCAGGCTTGACAGCCTGCGCCACGACTCTACACTGGAAGGCATGGGAGCCAGCCGCATATTGATCGCGCTGGGCGTGGTGCTGATCGCGGCCGGATTGCTGGTCCGCTTCGCTGGACGGCTGCCCTTCAAGCTGGGCCACTTACCGGGCGACATCTTCATTCACGGCAAGAGCGGCAGCTTCTACTTCCCCCTGACCACTTGCATCCTGCTGAGCGTAGCGCTGTCGCTGCTGCTCTGGGCGCTGCGGCGATAACGGCTTCCGGCCGACCACTGATTAACGGTCGTGGCTCCGAACGCCAGCGCGGCGTCGTCGCGCGACTCTATATCTCGCGCTTAGTACTTGGGCACGCTCGGGTCGACTTTGTCCGACCATGCCAGGATGCCGCCCACCACGTTGCGGACGTGCGTGAAACCGGCCTGGCGAAGGATGCCGCAGGCTCTGGCGCTGCGGCCGCCCATCTTGCAGTGAATCACGATCTCCACGTTCTTATCGAACTCGGCTACGTGCTTGGGGAATTCGCCCAGCGGGATCAACCTGGCTCCGGGAATGCTCGCGATCCTGTACTCGTGCGGTTCGCGCACGTCGATGAGGACGAACTGATCGCCGCGATCCATCTTCTGCTTCAATTCCGTCACGTCGATTTCGCCGTCGTTCAACTTGGCCTCCTGGGCGGGCGCAGCCTCTTGCCGGGGCACCCCGCAGAATTGATGATAATCGATGAGCCGGGTGACGGTGGGATGCGCGCCGCACACCGGGCACTCGGGATTCTTGCGCAGCTTCAGCTCGCGGAACCGCATGCCGACCGCATCATAAAGCAACAGACGCCCCACCAGCGGTTCGCCGATGCCGAGAATCAGCTTCACGGTTTCCGTTGCCTGGATGAGCCCGATGGTGCCGGGCAGTATGCCCAGCACGCCGCCTTCGGCGCAGCTCGGAACCAGGCCCGGAGGCGGCGGCTCGGGATAGAGGCAGCGGTAGCACGGCCCGCCCTGGTAAGCGAACACGGTGGCCTGCCCCTCGAAGCGGAAAATCGAGCCATAGACGTTGGGCTTGCCGAGCAGCACGCAGGCATCGTTCACCAGGTAGCGCGTGGGGAAATTATCGGTGCCATCCACCACGATGTCGTAGTCTTTCAGAATTTCGAGCGCGTTCTCGCTGGTGAGCGCGACTTCGTGGCGCGCGATGGAGACATGCGGATTGATGGCCAGCATTTTCTCCGCCGCCGAATCCAGCTTCTTGCGGCCCACGTCCTTGGTCGAATGGATCACCTGCCGCTGCAGGTTGGTGAAATCGACCACGTCGAAATCCACCAGGCCGATGCGTCCCACGCCGGCGGCCGCCAGGTACAGGCCGAGCGGCGCGCCCAGCCCGCCGGCTCCCACCAGCAGCACTTTGGCCGCTTTCAGCTTCTGCTGGCCTTCCATGCCCACTTCGGGAATGATCAGGTGCCGGCTGTAGCGCAGGATCTCTTCGTTGGAGAGCGCGGGGGCTTCGGCCCGTTCAGGGACGGTTGCAGCGACGGTTGCGCCGCCGGCGACGGAGGGCACCAGCGAAATGGTGTCGCCCTCCGCCGCCGGTGTCGCCGTTTTGCCGAGGTACCGTATGTCTTCGTCGTTCAGATACACGTTGACGAAGCTTCGCAGCTTGCCCTCGTCGTTGAAAATCTGCTTGCGCAGGTCAGGGTAGCGGCCGGTCAACGCATCCAGCGCCTCGCCTACGGTTCCGCCGGGAACGGTGATGCTGTTCTCTTTGGCGGTGTACTGCCGCAGCGGCGTGGGGATCAGAATCTTCGGCATGTCAGTACTGCAACTCCTCTCTGGCGGCTTCGGTCCGGTCGAAGTTCGGCAGCCAGCTATTGGCGTGGTGAAACTCTCGCTTTTGCACCGATATCACCACGAACGAATACCAGGGACAGGAATTTTCCAAATCGGTCTTCGAAAAGTATGCGTCGCAGTCGGGATGCGAATGATAGATGCCGATCAGGTCGAGGCTGTGCGCGCGCGCGGCGGAATCGGCGGCGAGCAGGTCCTCCGGACGCAGCTCATAGCGCGTGGCCTGTGCGCCGGCGAACGCGTTCTCCAGGCGCAGAGTTTCGCGCACTGTTTTGGCGTCGCCATCGGTCAGGCCCAGCATCGCCCCGCAGCATTCGTTGGGATAAGTCTCGACGGCGTGCGCTAACATGGCCTTCCAGGGGCCGGGTTCAATGCGGATCATTCCTCGTTCCAGAACCGTTCGCTCAAATATTTTTCGGCGCTGTCACAGAGCACGGTGACGATGGTCGCGCTCTCGCCGCGCGCCGTGAGTTCGCGCGCCAGCACCGTGGCGGCGTGCACATTGGCGCCGGAGGAAATCCCCACCAGCAGGCCTTCCTCGCGCGCCAGGCGCCGCACCATGCGGTACGCGTCTTCGGTTTCGATCCACACGTTCCCGTCGGCCAGCTTCTCGTCGTAAAACCCGGGCACGATGGCCGTGGGCATGTGCTTCAAGCCTTCCAAACCATGGAAGCCGCTCGAGGGCTGGGCCGAGTAGCACTTCACCTCCGGCAGGTCGCGGCGCAGCCGGCGGGTGACGCCGGTGAACGTCCCGCTGGTGCCCATCGACGCCACGAAGTGCGTCAACGTACCGCCGGTCTGCTCGATGATCTCCGGACCCGTGCTTTCAAAGTGCGCCTTCCAGTTGGCCGGGTTGTTGTATTGGTCGGCGTAGAAATACGCATCCGGATCGGCCAGGTAGAGCTTGCGGCAGAGGCGGATCGCCCCATCCGAGCTTTCGTCCGCCGGGCTGAAAACCATCTCCGCGCCGTACGCCTGTAGAATACGCTTGCGCTCCTCGGAGGCGTTCTCGGGCAGGCACAGCTTGACGCGGTAGCCGCGGTTGGCGCCGATCATCGCGTAGGCGATGCCGGTGTTGCCGCTGGTGGCGTCGAGGACGATGCGCTGCGGGTTCAGCCGGCCAGACCGCTCGCCATCGAGGACGATGCTGAGCGCCGCCCGATCCTTCACCGACCCGCCCGGATTGAAGTATTCCGCCTTACCGAAGATCTCGACATCCGGGAATTCGCGCGCGATCTTGTCGAGGCGCACCAGCGGCGTGTTGCCGATGGTCGCCAGCAACGGCTCTGCCTGGGTCCGCGCCAGACGCGGAATGGGAAGCGCTTGGGCCATGCTGTACCTTAATGGATTCCTTGCCAGCCCCTGTGGATTCAACATCCATGTGGCTGCTGGCAAAGGAATTACCGCACCCTATGAGTCGCTTCATTGTACCATCTACCGAATCTCTGTCAATTAGGTAGGGTATGGGTGGGTGGGCGACGCTTGCCTCGCCCCTACAACGGATTCGAACGGGCCGGGCAAGTTCGGCCTCTTTGGCGGGCATGGAGGGATTGACGATTCAATTCCGCTCAATCAATGGGGGCGAACAAAGTGACCAGGTTCTGACCTTGCCGGGAGAGCTGAGGAGCCCTGGTTGCAACGTCCGAGAAGAACGCGTCTTGGTTCTTCGGAGCGATCAGGATCCTCTTGGAGCCGTATTCGATCTCGACCCGGTCCAGGGACATCGCGAGGGAACTGCTGGTATCCGATGAGGGGCGAACCGCCGTGATTGTCGAATACGGGATGCGGCGGGTTGTCAATCCGGCACGGATGACGAGAGCATCTGCGGTTGTTTCGTACCACTGGGGCCAGCAAAAGCCAAAAACCAGGAGCGCCACGATGCCGGATGCCGCGTAGCCCCACGGCGTTGACTTCGTGATGGCGCTGACACACGGAACGACGAGCGCGGCCACTATCGCCAGCCCAATGAGCCAGTCAACCTTGGCCTCGTGTCGCATACGCGCCTCGCTTCAAGCCTAGCGCCGGCCGGCAGCCGCGGGCAACTCGGTGCTGAAGTGAGCAGCGGGCATGGCACGGGCAAGCTAAAGCATGCCCCACCAGCGGCGTCGCATAGCATTGGAGGGGCGTGTTTAGCTTGCCCATGATGCCTCTCTGCTACGATAAGAAAACAACCTTGATCGATACTGTTCCCGGCATATTGGCGCGGATTGTCGCCCAAAAGCGCGCGGACCTCGCGGCGAAGCCGTCCCCTGTCGCGCAATGGGAGCGGCTGGCGGAAACGCGCGTCCATGAGCGCCGCGATTTTCGCGCGGGCCTGGGCGCACGCACGCCGGCCATCATCGCCGAAATCAAGAAGGCATCGCCTAGCAAGGGGCTGCTGGCGGCGGATTTTGCGCCCGCGCGGATTGCCGCGGCTTACCAAACCGGCGGCGCGGCGGCGCTTTCGGTGCTGACCGACGAGCGCTTCTTCCAAGGCAGCCTGGCCGATCTGGAGCAGGCGCGAGCTGCGGTGAAATTACCCGTGCTGCGCAAGGATTTCACCATCGCGCAGGAGCACATCGTCGAGGCCGCGGCTCACGGGGCCGATGCCATTCTGCTGATCGCCGCCATTCTGAGCGAACGCGAACTGCGCGATTTCCGCGAAGCCGCGGCGCGCTGGCGGATGGCAGCGATGGTGGAGGTCCACAACCGGCGCGAGCTTGACGTGGCGATTGCGGCGGGCAGCGAGCTCATCGGCGTCAACAATCGCGACCTCACCACTTTCGAGGTGACGCTGGAGACTTCGCTCTCGCTCGCGCCTTTCATGCCTCGCGGCGCGCTAGCGGTCAGCGAGAGCGGCATACGCAGCGCTGCCGATATCGGCCGGTTGCGCGCCGCGGGATACTCCGCGTTCCTGGTGGGTGAGCACTTGATGAAGTCGGGCGATCCCGCCGCCGCGCTCCGCGAGCTGGCGGTATGAGCGCGGAATTGGAATATTTTTCGATGAATGGGAGTTGTGGGGCAGCTTGGCAAGCTGCGTGCCGATTGGCAATCGGCACGCGCGGCGATTGGCAATCGCCGCGCAGGATACCATCCTGCCCCACATTCCATCGCGCGTTTGGAAACTTGGTGGCGCCATGATAATCAAGATCTGCGGCATCACCAACCAGCAGGATGCCGCCGCGGCAGTTGAGGGCGGCGCCACCGCCATCGGATTCAATTTCTATCCGCGCAGCCCGCGCTACATCGCGCCGGAACGGGCGGCCGAAATTGTTTCGCCAGCGGGCGTACGGCGCGTCGGCGTGTTCGTCGACGAAGCGCCGGCGCGCATCGAGCAGATCGCCCGCGCCGTTGCGCTCGATGTCGCGCAACTGCACGGCGCGGAAACCGCGGCTGCTTATCCGGCATCGCTCGCCGTGTGGAAGGCCGTACGCGTAGGCGCAGACTTCGATTTCGCGCCGTTCCGCGATTGCCCCGCCGAGGCGCTGCTGCTGGATGGGCCGGCGGGCGAACTGTTCGGCGGCGCGGGTGAGCCGTTCGACTGGAAGCTGGCCGCCGGCGCGGGCAGGCCGATTATTGTGGCGGGTGGCCTAGACGCCTCGAATGTGGCGCTGGCCGTCGCGCAGGCGCATCCCTGGGGCGTGGATGCCTGCTCGCGGCTGGAATCTGTGCCGGGGAAGAAGGATCATCGAAAAATGACCGATTTTTTACGTGCGGCCCGGGAGGCGCTCCGCCCATGAGCCCGCAGCCGGATTCGACTGGCCACTTCGGACCGTACGGCGGCCGCTTCGTGCCGGAAGTGCTGATGGCGCCCGTCGAGGAACTGGAGCGCGCCTACCTGGAAGCCCGCCAGGACCCTGCGTTTCAAGCCGAGCTGGGCGAACTGCTCCGCACCTACGCCGGCAGGCCCACGCCGCTCTATTGCGCCGAGCGGCTTGCGCGCACGCTGGGCGGCGCGCGGCTCTGGCTGAAACGCGAAGACCTGCTGCACACCGGCGCGCACAAGATCAATAACAGCCTGGGCCAGGCGCTGCTGGCGCGGCGCATGGGCAAGCACCGCATCATCGCCGAAACCGGCGCCGGGCAGCACGGCGTGGCCACCGCCACGGTGTGCGCGCTGTTTGGTTTGGAATGCGTGGTCTACATGGGCACCGAGGATATGCGGCGGCAGCGGCTCAACGTCTTCCGCATGCGGATGCTCGGGGCGCGGGTGGCGCCGGTGGAAGCCGGCAGCCGCACCTTGAAAGACGCCATCAGCGAGGCCATGCGCGACTGGGTGACCAACGTCGGCGACACCTATTACCTGCTGGGCTCGGCGCTGGGCGCGCATCCTTACCCGATGATGGTGCGCGATTTTCAAAAGGTGACCGGCGAGGAGGCGCGGCGGCAGATGCTCGAAGCCGAAGGCCGCCTGCCGGATGCCGTCTTCGCGTGCGTTGGCGGAGGCTCGAACGCCATCGGCATCTTCAACGCGTTCCTGGGGGATCCCGTGGTCGAGTTAATCGGTGTTGAAGCCGGCGGCCGGGGCGCTGGTTTGGGCGATCACGCGGCCCGCTTCCGCGGCGGTGTTCCCGGCGTCCTGCAAGGCGCTTTCAGCTACCTGTTGCAGGATGAAAACGGGCAGGTGTCGCTCACGCATTCGGTCTCGGCGGGCCTCGACTATGCCATGATTGGCCCCGAGCACGCCCTGCTGCACGACCAGCGGCGCGCCGAATACGTGGCCGCTTCCGATTCGGACGCGCTTGCCGCCGCGCTTCAACTTTCACGGGTGGAAGGCATTATCCCGGCGCTCGAAAGCGCGCACGCGGTGGCTGAGGCCATGCGCCGCGCGCCCGCCGCAGCGGGCAAGATCTTCCTCATCAACCTATCGGGCCGCGGCGATAAGGACATCGACATCTACCGCGAGAACTTCCCGGAGATCGACCAGCCATGACGCGGATCGGCTGCATGTTCGAAGAGCGGAAACGCGCCGGGCGCAAGAGCCTGATTGCCTACCTGACTGCGGGCGATCCCTCGCCGGAGCGCACGCCGGCGCTGGTGGAAGCGCTGCTTCGCGGCGGCGCGGACCTGATCGAGCTGGGCGTGCCGTTCTCCGATCCCATCGCCGATGGCCCGGTGATCCAGCGCGCCGGCGAGCGGGCGCTGGAGGCCGGCACGTCGCTCCGCTCGGTGCTTGAAATCGCGCGCGAAATCCGCCAGCGCTCGGAAGTTCCGCTGCTGCTGTTCACCTATCTCAACCCGGTGCTGCGCTATGGTCTGGAGCGCCTGGCGCGCGATGCTGCGGGGGCCGGCATCGATGGCTGCCTGCTCACCGACGCCTCGGTGGAAGAAGCGCACGAATACGTCGACGCCATGCACGCGCAGGGACTCGACACGGTATTTCTGGCCGCGCCAACTTCCACGCCGCGGCGTCTCGAATTAGTGGCGCGCTATTCCACCGGCTTCGTGTACCTGGTGTCCCGAACGGGCGTCACCGGCGAGCAGGATTCGCTTTCCGGCTCGGTGGCGCCGCTGGCGCGCGCCATGCGCGCCATCACCGGCTTACCGCTGGCGGTGGGCTTCGGTATCTCGAAGCCGGAGCAAGTGGCGGAACTGGGCAGCCAGGTGGACGCCGTGGTGGTGGGCAGCGCGTTCGTCCGCTTGATCGAGCGAAACAGCGGCAATGCGTCGCTGGAAATCCAGCTCGAAAGTTTCACTCGCGAGCTGAAACACGGTTTTGGAGCGCAGGCATGACGGAAGAAGAAGCGCGGCTCAAGCTGGAGGATCTCCGCGTATTGATCGACGAACTGGACCGGCGCATCGTCGGGCTGCTGAACGATCGCACGCGCGTGGTGGAGGACATCGGCCGCATCAAGCGGCAGGCCCGCCTGCCCATCTACGAGCCCAAGCGTGAAGACCAGGTGTTCGCCAACGTGATCGAATCGAACGCCGGCCCGTTGACGCCGGACGGCCTGCGCCGGGTTTTCGAGCGCATCATCGACGAGATGCGCACCATCCAGCGGTTGCGCATGGAATCGGACGGAGACAAGCCATGATCGTGGTCATGCAGGAAGGCGCCAGCGAGAAAGATATACAGGCCGTGATCGACCGCATGGTGGAAATGGGCTTCAACGTCCACCGCTCCACCGGAATCGTTCACACCGTGCTCGGCGGCGTGGGCGGCAAGGAGGAGTTCGACCTGGGCGTGTTCGAGGTGATGGATGGCGTGAAGGAAGCGCATCGCATCGCATCGACCTACAAGCTGGCCAGCCGCCATTTTCGCCCCGGCGGGACTGTAGTCAAAGTGGGCGGCTGCGAACTCGGCGGCGGCCGCGTGGTGGTGATGGCCGGGCCTTCGAGCGTGGAAAGCCCTGAGCAGATCGAGCGGTCGGCTGAAATTGTGGCCACGGCCGGCGCCACTGTGATTCGCGGCGGCGCCTTCAAACGGCGCGGCTCGCCGTATGGTTTTCAGGGACTGGGCGAGGCGGGTCTCGCGCTGCTGCGCGCCGCCGCGGATCGCCACGGCCTGCTGGTGGTGAGCGAGGTGATGGACGCCGCGCAGATCCCGCTGGTGAGCCAATACGCCGACATCCTGCAAATCGGCGCGCGCCACATGCAGAGCTTCAACCTGCTGCGGGAACTGGGCAAGCAGCGCAAGCCGGTGCTGCTGAAGCGCGGCATCGCAGCCACCATCGAAGAGCTGCTGCTTTCCGCCGAACATATCCTGGCCGGCGGCAATTACGACGTGATCCTATGCGAGCGCGGCATCCGCACCTTTGAAACCTACACGGCGCACACGATGGATATCTCCGCAATTCCGGTGGTCAAGAAGCTTTCGCACCTGCCGATTGTGGCGGACCCGTCGAACGCCACCGGCCGCCGCGATAAAGTCCCGCCGATGGCGCGCGCCGCGGTAGCTGCCGGCGCCGACGGGCTGCTGATCGAGGTCCATCCCGATCCGGACCGCGCCTTGAGCGATGGCGCGCAGTCCTTGCGGCCGGAACAATTCACCGAGCTGATGGCGCAGTTGCGGATGATCGCCCCCGCGGTGGGAAGAAGTATTTAGAAGTCAGGGTAGGGGAGTATCTCTTCGGTGGCGCCGGCGGTCTTGTTTGCGCAATGCTGTGGGTTTTAGGCTGCCATAGCTGCTGTGACAGTTTGATGAAGTTAGAGATACTGCGGGCGAGAGAAATGAGTAAGTGGATAAGTTACGTTGCGGGGTGGCCGGGGCTTCGCGGACTTTCGCCGTGCGTTCCAGCCACCCGATGATTCGAGTAGAAACTACGTTGATGTGAGCCCGCTGGATGGCGGACAATATCAGGTCGATTCGTTCCTTACCCTCTGTTATCCGGCGGGCGGCAATCATAGCTATCCGTATACCGCCGGCGGTTATGGATTCCAGAATCCAAGGTCTTCCGTCGGGAGTCCAGCCCAAGGGGGACCCCGCATGCCGTTCACGGGCGCCGGAAGTTCAGCACCACCTGAGTGCAACGCTTGCTGGCCA
>JBAVEN010000090.1:0-53700 GCA_049587755.1 Bryobacteraceae bacterium | reverse complement strand
AAACGACGAGTAACACTGGCCGGTTTCGCCCTCCAACCTCATCAGGCGAAAACCGCAGCGGTACAGTTATCCCCAACGCTCACAGCGGTCGAATCGGCCCCCACGGATATCTTGGACAGATGTGGTCGGGCACCTGCCCCACCACGCTGGTCGGCCCGCAAGTTGGGTGGGTGATTTGCCCCACCAAGAGGTACTCAGGCTGCAAACTGTTGTGTTTCTCGGCGATTTGCCGCACCCGCCCTTGGCACCTCAAGTGCAACGTTCCATTAAACTGAAAGAGGGACCGATGAATTTCGATCAAGCGCCGATGCTGGTGATCTGGGAGGTGACGCAGGCTTGCGACCTGGCGTGCGTCCATTGCCGCGCTTCGGCCCAGTCCGAGCGCAACCCGAACGAGCTGACCACCGAGCAGGGATACCGGCTGCTGGATGAGATTCGCCGCTTCGGCGAACCGCTGATGGTCTTCACCGGCGGCGACCCGCTCAAGCGGCCCGACATTTTCGACCTGGCGCGCTACTCGGTCAAAATCGGCCTGCGCACCAACGTCACTCCCAGCGCCACACCGCTGCTCACCGAACAGGCCATCGACCAGTTCAAGGAAGCGGGCATCTCGCGCCTGGCCATCAGCGTGGACGGCCCCGACGCCGCTACGCACGACGATTTCCGCGGCATCCCCGGAACCTTCGACCGCGCCATCATCGCCTTGCGGCACGCTCGAGATATCGGCCTCGATACCCAGTTCCAGACCACCGTCACCCGCCGCAACATGGACCGCCTTCCCGAAGTAGCGGAAATCGTCAAGGAAGTGCGCTCCAAAATGTGGAGCCTCTTCTTCCTCATCGTCACCGGCCGCGCACTCGAAAATGACGACCTCGCCGCGGAGGAATACGAACAGGTCTTTGCATTCATGTATGAGCTTTCGAAAACGGCGCCCTTCGGCATCAAGACCACCGAGGCCATGCACTACCGCCGCTACGTGGCGCAGCGCATCAAGGCCGAGCATGGCGTCACCGAAAACGAAAACGCCAAGGGCGTGGCCTGGCGTACGGCGGGCGTCAGCGACGGCAAGGGTTTTGTCTTCGTCTCGCACACCGGCGAAATTTTCCCCTCCGGCTTCCTGCCGGTGAGCGGCGGCAACGTGCTGCGCGATCCACTGACCGATGTCTACCGCAACGCCGACCTGTTCCGCTCGCTGCGCGACACCTCGTTGCGCGGCGGCAAGTGCGGCATCTGCGAATATCAGAAGATCTGCGGCGGTTCCCGCTCCCGCGCCTACGCCTTGACCGGCGACTACCTGGCCGAAGACCCCCGCTGCACCTATCAGCCGCACTTGGCTGACGCCATCGCGGGGTGAGCAGCGTCAGCCTTCCACGCAAGCCGAAGCCAGCCGGTAGAATTCGTATCCGTGCAGCTCGGAGTCCGGCCGGCCGGCGCGCTGCCACACTTCTGCCACGCCTTGATCCAGCAGCAATCGCAAATTTCTAGCCGCCAGATACTGTTCGAGCTCCGCGGGGCGCGATTTTTCATTGACGGCTCTCGACTGATTATAGTGATTGAATCCCACGGTCCGCCGCGCCAGCGGCACTTTGTGCGCCGTTATAATTGGCGGTGACTGGCCGCTGTTGGTTCTGCCGCTTCTATCGATGACGAATCGCCGCACGCTGCTGAAGACAATCGCGGGGCTGAGCGCCGCAGCCGCGGCCCAGAGCGTTCCACAATCGGCTGCGGAGAGCGACCGCGCATATTGGACCGGCCTGCTTTCCAAGCTGGCCGAGCCGGTCCTCGAAAACCTGGCTCGCGGCACCTTGAAGCGCAACATGCCGGTGGAGTGCGCCGCCGGGCACCAGGCCGACCGCCGCAACTATACCCACCTGGAGGCGATCGCGCGGTTGCTCGCCGGCATCGCGCCATGGATCGAGGCGCCGCTCGAAGCCGGCGCTGAGCGCAACCTGCAACAACGATACGCGGCGCTGGCGCGCGAGGCGATCCGATCGGCGACCGATCCGAACTCGCCCGACTTCCTCAATTTTTCCGATGGCGGTCAGCCTCTCGTCGATTGCGGCTTCCTCTCTGAGGCATTGCTGCGGGCGCCCACCGAGTTGTGGCGGAAGCTCGACCGCGCCACGCAGCGCAACCTGGCCACGGCGCTGGCGTCCTCGCGCGCAATTGTTCCGGTTTACAGCAATTGGCTGTTGTTCAGCGCGATGGTGGAGACCGCACTGGCAATGATGGGCAAGCCTTGGGACGCGGTTCCGATCGATTATGCACTCCGCAAGCATGAAGAATGGTACCTGGGCGACGGCATCTACGGCGATGGGCCGCACTTTCATTGGGACTACTACAACAGTTACGTGATCCAGCCCATGTTGCTGGATACGCTGCGCAACATCCAACCGCACAGCAGCCGCTGGCAAAAGATGCTTCCCGACGTGCTGGCGCGCGCGCGGCGCTACGCGGCCATTCAGGAGCGGCTGATTGCGCCGGACGGTACATTCCCCGCCATCGGCCGTTCCCTCACGTACCGCTGCGGTGCTTTCCACTTACTGGCTCTCATGGCGCTCGAGCGCGAGCTGCCCGAACCGTTGACGGCTCCGCAAGTGCGCTGCGCCTTGACGGCGATGATGCGCCGGCTGATGGACGCGCCGGGAACGTTCGATGGCAATGGCTGGCTGCGCATCGGCTTCTGCGGGCACCAGCCGCAGTTAGGCGAGCGCTATATTTCGACCGGCAGTTTGTATCTCTGCTCGACGGTCCTCCTTCCGCTCGGCCTTGGCCCCGCAGATCCGTTTTGGGCCGCGCCTGCGCAGGACTGGACCTCGCGCCGCATCTGGACCGGCCAAGACATGCCCGCCGACCACGCGCTGTAGACGCACCTGGCGAACGTTGTTCACGCGCGCCGAAACACACACAGTATGGCTCTCGGTCGCAGATAGCGACAGTCCCACGCCGATTCAACGCGGCGTCTTACAGTGTATACTGGGGCTAACCTTGGAAACCTGACTCGCAGCCGACGCCACTTAATGGAGAGCGGCGTTCGTCCCAACTGCACTACTGCGGCAGGTACCCGCTACGATTTCGGTTACGCGGCGAAAGGCACCAAGCGGGAAGCGAGCAGGCTACCGTGGAGGGGTTCATGAAAAAGCTGCGAATCGGGATCATCGACATCGTCTCCAGGGGTCCCACTCGGGCTTTGTACGCGCGCATCATGAACGCCAGCCTCGCCAGTATCATGCCCCAGGTGATAGGGGTCTGGTGCAAACAGGAGGGACATGAAGTTACCTTCGTTTGTTACACCGGCTTTGAAGATCTGCTGACGGAGTTACCGGATAACGTCGATGTGGTTTTCATCGGCGCGTTCACCGAAGCCGCGCACACGGCGTACGCCCTGAGTAATCTCTTCCGTGGGAGAGGGGCGATCACCGTGATCGGGGGGCCGCACGCACGCTGCTACCCCGAAGACGCCGCACGGTATTTCGACTATGTGCTGGGCTTCACGGATAAGGGCACGCTGTATGATGTCTTGCGGGACTGTTCCCGGCATCGTCCCGCCGGCGTCCAGCTTGCGTCAGCCCAGCAGCCCAGAACACTCCCGGGCGTCCGCGAACGCTGGCCGTTCATCGACTCCACGCTCAGGAAAGCGCCCCTCCTCAAGATGGTTCCCATGCTCGGCAGCCTGGGGTGCCCGTACACTTGCGCCTTTTGTATCGATGCCACGGTGCCCTATCAACCGATGGACTTCGAGGCCCTGCGCGAGGATCTGCGGTTCCTGCTTACCAAATTCAAGCGGCCCCTGGTAGCCTGGCACGATCCCAATTTTGGAGTCCGCTTCAACGACTACATGGACATGATCGAGGACGCGGTCCCTCCCGGCAGTATCGACTTCGTCGCCGAAAGCAGTCTTTCCCTGCTGTCGGAACCTCACCTCAAGCGGCTCCAACGCAATTCCTTCAAGGGCATCCTTCCCGGCATCGAATCCTGGTTCGCCCTGGGCGATAAATCGAAGACCGGCGCGCTGGTCGGGATGGCGAAAGTCCGCCAGGTGTCCGAACACGTCAACCTGATCCTGCGCTACATACCGTACATTCAAACCAACTTCGTGCTGGGGCTCGATACCGACGAAGGGCCCGATCCCTTTGAACTCACCAAGCGATTCCTGGACATGTCGCCGGGAGCCTTTCCGGCTTATTCGCTGCTCTCCGCCTTCGGCCGGGCCGCGACGCTCAACCTGGATTACCAGCGATCCAACCGTGTGCTGCCCTTCCCGTTCCACTTCCTCAACAATAACGGCGCCATGAACGTCAGGCCGGCAAATTATTCCTGGCAAGCGCTCTACGACCACGTCATCGGCCTGACCCGCCATTCCTTTTCCGCGCGCGCTATCTTCCGCCGCTTCCTGGCGACTGAAGGTGTGACGTCGCGATGGATGAACGTGGTGCGTGCCGTTTCGACCGAGGGATTCGGAAGGGCCAGGTTTTTCGGGGAAATTCGAAATCGCCTGGACAACGACCCGCAATTCCCGCCCTATTTCGAGCAGGAGAGCAACCTGCTTCCCCAGTTCTACAAGAACATCGTGCGCCAGGATCTTGGACCGCTGATGGAGTGGCTTCCCGAGGATGCCCTCTATCACGATCCCAACGCCTACCTGAAGTCCGAGCGCACCAAGGATGTGGTGGTTCTCGTCTGACCGGCAGATCCGCTTTGGGCTCGGCCCCGCGCAAGATTGGACTTCGCGCCGCATCTGGACCGGCCAAGACATGCCTGCCGACCACGCGCTGTAGCGGAAGGCAGCGACCCCTGGCGCACCCCTTCGGCGATGCCACATACAAGTCACTCAAGAGGGTGCCATGATAGATGCATGCGCGGCCCTTCCATGGTGTGGGCGGCCGGATTCCTGTTTCCGTTGGTTGCGTTCGCTGCTGAAGTACCGACCTTCACCGCTTCTTCTGTGCTGCCGGCAAATGCGGCGCACCAGGAGCCGCTCCGCCCGCTAATGCTGGTGTCTATCTATGGGCGCCATTTGGGGCCGGCCACAGGTTGCACCCCGCCGCGCGGCGCCTACCCGGAACCGGCTGAATTATGCGGTGTGAGCGTTAGCATAGGCGGCAGCAAGGCCAGACTTCTATACGTGCAGGATCGACAGATCAACCTTAGCGTGCCCCTCACGGCTCAAGCCGAAGGGATGGTCGACTTCGTCGTCACGTACGGCGGGCGCAGCAGCGTACCGGTCCCGGTTCGCTTTGCTCCTTTGACCGCACGCATCAGGCTGACCGGACCAGCCCACGTACACATGCCAGTCTGGATCGATGTCGAACTGCCCGAGTCGCAGCGAAGATGTCTCCGATATCCGATCAGAATCTGGCCTACCGATCTCGGCGGTAATCGGTTCGAAGTGCGCAGGAACGGCGTCGCCTTTCCACCCATCAAACTGGCGCACTTTTCAAAAACATTTGAAGGTCCGGGCGCGTACGGCATGATCGGCGCCGGCAATCTGCTGGGGCTTCCGCACCAGCCAAAGAACCGCACCCGGCTCCCCTTACATCTGATCTATCGATTCGACAGGCCGGGTCTCTACGAGGTCCGCTACGCCGGCCGCGATGGTTTCGACGGAAGTGGCGAGGTTCTCGCCCGCTCCGGTTGGCTGAAGTTCGCGGTGCTGGACTTTCCGCCCTCGAAGCGTGCCTCGTGGCTGGCGGAGATGCGCCGCGCGGCCCCTTCCGATCCCGTTGAGTTGCTGAGCGACTATCTGCCGTCCATCCTGGCGCTGCCGGACAGCGCGGTCCTCTCCATAGTGGAAGAGTATCTTTACAACTCCAGCGACCTCGTGCGCCAATACGCCGGGTACTCGCTGTACGCCTTCGACGAGCGTCTGATCGCCAAAGAGATACCGAGTCTCATCGAAGGGCGAGGCCCCACAGACGAGCTCGCCTACGTGCTGAGCTGGCGGCGGTACCAGCTTCAGCCGCAGCGGGCGATGCTGGTGCGTTCGCTGGTGAAGCACCTGGATTCCGCAGATCCGCTCGTCAGTGCGGGATCGCTGCAGGCGCTGTATTTTCTGAAGGGAGGCTACGACTGGAAGGCGGACCCGGGAACGCCGGCACTGATGGACAAGGAAGTCGCCGCGCGCGCGGACCGTTTTATCGACACGCGAAATTTCACCGTCCTGCAACCGCTGGCGCTTTATCTTGGCACATGGAAAACAGACCAGTCGCGCAACCTTTTGTGGCGCATTGTGGAGCAGGGGTACCCGGCGCGCGAGCAGGCCCTCATCTGTCTGACCTGGATCGGCGACCCGCGCGACCTGCCCAGACTCGGGAAATACAACACCGGCAGCATCGATTACAACCTGAATCGCGCTTACGGCAAGGCAGCCGGCCCCTACCTCAAGGGCCGCCCGTAAGCTCTCACGCCCGGCAATTGCGATCGGGTGCGCGATATCAAGGTGGAGCGGAGATTCCAGCGTCACCCGCGAAGCCAGCTCCGGAGGAGCGGAAGAGAGTAGCCCACGGCGCAAGCCGTCGGCGCAAGCCGCCGGGAGAAGACGAAAGTGAGCACAGCCCCGGAACGGGGCGTCAGGGCTTCCGCACGCCTCACGCCTTGGGCTACTCTCTGACGCCCTTCGGGCTGGATGCGTCGCTGTGTGACTCTACTTCACGAGGCCGGCGGTTTGCCTCAGAATCCAAAGTCCCGCTATATTCGCGTCGCACACCCATTGCGATTCCCACGCGGCGGGCGCTCTCCGCGCGCCGTTATAATATCGCTGGTGACCCGTCGTTTCTCCGTGCCTGTGCGGCTCGGCCTCGCGCTGCTGCTTTTTTTTGCGCTGGACGCGCTGGCGTTTCGTACCGGCTGGTACGTTTCCATCCTCGAGCCCAATTCCACCGCCGGGTTTCTCGAAACGTATCTCAATATCGAAGAGCAACGCCCCATCGGCCGCTACCGCCAGGTGCTGGCGGTGGGCGATTCGCGTATGGGGCTGAAGACGCGCGTCGCCGATCTGCTCACCGCCGAGACCGGCTGCTCGTTCGGCACCATCTCGGTGCCCGGGACCACGCCCCGCTGCTGGTATTACATGTTGCGCGAAGTGGATCCCGACTGCGACCGTTATGCCGCCATCCTGGTTCCGCTCGACACCTATGACGACCGCTCCTGGGACGATCTGGCGGATCGCGATCTGGACATCAACTACCTGACGCCGCTGCTGCGCGTGGGCGACCTGCCGGGGTTCGTCTTCTCCTATCCGAGCTGGTCCAACCGCGCGCACGCCGCCGAAGCGGTGCTCCTCAAGGGCCTCGCCTACCAGCACGACTTTCAGGCCTTTCTGGAGCACCCGCGTACGCGGATGCAGTATGTGCGCCTGCAGGAGGAACACGCGCGGGAGTGGTATTACAACGCGGTTTGGGAGCGGCACAGCCTGGCCGGCATGAGCGTGAATTGGAACGCGAAGACGGTCGCCCTGCCTGCCTGGCTCGAGCCCGCCAAGCGCCGCGAGGTCCAGCAGGTGCTGCTCGACGATCCGCCGCCGTACTCGGCCGATTTCGCACGCTACCGCCGCCACTGGCTGCGGGCCATCCTCGACCGTTACCGCGGCTCGCGCACCCGGTTCATCTTCCTGCGGCTGCCGCGCGGGCCGGTGGTGCGCCCCGAAACGCCGCCACCGGACCCGCACAGCACCGTCCGCCAGTTCGCCGCGGCGGGCCGCATCATCCTTTTGCCCGAGCACACATTCGATTCGCTCGAGCGCCCCGAGCTGTTCGGCGACGCGCTCCACCTCAATGAAGAAGGCGGCTACCAGTTTTCGATGATGCTGGCCGGCGAAGTGGGCCGCGTGCTCGCCTCCGCGCCGGGTGACCGCTGATGCTCTTCCACACGCCGCAATTTTTCGTGTTCTTCGTGGTGGTGCTGGTGTTGTTCTACACGCTGCCGCGGCCGGCCAGCCGCTGGATTCTGCTCGCCGCCAGCTACTACTTCTACATGTGTTGGAACGCGAAATTCGTGCTGCTGATTATCGCCCTCACCGCCATCGATTACACCGCTGCCATGTGGATGCGGCGCCTGCCCGCCGGAAACAAACGCAAGGCCGCCCTGGTGATGAGCCTGTCCGCTAACCTCGGTTTTCTAGGCTTTTTCAAGTACTACAATTTCCTGGCCGGCAACCTGGCGTGGGTGCTCGCGCAGCCGGCGGATGCGTTCGCGCTGCACATCATTCTGCCGATGGGCATCAGCTTCCACACCTTCCAGAGCATGTCCTACGTGATCGACGTCTACCGCGGTGAGCAGGAAGTGATCACCGATGTCGTCGATTACGCCCTCTATATCGCGTTCTTCCCGCAAATGGTGGCCGGCCCCATCGTGCGCGCGCGCCATTTCTTCGCCGATCTTTACCATTGGCGCGCGCCCGACGCGCAGGAAATTCTGCGCGGCACGCTGCTGGTGGTTTTCGGCCTGCTCAAGAAGCTTGCCATTGCCGACCAGTTCGCGCGCATCGCCGACGCTTTCTTTCGCGAACCCGCCGCGCATCCCGGGTACCTGGCGGCCTGGAGCGGGGTGATTGCGTTTTCCATCCAGATCTTTTTCGATTTCTCCGGCTACACCGATATGGCCATCGGCCTGGCGCAGATTCTCGGCTTTCATTTTCCCGAGAACTTCCGCCGCCCGTACCTGGCGCGCAGCATCGCCGAGTTCTGGCGCCGGTGGCACATATCGCTTTCCACCTGGCTGCGCGATTACCTGTATATTCCGCTCGGCGGCAATCGTCACGGCCGCTGGCAGACGTATCGAAACCTGATGCTGACCATGCTGCTCGGCGGCCTGTGGCATGGCGCGAGCTGGAACTTCGTCATCTGGGGCGGCTACCACGGCGCGCTGCTCGCCATCGAGCGCGTGCTCGGCATCCGCGAGCGCAAGCACTGGTCGCTGTTCGATCCGCTGCGCGTGGCATTCACGTTCGCTCTCGCCTCCATCAGTTGGGTGTTCTTCCGCGCCGCGACCCTCCACGACAGCATTTATATTCTGGGCCGCCTGTTCACCGGACCGCATGGCCACATTCTTTGGTGGCACTGGCAGCTCTGGTTCATGCTGGCGGCGCTAGTGTTGGCCGTGCTTGAAGAGAGCCGCGGCTGGTTTGAGCGCCTGCCCGAGGCGCCGGCCTGGGCGTACGCTTCGGCCATCGCCCTGTTCCTGTTCTGCCTGGAGCTAATCGGCTTCAGCGGCCGCGCCGTGCCGTTCGTGTATTTTCAGTTTTGAGAGCCGCGCGGCGCTGCTTGAGAGGCCCTGAAAACGGGGCGAATTCGCCCCGCAGCCCGTGATTGGCTCCAGGCGCGCGTTCGTCTTCCTGTATCCTAACCTCTGTGGGGATTGCGATGAAGCCTTCGATCTTTGCTCTCTGTGTTGCGTTTGCGTGCGGTGGTGTGAGCGCGCAGCAGACTACCTGGCGGCCATCGCCGGGACATATACAAGTGCCGATATGGCCCGGGGCAGTGCCCGATGCGCAACCGGTAACAGGGCCCGAGACCTCTACGACGAGGGAGAACGACCACCTGGTTGCCGGTAAGCCGTGGATATATGTGGAACGAGTCTCGCGGCCGACCATGACGGTCTATTTGCCGAAGGGAAAGAATACGGGCGCTGCGGTAGTGGTGTTTCCCGGCGGGGGCTATCAGATTCTGGCCATCGATCTCGAAGGCACGGAGGTCTGTGATTGGCTGACGTCCAAGGGGATCGCGTGTGTGCTCTTGAAATACCGGGTTCCGAACTCGGGTCCGCATTGGGATGAGCGATGCAAATGTGAGTTGAATCCGAAAGCCCCGGCGGCGCTCGAAGATGCGCAGAGGACGGTGGGGCTGGTCCGCTTCCACGCCGCCGAGTGGCAGGTCGATCCGCACAAGATCGGCGTGCTTGGATTCTCCGCGGGCGGGCACCTGGTGGCGGATATCGGCACGCATTTTGAAAAGCGATTGTACCCGGCTGTTGATGCGGCCGACAAAGTAAGCTGCCGCCCGGATTTCGCGGTGGCTCTTTATCCGGGGCATCTCTGGATTTCCGACAAGAAGTTTGAGTTGAATCCGGATGTCCCTGTCACCCGCCGGACGCCCCCCACCTTTTTGGTCCAGGCCGAGAACGACAACGTGGACAATGTCAACAATTCGTTGGTGTACTACATTGCGCTGAAGAACGCCGAGGTTCCCGTGGAGATGCATTTGTATGCGGAAGGCAAGCACGCCTTTGGGCTGCGGCGCACAAAGTTTCCGATAACGGGATGGCCCCAGTTAGTGGAGACTTGGCTCGGGACAATCGGGATGATCTCAAAGTAGGCATCGGCCCCCGAGAACCGGCCAGGCCGGGCAAGAGTTAATAAAATGCAGTGGGATGTGATTGAACATCGGCGGAACCTGCGGCGTTTCTCGTTCCTAATCCCCCAGAAGCGGACTTCATGCCCACCGCTACCACGCGCCCATCCCGAATTCCGATAGAATCGCATCAAGGGCCGTCAGATTCTCCGCGAACGAAGGCCTACCGCTTGCCTTCGGGAGGAATGGTTTTTCGGGTGCTCCGGAGTTCCTGGAAGGTCCGATTGCCGATTCGGCCCGTGACCGACCGTGTTGCGATCTGGATCTTTGAACCCTTGAGTTGGGACGCCTTGGCCTCCTGCCGGTCCCGGATGTCCTTTTCAATCCTGAGAATCTGTAGGGCTGTCTTGCCGGGAAGTGTTCGCAATTCGCCTAGGATCCGATTGAGACTGTGCTCGTCGAGGTCCACCCCACCACCCTTTTTGTTCGGGCGTCGCATTACTGCGAAGTCTCCATCAGTTGCTGCCTGAGCGATTCCGTGCATCAAATCGTTTCTGCGTTTGCCTGCTTCTCTTAGCTTGGAGAGCAGGTCGAGAGCATTCTTGTACTCCGACCGAGGAAGGAGACCCTTTCCGTCCTTTTCCGGCGTGAGTTGCGTTATGGCCTTACTCAGCAGTTCCACTTTCTTCCCAAAAAACATCTCTCTGAAGATGTTTGAACCGAGCGTCATTTCGCGGCAGTAGATTTGACTTAGCAAGAACGTCAAAAGAAAGTCAGCTCCGCTATGCTCGACTGCGATCGCACCGATCAGCCTGAGGATCTTGGCGGCGAACTTGTCGGAACCTGGCATGAATCTAAGGCTAACCGAATTCTCCTCCACTTGGGATTCATGTAACCGCTAACCTCGCTGCGCGCAGCGCGCCAAACATAGGAGGTTGGCCCGAAACGGCGTTCGAGGAAGTCTGGTCAGATCAGTACCGCCAAGTCGTTAGCGTTCACAGTGTCCTCCCGTCTACGGACTACTGGGCCCGTCCACGCGGCCGGGGCCAAGGCGCGGACCACGGGCCGGAGGCGGTGTTTTGCAGGCAGGGGTGGGACTTGCGACAATGATCAAGGGGCACACATGAAGAACTTTGCGCGCATCACAGTTGATCCTGAGCAGATGGGTGGCGTCCCATGTGTGCGTCACCTGCGGATTCCTGTCGCCACCGTGCTGCGATTACTGGCGGGCGGGTTGACGGAGCCTGAGATCCTTTCCGAATACCCGGATCTACAGTCGGAAGATATTCGCGAGTGCCTGCGCTTCGCTGCGGCTTCGGCATTGGAGCGGGAACTGCCCCTTCCGTATTCGGCGTGAAGTTTCTCATCGATAATGCGCTACCGCCGTGCCTGGCCGACCTCCTCCTGAAGGCGGGATATGACGCGGTGCACGTCCGAGCGTATGGAATGCACGCGGCGAAGGACGAGGCGATCCTCGCAAGAGCTCTCGACGAGGACCGCATCGTAGTCTCCGCGGACTCCGATTTCAGCGCTATTCTCGCCGCTCAGGAGGCAGAGCGCCCATCATTCATTCTTTTCCGGGAAACGAATTTGCTGGTGGCTCGCGACTACCTAGACATGCTGCTTCGCGCGCTGCCATTGCTGGAGCCGGAACTGTCGGCTGGATGCGTTGCTGTCTTTCGAGGCGGCCGCCTGCGGGTCCGCAGGCTGCCCTTCTCAGGATAGGTCCCCAAGTCCGTTGTTGCAACTTCGCGACGGCGCCCCGCACTGTCCCCGCATCGCTGCGGCGATCGCATGGGCCGAATGAGGGCGACCTGGACCAGGCACACGCCGAGATGTCCGAAGCAACCGACATTCTGCGCGCGATCCTCGCGCGAGGACGACATCTACTGACATGCAGGGGGGTGCGGGACGTTCGCGATGATAATACGCGACGAATTCCGAAATGGGCTTTCTGTCAGATTCCTGCTCCGGGCCCAATTCTCTTATTCTTTCTGATCGACTTCATGTACACTGCGAAACCGAATAGGAGCATACCCAGTTCCAATGCCGTGGCTTCCGCGGCGCTGATCATGTTGTACAAGCCGAGCCCCACTTTCGGCGAGCCAGCGAAAAGCAGTGGCAGGTCCGGTGGCAGCGGGTGGCCGAAGCTCCATTGCCACGACCGCCAGGAGAAACTCGCGAACGGGATGGGATGGGAGACGAAGTCCAGAAGCCAGTGGCTCAAAACAACAAGTCCGATCACCGCTCCGGCGCGGGCGCTGTGAAAGATGCGTGCTCCAGCGAGAGCGGCCACCCCGGACCAGAGCACCGACATCAAGAGGCCGTGCGACCACGGGATTCCTTTCGCGCCGCCTTCGAAGCCGGCGATGCCGAATGCGATGGCCAGTATATCGAGTGTCAACGCGGCCAAAAACAGAACGCCGAGCGGCACTTTCGGACTCCAGGGTTTGGCCGCCAAACCCACCGCGCAGTGTCCGAATATGCCCATCGCGACCTCCTCACCAGAATATCCCTATCGGCCTGTGGCAGCAATCCGAGCGCTCCATTACGGTCACGGCTCCGAACCGCCATCGGAGGCGCAGGCCACTATTCCGCTTCCCCCTCACCACTGCTTCATCTTCACGCTCGTCGAAACCTGGCCGCGCACTCCGGGCTTCCCGCTTGAAGAGTGGCGGAACCGCATTCTCCTCCGGCCCGCCACCGGCAAAGCCAGGCGATCTGCCTCGGGTGGACGTTGGGGGGTGGTCTAAACTGAGGGGGATCTGGAAGCCTAAAATGGAGATTCCCTTTCAGGAGCATTTACCGTGAGACCTCGTTCTGCGGCTTACCTGTTTTGCCTGCTGGCCGTTCTTGCTTCGTCGACTGCTGCGCGCGCGGAAGCCGATTTTACATCTTCCCCCGCGAATCATGCGGCCCGCGTCAATCCCGATACACACCTGGTCCTGACCTTCTCCAGCCCTCCCATTCTTGGCAAGTCCGGCCAGATTCGCATCTACGACGCAGCCGATCACCATCTGGTCGACACACTCGACCTCAGTATCCCGGCCGGCCCCGACCCCTCCCGGCGCGTCGGCGCCGCGGCGGCAAGGGTGACTGTTCTGGACCCGGCCGTGCCCACCTCGCCCACCACGACAACGCCGGCCGTGAGAACGACGCCCGCCGATTTGCACAATTACCAGCTCACGACCATCGGCGGTTTGGCTGACTTTCACTTCTACCCGGTCATCATCCACGGCAACGTGGCCACTATTTACCCCCACAATAACGTCCTGGGCTACAACCACACGTACATCGTGCAGATCGATCCAGGCGTTTTGACTCCTGCCATTGGCGTCTTCGCGGGCTTCGCCACGGACAATGCCTGGCGTTTTACCACCAAACCGGCTCCTCCGCCCGCCAACACCACTCGCGTCGTCGTCGCCTCCGACGGCAGCGGTGATTTCAATACAGTCCAGGGCGCCGTCGATTTCGTTCCCGACAATCCAGCCACACGGGTGACGATCTTCATCAAGAACGGCGCCTACGAGGAGATCGTCTTCTTCCAGCACAAGGCCAATCTCACCATCCGCGGCGAGGACCGGGATAAGGTCCAGGTCGGCTATGGCAACAACAGCGCGTTCAATCCGCCTATGCCGGGGCCGTCCCGCCGCTGCGCCTTTTCCGCATACGATTCAACCGGCATCGAGTTGATCGACTTCAGTCTGAGCAATTACTTCTTCGGCCAGGCGGAAGGACTGCTCATCTCCGGCTCGAAGAACATCGTCAGCCACATGAATATCAAAGGCTCCGGTGATGCGCTCAATCTGCGCGGCTCCGTCTATCTCACCGACAGCACGATCACCGGCGACGGCGACACCATCCTCGGGGTTGGCCCCGCTTTCTTCATCCGCTGCGAGATCCGGTCTATCGGGCCTTTCATGTGGATTCGCAACACCGAAGCGAACCACGGCAACGTCTTCGTCGACTGCACCTTTACCGCCGTCGACCGGCCGCTGCCGTGGAGTCGGCCCCCGGCACAGATCCACGCTTCCGCAGTGCTCGCGCGCCTGCCCAACAATCACGGCCTCAACTACCCCTACGCCGAGGCCGTGCTCATCGACTGCCGACTCAATGGCATTCCGCCGGTCGGCTGGGGGCCCATCGCCGACGATACCTCGCACATCCACTTCTGGGAGTTCCATAGCACCGATGCCGGCGGCCGTCCCATCGACGTGACACAACGGCATCCCGTCTCCAAGCAACTCACCGAGCCACGGGATGCTCAGATCATCGCCAACTACAGCGATCCGGCATTCGTCCTGGGCGGATGGACACCTGTCGTCGACCGCTAAGTGAAACTCCGCGGACAGCCTTCACGGGATTTCCGCCAAGCAATCCCGGCTTCACTCCTGCAAGACACGCCGTTTTGGAAACCGCTCCCTTACCGTCACGGCTCCGAACGGCCATCGGAGCCGCAGGCCACTATTCTGCCTCCCCTTACAGCCAGTTCAAGTCCGCGTAGCGCTGGCCGGTCAGATGCAGAAACAGCGGCTCCAGGGCGCGGAATTCCTGGCCATCGTAGCTGATCGAGCCGTCGTTGGCCAGCACCGTGATGTCGCCGTGCCAGACCAGCTTGCCCGGCCGGGTGATGATGGCCACGGCGGTGCACAGCCGCTCGACGGTTTCGAGCACGTGGCTAGTGATGAACACCGTGCGGCCCTGCTCGGTAAAGCGGCGCAGCCACTGCTTCATCAGCGCCACGCCGGCCGGATCGATGCTTTCGAACGGCTCATCGAGGAACAACACTTCGGGCGAATGGATCACCGCCGCCGCGAAGGCCACGCGCTTGCGCATGCCGGTGCTGTACTCGGAAAGCGTCTTGCGCGAATCGGTCAGCTCCAGCGCCGCCAGCAGCTCGGTGACGCGCGTGCGCGTGGTGGTCTCATCCAGTCCGAACATGCGCCCTATGAATGCAAGAAACTCGTGCGCGTAAAGCGGCTCGAACAGGCCCAGCGTTTCCGGCATCACGCCCATGCGCCGCTTGAGATCCGCGCGCTCGGCGGTGAAGCGCTCGCCCAGAATCTCCATCTCGCCTGCAGTAGGATCCAGCAGCCCCGTCAGGCAGCCGATGGTGGTGCTCTTGCCGGAACCGTTCGGCCCCAGGAAGCCGAACATCGAGCCTTTGGGCACTTCGAGCGAAAGGTCTTCCACCGCGACCACCGTCCCGTACTTCTTGGCCAGGTTGCGAATCAGGATGGCGGATTCCATCGATTCAGGATCTCCCTTCCATAATGGCAACCAGCCGCTCGCGGCGGGCGCGAAACCACGTAGCGGCACGATCGAGCGACACCCAATAAACGCCCGCGGCCAGCGCGGCGGCGGCCAGCGTCACCCACCAGTAACCGGACCGGAACACATCCGGCCAGCGGCTGGCAACCGTTCCCGGCAGAAAGATCAAGCCCAGCATGGAGCCCATCAAGAGCACGTTGGCGGCGAACGAAAGGTCGTTGCCGAAGCTGCTGTAATAGTTGCCGCGTCGCGCCGCCAGCAGGCTGGCCCAGAGGCCGGCGGCCAGATAGAGGAACATACCCGTCAGGCTGCACCCGGCGAGCAGCGGAATCATCAGCGGATCGAACGGACCGCGGCTGAGGAACGGCCACACCACCAGGCCGGCGACGATCAGCACCGCGTCCAGCAACGCGAAGGTGTAGCTGCAGGAGCGCAGCGCCGCGGCCGGATCGGCGGGCAGCAACAAATAGCGCCGCAGCCCGTTGCCCACGTAGCCGAATTGATTGACCGCGAATTGAGCGGTGCCGATGAAACCGATGACGGCAAACGCGCCCATGGCCGAAGCGAACGCTCCCTTCGACCCATGCGCCATGCCGGGCTGGCGCGCGAGCGTAAAGATCAGGAATCCCACCAGCGGCAGCGACAGGGGATACATCATGCGGAAGCGGTTGTTGCGCGAAAAGAAGCGCAGCCACTGGCCGATCAGGATGGCGTTTTGCGGTCCCAGGAAGGCGCCCACGCGGTCGTACCGGCTGCCCCAGCGGAGCTTGCCGGACGATGCCACGCGCACGCGCGCCGGCCGCCGGTCCAGCGCCACCACGGCCGCGCCCAGCAGCACCATCCACGCCACGATCAGCGCCAGTCCGCGCACGGCCGACAGATCGGAACGCGTCATCGCCAGCGCCGCGCCATAGGGCGGCGTCCACTTCGCCAAAACCAGGTAGGGCGTGGCGGCATCCAGGTGCTTGTTCAGGTACGGCATCAGCAGGCTTGGCCCCAGGCTGAGAGCCATGATCACCGCCATCAGCAAGGTGGCGCCGCCGCGCCGCGCCACCAGCCGCTCCACAATGGTGCTCAGCAGCCGTGCCGTCACATAGTTGCACGCGTAGAGCAGCAACACCGCCAGCAGGCCCAGCCAGAACCAGCCGGCGCCATACAGGTACAGGCCGGCCAGCAGGCCAAGCTCGAGCCCAACCACCAGGTACCAGTAAGGATCGAGCATCGCGACGATATGCCGCGCCAGCTCGCGCTCCCGCGCGCGCAGCGGGTAGCGCCGCATTTCGCTCTCCGCGAAAATGCTGTTCATGCCGAAACCCAGGATCACCGTCCCGATGGTGGCGCACAAATACACGGCGAAAAGCACTATGGCGGCGATCTCGGTGGCCTTCCCCTCGCGCACCGCTACCACGCCGGCGCCGAGCCCTCCCACGGCCAGCAACCCCATCACCGCGATCAGCAGCAGGTAGCCGGACATGAATAGCGCAATCTTGCCGCCGCGCGAACGCGTCTTGGCCCAGATCAGCCGGTAGCGAAGCCGTATCAGGTTACCCAGCAATTGCAGGTTCATGCTTCATTTCCGCGGCCGGATCGCTTCTTCATTCAGATACGGCCGCAGCGCCGCCGGAATCACCACCGTGCCGTCCCGCTGCTGGCAGTTTTCCACGATGGCGACCCACGTGCGGCCCACCGCCAGCCCGCTGCCATTGAGCGTGTGCACGAATTCGGCTTTCTTGCCGCCGCGAAAGCGTATCCCCGCGCGCCGCGCCTGAAAGCCTTCGAAATTGGAGCAGGAAGAAATCTCCTTGTACCCGTTCTGCCCCGGCAGCCAGACTTCGATGTCGTACGTCTTGGCGGAGGAAAATCCCATGTCGCCGGTCGAAAGCACCACGGTGCGGAAGGGCAGCCCGAGACGCCGCAGGATGTCCTCGGCATCGGCGGTCAGCTTCTCCAGCTCGTCGTAGCTTGTCTCCGGTCGCGCGAACTTCACCAATTCCACTTTCTGAAACTGGTGCACGCGGATGATGCCGCGCACGTCGCGTCCGTAAGAGCCCGCTTCGCTGCGGAAGCACGGCGTGTAGGCGCACAGCTTCACCGGCAGCGCGTCAGCCTCCAGCGTTTCGCCGGCGTAGATATTGGTCACCGGCACTTCCGCCGTGGGAATCAGCCAGAAGTCGTGGCCTTCGCACTTGAAGAGGTCTTCCTGGAACTTGGGCAACTGGCCGGTGCCGAACAGGCTGCGCGAGTTCACCATAAACGGCGGCAGCACCTCGGTGTAGCCGTGCTCGCGCGTGTGCACGTCGAGCATGAAGTTGATCAGCGCGCGCTCCAGCTTGGCGCCCATGTCCCAGTAAAGGGCAAACCGCGCGCCGGTGATTTTGGCGGCCCGCTCCAGGTCCAGAATGCCCAGTTCCGGTCCCAGGTCCCAGTGCGCCTTGGGGGCGAAATCGAATTGCCGCGGCTCGCCCACCCGCCGCACCTCGACGTTGTCCTCCGCGCTCTTGCCCACCGGCACTGAGTCATGCGGCAGGTTGGGAATGCCGGCCAGCAGCTCGCGAAAACCGTCGTCGAAAGCTTTCTGCTCCTCTTCGAGCGCCGCCACACGCGCCTTGGACGCCCGCACGGCCTCCTGTTCCGCCGTGGTGTCCGCGCCTTCCCGCCGCATCTGCCCGATCTTCTGGCTTTGCGCGTTGATCTGCGCCTTAAGCTGCTCGGCTTCGGTAATCGCCGCGCGCCGCTTGCGGTCCAGCTCGCGGAATTGTTCCAGGCCGGCGCTCGCGCCGCGCGTCGCCAGGCGCGCCGCAACCGCATCGAGATTGTTCCGCACGTATGCGAGATCGAGCATTTCCCTCCATGCTAACGCAGGCAGGGAGGGCTATTCGTCTTCTTCCTCGGTTTTGACGGGTTCCAGATCCTCGGCCTCGAATATCTGGTGGCAATCCAGGCATTCCACGTAGTCCACGCCGTCTCTTCGGGCTAGGACCTGGGTGCGCGTGTGCTCGCAAACGGGTTGCATAGGTAGGAGGTAGATGAGAAATATTCTAACCGTCTGCAATCCCTTGTCAAGCCCCCCCGGAGGTTAAGACAGTTAAGGGGAACTAAGGTACGCCATTCGCCGGTACGATTACGATCTGTTGCACGGCCCAGGGGCGAGACGTGCCTCGGCCCTGGAGTTGCTACATTTTCTCGCCCAGAATCGAGCCCGAAGGGCGAAAGACAGTAGCCCACGGCGCGAGCCGTGTGGAATCGCCGTGTTACCATCGCCAGCCCCGGAACGGGGCGTAAGATTCGCCTCAGCCCCAGAGGTCTCGCTCGTCGTAACTGATGCCGTGCCTCCTCAAAAAGGTCAGCAGCTCATCTTGGAACGAGAACCGCCGATGGTGCTCCTGCTGCCCCGCGATGTAGTCCCTCACGGCAGCCGCTCGGGAGCCGCTTACGGTGAAGGCGGCGTATCCCCACTGCCAGGCGAATCCTCTCTGGGCTGGGAACTGTTCGTGCACCCAGCGCGACGAATTGGCTTTCACCACTCGCAACAACTCTGCCACCGACTCATTAGTCGCAACCGACACAAGCAGATGCACGTGATCAGCCGGGCCGTTGATGATCAGTGGAACACCCTTTCGCTTCTTGACAATGCCACCCATGTACGGGAAGAGGCGGCTGACAATCGCAGGCGACAAGGCAGGCGCACGATTCTTGGTCGAGAAGACGAGGTGAAGCAAAAGGGAAGCGAGGGTGTGCGCCATAAGACTTACGCCCCGTTCCGGGGCTCTTTGTTGCTGCGTTTCGATTCCACACGGCTGACGCCGTGGGCTACTGTCTATTCGCCCTCCGGGCTTGCCGCGCGAGCCGGCCGAGAAAGAAGTGGGCCACCGCGCAGAGAACTCTCGGCTTAAATGTAGAAACTCGGAGGGCGAGGCATGCCTCGCCCCTGCAACGCACATCCGGTAGGGCCGGGCGTGCCCGGTCGCGCAGTGCTTCCCGCCTTTCCTTGCAGGCGCGGCGCGGTACAATCCTGGTTGTTATGCCGTTCCCGATTCACCGCCTGCGCCGTTTGCGGGCTACCGAAGCCCTCCGCGGGCTGGTCCGCGAAACGCACTTGCATCCGGGCCAATTCATCCTTCCTTTGTTTGTTTGCCCCGGCGAAGGTGTGCGCCGTGAGATCGGCGCCATGCCGGGTAACTTCCAGCTCTCCATCGACGAGCTGGTCAAGGAATGCGCCGAGGTCCAGTCGCTCGGTATCGGCGGCGTCATCCTCTTCGGCCTGCCGGAGGCCAAGGACGAGTCGGCCTCCGGCGCCTATGACGACCAGGGCATCGTGCAGCGCGCCATCCGCGCCATCCGCCGCGAGTTACCGCGCCTGCTGGTCGTCACCGACGTTTGCAATTGCGAGTACACCAGCCACGGCCACTGCGGCTACGTCAAGGATGGCGATGTCGATAACGACACTACCCTCGATTGGCTGGCCAAGTCCGCCGTTTCGCACGCCCGCGCCGGCGCCGATATGGTGGCGCCCTCCGACATGATGGATGGGCGTGTGGCCGCCATCCGTCGCGCGCTCGACGCCGCCGGTCTCGAGAAGATTCCCATCCTTTCCTACGCCGCCAAGTTCGCTTCTGTCTTCTACGGTCCTTTTCGCGAGGCCGCCGATTCCGCGCCCCAATTCGGCGACCGCCGCAGCTATCAGATGGACCCGGCCAACGGCCGCGAGGCCATGCGCGAGATCGCGCTCGATCTCGAAGAAGGCGCCGACATTATTATGGTGAAGCCCGCCATGCCCTATCTCGACCTCATCGCCGAGGCCCGCCGGCGCTTCGATGTGCCTATTGCGGCTTACCAGGTGAGCGGGGAATATTCCATGATCGTGGCTGCGGCCCGCAACGGCTGGCTCGATCACGATCGCGCCATGATGGAATCTCTCACCGCCATCGCCCGCGCCGGCGCCGGAATCGTTCTTACCTACTTCGCCAAACCGGCCGCGCGCCTGTTGGGCTGACCGGCCCGAACGCCTCGCTATGCCCGCTTCCGGGGATGCACCGCCGCGCCGATGATAGAATGTATGCCAATCACCATGCCCGAACATGAGCGCCCGCCGGCCGAGGTCCTTCTCGATCAGGTTCCGGCTTGTCACTGGATCGTGAACCAGCAGGGTGTTTTCGAGCAGGTCTATGGCGACACCATGCCGGTGTTCGGCAAGCCGCCTCGCGAAGTGGCCGGCCAGTCCGCCGCCAGCGTGCTCGAGCCCGCGGCCCTGCCGGTTTGGCGGGAACGGTTCAGTCGCGCCTTCGCCGGTGAGTCTTTATCGCTCCGCGAACGGCGCGGCGGCCACATCTGGTTCATCGCGGTTTTTCCGCTCCGCCTCAAGTCTGGCGCTTTGCACGCCGGCTGCGTGATGCGGGAAATCACCGACTTCGTCAAGGCCGATCGCGAGCTGCGCCGCACCGTGCTGGCGGCAATCAAGGCGCAAGAGTCTCAGCACGCCAGGTCCGCCCAGTTTCTGCATAATGTGGTCGGCCAGAACCTGGCCGCCCTGGGTCTCCAGCTCGACCTGGTCCGCATGGACCTCGACGGCAACCCCGCCGTCGCCCGTGAGCACCTGGCTGAGATTCAGACCCTGCTCGAATCGGTTATGGAGCAGGTCCGCAACTTCAGCTACGAGCTGAACCCCTCCGCCGTGGAGCGCGTCGGCCTGCGTTCGGCGCTCGACCGGCTGGGTGCCCGCATCCGCGAGCATTTCCAGGGCAGCGTGCGCGTCAGCGTGGACTCTTCCGTGTCCCCCCCGCCGAAAACCGCTCTGGCGCTCTACCGGATCGCCGAAGAGGCGGCGGAAAACTCGGCCCATCACGCGGGTTGCTCTTTGATCGAAATCGCGGTACAGTCCGCAAGTAGCGGCGCTTGGATGGAGGTCCGCGACAATGGGCGCGGCTTCGATCCGGCGGATTTGCAGGAGACGGGAAGAGGATTGGGGCTGCTCAGCATGGAGCATCATGCCGCCGAGGCCGGCTTGAGCCTGTCGATTTCGAGCACCCGCCATTCCGGAACCATCGTGCGGGCGGCCGTTCCGGCGCCAGAGGGAGGACAAACGTGCTAGATATTGTTCTCGTCGACGATCACAAGTTGGTGCGCGATGGCGTCAAGGGCATTCTCGAGCGGGGCAACGAGTTCCGCGTCGTCGGCGAAGCCGAAAGCGGCGCCGACGCCGTCGATCTGTGCAAGAGAACCCAACCCCACATCGCTTTGGTGGATATCGGCCTGCCCGGCATGAACGGCATCGAGGCCACCACCGAGCTGCTCCGCCACTGCCCTGAGGTGAAGGTCATCATCCTTTCCATGTACGACGACGAGAACTCCGTCGTCAGCGCCATCCGCAGCGGCGCCCGCGCTTTCGTTCTCAAGAAGGCCTCCTCCACCGAATTGCTCGACGCCCTGCGCACCGTCGCCCGCGGCGGGTCTTACCTCAGCTCGCAGGTCTCCGACCGCCTGCTGGCCCGCATTCAGCGCGGCGATCTCGATACCCATGACCGCAGCCCGCTCGAATCCCTTTCGCCCCGCGAGCTGCAGGTGCTGCGCCTGGTGGCCGAGGGCAAAACCAGCAAGGATATCGCCGTCCTGCTCGACCTCGGCCTGCAAACCGTCCGCAGCTATCGCAAGACCATGATGAAGAAGCTCGGCGTCAGCAACGTCGCCGGCCTCACCCAACTCGCGCTCGCCGCCGGCCTGGCTCACTGGAACACCAACGATCCAAACGCCCAGAGCTGAAGTGGGCCAGGCCCCCGACAGTCCCCGACAGTCCCCGACCTGCCACCGGAGTTTCTACATTTTCGCGAGAGCTCTGTAGCGCCGGCGGTCCTCTGCCGCCGGTGCACTGCGCCCCGCGTGGTGGGGCAGGATTTATCCTGCCTCTGGAGTTTCTACATTTCCGAATGCGCGGGGTTATGATTAGCCCCAAATTCCACGCTGGAACTTCGAGTGAGCTTTGTATTAGGGCACGGCTTGAGCCGTGCCAAGTTCCACATGCAGCCGTGCCAGTTCCTTCCCGGCCGATGCGAAGGCCGCGAAATCGGGCGCAAACGGAATCCGCGGCAGCTCGCGCTTAAGATTGGCCGCGTACCGTTCCCAATAGCCCGGATGATGCAGCAGCGCGTAGAGGTAATGGAAGACGTCTTCTTTCGTGATGGACTCGTCGGAGTAGTGCTGGCGAAACTGGGCGACGGCGGAAGACCGAAAAGCTACGTCAAACCTACTTTGGGATTATCCCATAAGGGGTTCTATACTCGCTTCCAACGGACACGACGCCGTGGGAAACGAGGCCTATAAGCGATTCCGTGAACCGCTTGTTGACGCGCGCCGGAAAGCGGATCTGACGCAGGCAGAGCTTTCCTCGCGCCTTAAACGCCCGCATTCGTTCGTTTCGAAGTACGAACGCGGTGAGCGGCGGCTCGACGTTGTCGAATTCGGCGACGTTGCCCGAGCTATGGACGTTGACCCCATCCGATTCCTTGCCCAGTTCTACCGAGAAACAGCGTGAAGATCGTACACGTTGAGACACTCCTGAGTTGCGGTAACTATGCAGCGTCGGCGCACTGGGCGCGGACGCGGAGGTCCATCCACAGGGCCGTGAAGCGGTGCGCGTGGCCGCCCGGAAGTGACAGATTCACAATATATCCCCAGAGCGGTAAAAAGCGAGGGGAGGGGAACGGTGTCGTCCCGATTAGGAGCGAGTTCATCAAGGAACTGCGGAAGCTCAAGTGGACCATCGAGGCCGCCGCGAAAAACGATATTGGAGAGAGTCTCGGCCACCTTGATGCCGTCCTCCTAGGCCCGCGCGGCGCGGTCGTCGTCGAGTGGGAAACAGCGAGCATCTCGTCCAGCCACTACTGGATGAACAAGCTCGCAATGCTTGTATCGAATCGTGTCATCGCTGCCGGAACGCTAGTTGTGCCGTCTCGCAAGCTCTACACATACCTCACGGACCGCATTGGTAACTTTCAGGAACTTGAGCCTTATTTGAAGCTGTGGAAATCAGTGCCGTGCGAAGCCGGCGTCCTTGAGATCGTCGTGATCGAGCAGGATGCGGAGAGCTACGACGTTCCAAAGATCCCGAGGGGAACGTCCGAGCGGACAAAAGGCCGACGCTCTTGCATCGCTTCCTCTGCATCGTATCAAGCGTCACCGCGCGCGGAAAGGCTTTGGCCCGCAAGGTGCCGCCTGGCGGCGCGCGTTTCTATCCCGCCTGCGTTCACACCCATCGACAAATATTTTCAATCTCCCCAAGCCCAATCCCCTAAACGGCTTACCGTCCTTCCCCCGTGCTTCCCCCGCCGTTTTCCTCCAACCTCCGTGTCACAGTCATAACGGGAAGTGTAGTGGCGCACGCAGTCTTGCGTGCAGCGCCGGCATTCGTGCCGGCGTTTCTTCTTTTTGCAGCACGGTAAGTCTTGGCCGTGCGGTTAGCTGGACCTCACCGGCGGAAAAGGCGCCGAGTGGGACAACTTGTCCCACGATCCGCTAACCGGTTGTCTTGTTTTCAATAGGTTAACTCGCTCGCTGTGGGACAGATTTGTCCCACATCGCTGTCCGGAATATGCAGGAATCGAACTCCAAAACCGGTGACCGAAGCCTTGGCTTGGCTTCGGTTCTCGGCCAAAGTCAGGCCTTCGGCATGATGGCTGGCCGCTGCTCCGCGGCCCAGGCCGCTTGCCTCCATCGCTTGCGGCAAACCAACGAGTTCCAGCTCGTCGCCTCGCGCTGGCGCGAGTTTTGTGCCCAGCACCTCGGAATCGATGGCCGCAGCGCCGACAGAATCATCCGTCTCTGGAAGGAATTCGGCGCCGCTTACTTCGAGCTGGCCCAGTTGACCCGCGTCCCCCCGGACACCTACCGCGCCCTTGCCCCCTCGGTTCGCGATGGCGCTCTCCACGTCAACGGCGAAATCATCGAATTGATCCCCGAGAATGCCCAGCGCCTCGCCGCTGCCGTCGCCGGGTTCCGCCGCGCGGCTCCCCCGCCCAAACCGGCCCGCCCGCTCGAGCTCCACGAACAGCTCGCCGCTCTCGACCAGCGCTCGATCGCTCTCGTTGCCGAGCTCCGGAGATTCTCCGACAGGGAACGCTGCGGCGAGAACTGGCTCCAGTTCACCGCCATCCTCCAGCGCCTCTCCGCCGCCCTCAGTCTCATCGAACGCGAAAACGGCTTGCGCTAGCCGCCATATCCTAAATATTCGAATATTCGCCCGTAGAAATCGCCCGCAGAAATCCTGAGAGTCTCGGCATCCCGCGGCAACGTACTAGTTGCAATGTTCTGGTTGTTCCATTCCCGCATCCGGCATCCTCTCTACCCTTCCGTCAGGGCCACGCCGGCGGCATCGTCTTTCGGGCACCCCATGGCTTTGGCTGGAACGTTTCAGCAGCTTGCCCACGCCGGCCTGCGCCGTGTCGAACCGCGCCGCGCGGTTTTTGTGCTCCAGAACGAAGGCGATCCTCTGCTCAATGACGCGCAGCGCGATGAGCTGTGGGAGCTGTTCCAGGTGCCTGTCTACGTGCTGGTGCTGGATCGCGATCGAAGAGTCTGCGCTTACGAATGCGAGGCGCACCAGGGCCTGCACCTGCCGCACGGCATCGGCCCTCGCCGGTTTCCGCCGGAAGTCGAGACCTCGCCTTGCGGCTGTGGCCGCCCCGGTCCGCGCCTGCGTTATCCCCACGCGCCCCACGCCGGTTTGGCCGCGGCCCGCTGAACACCGGCGCCTGGGCCGCGCGCCGCGAACACTATTTGATGCCGCGGAGAAATTGTAGATCTTTCCAATCCCACACGCGGCTAGTGTCGCTATCCACGTTGACCGGGAGAATACTCCATTGGTTGGCTGCCCTGGAGGTCGCACCGCGGCTGTGCACGAAGACACCGAAGGCCGCCAGCGCGAGAAACAGGCAGGCAGCCGCGGTTCTTGCCCGCCCCTGCATTTTCCGCCACTCGAGAATCGCGGGAATCAGGAACAGCAGGAACAGGTGTCCCATGTCGGAATAGTAACGGGGGCCAAAACAATGTCCCGGCCAGATGGACGCGATCACCGCCGTGTGCAAGCAGAGAATCGCAATCAGGTAAGGAACCAGCGGGAAGCACCACCGTCGCCGCCAGGCAATCGCCATGCCGGCGATCGCCACCACAAAAACCGGCGTGAAGATGAGCAGGCCGCGATTGGGACTGACCAGGTTCATCGCAATCCCCAGCACTTCCGGATAGTGTACGCGCGGCCCCGTGACGTAGTAGGGAATGAAGCTGTGCCGCACCGTCACTTGGTATCCAAAGAAAATCGCCGCCACCGGTGCGGCGCACAATACGAACCGCAGCAGGTAGCGCCGGTAATGGACCGCTACATATACGGTCAAGACTATCGCCGAAACCGCGTTTGACGGCCGCACCGCGAACGCCAGCGCCAGCGGAAGAGCGGCGTACGGAAGCCGCGCCGGCGCCTCGCGTGCCAGCAGCACCAGGTATAGCGCCGCGCTGAGCAGCAACACGCTCAGGCCATGTTGGGACAGGTTGCGGCTGGCGATCGACCATTCCGACGTTCCGAACGCGAACAGCAGCGCCAGCCAGACGGCCTGGCGCGAGGGAAGAAAGAGCTTCGCGATGCGATATTCGAGCCAGACTGTAATCGCGCCAAACGTGCTGGCGCACCAAAGTTCCGCCAGCGAGTGACCCTTCACAAAATCTCCCGCGAAGAACGCGGCAATCGGAGGTAGTGAGAATACAGAGCCCGCGTGCCGAACCCACGGCCCCACCACCGCCACCAGCGCCTTGAAGAGAACAATTAGCGGCAAGGCGAAAAAAGAAACCGCCACCGGAAACCAGTTGTACCAATGCCCGTTGCGGCATCCGCCAGGCCCGGGATCGCTCGTTGGCCGCCCGCTCGCCGGAACGCATTCCAAGTCATACCTGCCGACAGCCGGGACGGCGGCCTGATACTGATCCACGTTGGTGGTGCCGTGGGCCAGGATATTCAGCGTGGTCGGCACCGTCCAATAAGAATCGTAGGAGGTGAATGGCGGGCAGATGCTATAGACGAACCAAGTGCCCAGGAACAAGCCCAGCCCGCCGGCTTTCCAGTTGATTCTCATCTTCGGAACACTCCAGCCTAGCAGTTCGTTCCACCATCGGAAGCGCCCGGCTGGCAGCCCATGCCGGGCGCCCCGGCTCCAGCCTTCCAAAACATTTCCTTCCGCGGTTGTTTCGTTGGCGCTTTCGGTGTATGGTAGAGAAGAAAAGGCGAAGCTGAGCACGGCAGCAAGCGGGTTTTTCCCTGGATCGGCCACTCTCGATCGACGGCTACGCCAAACTGAAAAAACTATGAGCCTGTCGCTTGCGTTTCCCGAGTTTTCCCGTCAATTGGCGCTGGAATCGAAGCAATCGCTCGATGCGGTGGTCTCGCGGTTCCAGGCGGCGCATGCCGATCCCGAATCGCCCGTCCGCGCTATCCACCATCAGCCAGCCGCCGAGGGCGTTTATGCCGGCCTGCCCGTGGCCATCCATCCCGCCCTTCGCCAGGCGCTCGAAGCCCGCGGCATCGCGCGCCTCTACTCCCATCAGGCGGAGGCCTTCGCCGCGCTCGAAGCCGGCAAAAACGTGGTGGTGGTGACGCCCACCGCGAGCGGCAAGACGCTCTGCTACAACCTGCCGGTGACCAACCGGCTGCTAGCCGATGACGGCGCCCGCGCCATGTACCTGTTTCCGACCAAAGCGCTGGCCGAAGATCAGTTGCACGAATTCCAAAGCGCGGTGGATGCGATGGGATCTTCCATCCGCGCCTTCACTTATGACGGCGACACGCCCCAGGACGCGCGCAAGGCCATCCGCCAGCGGGCTAACGTGGTGCTCACCAATCCGGACATGCTGCATTCCGGCATCCTGCCCCACCACACCAAGTGGGCCCGCTATTTCGAAAACCTGCGCTATATCGTGATCGACGAGCTGCACTATTACCGCGGCGTCTACGGCAGCCATCTGGCCAACGTGCTGCGGCGGCTGAAGCGGATCGCCGAGTTCTACGGCTCGCATCCGCAATTCGTCTGCTGTTCGGCCACCATCGCCAACCCGCGCGAGCTGGCCGAAGCGCTCACCGGCGAGCGGTTCGAGCTGGTGGAGCGCAACGGCGCGCCGCGCGGCGAAAAGTATTTCGTCTTCTACAACCCACCGGTGGTCAACCGCCAGCTCGGCATACGGCGCAGCTACATACACGAAACGCGGCGGGTGGCGATGGAATTCATCGAGAGAAAGCTGCTGACGCTGGTCTTCGCCAACAACCGCCTGGCGACAGAAGTGTTGGTGACGTATTTGAAAGACGCCTGCGACCGCGGGCCGGTGCCTTCGGAAACCGTGCGCGGCTACCGCGGCGGATACCTGCCGCGCGAACGCCGTGAGATCGAGCGCAAACTGCGCGATGGCGAGATCCGCGCGGTGGTGGCCACTAACGCGCTCGAATTGGGCATCGATATCGGCTCGCTCGACGCGGTGGTGATGGCCGGCTACCCGGGCACCATCGCTTCGAGCTGGCAGCGCGCCGGCCGCGCCGGCCGCCGCCAGGGCACTTCCGCGGCCGTGCTGGTCGCCTCCAGCGCGCCGCTCGATCAATACATCGTCGAACACCCGGAGTACTTTTTCGGCCGCTCGCCGGAGCACGCCTATATCAACCCAGATAATCTGGAAATCCTCATCGCGCATCTGAAATGCGCAGCCTTCGAGCTGCCGATTCGCGATGGGGAAACCTACGGTCCGCACGCGACCGCCGAGGTTTGCGCCTTCCTCGAGGAGTCCGGCTTCCTCCATCACTCCGCCGGAGCCTGGCACTGGACTTCGGATACGTACCCCGCCGACGCCACCAGCCTGCGCTCCATTTCGAGCGATAACTTCGTGGTGGTCGATATCACCGGCGAGGCGGAAGTGATCGCGGAAGTTTCCTTCACCACCGCACTCACCACGCTGCACGAGAAAGCCATCTATCTGCACGAAGCCCGCCAGTATCATGTGGAGCGCTTCGATTACGACGAGCGCAAGGCGTACGTGAAGCGCGTGGAGTCCGACTATTACACCGACGCCATCGACTACACGCAAGTGAAGGTGCTCGAAGAATGCGAAGGCGAAACCCTGGCCGGCGCGCGTCGCGTGCATGGCGACGTGCGCGTCAACCGGCAGATCGTCGGTTTCAAGAAGATCAAGTTCTACACCAATGAAAACGTGGGCGCCGGCAAGCTCTCCATGCCGGAGCAGGAAATGCACACTACGGCGTTCTGGCTGCATTTTCCGGCTGCCTTTCTGGCACGACTGGGAGACTTCACTCCGGCCGAAAAACAGAGCGGCATTTCCGGCCTCGGCAACGCGCTGCGCACCGTGGCCGCGCTGCTGCTGATGTGCGACCCGCGCGACTTAGGCGTGGCACTGAGCGAGGAAGACGCGGCTGGCCTGGCCGCGTTCGAGCCGAATCTGTATCTCTACGACGCTTACCCCGGCGGCATCGGCCAGAGTGCGCCGCTCTATCGCCTCGCCCCGCGCCTGCTAACGCAGACCGCCGAACTAATCGCCGGTTGCCCGTGCGACGCCGGTTGCCCCTCCTGCGTAGGCCCCACCGGAGAAACCGGCGAACGCGGCAAGCAGGTGGCGGGGAGGATACTGGCGGAGTTGGTGGCGGGCAAGGCGGAGTGATGCGCGGGAGTTCGGGGCCGCACGCGGTCGCCTAGTAGGATTATGGTTGTTAGCATCACGTAAGGGCCTGGAGGCGCGCTGCTATGCCAAAGGATGAAGAGGTGGAACCGCGTGCTCGCGTGTTCATCAGTTGTGGGCAAAACAAGGCATCTGACGAGCTCTCAGTAGCGGTCAGTATCCGCGAAAGACTCCACGGACTCGACTTCGATCCCTACATCGCTGTCCAGGAGCAATCGCTCAGGGGCCTGAAGGAGAACATATTCGAGCGATTGCGGGAATCGGAGTACTTTGTCTTCGTGGATTTCAAGCGTGAGCGACTATGCGGATTTCCACGCGACTCAATTCTTGCGTGGTGCTTCGGACCGTGGAAGTTCCGGAACCTACTCCACCGGGGCTCACTGTTTTCCCACCAGGAGCTCGCTATCGCATCTTACCTGGATATGCCCGTGGTTGCCTTCCAAGAAGAGGGTGTAAAGCGGGACGATGGAATCATCGGCTTCATCCAGGCAAACGCGACCCAATTCCGAGACAGGAGCGTCTTGCCGGACTTGGTTGTCAAAGAGGTGCAACTTCAGTCTTGGAACCCGCATTGGAGGAATGAACTTATCCTCGAGCGCGACCCGGCCCAGCGTTCAGATACTCGCCTAACGAACATCGGCAGGGACGCGGTGTTCTTCCATATCAACGTTCGCAATCGGCACCAGAGAAAGGCCGCGACAAACTGCTACGTATATCTTGAGAAGGCGATCAGCGTTGCGTCGGGCGTCGAGATTCCCTTCAAAGCCGCCGAACTCGGCTGGGCCGGGTATAGCCAGCCGAGCGCCCGCGTACCGCCGCAGAAGGTTCGCCCGTTCGACGCGTTCTATATTCTTCGTCAGGCCCCAACCCTGCTACAGTTCAGCACCTTTGCGACGGCAACAGATTTCGTCCCTCGCATCGAGGCCGCAGGCCAATACGAGCTGGTGTACTTGGTGGTGTCTGATAATTTCCCGATCACAAGGGCGTCATTCACCCTCAGCCTGGATGCCTCGCTTGATCGGACCACTCTCGTGTGAACGCTTAAGAGTTTCAGGACGGACTGCGAGACCCTGCATAAAGCATGCAAATGGCGATGAAGAAATCATCCGCATCGTCTCGGCCCGCGAAGCTAATCAGCGTGAGCGCCGAATCTATATTCGGCAAGCCGGTGAGTAAAAGGCAAAAGGCCGCCCTGTCCCGGATCGCGAAGCGGCAAGCGGCTGGAGACGATTCCGGGATCGACTATTCGGACATCCCTCGCCTGACCGACGCGCAACTGGCGCGATTCCGCCGCACGCCGAAGGTGCTCGTGGCCGCTCGCATTGACCGCGAGGTCTACGAGTGGCTGATGCAATATGGCGAGGGCTACTCGACCCGAATCAACAGCATCCTGCGCACGGTGATGGAACGGGCCCGGTAGCGTTCGCGGCTACGATCATTCCGTCTTGTCGTCGAACTTGAAATGGAAGGGGCCGTCGCGGTCTGCTCATTGTGGTCCATACTATTAGAGGAGAGCGGATCCGTTTGATCAGCACTCGCCCTGCGACGAAGCATGAAGAACGCAACTATGAAGAAACCTGCCTCTAGGCGTCCCGCTCGCGAGATGAGAGCGGAGTACGACTTTTCTGGCGGCGTTCGTGGCAAGTACGTAGACAGATACCGCCAGGGGACCAACGTGGTGCTTCTGGATCCGGAAGTGGCCGAGGCTTTTCCCGATTCGAAGTCGGTGAATGATGCGCTTCGAGCACTGGTCGCGATTGCGGCGCGAGCCGAGGCTCGCAAGCGCGCGCGATCGCGAACCTGAAAGCCGGCCACACTCCAACCCGCGCGCACGACCCGATTGAGAAGTGCGTGGTCATTTCGTCCTGTCTTCGAAGGAGAAATGAAAGGGGCCGTTGCGGCTGGTGCCGGTTGCTTCAAACTTGCCGGAAGCCAATCCGCCCAACAGCGCTGCTGCAGCTTCCTGGCGATCCGCCGGCATGGCTTGCAGCGCCCAAAAAAGCTCCATCTGCGTGCGTGTCCAATCACGCGCCTGGTCCGGCTTAGGCTGACTAATCGCCACGCCCCGGACCAACTTGCCGCGCACTCGCACCAGGTCGATGCCGTGCGTTTTGAGACACGCTGCCTCCGGTCCGTTCGCTCGCAACAACCCCACCAGCAAGTGTGTTCCCTCGATTGACTTGTGCTCAAGCCGCGCGGATTCCTCCGCCGCGTACGCGAGGGCATATTTCGCTGTGTCGCCGAGCGGCATGTCGACGCTGGTGGCGAGCTTCTCGGTGCTCTCTGGGAAGAGCGCCTCCACCTCTGCGGATAGCTTGGCAAGCTCCTCGGTGCCAGGTAGCAATCGGGCCATCACGTCCTTGCCCTCTTTGAGGATCCCGAGCAACAGACACCGGGTGTCAATCTCCGCTATACCGTGCTGCGATGCTTCGCGGCGCGCAAAGAAGATCACGCGGCGCGCCTTCTCTGTGTACCTCTCGAACATGTCCACAGAATACTACCTCGGCGACCTGGCGGCAGGGTGAGAGGTGCGCCGGGCCGGGCATGCCCGGCCCCTACGGATGCCGGTGGGACGCTGCAGGGGCGAGACATGCCTCGCCCGCGCGGCTTGAGCGTGGCCGGCGTGTCAGTTTCTTTTGTCCGGGCAAGCTAAAGCATGCCCCACCTAATTCCCGATGTTCACCACTTCAAAATGGAAGCGGTGCGGCGGCAGCAGCATGAGGGCCTCGGGAACCAGGTGCGACCAGGTGCGGTAGGCCGTGTCGGCAACGGTGGAGTTCAGGTAAAGCAGGAACTGGTTGGAGAAGCAATCGATGGGCGGGGGCTGGCGGAACGTGAGCCGCAGGCCTACCGCTCGCTCCAGCGGCACCCCCGCGGCGCCGACTCGCTTTTCCTCGAGCAGGGTGACGAAACTGGCGCGGCTGGCATGCGGCCATACATCGGGATGCAGCAACTGGCGCAGCCCGTCGGCGCCCTCGAAGGTGATCTCGCACTGGCGGATCCATTCCAGAATGGAATCGCCCCATTGCCATTGCATGCGCAGCCCTTTGTACCGTTCGGCCAGTTCCACGGCGAGTTCGAACTTGCGGTGCTCCAGGACCTCCACGGTGGCATCGCTCGCCGCCAGCATGTCTTCGGCTTCCGGCATCACTGAAGCGAGATCGGGCGCATCCTGGGCTGGTGCGTGCGCCGCCAGCGAATTGAGCAGCAGCGGCGGCAGCTCGTGAGTCGCAGTGCCCGGAATGTCGATATAGTGCGCGTCGCTCATCGCAGCCTCCCCTACTACATATCGACGTAATACCAGGGTGCCTTTGTTTCATAATGCACGCAAGCTGGTCGAAAGTGAACTAAAAAGTCTTAATGCAGGTTATGGCGCTGGCTGATGGAGCCGCTCGCCCACTGTCGTCTGCGAGGCCGGAACTCCGTGATACGATGCGGGCGAATCGGGGCAGGCCACCCTGGGCAATGAGGCGGGCCTGTACGGCGCGGCGTACCTCCCGTGGCTGGAAGCATAGCGGGCTTCAAGATTCGCCGCTGGGGGACGAAGAGTTTTTTGAAAGCGAGCGCCCGTGACCAACAGCAGCGGACGAGTGATTGCGCATCCGACCGTTCCGGTGATCGGCCTCGATGCGAGCGAACTGCACTGGGTGCGCGCGCTGATCTCGCTGCTTCGCCACCCGGACCCGGAGGTACCGGAGCTTACCCAGCGTGCGCTGGAATATTTGACCGACTCAGCGGCATCGAGAACCGTGCCCGGCCTGCCGGACGCGCCACCGCTGGACAACACGGCCTGAGCCGTTTCTCGGTAACGCCGGCGGTCTTTTGCCGCCGGCCCTTTTTCTTTCTCTTGATTCCTCTGTACCGGCAGCGCCGCTTCCCGCACTGCCACAAGACACCCGCGGCAAGACCGCGGGCGCTACCGCCTTCGCCGACGTTGCTGAGTCGCGTCCGGCAGGCCTCACCCCTTCCGGAAAAACGGGATGCCGCCGCGCGATTCGGCTTCCGTCACCCGGTCGCCAATGGCGACACGGTCTCCCTCGACGCGCACGGTGACACGGCCGCCGCCATCGAGCGACACAATCGCCGTTTGGTAGGGCACGTCCGCGGCGAACGCTTCCGGCGCCGACCAGATCACGGTCTCGGTGTAGACGGTTCCGCTTCTCATGCCGCTGCTCCCCTTTTCATACGGCCCCCAGGATGCTGACCACGCACGTGGCGCCCGATCCGCCCAGGTTTTCCGCCAGGCCGAGCGAGTGCCGCTCGATCTGCCGCTGGCCGGCTTCGCCGCGAATCTGCAGCGCCAGATCGCAGATCTGCGCCGCGCCGGTGGCGCCCACCGGATGGCCCTTCGCTTTCAGCCCGCCGCTGGTGTTCACCGGCCGCGCGCCGCCGAGCGCCGTGCAGCCGGCAAATGCGTATGGCCCGCCTTGCCCTTTTTCCACAAACCCCAGATCCTCGGTGGCGACGATTTCGGCGATGGTGAAGCAGTCGTGCAACTCCGCGAACTCGATCTCCCGCGGCGTCACGCCCGCCATCCGGTACGCTTGCTCGCCGGCGCGCCGCACGGCCGGAAAGGTGGTGATATCGGCCTTCTGATCGAGCGCCACGTAATCCGAGCATTGCGCGATGCCCAGTACCCGCACCGGCTTGGCGGTGAATTCGCGGGCGCGTTCGAGCGGCGCCAGCAGCACCGCAGCCGCGCCATCGGAAACCAGCGAGCAATCGTACAGGTTGAGCGGCTCGGCAATCGGCTTGGCCTTCATCGCCTGTTCGAGCGTGATTACCTTGCGCATGTGCGCGTCCGGATTGAGCGCGCCCGCCGCGTGGTTCTTCACCGCGACCATGGACAGGTGCTCTTTCTTTGTGCCGAACTCGTGCATGTGGCGCCGCGCGATCATCGCGAACAGCGAAGCGAAAGTCGATCCCACCTTCATCTCGCCCGAGCAGTCTCCGGCCTCGGCCAGAATCTGGCTGACACGCGCGGTGGGCTGCGAGGTCATCTTCTCCACGCCCACCACCATCACCAGGTCGTAGACGCCGGCCGCGACTTCGGTCCAGGCATGAAAGAAAGCCGAGCCGCTGGAGGCGCAGGCGGCCTCAATCCGCGTCGCCGGCACGCCCTGGATTCCCAGCGCCGTGGACACATACGGCGCCAGATGGTTTTGGCCCACGAATGACGGCCCCGCGAAATTTCCGAGGTAGAAGGATTGCACCTGCGCGGGTGCCGCGTGCGCATTGAGCAGGCACTTCTCGCCGGCCTCCACCGCCAGGCTGCGCAGGTCCCGGTCCGCGAAAGCGCCGAACGCCGTTTTGCCGATCCCCACCACCGCAACCGGTCTCATCTCAACCACAAGCTTACAACCAAGCTGGCGCGCCGCGTTGTATCCAATCGGAATTCTCCCGGCTGCGTCCCGCGGCCCTGCTCGTCACTCTAACCGCTGCGCAGTCCGAAGCAGTTCCTCTTGAGTTTTCCGCTCCTGCACGTAATCCTGCTCAAGGTGGAGGAGGCCGCGGCCCATCGCATCGGCCCTTTGCCGGAAAGAACCCTCGGCACCATGCAACCGTTCACAGGCCGCACTGCGGGCCTCCGCCTGCGCCAGCGCCAGGCCACCAGGAGGAGTCGTACCGCGGCAGCCCTCTTCTAGATGCGCCGCTTCCGCTGCCAGGGGTTGCAAATCTGTTTGAAAAGACCACTGCAGCGATTGAACCGCGTTGTGTAGCTGATCCGTGGCGACCAATGCTTGACTTGCTGCGACATAGAGCTGACCGCGGTCCGCAGCGGCATTCGTGTTCCCAGCGATCTGGCGCTCACGATCGACGTACTCTGCCATCTTCGTTGTGATTCCGTGATAGCGCTCCTCGGCCTTGGGAAACTCGTTGAGATGCGTATCCGCCTTTGAATCGAATGCCTCCAGCCGGCCCACTACGCGGCTGATTTCGGCGAGAAAGTCCTCCTGCGCCTGCGCCGCTCTCTCACGTGCAGCAGTGGCATCCCTTTCGGCGAGAATGCGCTGCGACTGAGCGCTTAAAGCGTTCACCCCTCGCTGATATTCAGCGAGACTGGAGCGCGCTAGAAGGACAGGGCTCGGTTGCCCGCCAGTGAGGGTTAGCGTGTTCCCGTCAAAGCTCCCCGACAGAGTAAGGACCTGGAGCCCCAGGGTCGTGGCTGACATCGTGACGATGCTGCCATCGACCGCCCCGGCAACCGCGATAGTGTCTCGGTCAATTCTCCCGTCCGCTCTTAACAAGAACTCCTCTAGCTGGCCTGTCAAGTGGTTATCCGGCGTCTTCACCAATTGCAGCCAGTACATGCCGTTCGTGAACTTCGCAATGTAATTGCCGGAGATTTCGCGATCACAGCTGTTCAGTAGAAGTGCAACCAGAATGGCGTAAAGCGCCCAGACGACGGTTCTCTGCGAGCCGGCAGCCGGTCTGAAGCCATCGGCTACGGCGGATCCCGCTGCTAGTGGTCGTGGGCGGCGCATGGAGCCGAGCCTATCTGCTACCGAGTATACCCGTGAGCTTCGGAGAACGGAATCGGTTGCTTCCCATGGGGAGTTCGTTCCATCCATTGGTAGAATGGAGTAGCGGAATTACTACGCTTTTCGTTTCCACGTTTTGCGGGTTCCGGCGTCATCTTGTTAGGAACCCGTGACGACTGTCGTTTACAGCCAGATGAGCGAAGTCATCGACCCGGGACTGGAGTTGCTCGAGCGGCAAAACCGCTTTGTTAACGAGCACTTGCGGCGGATCTTTGTGCAGATTTACCGCATTGTCCGCAACCGCGCCGATGCCCAGGACCTGACCCAGGAGACCTTTATCAAGGCCCTCCAGCGGCAGGAACAGCTCAAGGATGAGCAAAAGGCCGCTCACTGGCTATCGAGAATCGCGACCAATACGGCGATCGATTTCATGCGGCGCAGCGGACGCGCCTCGTTCTGCGAAATAGAGCTCGCTCCGGAAAGCCACGCGGAGAGCCCGGAGCAGGCGCTGCTGCGCAGCGAACATCGAGATTATCTGGAGGATGGATTGCGCCTTTTGAGCCCCCGTGAGCGGGCGGCGCTGATCCTGCGCGACGTGGAGGGTTTGCCGGCCGAAGAAGTAGCCCGGCACCTGAACTGCTCCAAGGCCACGGTGCGTTCGCACATCGCCAATGCGCGCACCAAGTTCCGCAAGTACGTGGAGAGAAGAAAGCGGTAAGCAGATGAAACATCCCAACCAGGCGACATTAGCGTTGCACGCGGGCGGCGACCTCGGCGCCATCGCCCGCTGGCGCGCCCGGCGCCACCTGGCGCGCTGCGCGGAATGCCGGGAAGAAATCGCCCGCTTCGAGCAGCTCCGCCAGTTCCTGCCCTCGCTGGCCGATTCCCCGGAGTTGCAGTGGAACCGGCTGGCGGCGGAGATGAAAGCCAATATCCGGCTCGGCCTGGCCGCAGGCGAATGCGTGCGCGCCGATGAGCCGGCCGGCGCGGGACGGATCTGGTCCGGCGCGCGGGTTGGTGTCGCGCTGGCCAGCACCGCCGTGATGCTGGCCACCGCGGTGATGCTGGAACGTAGCGGCCCAACGGTGGACCGCGAAACCGGCGTGGTGGTGCAGGCCACCGCCGATGGCGTGCAAGTGCGCGAGGGCGGCCAGGCGCTGGGCCTGATGCATTCCGGCACCAGCAAAGAGGCGGTCACGTACCAGGTGGGCGCCCAAGGTTCGATGGAGGCCCGTTACGTGGATTCGGAAACCGGCTACATAACGGTGAATACAGTCGATGCCCAATAAGCGGCAAGTCGCGTTGCTGGCGCTGCTCAGCGCAGGCGCCGCCCTGGCACAGGATGTGCCGCTCGAGGGCCGCGTCAATATCAACCTGGGCAAGGATTCGCCGGTCGCCCTGGTGAGCATGTCCACCGGCGATTCGCACTCGAGCTCGCGCGGCGCCGCCCTGGTGCTTGATCTTCACATGTCGCTCACCCTGCGCAACACCAGCGCCGGCCGCATCCACGGCGTGACGCTGCGGGTGGTTTCGCAGGAGGTTACCGTCGGCGGCAAAGGCTCGGTATCCATTCCCAGCCTCAATATCGGCCCCGGCGAGGCCTTCCCGGTGCGCATCGATATGCAGTTGATGCGTCCCACGCAGGTGGCCGGCGGCCCGCTGGTGGATGTCAACCTGGATGGCGTCCTGTTCGCCGATCTGTCCTGCTCCGGTCCCGACCTGCTGAATTCCTGCCGCACCATGACCGCCTGGGAGATGGAAGCGCAGCGCGACCGCGAGCACTTCAAGCGCATCCTGGCGCAATCCGGCCCCAAAGGCCTGCAGCAAGCCATGCTGGAAAGCATCGGCCGCCAGGCTTCGCGGCCGCAACTGGATGTGCGCGTGATGCGCGTGCCCGCCGTCACCTCCGCCGCGTTCGGCCCCGCGCGCACCGAGCAATTTGCCTTCCTCGAATTCCCCGATTCGCCGCTCGAACCGTCGAAGGGCTCGGCCCTGATTGCCGGCAATGAGGCGCGCGAGCCTCAAATTGAGGTGGTCAACCGCTCGGCGCAGGCCATTAAGTACGTGGAACTCGGCTGGCTGGTGAGCGATCCCAGCGGGCAGCGTTACCTCGCCGCTTCGCTGCCTGCTTCCGATCCCGTGTTGTACCTGCCCGCCGGCAAGACCGCCAACGTGGAGCAGACTAACTGCCTGCGCTTCACGCGCCGCGGCCAACCCGTGAACATTCAAGGCGCGATGGGCTTCGTCAGCCGCGTGCAGTTCGCCGATGGCAAACTGTGGGTGCCAAGCCGCGCCGATCTGGAGCGGGATTCGCTGGTCAAAGTGCTGCCCCCTTCAGCCGAAGAGCAGCGCCTCGACGACCTTTACCTGAAGCACGGCCTGGACGCGTTGGTTCGCGACCTCAAGCGGTACTGAAGTGCCAGGCTCCCTCCGCCGCCTGCTTCCGTTGCTCAGCGTTTTGCTGCTTGCCGCGGTCGCATACGATGGCTGGATCTTCTACAGCCGTTGGCAATGGCGCCGCGACGCCGCTGCCGCGCGTGCCGCAGCGGAGGCGGAGCGCGACCGGAAGGTCATCGACGCGCTCGGCGGCGGCGGTCTGCAAATCCGCGATTTCTACGCCGTGCCGGTTGCGATTCACCGCGGCGGATCGGCCAGCATCTGCTACAGCGTGTTCGGCGCCGCCACGCTTCGCCTGGATCCGCCGGCGGCCAACGTTTACCCCGCGCTCAGCCATTGCGTCCAAGTCTCGCCGCGGCAGAGCACCGAGTTCAAACTGGCTGCCACCGATTCCGCCGGCCACACCGTCACCGCCAAGCTGGTGCTCAAGGTGGCACGGTAAACGAAGCGTAGCCGATAGCCGCCGAGGGACACTGCGCCGGAGGGCTTGTCGGCGTTCGGAGTTTCGCAGCCCCAGTTTGGTACTGATGGTACTCCGCGACACTAAAGCCTCCAGCCTTCTCCGCCGATTTTCCACGCATGAACATGGAAAATCGCTCAACGTGGGCCGCGGACTCAGGCGAACGGGTTTTGCTTGCAGAACCGGCGGATCACTGCGAGGAAGTGTTCGCGATCCGGCAGCAGCTCTGGGAACGAGCCCAGAGGCTCTACGCGATCGGTGAATTGCACTCGGCGGCTGAGTTGTTCTCCGAATTGGCTGCGGGCAGTCACCCGCACCAGGCGGAAGGCGGAGTGGAGGCGATCCGTGGCTGAATACGTAGCGGTCGCGAACCACGCGCTCGACATTCTCTTGGGCCACCTCGGGATTCATGGTGTCCACGGACTGGAGGCGGGTCTGTACATCGTCGGGGCGACCATTTCCGTCGGATTTTGTGCAGCCGTGCCGTCGGCGTTTCGGATAGCGTTCCTGCGCTGTTCCGCCAGGAAATAGCAATCTCCGAAGCAATGAGCGCCGAGTCTCCCGCGCACGCCGGCCGCTCCGCGCTGGGCTATCTTCTTTCGCCTTGGCGGGCTGGCCCCGATGTGTCCGTGTGTCCAACTCTGATGTCCTGCACCCCACTCGAGGGGCACGGCGGGCTCTACGACACCATGCGCAACAGGTCCCGGCCGCAGATCATGCTGGCTTCGAGCTTGTCGCCGGCGGGTCCGCGCCAGTGGGTCTCCAGGCTGAACCAACCGCGGTAGCCGTCGCGCCGGAGGGCCGCGATCTGGCCTGCCCAGTCGACACTGCCGGTACCCAGCTCGACCCACTCGGGGACGTGGCCAACGACGCGGCAGTCCTTGGCGTGCACGTGCGCGATGCGGCCGGCGGGGAGCTTGCCGTAGCCTTCGGGAAACGGCGCTTCGCCGGCAGTCAGGGCGTTGGCGGGATCCCAGATGAGTTGCAAACGGGGATGGGGGACCCGGGCGAGAAGGCGCGCGGCCTCCGTGGCGGTTCCGAGGTTGCAGGCGTGCTCGTTTTCGATGCCGATGGTGACGCCGGTAGGTTCGGCCAACTCGGCGAGGCCGGCCAGCGCCGCCACGATCCGCTCGAAGCACGCTTCGGGCCGCACCGTGCGCCAGAAGGAAAACACGCGCACGATGCGCGCGCCGGTGCGGCCGGCGATCTCGAGGGCGCGGCGAGCCAGGCGCGGCTGATCCGCCATGGTGTGTTTGGCGGCGAACATATCCTGCTGGAAGCGGGTGTCGACCTCGGGCGCATCCGGCAGCACGCATTTGAACACCGGCGAAGCGATGGAAACGATAGTAAGCCCATGGCCGCGGAGGATGGCGGCGGCGCGGTCCACCTCCTGGTCCGTCAGGTCGATGATGTTCTTGCCGAACACCATGCGCAGCTCGGCTCCGGTGATGCCAAGCGAAGCCATGGAGCGCGCGGCGATTTCGAGATCCTGGGAAAACTCATCGGTGATGGCGGCTACGGGATAGGGCGGCATCGCAGTCCCATTGTAGTCAAAGCGGCCGGCGGGTCGTCCTGCGAGCACCCGCCGGCATGGGCTCTGCCGGTGAGCTCAAGTGTGTTTCGCGACGTACAGCAGCAGGCTGAAGATCACCACGGGGATCAACGCGATCATGGTGTAGAAAAAAAGTCGCCGCACCCACGGCCGGCGGCGCTTTCGCCACTCGTGCAATTCGGGGCGCTCGGCCGCGCCCACCTGGTCCAGATGCGCCAGGTCCCAGGCCATCTCGCGAGCCTTGGCGTAGCGGCTCTTCGGGTCGCGCTCCAGCGCGCGGTAGATGACCTCCTGCAGCTCGGGCGAAATCTCCGGATTCAGCTCGCGCGGCGGAACCGGGTAGTTGAGCAAGCGGTCATTCATGATGGCGAAAGGATTGTTGCCGGTGAAGGGGGTCTTGCCGGTCACCATCTCGTACAGCATCACGCCGAGCGCGTAGATATCGCTCCGGCCATCGCCGCGTTTGCCCTTCACTTGCTCGGGGGAAATGTAATCGGGGGTGCCCATCACCTGGGAGAGCTTGGCAAAGGTCAAGCGCCGCGACCCCTCCTTGCCGGCGATGCCGAAATCGATCAGCTTGATGCGGTCCGCGTCATCCACCATGATGTTCTCCGGCTTCAGATCGCGGTGCACCACGCCCTGCGCGTGAATGTAGTCGAGCGCCTCGGCAATGGCGATGGCGATGCGTACGGCGCGGTCGATGGGCAGCTTGCCTTGCCCGCTCAGGATCTGCCGAAGCAAGCGCCCATCCACCCACTCCATCACCATGTAGATCGAGCTGCGGTCGGGATCTTCGAAGACCTTCATGACGCCGGGATGATCGAGCGCTTTGCCGATGGCCTGCTCGCGCTGGAAGCGATCGAACAGAACCGGGTCGGCCTCCATCTCGGGGTGCGGCACTTTGATGGCGACTGCGCGGCCGTTTCGCACGTCGACGCCACGGAAGATCGAGGCCATGCCGCTGCGGGCAGCCACGCTGTCGATGCGATAGTGGTCGAGCTGCTCGCCCGGGCGCACGGAACTCATGCGGATTTGGAATGGGTGCCTATCAGGCCAATTTGTAAGGGCGCCCGCGATACATACCGATGCGCTCCACCTGGCGGACGCGAATGAGCTGCACGCTCACATTATCACCGCCATCCAGCTCGTTTGCAAGGTCGATCAGTTCCTTGGCGGCATCCGGAAGAGCTGCGCGTCGGCTCACCAACTGCGCGATTGCGTCGGCAGCCACGGGCCCGTGCAGGCCGTCGGAGCACAGCAGGAGCACGTCGCCGGGAATGAGCTGGTAGTCGCGGGTCTCGACGGCCACGATCATGGCCGGGCCCAGCGACCGGCTCAGCACGTGGCGCGTTTCGGCGCTGGAGGCCTCGCCAGCCGTGATCAGGCCCAGCCGCATGTGCTCCCCCGCCACCGTGTGATCGCGGGTGAGCGCCTCGGCGTGGCCGTGCCGAATGCGGTAGCAGCGCGAATCCCCGACGTGCGAAACCACCACCCGGTCGTAGCGGAGCGCGCAGGCAACCAGCGTGGTCGCCATGTTGGACCCGCCGGGGCCGTGTGACAGGCCGGTTTCGAACACTCGCGTGTTGGCTTGCTGTACCAGCCGCGGCAGCAGCGAGGAATGCGGAACGCCCGCGGCCGAGCGCCGGAAATCCTGCAGCAGCGTTTCGATCGCCAGCTTGGAGGCGACTTCCCCATCGTCGCCGCCGCCCACGCCATCGGCCAGCGCGAACAAAAACCCAAGTGTCCGAGCCTCGGCTTCCGCCTCAGGCGCAAAGCAGCCCAGATAGTCCTCGTTGTGGTCGCGGACCCGGCCGCAGTCCGAGGCTTGCGCGAACTCGATTTCCAACATAAAAACAGGTCCGGGCGGAATTGGTTTCGTCCGCCCGGACCGTTTCGCTCCTGTCTCAAACGTGGATCAGGCTTCCGCTCGACTCGTAACCAGTGTAGTGCGGCCGGCTTTCTTGCCGGCACGCGTAAAGTAGATGCCGCCGTAGACCGCCCAGACGGCGGCGATCCCCAGCGCCAGCAGCGGCTCCATTTTGGTGCCGTACCCCATGAACGGCCCGATCAGGTAGAACGCCATGCAAGCCAGGTTGGCCGCCACGCCGAATATCGGAATCAGCAGATGCCGGATCACTTTAAACTTCGGGTGCTTGTGATAAGCCACAAAGCAGGTGACGCAGCTCAGACCATAGAGCAGGAAGGTGCCGAAGTTAGATGCCAGCGTCACCGTCAGCAATGAATTCGGCAGCGCCGCCATCCCATCGTGGGTGGTGTAGCCGAAACTCGACCAGATGCCCTGCGGAAGCGCCTTGATGGTAGCATCGGTGGGCGCCGAGCCATCGCCGAACACCATCACCACCGCCGCGCAGCCCACGAAAGCCGAAATCGTCGCCAGCGTCCAGATAGCGCGGTGCGGCGTCAGGTTCTTGGAATGGAGCATGCCGAAATGTTCCGGCACTTCCTTGTCCTTGCCCATGGCGTAGGTGACACGCGCGCCCGTGTTCATGCAGGAAAGCGTAGTGCCAATCAGCGCCAGGAACACGGTGAAGGCCTCCACCAGCATGAAGGTTCGGCCGCTGCCCGCGCCGAACGTGGCGTTGCCGACGATGATCATCATGTCACCGATGGGCGCCGCCGAACCCGCCGCGTTTTGCATGGTGTAGCCCGCGTTGAGAAAATAATTCGCCGCGAAGTACTCGAACATGTAGCAGAACAATCCCTGCACCAGCAGCGAGACGATCACGGCGATCGGAATGTCGCGCTTGGCGTTCTTGGCCTCGCCTCCCATGGATGTCACCGATTCGAATCCCACCAGAATCAGGATCGCCACCGTCGCCTGAATGAACGCCCAGCCGACATTGTGCACTCCCACCACCGATCCGGCGCTGTTGTGCGAAAGGAAGTTGCCCTTGTCGTCTTGCGTCGGATAGGTCACCCGGAAGGGCACGGGCTTGCCGGCTGCATCCAGCACCGGCTTCGGCACTCCTTGCGCATCGCGGACAATCGTATCCGTCGCCTGCCCGTTCACCATGGTCTTGGTAGTGGCGAACTGATATGTGTACGCATCGCCCGAGGCCGGATCAAACTGCCAACCCGGCGTGCCAGCCGGATGGCTCGAACGGTAACCCAATGCCAAAACCGCGAACACCACCAGCGCGGTGATCTGAATAACGTTGATTGCGATATTGACCGAAGTGGAGCCCACCACGCCACGGTGTGCGATGTATGCCACCGCGAAGGAGAACACGATCGCCGCCGCCATCATGAACAGCATTCCGGGGTTGGTCGCATTCATGAAGTTGGGCCACAGCGTGCCGACCAAGTAGCCGACCAGAATGCCCATCACGCCCACCATCACGCCCGGATAGATCCAATAGTAAAGATGCGACGCCCAGCCGATGATGAATTTGGCCAGCCGCGCGTAACGCCACACGGCGTCGTGGTTCAGGAACGACTGCTCCGCGAAGTAATAGGAGCTGCCGGTGCCGGGATAGAGCTTCGCCATTTCCGCATAACACACCGCGGTTGCCAAACACAGCAACAGCGCGACCCCAATGCCGATCCACATCGCCGGCGCGGTGTTGCCGGTGGTCGCCTGGATCAAGAAGGTGAGCCAGAGAAACGCTCCCGGCGCAATCAGCGCCATGGCGTTGAAAGTCAGGCCCGTCAGGCCCAACGTCGGTTGCATCTTAACTTCGGAGTTGTCTGCCATTAGGTTTGCTCCTCTCAGGTGACTGACGCTGTTACTTCTTAGGCCCAAAATAGGCGATCATGCCCAGCAAGATGGTGGGCTGGTTCTTGGACAATCCGCCGTTGCTGGTTTCAAAGAACGGCTGGCTCGACCAATCGTCGCGGAACTCCAGACGGCTGGTCAGCCAATCGGAGAGCTTGTATTCGCCGGTGAGCGTGAATTCCTTGACCGTTTGCGCGGTGCCAGTCGAAAAGCCGTTCACATCGTCGAATATCTCGAGGCGTCCGGCGACGGCGGCCTTCTTGCCAACCGCGCGCCGCACCGCTCCCGCGATGCCATCCCACTGCGCGGTGCCCGGCCCCACATTTTTGTTCCTGCCGTAATCGACATTGGCGTAGAGGCTGAGATTGTCGTTGGGGTTCACCTGCAATACGGAATCGATCAAGTTGCGCCAGCCGGGGCTGTCCTGATCGCGCTCGGGGCCGCCGTACCAAACCTCGGCCCAGGTCACCTTCTTCCACGCGTACGCGCCGTTCAGGCCGATCAACTTGCCCTGGTCGCTGGCGTAGACGTTGTTCCAGCCGTTTACCAGTTGCACGCCGCCGGTGAAGTGCGGGCCCACCGGAAACGAGGTGCGGATGCCGAAGTGGTAATACGGAATCGCCCAGGCAAACAGCAGCGAGCGCGAGTAGTTCCAGTTGCCGTTGACGTCGATGACCTCGGCGCCCGCCGCGGTGACGAACTCGCCGACGTCCACTTCCACGCCCTTCCACGACTTTGGCTTGAGGTCCACATATGCCTGCTCGATATACTTCAGCCCTTTGGGTGCCTGGTCGGTGGCGTGGATGACGTCGAAGATCTCTCCAAACCCCGCGTCGATGTGGAAGCCAATCGGCCCCGGAGCGCGGTCAATGGTGATCTTCCCCATGTTGAAGTGCACCATGTCGGCGCGCATATCGAAGTTGCGCAGCCCGTTCCAGCCGGAAGCGGGATCGTTGAAGTTGCCGTCCACGTAGCCGTCTAAGAGGAAAGAGAAATCCATGCCCAATTGGTGGTAGGGATTGGGAGCTGCCGGCGCTGCCGGTGCTGCCGGCGCAGTCTGCCCGGCCGGCGCCAGTGCGGTCGTGGTCTGTGCCGCTGACGGTGACGTCTGTGTCTGTGCGTCTGGCGGCGAGCCGGTCTGCGCGGCTGCCGTTCCAGCCATCAGACATGCGGCGACAAGTATGGTAGCCCCGTTGTATCGCATCATAATCCTTTCGCCTTTTTAATAATGGACCAGCGAGCGGAGCTGGGGGTAGGCCAAGCCGGCAAATACGGGGCAGGCTTGTCGTTGGGTAGTTGTACAATTCTTACGACTTTTTGATGCCAGAAGGAAATAGATAATTTCTATCGCCGGGATTGCAAAAATTACACTGGCTTCACACCTCAGGCGCTATGGCTAATCAGTTATGCTGTAACCAGTTGCGTTCTATGCGGCTTACCGGTTTGCTGTTGCTCGTTTCAGGATGGGCCATCGTTTTGGCCGCCTTCCTGCTGCTGATCGCGACGATGCCCCGGGCGGCGTTCGTTGCCGCGGGCGTCGCAATCGAAATCCTGGGCCTCGGCCTGGTGGCTCGCTCTCACATGTCCGGCCGGGAGGCCAAGCGATGAATCCACCGCCGGCGCCTTCGGAATCGGCCACGGTGCTCGTGCTAGCCTGCCTGCTGGTGGCTCCTTTGGCGATTGCGGGCATCGCTCTCGTCAACACCGGACTTGGCCGGTCGCGCAGCGCCTCGCACGCCATGTTGGCGTCGCTATGCGCCGTGTCGGTTGCGGCAGTTGCCTATTTTGTCTGCGGCTTTGCCATTCAGGGCTTCGCCGGCAGCCCCGCACACACCATCACCGCAGCCGGCAAACAATGGAATTGGATCGCCGCGCAGCCGCTCTTTTTGCGCGGGCTGCCGCTCGACGCCTCGCCTGCCTGCCTGGTCTTCTGGCTACAACTGCTAAGCGTCGCGCTGGTGGGTGTGATCCCGCTCGGCGCCGGCCTGGACCGCTGGCGGCTGGGCGCCGCGGCGGCTTCCACGGCCTTGCTTGCCGGATTGGTTTATCCGCTCTTTGCCCACTGGGTGTGGGGCGGCGGCTGGCTGGCGCAGATCGGCTTCGTGGATGCTGCAGGCGGCGCGCCGGTGCAGGCGGTGGGTGGCCTTACCGCCCTCGCCATCGCCTGGATTCTGGGGCCACGCCGCGGCAAGTATTCGACCGAAGGCGGCATGCCAGCGGCTATCCCCGGTCACAACGCCGTGCTGGTGCTGTTTGCCTGCTTTCTGATCTGGACGGGATGGCTCGGTCTTAATGGCGCCGGCGCCATGCTCTTCTGCGGCGCCCCAGTGAGTGCGTTGGTGCGGGTGGATCTAAACACGACGCTTTCCGCCGCCATGGCCGGTCTGGCCGCAGCCGGCATCACGCGCGCCCGTTTCGGCCGGCCGGATGCTTCTTTGTGCGCCAACGGCTGGATTGGCGGCCTGGCGGCCTCGAGCGCCGGTTGCCTTTTTCTCACTCCCGCGGTAGCTGCGCTGGTGGGCCTGGTGGCCGGCGCGTTGGTGGTCTTCACGGTCGAGTGGCTGGACATCTACGGCGAAATCGACGACCCCACCGGCTCGGTCTCCGTGCACGCGGCCGGCGGCATCTGGGGTGTGCTGGCGCTCGGCTTTTTTGCCCGCTCCAGCGCGCCCGTGCAGCCGCTTTCTCAAATCGCCGGCGTCGCCACGCTGCTTGGTTTCGTGCTGCCCCTCGCGTACGGCCTGAACTGGCTCCTCGACCGCGTCAGTCCACAACGCGTGGCGCAAGAAGGGGAACGACAGGGTCTCGATCTGCACGAGCTCGGCGCCGGCGCCTATCCCGAATTCGTAATTCACCGGGAGGACTTCCTGCAGCGGTAGCGCCACCCGGATCGAAAGATGTTTAGACATGCCGAGTCCATTTGTTGCTCTCCTCCTGTTCCTGGCCGCGGTGCTCGAAGCCGGCGGCGACGCCCTGGTGCGCAAAGGCTTGCGCGCAACAGCTTTCGCGCGCCTCGGTTTCTTCCTGGCCGGAGCGATCCTCCTGTTTACGTACGGTTACTTCGTCAACACGCCGCCGTGGGATTTTGGCCGGCTGCTGGGCGTCTATGTGGTGTTCTTTTTTCTTGTCGCCCAATCCATCGGCTGGCTGTTTTTCGGCCAGGTCCCGACCGCCGGTACGCTGCTGGGCGGCGCCTTGATCGTCGCCGGCGGCGTAGTGGTTTTCGTTCGCGGCTGACGGGCCGGCCGTGCGATGTTCCGCTCGGCTGGCGAACCGCTCCGCTATTTGCCGCAGAGCACCGGTAACTCGCGCTGATGTTATAATTCCATCTTGTGCGCCTTCTGGGAACGCCGCGCGCGCCTTCGCGCGTCTGGAACGGGGAGTATCGCTTTGCGATATCCAGGTTGGTTCAGAAGGATTTCAAGGTTCGATACCGGAATATGTCCCTGGGGGTTTTCTGGTCGCTCTTGAATCCTTTGGTCATGATGGGCGTGATGACGTTTGTCTTCACCAGGATTTTCGCCAACCACACCATCCCACACTTTGCCGTTTTCGTGCTTTGCGGTTTGGTGCCCTACAACTTCTTTACGGTCGCGTGGATGACAGGTACGTCGTCCGTGACCGATAACGTAGCTCTGATCAAGCGCGTCCCCGTGCCGCGCGAGATCATTCCGCTGGCAGCGGTCCTGTCGACTTGCGTGCACCTTGCGATTCAGATTTGCTTGCTATTGGTGCTGGTCTTCGCGTTCGGTGGCAGGCCGAATCGTTACTGGGGCTGGCTGCCATTCGTATGGGGAATGGAAGTCATATTCGTCTATGGCCTGTCGCTGATCACGGCTTCGCTGAACGTCTTCATTCGCGATATTCGGTACGCGGTGGAATCGATCAACGTGATCCTGTTGTGGTTAGTGCCGGTGTTCTACGACTTTTCGGTCATCCCGCGCGCTTACCGCGAGATTTACCGTCTCAATCCGGTGGCGGCGCTGGTGCTGGCGATGCGAAATATCCTGCTGGACGGGATTGCGCCGCCGTGGTCTTTGCTGATCAAGCTGAGCGCTTCGTCCATCATCGTCTTGGGCATTGGTTTCCTGATCTTCCGAAGGACAAAGCCGGCGTTTTTCGACTACCTCTGAGAGCGGCATGACGGCGATCGAATTTCACGGCGTTTCGAAATCGTTTCCCCGGCACGGCGGGCGCGTGTTGATGCGGCACGGTTTGATGCGGATCTTGCAGCGCGCGCAAAGGGAGCGCTTTTTCGCACTCAAGAACATTTCCTTTGAAGTTCCGGAAGGCGATGGGTTGGCCGTAATTGGCCCAAATGGCGCGGGGAAAAGCACGGTACTGAGTCTGCTCGCCGGACTGGCCGAGCCCGACAGCGGAACCATTCGGGTTCGGGGGCGGGTGGCACCGCTGCTGGAACTGGGCTCCGGCTTCCACCCGGATCTGACGGGCGCCGAGAACGTATTTATCAATGCATCATTACTGGGATTAAGCCGCCGGCGGACGTCCGAACTCTATGAGGAAATCGTGGAGTTTTCTGGGATCCGGGAGTTCATGCGCGAACCGCTGCGCACTTACTCCGCGGGCATGACCATGCGACTGGCATTTTCCGTTGCGATCAACATGGATCCGGAAATATTGCTGATCGATGAACTGCTGGCCGTCGGCGACCGGGCGTTTCAGGAGAAGTGCAAAGAGCGAGTTCGCAGCTTCCGCAGAACCGGGAAGACTTTTGTCTGCGTGTCCCACGCAGCGGGCATGCTGGATGAGCTGTGCAACCAGGCAATCTGGCTGGATCACGGTCAAATCGTGATGAGCGGCAAACTCGCAGATGTCGCAGGCGCGTACGAAGGGCGCCGGCCGGTTGCCACTGCGCCGGCGACACCGGCGGTCAGCGGCCATCCATAAAGGCGGCCGTCTTCCAACCCTGAAAACTCCCGTGACGGCGCCGTCACCGCCATTTGCGGCGATTGCGTCAGTTCACGATGATACTTACCGTCTGCGAACCGGTATCGGGCGTGGTGTCGCTGTCGGTAGCCGTGACCGTAATGTTGTGCGAACCGGGCGTGAGCGTTCCGGTGTTCAACTGAAAAAAATAACCGACGTTGGGGCACCCCGCACGGCCGGGATATGCGGTGCAGACGTCGGGCCGGTTGAGGCCATAGGTTGGGGTTCCAACCGGATTGCCGTCGACGAGCACCTGCATGGTGTTGATCGCCGTACCCACCGCGACCGTGTTGTCGATGGCCCAGCCAACCACCGTGACGGTGCCGGAAACGGACGCACCGGCGGTGGGCGAATCGATCACCACGCTGGGCGGCCCGGTGGGCACGGTGACGGCGACACTGGCCGAACCGGTGAGCGGGGTTGCATCGCTATTGGTAGCCGTGACCGTAATGGTGTGCGAACCGGGCGTGAGCGTTCCGGTGTTCAACTGAAAAAAGTACCCAACATTGGGGCACCCGGCACGGCCCGGATACGCGGTGCAGACGTCGGGCCGGCTGAGGCCGTAAGTTGCGGTTCCAACCGCGTTGCCGTCCACCAGCACCTGCATGGTGTTGATCGCGGTGCCGACCGCAGACGTGTTATCGATGGCCCAGCCAACCACCGTGACGGTACCGGAAACGGATGCGCCAGCCGTGGGCGAATCGATCACCACGCTGGGCGGCGCGGCGGACGCGCCCACGTTGACGGCCACGTTGGCCGAACCTGTGAGCGGGGTTGCATCGCTATTGGTAGCCGAGACGGTAATAGTGTGTGAGCCCGGCGTGAGCGTCCCCGTGTTCAACTGATACGAGTACCCGACATTGGGGCACCCGGCACGGCCCGGATACGCAGTGCAGACGTCCGGCCGGCTGAGGCCATAAATTGCGGTTCCAACCGAAGTCCCGTCGACGAGCACCTGCACGGTTTTGATCGCAGTTCCCACCGCAGCTGTGTTATCGATGGCCCAACCAACTACCGTGACGGTGCCGGAAACGGACGCGCCGGAGGTGGGAGAATCGATCACCACGCTGGGCGGCCCGGTGGGCGCACCCACCGTGACAGCGACATTGGCCGACCCGGTGAGCGGGGTTGCATCGCTATTGGTGGCCGAGACGGTAATGGTGTGCGAACCGGGAGTGAGTGTTCCCGTATTCAACTGATACGAGTACCCAACATCCGGGCACCCAGGGCGGTTCGGATAGGCCGTGCAGACGTCGGACCGGCTGATGCCATAGGTTGCGGTTCCAACCGCACTGCCGTCCACCAGCACCTGGATGGTGTTGATCGCGGTGCCTACCGCGGCCTTGTTGTCGATGGCCCAACCAACCACCGTGACGGTGCCGGAAACGGACGCGCCAGCCGTGGGCGAATCGATCACCACGCTGGGCGGGCCGACGGATGCGCTCACATTTGCAGTGGTATTGGCCGAGCCCGTGAGCGGGATTGCATCGCTATTGGTGGCCGAGACGGTAATGGTGTGCGAACCGGGCGTGAGCGTCCCCGTATTCAACTGATACGAGTACCCGACATTGGGGCACCCGGCACGGCCCGGATACGCAGTGCAGACGTCCGGCCGGCTGAGGCCGTAAGTTGCGGTTCCAACCGAAGTCCCGTCGACCAGCACCTGCACGGTTTTGATCGCAGTTCCGACCGCGGCTGTGTTATCGATGGCCCAACCAACAACCGTGATGGCGCCGGAAACGGACGCGCCAGCGGTGGGAGAATCGATCACCACGCTCGGAGGCGAAAGAGTGGATATCTGTATTTTGGCAACGAACCCGCCGTAACCGCCCGGGTTCGCCGCCTCGAGCGGAGCAGCTGTGGGGAATCCGTACGACAAGGTCTGTCCAGCCAGATAGATGTTTCCCAACGTGTCTATGGCAATGGCGTTGGCAGCATCGGAGCCGGCGCCACCCAAATAGGTGCTGAAGAGCAGGCTCGTTCCGGCCGGCGCCACCTCCGCGACAAATGCGTCGTAAGCCCCGGCATTAGCCGCCTGTATCGGGTCCACGACCGGAAAATCCGTGGAGGCAGTGTATCCCGCGATGTATGCTGTTCCCGACGGACTCACCGCGATCGCGTTTGCATAGTCAACGCTAGAGCCACCCAGGTAACTGCTATATACGATCGCGGAACCGGAAGAGTTTAGCTCAGTGACGAAGGCATCCGAACTGCCGGCCAAGCCCGCCTGAAAAGGATTGACCAGGGGGAAGTCGCTAGACGAAGTAGTGCCGGTGACGTAAGCGTCGCCGATGCTGTCGACAGCAATGGCATTGCCCATTTCGGGCTGCATCGTCGTCCCACCGCTGCCGCCGAGATAGGTTGAATAAACGAGGCTTGACCCGGTGGTATCGAACTTAGCCACAAACGCGTCCTGGCCTCCGGCATTGTGCGTCTGCACGCCGCCCACCACGGGAAAGTTCAGGGAAGTAGTTCCTCCGGTGATGTAAGCGTTGCCGAAGGAGTCCACCGCTACCCCGTTGCCGGAATCGGTCAAGCTCCCGCCCAGATAGGTTCCATAGATCATGCTGCCGGTGGAACTGAGCTTTACCAAGAACGCATTCTGCGTGCCCTGATTGGCCGCCTGGTAGGCATTCAACTTTGGGAAGTCCGGCGAACTGGTGCTTCCCGTTACATAGATATTTCCGGCTGTATCGAGCGCCACGCCGTTACCGCTTTCCTGCGAGCTTCCACCCAGGAAAGTGCTGAATATCAATCCGTTGCCGGCGGCATTGAGCTTGGCGACAAAAGCGTCGCTGCTTCCGTGAAGGGTTGTTTGAAACGCGTTCAAAGCTGGAAAGGCCGGTGACTGAGTGGAACCGGTGACCACGGCACACCCCGACGAATCCACTGCTATGCCGGCTGCGCGGTCACTAGACGTCCCACCCAGATAAGTGGCGTACAGTAACGCGCTTCCGGCGGGATTCAGCTTGGCCACGAAGGCCTCCACCCCGCCGCGATTGGAAGATTGGAAGGCATCCTCCACTGGAAAATCGACCGAGTCCGTCCAGCCGGCCAGATAGATGTTGCCGCTCGCATCCAGTGCTATAGCCGAGACTGAATCATCGGCGCTTCCGCCCAGGTATGAAGAATAGGTCAGCGTGGGATCTATGATCAGAGGCTTGTTGCGGTCATACGTTTCGACGGTGAAACCGATCTCGGCGGCGCCGGTAGAGACGTAGGCCCCGTTCACCGCAGTGTCCCCCTCAGGAGAACGCTGGTACAACCGGGGGTGAAGCTGACGCAGCTCGCCTGCGGGCGTCCGCACGATCAAGTCTCCGTCAGATGAAACGGATACCGCCTCACGAGGGACGAAGGACGCGCGTATCGCCGACGGATCCGAACCAGGCGCCACGATGAAGTCGTACTCGAGGCGGCTGGGATTGCCGTAGTACGCGACGTCTATTCCTGGGTAGACCTGGTGGTATACGAGGCGAGCATAGGTGGGCACGTCGGTATGCCATGTCTGGCCGCGCAAGTAATGGCTGGGGCTGTTGAGAGGCTCTAACAACTCGGCTTTGGCCGCGGGGTTTGCGCCCTCCAGGCGCATCTGGAACACACCCCCGAAACGAAGCGTGAGGCTGGTTGCATTGACGAGCGCCGCGTAACCGGCGCCTCTGGCGAGGAACTCAACATCCGCGCCGGCTTGGCCCACATTCCGTTCAAAGCGCAGCGGCAAACCAAGCAGTTGCCGCGCCATTTGGGGGTGCAGGGGTTGGGAAGCGGAAACACCCGCGCAAAGGAGAAGCCGGGGCAGGATTTTTTGCACCAGAGGCTTGGCTGTCATACCTGACTCTAAGATCGGCTGGGACCGCGCAAAGGTTTAGTCGGAAAGGTGTGGGCGAATTGGGCGCAAATTCACCGGCGCGTAAAATGGCCGGTACCGATTCAGGGCGCCTCTCCTCGTATTCTCAAAGCCGAAAAGGCGGAGGTACGCAATTCCCGAGGCACGGGCGGCTGCGGCATGCGCGCGGCGGCGATGGGCCGGAAGAAAAATAAGAATACTTTGGCTCTTGCATCACTGTAATACAGCCGAGTCTAGCCTGAGCAGCCTTCAGCCCGAACCCATGGGGCCGACAATGGCGGAAGCCTGTCCGGTTACGCCGCACATGCACTGGTTCGCACTTACGGTGAAGCCGCGCCACGAAAAGGCGGTGGCGGAACGTCTTGCCGCCAGGGCGCTTGAATCCTATGCGCCACTGTATCGCGACCGGCGGCGCTGGTCCGATCGTGTCCGGACCGTGGAACTGCCGCTTTTCCCAAGATACGTTTTCTGCCGCTTCCGCTTCGCGGACCGGCTGAAAGTGCTGAGCATGCCCAGCGTGCAGGCGGTGGTTGGATTTGGCGGCGAGCCGGCTCCGGTCCGCGATGAGGAAATCGATGCAATCAAAACGCTGCTCGGCTCCGGCCTGGCGGTTGTCCCGTGGCCTTATCTTCGCGTGGGGCAGCGGGTACGGATTTGCGAGGGTCCGCTGTCCGGCCTGGAAGGAATTCTGGCCCGCGAAAAATCGGCGTACCGCGTAATCATCAATGTGGAATTGTTGCAGCGCGGGGTCGCAGTTGAGATCGATCGCGGCGCCGTCGGGGAGATCGACCGCACGCGCGCGGCTGTAGCCTGCCTGTATTGATACGCTGACGGACCTGAGCGCAATTCGCTATCTTGTCCGGGCGGGCTTTGCGCATAGGTTTGGCCCTTGCCAGGGGCTAAAGAGGCTGCGGAAAAACTCAAACATTCGGACGCCGAAATGTTCTCGGAAGCGTCAATAAGGGTATGCGAACCGCTGACGAAACCCAGGATGATTTGTTTTGCACCAAGACCCTCG
>JBAVEN010000089.1:0-4090 GCA_049587755.1 Bryobacteraceae bacterium | reverse complement strand
GGGCAGCCATCGGCCCAGCCCTTTCAACTCAGTGCGGCTGGCCAGCCGCAGCGCTCCGCCCAAGGCCCCTATTCCGGCACAGCCCATCAGCCAGCCCAGCGCGCGCGGGCCCCCGTGTAGAATGCGGTCCGCGAAGATCGGCATCAGCACGGTGTAAGGCATTCCGGTGAGGCTCACCACGCCCAGCAGCGTCAGGATGGCTTTCATCGGGGTGTTGCGGGCTACGAAGCGGAATCCCTCCGCCACATCCGCCAGTGGGGATTGGCTTAGCGCAACGCTCGCGCGATCCTTGACGGTCATCAACAACAGGCCGGTGATGACCGCGATGTAGCTCACGGCGTTGGCAAAAAAGCACCAGCCTTCGCCGATGGCCGCCACCAGGATTCCGGCGACTGCCGGGCCGATGACGCGCGAAGCGTTGAACATCGAGGAATTGAGCGCGATGGCGTTCATGAGGTCGGCCTTGCCCACCATTTCCACCTGAAATGCCTGGCGCGCCGGGATGTCGAAAGAGTTCACCACACCCAGCAACGCCGCCAGCACGAAAAGATGCCAGACCTGCACCGTTTTGGTGAGGGTGAGCGCGGCCAAGGCGAAAGCCAGCAGCATGGAAGCGGTTTGGGTGCCGATCACGATGCGCCGCCGGCTGCGGCGGTCGGCCAGGATCCCTCCCAGCGGCGCCAGGAAAAAGATCGGAATCTGACCCGCGAAACTGACCGCGCCCAGCAGCACCGCGGAGCCCGTCAGGCGGTACACGAGCCACGCCTGGGCAATGTTCTGCATCCAGGTGCCGATTAGGGAAATCAGTTGCCCGCCGAAAAAAAGCTGAAAATTCCGGTACCCAAGGGCGCGCAGCGTCGCCGGGAGCTTCATTAGCTTCTATTGTAATGTGCCGCGCGGAGCGGCTCGGCGCAGTGGAATGGTGTGGTGGTTTCGAGAACCGCCTGCTGGCGCGCGCGGCTCAGGAAGCCGGCAAGCAGCGCCTACTGCGAATTGCCTTTGACGAAAGCGACGGATTTTTCAAGCGCGTCCAGGGCGGAATCGAGCAGCACTTCGCCTTCTGGCAAATCGGGGCGCTTCTGGCCTTGCGGGCCGAGGCAGAAATCGTGATATCCGTGCTCGTAGATTTCCAGGCGAACCGGCTTGCCGGCGGCCGCCAGCGCATCGTGCAAGAGAATGGCTACCGGCAACAAGCTATCCGCGGTTCCGGCCAGAATCAGAATCGGGGTGCGAATCGGCTCGATGTTCTTGCGCGAGATTTCGGGGTCGGGCTTCAGGTCTTTGAAGACACCGGGTCCATGGGACGGCCCGCCGGGAGGCATGGCGATCCCGAGAAACCAGATAGCCGCGGGTGCGCCCAGGATGGCCGAGCGCACCGGCACGCGGGACACCAAATTCATAACCAGGTTGCCGCCGAGACTGACGCCGTAGAGGTTCAGCCGGTCCGGATCGACATAGGGCAGCGATTTGACGTAGTCTATAACCGACAGCCCATCGTCGATCGAGGTGACGATGCCGTTGGCGGCAGGCCTGGACATCAGATCCATGTTGCCGCCGCGATAGTCCGCCACCGCCACCACGAAGCCTTCCTGAAGGAAGCGCTCCCAAACCGGTCCGCCCGTGTCGCCCCTGCTCCATCCGACGAGCTGTTCCATGCCGCGGCCGCCCGGCGCCCCGTGGAACATGATGATGGCGGGATATGGGCCGCTGCCTTTGGGCTTGCGGATCGCCGCCGCAATGTACAGCCCGTCTTTGGCCTTGATGTAGACGGGTTGAACCGGCGAATCGGCCTGGCTGACCACATGGATGTACTTGTCGTGCGGCAGCGGCGTCGTGCTGCCGGGGTTGTGATGGATCTCCGCGGCTCCCACGCCAGCGCAGAGAAGGCAGATCATGCCTGTTCGCATATCGGTCCTATTCTAAATCCCGGCAATCGCGCGTCTGGCCATGGTCACGCGCTCGCTCGCGGAGCGGGGCCCAAGGCTTGCTCATAAGTGCGGCGGCAGAAGGCGTCGGTCATGCCGGCAATGTAGTCGCAGACTACGCGGTGCGGCGGATCGGTCCCGGCCTGCCGGGCATATGCGTCGGGCAGCCGGCGCGGGTTGGCGACGAAGAAACCGAACAATTCCGCAATCATCGAGACGGAGCGCCGCCGGTCCTGGGCCAGTTCGGGCGCAGCGTACACCCTGGCGTACAGGAATTGTTTGAGATCGCGGCTGGCGGCAGCCGCTTCCGGCGTGAAAACCGCCAGGCGATTGGGCAGGCGGCGAACGGCCTCGGCGTCAGCCACGGCGGCGCGCGCCGCGTTGGCCGCGGTTCCTTCCACCAGGCCCGAGACCAGGTTGTCGATCAACTGGCGCAGCGCTTCGTGGAACCGCTCGCGTCCGCTGGCGCCGGGAAACTGTATGTCCACGGCTTCCAGAATCGAGCCATATTCAGGGACGCACCCGGCGATCTCCGCCGTCGTGAACATGTTGGCGGAAAACGCGTCATCGAGGTCGGCGGCGTTGTAAGCGATTTCGTCGGCCAGGTCGATCAACTGGGCTTCCAGCAGCGGCCGCAATCCGGGCAAGTAGGCATCCAGCTCCGGCTGCTCGCCGGGGCCGAAATCGCGCGAATGCTTGACCATCCCCTCGCGCACTTCAAACGTCAGGTTGAGGCCCGGAAACCGCGCGTAGCGCTGCTCGAAGCTTTCCACGATGCGCAACGCGTGCAGGTTGTGATCGAAGCCTTCGCCATAGCGCTGCATCTGGCGGTTCAATTCGTCCTCCCCGGCGTGGGCGAACGGCGGATGGCCGATGTCGTGCGCCAGCGCCAGCGCTTCGGTGAGGTCTTCGTCCAATTCAAGGACGCGGGCCACGGTGCGGGCAATCTGCGACACCTCGATGGTGTGCGTCAGCCGGTTGCGAAAATGATCGGAGATGCCGGGGGCGAACACCTGCATCTTGGCTTCGAGGCGGCGGAAAGCGCGCGAGTGGACAATCCGGTCGCGGTCGCGCTGGAACGGGTTGCGATAGGGGTGGGCCGGTTCGGGATATTGCCGGCCCCGGCTTTGGGCGACCGGAAACCGCAGGCGCGCGAGCATCCCTGGGCCACTTACTGCGGCGGCAGTTGGCCGTACAAGGACAGCGCCAATTGTCCCACCGGGCCGCCGACGCTCTTCAGCGGATCGAGCAACTGGCGCGCCTCGGCTGGACGCTTGATCATCAGGTAGCGCGCCAGGGTGAAGGTCGCCTGGTCCTTCGATACCAGCGCCGTGGGGTGGGCCATCAAGTCGCGCAAGATGGCCTCGCCCTGTGCGTCGCGGCCATCGGCAAAGTAGATTTGAGCCAGCGAAAGCTTGGCCAAGGAAGCGAAATTGGCGTTACCGTGCTGCGCCACTTCCTGAAAAAGCTTTCCCGCCTCCGCCATTTTCGCCTCATCCGCGTCGATGCAGCCCAGGTAATACTGTGCTACCTCGCCCTCCGTGGTTCCGGCGTACTTGGCCGCCAGGCTGGAAAAGGCCTTCGTCGTCGCCTGATCCTTGGCCGCTTGGGTAGGGAAGTTGAGACCCACGGAATTGGGTGCCGTGCCGATGGGCGCTTCCTGCAGCAGGATGGCATTGGCCAGCGATTCCTCGCGTCCGGCCCGCTGGTGTCTTTGATAGACCAGCCAGCCGGCCACCAGCGCGGCCACCCCCAGCGCGACCGCGCCGTAGCGGAGAATCTCTTTCTGATGCTCTTCGAAGAAGCTTACCGTCTGTCCGACTTCGAGGGCAAACTTGTCGCTTTTTAACTCTTTACGGGTGATTCTAGCCACGAAAACCTCAGTTTGGTGGAAACTCATATGGTATCACGCGCGCGGCGGCAAAGCGGTTCAGCGGGATGGTCTAGGGTGCGCGACATGAATATGGTGGCGTCTTAGTGCTCCGAGGAAATCCGCTGGTATCTGAGCGTATAGGTACGCAAGGCGGCGGCGCCAGCCCGAAGGGCGAAAGACAATAGCCCACGGCGCAAGCCGTGTGGAATCTGGTTGCTCGCTGCCAGCCCCGGAACGGGGCGGAAGACTGTTGGCGAAAGCCTCTTCCGCCCCGTTCCGGGGCTTGTCCTCA
>JBAVEN010000088.1:0-46096 GCA_049587755.1 Bryobacteraceae bacterium | reverse complement strand
CAGAGGGTAAGGAACGAATCGACCTGATATTGTCCGCCATCCAGCGGGCTCACATCAACGTAGTTTCTACTCAAATCATCGGGTGGCCGAAACGCACGGCGAAAGTCCGCGAAGCCCCGGCCACCCGCAACGTATCCATCCTTTCATCCACTCCTCAAGCCCGTCGTGTGCCCTTCCCCGCCCGTAGGCCCTGGGGCATGCCCGGCCCGCACGAAGCGCGTCCATTCCCGCCGCTGGTAAAATAAAACTTCCACTCGAGGAGGGAATTCGATGGCTGTCGGCGCCCGTCGCAAGGCGGTGGTCGTGGATGTGGGAGGGGTGAAGGTCGGCGGCGATCATCCGATTGTTGTGCAATCGATGACGAACACCGACACGGCCGACGTCACCGGCACGGTGAACCAGGTGCTGGCGCTTGCGCAAGCCGGCTCGGAGCTGGTGCGCGTCACCGTCAACACCGAACACGCCGCGGCAGCCGTTCCCAAAATCGTCGAAACCGTGCGCCTGTTCGGCTCGCGTGTGCCCATCATCGGAGACTTCCATTACAACGGCCACATCCTGCTGAAGAAGTATCCGGAGTGCGCGCGCGCGCTGGCCAAGTACCGCATCAACCCCGGCAACTCGGACATAGGCCGCAAGACGGACGACAATTTCCGCACCATGATCGAAGTCGCCGTCGAAAATCACAAGCCCGTCCGCATCGGCGTCAACTGGGGATCGCTCGATCAGCAATTGCTCACCCGCATGATGGACGAAAACTCGCGCGCGGCCGAACCCAAGGACGCGCGCCAGGTGACGCTTGACGCCATGGTCGCCAGCGCCGTCGAATCGGCGCGCGCCGCCGAGCGCTACGGCCTCGCGCGCGACCTCATCATCCTCAGCGCCAAGGTGAGCGGCGTCCAGGACCTGATCGACGTCTACCGCGCCCTCGCCGCGGCCTGCGACTACCCGCTGCACCTCGGTCTCACCGAAGCCGGCCTGGGCAGCAAGGGCATCGTCGCCACCACCGCCGCGCTGGCGCCGCTTCTGCTCGAGGGCATTGGCGATACCATTCGCACCTCGCTCACGCCGCTGCCCAACGGCGACCGTACCGAGGAAGTCATCGTCTCCCAGCAGATTCTGCAATCGCTCGGCATCCGCAGCTTCACCCCGCAGGTCACCGCTTGCCCCGGCTGCGGCCGCACCACCAGCACTTTCTTTCAGGATATGGCCGACCAGATCCAGACCTACCTGCGCGAGCAGATGCCGAAGTGGAAAGAGAACCATCCCGGCGTCGAGACCATGAAGGTGGCCGTGATGGGCTGCGTGGTCAACGGTCCCGGCGAATCGAAGCATTCCCACATCGGCATTTCCCTGCCTGGAACTTTCGAAGAACCGAAAGCCCCGGTTTACGTCGATGGCAGGCTCACCGTCACCCTCAAGGGCGACCGCATCGTGGCCGAGTTTATCGAAATCCTCGACGCTTACGTGGACAGCCACTACGCCGCGCACACCGAAGTTATCGCCGCTTCGTAGCTAACGTGCTATTCTGAGCCGGAACGCGCTGCCCGGTTGAGCGCCGCACCTGAAGGAGAAATCATGCAGGAACAGAACTACGCCAATCACCGGCAATTCGTGCCGGCTTACCACATCGTGCTTTTCGGCATCCTGGCATTGACGCTGATCGGATCTCTGGTCAACCTCTATATGTCGTGGGGCGACCATGAGCGCCTCTATAGCGCAGCGCTGATTGTGGTGCTGGTCGTGACCTCGATCATGATCGCTCTTTTTTGCCGCATCTTCTCGCTCAAAGCGCAGGACCGCGCCATTCGCGCCGAGGAAAACCTGCGGCACTATGTCCTCACCGGCAAGCCGCTGGACCCGCGGCTGAGCATTCGCCAGATTATCGGCTTGCGCTTTGCCGCCGACGCCGAATTCGTCGCCCTGACCGCCCGCGCCGCTCAGGAAAGCTTGTCCGAAGATGCCATCAAGCGCGCCGTCGAGCATTGGCGCGCCGATACGTACCGGGTGTGACCGCCCCGGCCGCACCCGCGGCCCGCCAATCTCGCTATCCTGAATCCGATGCCGACACCCCGCCGAAAGACGCGCTCGGTCCCGCCGGACGACATCCTCGCCATCAAACCCCGCAAGGCTGCCCCGCATGAGTTCGTGCTCGACGCGATCGCTACGCTGTCACCCTGGACCCGGCCCATGTTCGGCTGCCTCGCGGTCTATGTAGGAAACAGAATTGTCCTTATCTTGCGCGACAAGCGCCAGTTGGACCCTGACAACGGGGTGTGGCTCGCTACAACCGAACTGCACCACGAGAGCCTGCGCCGCGAATTCCCCAACATGCGGTCCGTTCGGGTGTTTGGCAAAGAGGTGACTGACTGGCAGGTGCTTCCCGCCGATGCACCGGATTTCGAGGAAACAGCGCTGCGCGCCTGCGAACTGATCGCCGCCGGGGATCCTCGCATCGGCAAAGTCCCGAACGCGCGGCGGCGCTCGGCATCGGGCGCCAAGAAGGCGTCGAAATCCCCGAAGCGGGCTGCCGGAAAGCGCTGACAGGCCGGCGCGTTATGCTTCCATCCCCATCTGGGTCAGCCGGTACCGCAAGGCGTTGCGCGTCAGGCCGAGCAACCTGGCGGCCTGGCTCTTGTTGCCGTCGGCGCGGCGCAGCGCCTCGCGAATGATTTCCTGCTCGTAGCTATCGAGCGTCATCCCCTCGGGCAGAAAATGCGTATCGTTCTGCGGGCGCGGCCGGCGGTCGGCTTCCAGCTTGATATCGGTGGCGTCGAGAGCCGTGCCGGTCGCCATCACCAGGCTGCGCTCGATCACGTTTTCGAGCTCCCGCACGTTGCCCGGCCAATAGTACGCCATCAGCTTTTCCATGCCGGCATCGGTGATCCGCTCCACCTGGCAGCCGTTTTCCGGCGCCAGCTTGCGCACGAAGTGGTTGGCGAGGAACGGAATGTCCTGCTTGCGCTCGCGCAGCGGAGGAATATTGAGCGGCACCACGTTGAGGCGGTAATACAGGTCCTCGCGGAAGGTGCCCTGCTCCAGCGCCGCGCGCAGGTCCTGGTTGGTGGCGGCCACCACGCGCACATCGATGCGCCGTGTCACATTGCTGCCCAGCCGCTCGAATTCGCGCTCCTGCAGGATGCGCAGCAGCTTCACCTGAATCGCCGCCGGCACGTCGCCGATCTCATCCAGAAACACCGTGCCCGTGTCGGCCTGCTCGAACTTGCCGGGCTTGGAGGTTTGCGCGCCGGTAAACGCGCCCTTCTCGTAGCCGAACAATTCGCTCTCCATCAGGTTTTCCGGGATGGCGCTGCAGTTGATCTTCACCAGCGGACGGTCGCGACGCGGCGAATGGAAGTGGATGGCGCGCGCAATCAGGTCCTTGCCAACGCCGCTCTCGCCGGCCAGCAGGACGGTGGCGCGCGTCGGCGCCACGCGCTCGATGGAAGCGAAAATTTCCTGCATCGCCGGGCTGCGGCCGATGATGTTGTCGAACTCATAGCGGCGGCCGAGCTCGGCCTTCAGCTCGCGGTTCTCCTCGCGCAGCGCACGCACTTCAAGCGCTTTCGAAACCACCTGCATCAGGTGATCGAGGCCGAAGGGCTTGAGCAGAAAATCGGTGGCGCCGGCCTTCATGGCCTCCACCGCCGTCTCCACGCTGCCGAACGCGGTCATCATGATCACCGGGACTTGCGCGTTCTGCCGGCGGATCAAACCCAGAAAAGCCAGGCCGTCCATCGAAGGCAGCTTGAGATCGGTGAGCACCAGGTCGGCGCGATCGACCACTTTGAGCGCCTCTTCGGCGGTGGCGGCTTTATCGACGTCGAACCCGCCGGAGGCGAGCTGCAGCTCGATCACGCGTCGAAGTTTCTCTTCGTCCTCAACCACCAGGATGCGTTTCTTCATAGATGTGCGGCCCGCAACCGGGCGCGCTGTAGTGTGTGGGGCAGGATGGCATCCTGCGGGGCGGCTGGTTACCGCCGCGCGGTCCGATTGCCAATCGGACCGCAGCTTGCCAAGCTGCCCCACAACTACTGTGCCGTTCGAACCTCCATCGGCAAAAGTACCCGGAAAATGCTTCCCTTACCCGGTTCGCTCTCCACCGTTATATTACCGCCGTGTTCGTCGACGATTTTGGAAACGATGGCCAGCCCCAGGCCAACGCCCTGCGGCTTGGTGGTGAAGAAGGGATTGAAAATGTTGTCGCGCAGCGAAAGCTCGATGCCGCTGCCGCGATCGATCACCGAGACTTCCGCGTTGCCTTCGCCGGCGCGGGCCTTTAGCGTGACCGCGCCGCCGGCCGGGCTGGCCTGCGCGGCGTTGATCAGCAGGTTGTAGAACACGCGCTCCAGCAGTTCGGCGTCGAAAGGAAACGGCGGAATGCCGGGCTGGTAGTTGCGATAGAAGGAAATGCCGGGCGCCTCGCGCTCGGCCTGCGCCACGGCGCGGTCCAGCGTTTGCGCCAGGTCGGCCTCCGCAAGCTGCAGTTGGAGCGGGCGGGCAAATTGCAGAAAACGGGTGATCAGCGCGTTGCACCGGTCCACTTCGGAGGCAATGAAGCCCGCCACTTCGCGCGCCACTTCGTTTTCCGCGGCCAAGCTGCGGGTAAGCATCTCCGAAGAAGCGCGGATGGTGCCCAGCGGATTGCGCAGCTCGTGCGCCAGGCCGGCGGAAAGTTGGCCGAGCGCGGCCAGCCGGTCTGCCCGGCGCTTCTCTTCTTCGGCCTGCTGGAGCTGCAGATTGGCGTCGGCCAGTTGCTCCGCCGCGGCGCGCGACTTGCGGGTCTGGCTCCGCAAGTCCTCGGCTACCGAGTTGGCCAGATTGCCGATCATGGCCAGCAGCACGAGCTGTGGAATCGTGCCGGCCATAACCTCTGATGAATCCGGCACCCAATACAGGAACACCAGGAACGCTGCGCCGGCCACGGCGGCACACAGCATGGTTCCAACCACGCCGAACATGGTGGCCGCCGAGACCACCGGCAACAGCAGCACCGGCCAGTACACACTGGTGATAGCGCCGGCGTATCCGATCAGCATGAACGCCAGCGCCAGCTTGATCGCAATCCACAGCAGGCGGCTGTGGGTGCTCGGCTCAGCGGGGATTTTCGGCTCAAGCACCTGCGCCACGCACAGCGCCACCAGGAAGACAATTTCAGGAGCTTCGCCGGTCTGCGGCCACGCGATCAGCACGCCAAACAGCACCACCCACACCAGATCCTGTGGCCGGAACAGGCGAAGACAGCGCGCGAGGAATTGCAGGGGGCGCGGCATAAGAATGCATGCGGGCCGCTAAAACGGCTGCGGCAGGATCGCGGTCGAACCGGACACCGGCCAAGACTGCGCCGCTACATTATGCCACAATGAGGTGAAACGTCTCATGTCCAATTCGAGTATGCTGGATCAGGACCCGTCTGCCGGTCCGGATTCTCAAACCAACAGCGAGTCCGGCGAATCGTTTGCCGATATCCTTTCGCAGTACGAGCAGACGAGCTCCCACGCCGGCGAGGAACGCCGCGGGTTCAACGGCACGGTGGTGGCCGTGACTGCGGATTCGGTCCTGGTCGATATCGGCTTCAAGACCGAAGGCATCCTTCCGCTCGCGGATTTCACCAACGCCGGAGAAGCAGTAAAGCGGGGCGACAAGGTCGCCGTTTCCATCAAGGGGCGCGATCCGGAAGGCTACTACGAACTGTCGCGCCTGAAAGTGGAGCGGCCGCGCGATTGGTCGGCGCTGGAAAAAGCGTTTGCCGATAAAGCGCCCATCGCGGGCATGGTAACCGCGGTGGTGAAGGGCGGCTTGAGCGTGGACGTGGGCGTGCGCGCCTTCATGCCGGCGTCGCGTTCGGGCGCGCGCGAAGCGGCCGACGTGGAGAAACTGGTTGGGCAGGAAATCCGCTGCCGCATCATCAAGCTGGATACCGCCGACGAAGACGTGGTGGTGGACCGCCGCGCCGTGCTCGAAGACGAAGAGCGCGAGGCCAGGGAGAAACGCTACAGCCAGATCAAGGAAGGCGAGACCGTCACCGGCACGGTGCGCAGCTTGACCGATTTTGGAGCCTTCGTCGATATCGGCGGAGTGGATGCGCTGCTGCACGTGGCCGATATTTCCTGGGGCCACGTTGCCAAGCCGGCCGACGTGCTGAAGCCGGGCCAGGAGCTGGAAACCAAGGTGCTGAAGGTGGATGCCGCCAAGCGGCGCATCTCGATCGGCCTCAAACAGCTTCTGCCGCACCCGTGGGACCTGGTGGGCGAAAAATACAAGGTCGGCGACCGCGTGCAGGGCGCGGTCACGCGGCTGGCGGATTTCGGCGCGTTCGTCGAGCTCGAAAAAGGCGTGGAAGGGCTTGTCCACCTTTCGGAAATGTCGTGGTCGAAAAAGGTGCGCAAGCCGGCCGATGCCGTCAAACCCGGCGAGCAGGTGGAAGTGGCCGTGCTCGCCGTCAACCAGGCCGAGCGCCGCATTTCGCTGGGCCTGAAGCAGGTCCTGGGCGACCCGTGGGCGGAAGTGCCGCAAAAGTTCCCGGTAGGCTCGCAGGTGGAAGGCACGGTAACCAGCCTGCAGAAGTTCGGCGCCTTCGTCGAGCTCGCCGAAGGCGTGGAGGGTATGATCCACGTCGGCGATATCACCGCGGAAAAGCGCATCAACCATCCCCAGGAAGTGCTGAAGGTGGGGCAAATGTTGAAGGCGCTGGTGCTCGAAGCCGACCTCGCCAAGCGGCGCCTGCGCTTGGGGATGAAGCAGCTCGTCCCCACCGGCCTGGACGAGTACATCGCCGAACACAAGCAGGGCGACGTGGTGACGGGGCGGATGACCGATGTTTCTGGCGGACGCGCGCGCGTCGAGCTGGGCGAAGGCGTGCCCGCCACCTGCCGCATCCAGAGCGAGCCCTCCGCCGGCGCGGAATCGCAACCGGCTGTCAACAAGGCCGACCTTTCTTCCCTGACGTCCATGCTGGAGACCAGGTGGAGAAAGGGCGGTGTCTCCGGCGGCGCAGCCAGGGGCGATGCCCCACGCGCCGGCCAGATCCGCAGCTTTCGCATCGTGAAGCTGGACGCCGCGCAGAAACGAATCGAAGTGGAGCTGGCCTAGGCATTGCCCTTCCATTCCATCTCTGTGGGGCAGGTTGACAACCTACGCGCCGATTGTCAATCGGCGCAGCCGGGCAACGCCCGGCCGGTTGGCAAGCGCCGCGCCGCGTGCCCGCCCGCGCTGGCCGTGCGCTCAGTCCGCCGGCGCGCCGGAATTCACTTCGGCCTCTGGTTCCACAGCCGCCGGAATTGTTTCTGGTGCAGCCGCGCGTGGCAGATAACGCGGGAAACGGCCGAGCAGCGCGCCATACATCAAGTGTCCCAAAACGGGAGCCCGCCCGCCGCCGAGCAGCGCACCCAGCGGCGGCGACAGCCGCCACAGCCAGCGGTAGGTGATCCAATACCAGCCCAAGCCGAACGTCATGGCGACCAGCGCCAGGCGGAGACGCCTCATGGGGCGCCCGGCGGCCAGCGCGAACAGCGTACCCAGCGCGCTATAGAGCAGAATGTAGAGCGACCCGCCGAACGCCGTGCTCCATTCGAGACCGGTGCGATACGCGTACCGCGGATAGAATGCGCCAGCCAGGAGATTGGGGCTGGACCAGAAATCCTCGCGCCGCCATGCCGCACAAACGCCCAGCCAGAGCAGCATACTGAGCACACCTACGGTACCGGCCTGAAGTCCGGCCAGGGAGCGACCCAGCCGCCCGGCTGCCTGTTGGTGGCGCGCGGTCATCCATTTCAGCCTATACTGAGCAAACAAGGAAAGGCAAAATCATAGAAATGCGTCGCGTGGCGATAACGGGGATTGGCGCGGTGAGCCCCAATGGAATCGGTCGTGAATCCTTCTGGCAGGCCAGCCGCAACGGCGTCAGCGGAGTGAAGCGCATTTCGCGCTTCGACCCGTCGCCGTTTCAGGTGCAAGTCGCGGGGCAAGTGCCCGACGAATTCGACGAAAAAAAGTACGTGGAGGTGAAAGACCGGCCTCACGTATCGCGCGCCGTGCCGCTGGCGTTGGCCAGCGTGGCGGAAGCGCTCGCAGACGCCGGCCTGGAGCCGCAGCACATGACGCGCGACGAACTGCGCGGCATCGGCGTCATGGTGGGCTCCGGCGGCGGCAGCCAGGATTTCACCGAGGAGCAATACCGCCTCTATTACACCGGCCACCAGAAGCAGTGCAGCGTCTACACCATTCCCACCGGCACCATCGGGACGCTGGCCAGCGAGGTGTCGATGCGCTTCGGTTTCCGCGGCTTGAGCCATATCGTCTCCACCGGCTGCACTTCCTCCACCGACGCCATGGGCTACGCTTTCCGCCACATCCGCAGCGGAGTGTTGAACACCATCATCGCCGGCGGCGTGGATTCGCCAATCGCCCCATTGATCCTGCGCGGCTTCCAGTTGATGCGCATCATGTCGACCCGCTGGAACCAGCAGCCGGAGCGCGCTTCACGGCCTTTCTCGCGCGACCGCGACGGCTTCGTGATCGCCGAAGGCGCGTGGTTCTTCGTCTTCGAAGAGATGGAGCAGGCCCGCGCCCGCGGCGCCAAAATCTACGGCGAAATCACCGGCTACGGTTCCACCTGCGAGGCTTTCCATCGCGTGCGGCTGGAGGAGTGCGGCGAGGAGCCGGCGCGCGCCATCGGACTGGCTCTCGAGGAGTCCGGCATCGCCGCTTCCGACGTGCAGTACATCAATTATCACGGCACCTCCACCGAGCTGAACGACCGCATCGAGACGCGCGCCGTCAAGCTGGCCTTCAACGGGTATGCTTACAAGCTTCCCGGCTCGTCCCTCAAGAGCCTCATCGGGCATCCGCAGGGAGCCTGCGGCGCCGCCGGCGTGGCAGCCACCCTGCTCGCCATGCGCGACGGCGTGGCGCCGCCCACCATCAACGTGGACGAGCCCGATCCCGATTGCGACCTCGATTACATCACCTCGCCCGGCCGCAAAATCTCGATCGAGCACGCCGTCGCCAATTGCATCGCTTTCGGCAGTAAGAATTCCGCCATGGTGCTGCGCAAGGTGGAGTAGGCGCGGCAGCGCTGGCTCCGCCGCCGGGCCCTGTCGACAATGCGCGCGGCCTTGATACTGATGGTACTGGAGGTACCGTAATGGACTGACGTTTCAGCCTTGGCCAGCCATTGCGGGTGTATACTCATGGGAACTGGGAAAAGTTAGAAATCCCAGTTAGCTTTGCGATATTGAATTGAATGACACTCGGAGCTCCAAGCAGGGAATCTGGCATGGCGGATGTGAGTGGCGGGTGGCCCGCGAGATTCTGGCGGGACAGAATCTGAAATGCCCATTGGAGGTTGCATGAATAAAGTGTTTCAACTTGCTGCTCTCGGTGCGATATTCATCGCGAGTGCCAACGCTAGCCTGATCGTACTGAACTTCGAGGGCCTTCAAAATGACGAGGGAGTTCTGAGCTATTACGACGGCGGCTATGGCTCGCTCGGCAGCGGACCCGGACCCAGCTATGGGGTCACCTTCACCTCCAACGGAACGGCTTTCATCAGCACTAATGAGGATTTCGCGGGTAACCCTTCCGGAGACACCGCCTTCACCTTCGTGAGCGACAGCAATCCTGCCATCATGGATGTCCCCGCCGGTTTCGACACGGGCTTTTCCTTCTATTATTCGGCGGCCTACGATACGGGTGAGATCGATGTTTACAGCGGACTGGACGGTACCGGAACAGAATTGGCGTCGATTACACCACCGGTAACAGAGAACGGATATGAGTCGGGCAACCCGGCTTGCCCGGATTCCAAGGATGTATTCTGTCCGTTCTTCCCCTTGGGAGTCAGCTTTTCGGGCACGGCGGAATCCGTCGTCTTCACCAACACAGAAGGCCTGGTCGCGCTCGACGACATCACCCTCGGCAGCGACGAGCCGGACGATATCCCCGAACCGCCTGCATTCAGCTTGGCCGGTCTTGGTTTGGCGTCCCTCCTGGTGATTTCCCGAAGACGGCATAACCTTCAGTAGAACGCGATTCAAGCTGAATGCTAGTGGCCGCCCCCGGCTACGAGAGCTACGCGCGCATTAGTTTCGAATTAGCCTGAAATTCCGAGCAGCTGCGGTATGAATATTTCCCTTTTGCAGATTGTGAGGGCGTAATTGGCAGGGCACAACCGCGGGGCCGCCTTGCTTTCCGCCGCGCACTTCTGTATGAATCGGCTATGGCCGCCATGTGGACAGAGCACGACCGCCTCGCGGTCTGCTGGGCTGGGCTCGACGCGCCGGCCGCGCGCGTCAGGTTCGGCTGTCTGAAAGACCTCCGGCGCCTCAGCGAAGAAGCGCCGCAATTCCTCTACCCGGCTTTCGACCGGTTCGCCAAGCTTCTCGATCACCCCAACGGTATTTTCCGCTGGAATGCGGCGCACATCCTGGCTAATTTGGCGAGGGTGGATCGCGCGCGCAAGCTTGCGCCGCTGCTCGGCAGATTTCTGCAGCCCATCCGCGGCCCACAGATGATTGCCGCGGCGAATGTCATGCAAGCGGCGGCCGCGATCGCCGCGGCGCAACCGCGCTTGGCGCACAAGGTCGCGGCCGCCATTCTCACCGTCGGCCGGGCGAAATACGAGACCGACGAGTGCCGCAACGTAGCCATCGGGCACGCCATTGAGTCGCTGGCCAGATTTCCCGAGTCCGTTCAGCGCCAGGCCGCGATTGTCAGCTTTGTGCGGCGGCAATTGAACAACCCACGCCCCGCCACTCGGCGCAAGGCGGAGAGGTTCTTGAAGCGGGTGGCTGCCGGAAAAAAACGGATCGGCGGGCGCTCGGAGGATGTACGCCCGCCGTCGCGGGCCGGTGGGAATCGTACAATTCCCACACTAGCCCGCTACTACTGACGGTTGTCATTCAACAAAGGTTACAGGGCCGGAAGTGGTACGAATTCGCTGCTGCGCGAGAGACCGTTCGCAGCAACTCGCGCGGCGCTATTGCGCCAGCAGGTTCTGGCAGCGGGCCAGGCCGGCCTTCAAATCCACGAACGCGGCCAGCACCTGCGAGGGCAAATCGGCAGTCGCGTTCTGACCGGGAGTGACTCCCAGCAGGACCGAGAGCAGCACCTCCAGCCGGCGCGAAGCGCGGAAGGTGTCGTCGGCTGCCTGCTGCCACGGGGCCTCGGCGCCAGGCGTGGGTGCGGCCGCGGCGGCCTTGCCGCCCAGGCCGGCCAGTACCGGAGCCAGCGCGCCTTCCATCACGCGGACCTGAGTTTCCAGCGCTGCCACGTGCTCACGCGCGAGCTCATGGAGCTGCGCGCGATCCGCCGCGGTCATCGACTCCTCGGCCGCTGCCGGGAAGCGCTCCGCCACGCTGCGCAACGCGTAGGCGTGCGCCATGGCGGCGTCATCGCCATCCAGCACTCGCGTGCTGAAGCGCTCGAAGTCGGCGCGCCCGCCGAGTTGCTTCTCGAGGCGCGTCTGAATGCCGATGTTCGCCGTATCGCCCGCCGTAGCCGGCGCCGCCACCGGCGGCATCACCTGGGCCACTTCCGGCTCGGAGAAACGCACCTCCACGTTGGCGTCGCCATCCAGCAGGTCGTGGATCTGGCGCTGGCGTTCGGGCGAAACCCCGACGCCGGAAACCACCACTTTGCCATCCGTCAAATTCACTTCTACAGGATCGCCCAGGTCGGCCCCGATCCGGTGCAGTTGAGCTAGTACCTGCAGTTCATCCGAAATCGAGGCCGTGGGCCTGGGCGCGAGTGCAGCCGGCCGGCTTGGTACGACTGGCCGCAAGGGAGCCTCGTAAGGAGTCGCAACGGGAGAGCCGTCGGGTTGGAGTGGAGGCTCCATAACCTGGGTGAATTCAATCCAATTCTGATCGCGAAACTCGAACTTGCTTTCCACCGGCGTCAGGTCCGCGACGCGCAGCAGCAAGGTGGCGGAAGCCAATCCGCCTTCCGCCGCCTGGGTGCGGATGCGGTAGCACGGCTCGTGCGGATCTTCCGCGGCGGGTTCGGTTGAGACGTCGTCCGTTTTGCGAGGCAGGCTGTCACGCCACGCCTGGAAGGCGCGCGCGCTCAGCGGGTCCGCATCGTCGTAGTGGGCGGCCTGAAACGCCATGTGGATGTCGGGCGGCAGGGGCAGCACATTTCCCGCAGCGCCGCCCACCGTGCGCCGGGTCGACAAGCCCGAGCGCATGCGGATGCTGATATGGCGAACTGGCACTGGGCGCGCGCTGGCCGCAGCTACAGCCTTTCGGAGAAGCGATGCCGCTTGCACGCTGGGCGCCTGGCCGAATTGCACGACGGCCGCAATCAGCAGCGCGGCCGCGGCGGAGGCCGCCACTCCCCACTGCCAGGCCGGGGCCAGGCGCGGCAAACGCTTCCAGAACGGCGCCGCGGCGAGCTCCGCATCCACCCGATCGAAACCGCGATCAAGCGTCTGCCAGGCGTTCGGCGCTTCCGGCAGGAAACCAGCCAGCACCTGCTTGCGGTAGCGGACACAATCGGCCACCGTGGCTTCGAGCGATTCCAGGTCCGCGCGGCACTGCCAGCAGGCTTCCAGATGCTTGCGGACGTGCCGGGCTTTGCGCGCCGGCAGCTCGCCATCGAGCGACCGCAGCAGCAGCCCTTCGTCGGGATGTCCGGACGGCCAGTTACTCATCGCGCACCTTCTTCAGCCGCGCCATGGCGCGCCGCAGAAATTCGCACACGGCCGAGGGACTGATCCCTATCGCCGCCGCAATCTCCGGATACCGCAATCCCTCCATGCGCAGAAACAGGCAGCGCTTCTGCTGCTCCGACAGAGCTTCCACCGCGCGGTGAAAGTGCAGCATACGCTCGCGTTCCAGCAGATCGTGTTCCGCATCGCGCGCCGGCGCGGCCAGCTTGGCTTCCAGGTCCGGGTCGAACGGGTTTTCCGACGCGTAGCGGGCGCGCACTTTCAAGCCCCAGTTATGCGCCACTCGAAATACCCAGCCGCGGGGGTTCTCGATCTCTTCACCACGCTTCAGCGCGGCGTAGAGGCGGAGGAAGACCTCCTGAGTGGCGTCCTGCGCCCGCGCGGGGGTCAAACCGAGCGTCATCAGGTACCGGTAGACGTCCTCGCGAGACTCCTCAAACAGTTGAGCCACTTGAGTTTGCAGTGCGAATGCAGCGCCTTCCTGACGCAAAATACCCACCAGTTCCTCACTCATATAGAACGCGGCCATACACGCAACTCACCACTAAGACCCCAAAGTTCGGTTTTCCACTACACCCCAGGCCACTTTTTTTAAATATATTTCGTTCCGGCGGTTTGGTGTAGGTGGAACTGCCGGCGGCGGGTCTTTGTATCAGAACCTCAAATCACATGCCCGACGCAACCGTCTGCACAGCCATCGTTACCTATAACAGCGCCCGGTACATCCGGCGCTGTCTCGAAGCGGTGTTCCGTCAGGAGGGGGTGCCACTCGAGATCGTCGTGGTGGATAACGGATCCACCGACGGTACCGCGGCCGTGCTGCGGGAGTTCCGCAAGCGGGTGCGGGTGATCCGCTGCGGCCGGAACCTGGGCTTCGCCGCGGCCCAGAACCGCGTCATTGGTTCCACTTCCAGCGAATGGGTGTTGACCCTGAACCCTGACGTGCTGCTGCGCCCCGGCTTCATCCGCGGGCTGGTGGAGGCCGGCCAAGCGGACCCGGAGGCGGGCGCGGTGTGCGGCAAGCTGCTTTCCATCGGGCCGGGTTTTGAACCGCTGGACGAGCCGCGCATCGATTCCACCGGCATTTGTTTCACGCCCACCCTGCGGCACTTCGATCGGGGCTGGCGCGAGCCGGATCACGGCGATTATCAGAACCTGGAATATGTCTTCGGCGCGTCGGCGGCGGCGGCGCTGTACCGGCGCAGCATGATTGAAGACGTCGCCATCGACGGCGAGTTCTTCGATCCGGATTTTTTTGTATACCGCGAAGATGCCGATGTCGCCTGGCGGGCGCAGTTGTTGGGCTGGCGGACGCTGTATACACCCTCGGCCGAGGCTTTCCATGTGCGCACGGTGACGCCCCTCAACCGGCGGTCGTTGCCCGCACTCATCAACATGCACTCGGTGAAGAACCGTTTCCTGATGCGCATCAAGAACGTCACCGGCGGCGTCTACCGCCGCTGCTGGCTGCCCATGACGCTGCGCGACCTGGTGGTGGTGAGCGGGTCGATTCTGTGGGAGCCCAGATCCGCCGCCGCCTTCTGGCACCTGGCGCGCTGCCTGCCCCGCGCCCTGGCCCGCCGCCGCGCCATCATGGCCCGCCGCCGGGTCAGCGACGAGGAACTGGCGCAATGGTTCAACTTCCAACCGACCGCGCAGCCGGCGGAATTGGCGGAACCGGTTGCAGCCTTCGCCGCACCCGCTGCGCCCATCCGGTAACCCCAGCGTTCGCGCAGTGCCGGCTACCGCCCCTGGAACCGCGTGCGCACCGCGTACAAGGAAGTACGCGCCGGAATGAACAGAGTCTGCCCGTCCTTGCCACCGAACACCAACTGGAGTGGACGCTCGGGAACCTCGATGGTATCGATCAGCTTGCCCGCCGGGTTGTAAACGTAGACTTGGCCGGCTGCGAGGTACACGTTGCCCTGGGAGTCAGTGGTGACCGCCTCTCCACCCTGATTGACGAACAGTTTCATGCCCGGCACGCTGCCATCGGGTTGGACGGTGCCCACCAAGGTCATCATTTGCGATTCGTCAGTGATGTAGAACGGCCGTCCAACCACGGCGCGGGCCAGTCCGAATCCGCGCAGCAAGGCGCTGCTCTTGATACCCCACGACGTAGCGCCGCTGACGAAATCCTGGCCGGCCGGAATGAAGGTGGTGCCATCCGGGGAAACATACTGCCGGTAGGGCTCGTGGAGTGCCTCGGCATTGACGCGCCAATCGCCCACAGGCAGCACGGCAGTCATGCCGCGCCGCGGCACCACGGATTGCGGCTGCAAGAGCGTGATCGCGTCATCCGGCGATCCCGGCTTGAAAAAGTACATCGTTCCATTGCCCGCGTAGGAAATCACGATCAGGTTGCCGGCCTGGTCGCAGGCCAGATTGACCGGGTCCAACGGATTGTCGCGCACGATGGAAAGCTGCCGGTCTGCCGCCGACCAGCGATAGATGCGCTGCCAATGGGCGTCCACGAAATAAAAGTCGCCCGAGGGATCGACCGCTCCGCCGGAGATATTGAAGAAGCCTCCGGCGAGCTTCTCCACCTTGGCGCCGGCTGCGAGCACAGGGGAAGGCGCCTTGGCGGCAACCACGGGTGCGTTGCCGGACAGGTTCAGCCACGCAAGCTCCCGCTGGCGAATCGCGGCGTGATGCGTCTGGTCGTAAACCGAATCGTCGAACGACACTTTGCTGTTGCTGTAGCAGTGGATGTTGCGGAAGCGGATGTCTTTCGAACGCGAAACCTTGATCGCCCACGGGAACGGCTGATAAGAGCTGATTACGCGGTAGATGTGTAAGTTGGCAACTGTGATGTTACTCGAACCATCGATTTCGAGCGGCAGCGCGAAACCGCCCTCGCCGCGCTCTTCTTCGGTTTGCAGCGCATAGATCTGCCAGTTGGAGACATTGTGCAGTTGAACTTCGTTGCGCACGTGATGTTCGCTCGACATTTGATAAATGCGCCCGGAGGTGGAAGTGTCGGATACCAGCATGCCGGCCTGGGCGAAAGTGCTGGGGGTCCAGATATCGAGGAAGGTGCCGCCGCCGCCATCGGTCACCCACAGGCTGGGATACTGTGCGTCCCAGCGGCGATGGATGTCTGAATCGGCCGTGCGGTTATTGTTGTAAGGATTTTCCCGGCTGCCGTCGGGTTTGGTGGTGCCGTGCCCGCCCAGAAAGCGAACGTCGTTGATCATCGAACGGGCGCCGGCCATCCATTTCGCCGCCACTGCGCGCGGGTTGATGCCATTGGTGTAGAGGCCGATCCCAATCAGGATGTTGGTTCCTCCGTTGGGCGCCTCGATCATCGGTTTGGGCGAGCCGACGCCCTGAAACGCGGGCGTGGAATCGAGCAGATCGATCTGAGTGGCGCTGGGGTGCAGGCCGGTCAGAACGGTGTCCGGCCGCAGCGCAATCGTGTCGCTGACCACGTACAGGCCTGTCGGAAGGTAAATGGTGCGGTGTTCGGCAATCGCTTTGCGGAAAGCCTCGGTGTCGTCGGTGGAACCGTCGCCTTTAGCGCCCAGGGAGTGAATGTTCACCCAGGTGTCGCGGGCCGGCAGATCTGGGATGTCAGATTCCATGGGGGGCGGCAGGGCGCTCAGGGCGGCGGTTTCGAAGATGTCTTTGGTCTCCGGAACGGAACCGATATCGGCGTAGTTCAATCCGTGTGAAAACACTTTCACGCGGTACAGGGGCGCCGGTCCGGCAACCTTTCTGCCGCTTTCGCGGAAGAGAGCAAACGTGCCCACGTGGCTGCAAACCACGTTTTCCATGTTGATTTCCGTGCGCGGGCTGTTTTCGAGGCTGACGATCACCGCCGGACCCGAGATGTCCTCCATGCGGGCGTCTTTCACCCAGAGATCGTCGGGAAAGCCGGGATCAATGGCGATGGCGGTGGGAACGTTGCGGAAGCGCGGCCGGATGAGCGTGAGGCCGGCGGCTCGCTCCTGAATGGCGGCCTCGCGCTGTCCTTCAAACGTCGAGTCGATCACCGTGAACTGCCAACCCGGCGAAGGGGTGCGCGTCCAGATGGCGTAGCGGCCACCGTAGAAGTGCACATCCTCGGCCACGTTGCCGCCCTCATGAATGCCGGCGAGGCCGGAGCCGATGTGAAAGTCCATGTGCGCCAGGAAGCAGTGCTGCGCGTAGTGGGCGCGGATGCCAACGGCGCCAGGATTGCCGTCTTCGATCTCCAGATCGATATTGCTCAGGGCCGAATAGAAGGTGCCCGGCCCCGCATCCGGAGGCCGGTCGCCAAGGCCTCTAGCGGGCGGCTGGAAGCCTGGAAAACCGGGGCCGCGGCGGGCTCCGGGACGCCAGCCGGCAAAGAACACCATGAAGTTCTCGTTGTCCTTCTCCTGGTAACCGGGAGTGTTCTCGCCCAGCACCAGCACCGGTCGCGCGGCGCCGTAACCGATGACGCGGATGCCGGGCCAAATGTAGATCGTTTTGGACACGCGGTATCGGCCCTCGGGGACGAAGACAATTCCCTGGTTGGCGGTCTCCTGGATTTTATCGATCGCCTGTTGCAGGGCGCCTGTGTCATCGCCGACGCCGTCGCCATGCACGGGAAAGCTGTCGCGCGTCAGGTATACTGCTTTGGGGTCGTCCAGGCGGACGGTGTAATACGAAGCTCCCCACAAGGGAGCGGCGGCCAGCATCGCGGCGAGGAGCCCGACAACTTGTTTCAGCATGGAACCATCTCCGGTACAACGGAAAACAACCGCGTAAGCGCGCTGAGGACTCTCATGGGGTGACTCATCAGCCGGCCAGATCGAGGCTGCGAAGCAGATAGGCCGGCGTGCAGCTCCACGCGTGGCAATAGCTGTTCACCAGCGTGCTGCCGTAAGGCGAGAGATCGGGATTCGACGGATCGTAGACTTCCCAGAAGGTGTCGGCGCCGGCTTTCACCATCCCGCCCCAATATGTTTCCACCAATTGTCTCGCCTCTTGTTTCAGCCCGCATTGCAGCATGGCTTCGGCGACATAGTGGTAAAGGTAGGGCGCGCCTGGGCGCACCGCATCGGGCTGTGCGGCAACGGCGCGGAACGCCTCAGCGGCCTCGGCCTTGCGGGCAATGCCGCCTAGCGTCATCCATGCCTGCGAGGCCCAGGAGACCTGGCGCTTCGCGCCGCTGACAAACAGTTGGCGGGAGGAATCGTAGAAGGCGCTGCGCCCGGCGGCCGTCATGCGGGCGATCAACCGCTCATATTTCTCGGCATCGCTCGCGGCCCCGCAGCGGCGCGCCAGTTCGAGCGCCCGCCGCAGGGAGAACACGAAGACGCCATGCATGGCGGCGGCGCGCTCGAGCGAGTCGCTCCAATCGATGAAGACCCAACTGTGAGCCGGGGCGGCGAAAACTCCGTCTGGCCCGACGCAAGCGGAGAGCAGCTCCATCTGTTTCCGCACCACCGGCCACAGGTCGGCGGCCGCGCTCCAGTCGCCGGTGGCTTGGGCATAGTCCAGCAGCGCCGCCGCGTACAATGCGGCGTAGTCGATGATGTACTCGTGCCCGCGATGAGGCCGCGGCTCCTCGAACACGCAGGCGCACACCAGGCCGTCCTCGCGCGGGAACGCGGCGAACAGGTAGAGACACCGCTTGACCAGGTTGTTGTTTCGGAAGGTCGCGTAATTAGTCAAAGCCTGCAAGCGAAGATCGCCGATCCATAGCCGCCGGTCGCGCTTGGGGCCGTCCTCGTACACCGTCTGCATGCAGTCGCGCAAAGTGGCGATACTGATTTTGTCGATCTGCCGCAACAGCGCCGGCACTGTCTCCGGCAGCGGCGGCGGATCGGCGCCGGCGGAAGATAGCGCGGTCGCTTTGATCTGCCCGACGCGCACGGCGTAATTGGGTGAGGTATCGACGACCTCCAGCTTCACGTAGCGGAACGCATAGCGGCGCGGCATCTCGACGGTTGCCGGCAGGACGTCGATATTGATCGCCTCGTCCTGCAGCCAGGCGCGGCTGAGACTGCCATGGTAGGGATCGAGAGGCTGCGCGGCCTCGGCCGGCACTTCGCCGAACGTCAGCTTGAGCCGGCCCGGTGAATCGACGCCGCGTCCTTCGCCGGCGATCGAGAAGGCAAAATGGCCTGTAAGATGGCGGCCGAAATCGATAATGGCAGTGTCGCCGCGCCGCAGCAGGCGCTGGTTCAGGGCTTCCGGCGGAGAGACTTGCTCCACGCGCCAGCCGAGAAACGCGGCCGGGTCGGCGACCATCCTGACAATCGCGGCCGGTGCGACGGGCGTCGCATTCAGCCGCGGCTTCGAGCTTTCGGCGACGGCCAGCCAGCGCTCGTCGTCCGCCGCATCGGAGGCAGCGGCGGCTAACGCCGGAGCGGTTACCACAGCAGCCGCAGTTTTGAGAAAATTACGACGCTTCAAGCCATTGCCCCCTTCGAGGAAGCCTATGCTCCCGATTGCGGCCCGCCATCGAGCCGGCGACCGGAGCCGATCCCACGTTGATGCTATCTCATTTTGGAAGGCAGCCGAATTGTCCTGCCGGCAACCATGAAGGCGCCCCATCCGAGATGATGAATGGTCCGCGGGCGTTTCACCGCCGGGTCGATCCACGCCTTGACTACTTCAAGGACGAAGAAGCAATACCTGGCGATCATCCGGGTATCGACAACCTTGCATTCGAGATTCGCATAGCACTCGTCAATCAGCGGCGGCTTGACTCGCCCGGCGGCCACCGGCGTGAGACCAAAAGTCGCGAACTTGTCGATTTTGGCGCCGGAGGCGTTCCCGCAGCCTACCACCTTGGCCGTGAGCTTCACGGTCGGGATGTTGATGACGCATTCTTTGGTGGCTTTCAAGGTGTCAAACGTGTAATTTCGGTTACTAATCACGCAGCCTACCAGCGGCGGCTCAAACTCCATCATGGTGTGCCAGGACATGGTCATGATGTTCGGCCGCCCCTTCCGTAGGGTGGTTACCATCACCACCGGCCCCGGCTCGAGCAAGCCATAGACCTTGGAGAGAGGAAAGAGTTTTTTCGCCATCGCGGCACCTCGGTTTCGAAGGCGATCGACGATTCGCCATATCTCTACCATAGGTCCAACGCCGATACTTCGTGTCCGCGTTTCCACGGCTTTCTCCTTTTGACACGGGCGGCGCTGGCGATTCCGCGCTCAAAAGCAGCGCGGTGCTGCGCCGGCCGCGTCGCGCAAGGCCTGGAACGCGGATTGCCAATCCCGCAGCGGTGAAGCGGCAGCCGCTTCACCAAGGAGAAACCGAATGCTTATCGTCAAGTACCTGCTCGAAACGGTCGGGTTCGCGGCCGTCGCCGCCGCGGCCGGCCTGCTGCTTCACGATCTTGTTCGCCTGTACCAGCGGTCGAACGCGCCCGCCGGCACCGAGCACCCCGCGGCGCCCCAGCCGCTTCGGTGGCAGATTGCGGGCCGCATAGCCGCGGTCGCGCTGGCGCCGCTTCTGGTCGGACTCAGCATCGACGTAGTGCCGGCAGGCATGGCCGGCGTCTGCGTCAGCCAGATATCCGGGACGGTGCCGGGAACGCTGTATCCCGGGCTCCATTTCCTCTGGCCGCTGGTGCAGAGTGTGGCTCTCTACGACGTTCGCGACCAGATCTTTCAAACCACGCTCGGTGAAAAGGCCGTCCAGCCCCTGAGCGTGCAAACCAGGGAGGGACTGTCCGTCGGCCTAGCCGTGACCGTGCGCTACCGCATCGATCCGCAGCGGCTGGCGTTTGTTCAAGCCAATCTGCCGCAACCGGTGGACCGGGAACTGGTGCCGCCGGTGGTGGCGAGCAGTTTCCGAGAGATCGCTCCCAGCTACCTGGTGCGAGATTTGTTCGCAGCGAAGCGCGAGGAGATCCGGCGCGAGGCGGCGGGCGCCATCACGCGGCGGCTTTCTCCCGACGCCATTATCGTCAAAGAGGTCATGCTGCGCGATATCGAGCTTCCTGAGGAATACGCCAAGGGCCTCGAGGGCGTCCTCCTCAAGGAGCAGGAAAATGAGCGGCTGAGCGTGGAAGTCGAAGTGAAACAAAAGGAGGTGCGGACGGCAGAGCTGGAGGCGGAGGCAGACAAGGCGCGGCAGGTGAAGGCCGCCGAAGCCCAGGCGGAGGTCACGGTTCTCGAAGCAAAAGCCCAGTCGGACGCCATGCAATACACCTTGCCGCTCAAGCAGAAGCAGATCGAGCAGACGCGTCTCGAAGCCGAAGCCAAGGCGCAGGCCAAGCTGATTGACGGCAAGGCCGAACTGGAGCGCCGCAAACTCATGAATCAGGCGGATGCAGACCGCGTTGCGGTGATGTCCAAAGCCGACGCCGACGATATGCAACTGGAAGCCGGCATACTGAAACAGAACCCCATCATGCTGCAGAAGATCATCGCCGATAAGCTTTCCGACAAGGTGCAGATCATGATGGTTCCCAGCGACGGCAAGTTCTTCTTCGCCAATGATGTTCTGCATGGCATGCTCCCCGATATGGGGGCCACCCAGTCGGCTCAGCCGAACCGGTAGCATCGGCTTCGGCGGCGGCCGTTGACGCCCGCGCCGCGCGGGGTTGCCCAGCGGCTGGCATTCGATGGCGAAATGGTGCAAGACTAGGAACTTCGGACGCCACTGTCAGGTGAACAACGACTCGGAACCCGGAGCGCCGCCTCACGGACTCACGCCGGAGCCAGGCACGACCGAAACTCAATACGATGACCATGACAAAATTTCGCAACGCTTTTCCTCGTTTATCCACGCTGAGTGTCGGCGCTGTGGCGCTGGCGCTCAGCGTGGCGCCGGTTCTGGCCCAGTTCGGACAGCCGCAGAAGCCCACCGGGCCCTGGATGGACAAGACTCTAAGCGCCGATCAACGCGCCGACCTGATTGTTAAGGTGCTGACGCTCGACGAAAAGATCTCGCTGCTCCACGACAGCGGCTGGGAGGTGGTGATGGCCGGTCCCGACAAGCTGCCGCCAAGGGCGCTGGGGAATGCCGGATTCATCCCGGGCATTCCGCGGCTGGGCATTCCCGACCTGCAGATGGCGGACGCGGCGGTGGGCGTTACCCACTCGTCGGTGTTCGGCCGTTATTCCACGCCGCTGCCGTCGGGCATTGCGGAAGCCTCGAGCTGGGATGTCGATCTGGCCCGCGAATACGGGTCTCTGATTGGCCGCGAACTGCGCGATCAGGGCTACACCATGTCGTTGGGCGGCGGCATCGATCTCACGCGCGAGCCGCGCAACGGCCGCAACTTCGAGTATCGGGGCGAAGATCCGATTCTGGCCGGCACGCTGGTGGGCGCGGAGATGAAGGCGCTCCAGGAGCAGCACATCATCGGCGACCTCAAACATTACGCCATGAACGATCAGGAAAGTGGCCGCTCGTTCGTCAATGTGAAGGTTGGAAAGCGGGCCATGCGCGAAAGCGATCTGCTGGCCTTCGAGATCGCGCTCAAAGGCTCCGGTGCGGGCGCGGTGATGTGCTCCTATAACCTGGTGAACGGCGACTACTCCTGCGAGAACAACTACCTGCTGAACCAGGTTTTAAAAAAGGACTTTGAATTTCAGGGGTTCGTGATCTCCGATTGGAGCGCAACGCACAGCACGGCCAAGGCCGCCAACGCCGGCCTGGACATGGAGATGCCAGAAGCCACTTACTTCGGAGCCGCGCTGAAGAAAGCGGTGGAAAGCGGCGAGGTTCCGATGGCGCGTCTCGACAACATGGTGCACCGGGTGCTGCGCAGTGAGTTTGCGGTGGGGCTGTTCGACAACCCGCCGGATCGCCGCGTGCCGGATGTGTTTCACGGCCTCGAGGTGGCGGAGCGCGTCGCCGAGCAGAGCATCGTTCTGTTGAAGAACGCAAACGGCCAGTTGCCGTTGGCTGCATCGATCCACTCGATCGCCGTGATTGGATCGCACGCCGACGCCGGCGTGTTGTCCGGCTCGGGCTCCGGGCAGGTCGATCCCATCGGCGGTAACGCGGTCCCTTCCGCGGGGGCTTTCGGCCAGGTCTGGCACCGCCCATCGCCGCTCGAAGCGATTCGCGCTCAGGCGCCGGGCGCCAAGGTTGCGTACGATCCGGGTACGGACACAAGTGCGGCCGCGGCCCTGGCCAAGGCGTCGGATGTGGCCATCGTATTCGTCAATCAGCCGACCGGCGAAGGTAACGACGTGCCGAGCCTGTCGCTTCCGGGCCGGCAGAACGCTCTGGTCAGCGCCGTCGCGACGGCCAATCCGCACACCATCGTGGTGATCGAGTCTGGCGGCCCGGTTACGATGCCGTGGATCGACCGCGTCAATGCGGTGCTAGAAGCATGGTATCCCGGCACACGCGGCGGCGAGGCGATCGCCAGGATCCTCTTCGGCGACGTGAACCCATCGGCCAAACTGCCGGTCACTTTCGCGAAAACCGAAGCCGACCTGCCGCACCCGAAGGAGATGCTGCAGCCTGCGCCGCGCCAGGGCGAGGAGGTGCCGATGTTCCCCGGAGCTCCCTGGAAGATCAACACGAGGCAGTTCGATATCGAATACGACGAAGGCTTGCTGGTCGGGTATAAGTGGTATGACGCCAAAGACAAACAGCCGCTGTTTCCGTTCGGCTACGGATTGTCCTACACCACTTACAGTTACTCGGGCCTGAAAGCTTCCCCGAGCGAGGTAACATTCGAGGTAAAGAACACCGGCAAGCGAGCCGGAGCCGAGATCGCCGAAGTGTACGCTACTCTTCCCCAGGCCACAGGTGAACCGTTCAAACGCTTGGTGGCATTCAAGAAGATCGCACTCGAACCAGGCGAATCCAAAACGGTAACGCTCGCACTGAACCCGCACTATCTGTCCACCTTCAATGAGGACAAAGATGGGTGGGAACTGGTGGCCGGCGAATACACGGTACAAGTGGGCGGTTCGTCGCGCGATTTGCCGCTCCGCGGCACGTTTAGCATCGAACGGTAAAGACCAACCGCTCCCTCACGGTCGCGCCTCGGACGGCAGTGGAGTTCACCGGGGCGCGTCAGCTATGCTGGACCAATGAACCGAGCTGAGATGTGCCGCCGGCTGCAAGCCCATGCCGGCGCGTGGGACATGATCGTGGTGGGAGGCGGCGCCACCGGGGCTGGCGTGGCGATCGATGGCGCCTCCCGCGGCTACGAGGTCCTTTTGCTGGAGCAGAGCGACTTCGGCAAAGGCACCTCCAGCCGCAGCACCAAGCTGGTTCACGGCGGCGTGCGCTACCTGGAACAGGGGAACGTATCGCTAGTGATGGAGGCGCTCAGGGAGCGCGGCCTGCTGCTTCAGAACGCGCCCCACCTGGTTCGCAACCTGGGTTTCGTGGTGCCGAACTACGACTGGTGGGAAGCCCCTTTTTACGGAATCGGCCTGAAGCTCTATAACCTGCTGGCGGGCAAGTACGGGTTCGGAGACTCGCGAATCCTGTCCCGCGAAGAGACGCTGGAACGGCTGCCCACTCTGAACACGGACGGCCTGCGCGGCGGCGTGATCTATTTCGACGGCCAGTTCGACGATTCGCGCCTGCTGATTAACCTCATCGCCACCGCCAGCGAACAGGGCGCTGTTCTACTGAACTATGCGCAGGTCACAGGCCTCAGCAAGGATAGCGACGGGTTCGTGAATGGCGTCACGGTTCGCGACGTGGAAACTGGCGAGGAGTTTGAAGCCCCGGCCAAGGTCGTGATCAACGCCACCGGACCGTTCACCGACGACTTGCGCCGCAAAGCGGATCCTTCTGTACAGCCGATGATCGCGCCCAGCCAGGGCATCCACCTGGTGTTCGACGGGTCGTTTCTGGCTGGCGATAACGCCATCATGGTCCCGCACACCAGCGACGGCCGCGTGATGTTCGCCATTCCCTGGCACGGCCACACGTTGGTCGGCACCACTGACACGCCGGTCGCGGAAGCCGCGCTCGAGCCGGTAGCGCAGGAGCAGGAAATCGACTTCGTGCTCCAGACCGCGTCTCTTTACCTGGCGAAGAAGCCCGAGCGCAGCGACGTGACCAGCGTCTTCGCCGGCATCCGCCCCCTGGTGCGCGCGGGAGATTCCGCCAATACCGCGGCGCTCTCGCGCGGCCACACCATTCGCATCGAGAATTCCGGCATGGTCACCATCTGCGGCGGCAAGTGGACCACCTATCGCCACATGGCGGAAGACTGCATCAACCAGGCCGCCATATTGGGGCGCCTGGAGGAACGCCCCTGCATTACCGATCACCTCAACATTCACGGTTTCCACTCCAGCGCCGCGCGGTTCGGCCGGCTTGCCGTTTATGGCTCCGACGCTCCGGCTGTACTGAAGCTCGCGGAGAACGATCCTTCGCTTTCCGAGCCTTTGCATAGCACCTTGCCTTATACGGCCGCCGAAGTAGTTTGGGCCGCGCGAGAGGAAATGGCACGAACCGTGGAAGACATTTTGGCGCGCCGCACCCGCGCCCTGTTTCTGAATGCCGGCGCCGCCTTCGAGATGGCCCCGCGGGTGGCCGCGTTAATGGCGCGAGAATTGGGACGGGACGCCGCTTGGGAGAGTGGGCAGGTACAAGCGTTCCACCGGACGGCTCGCGGATTTCTGCTGACAGCGCGGCCGGAGCCGGGCCGGGCATGCCCGGCCCCCACAGATCCGGTTAGGCCGTTGTAGGGTTCGAGCAGGCCAGGCCAGGCTCCGGCGCGCAACAATAAGTAGATGCCAGCCGCTGATGATCCCTATGATCTCGAACGCTTCGTGAATGCCCAGAACCCGGTGTATGAGCGGGTATGCGCGGAGCTACGCAACGGATTGAAAGAGGGGCACTGGATGTGGTTCATCTTCCCTCAGCTTCGAGGCTTGGGGTACAGTCCGACGGCGATTGCATTCGGTATCTCGTCGCGACAGGAAGCCGAGGCGTATTTGGAACACACAGTTCTTGGAGGCCGACTGAGAGAGTGCAGTCGTCTGGTGAACCTGGTGGAGGGACGATCGGTCCAGCAGATTTTCGGATATCCCGACGACCTGAAGTTCAAATCTTCGATGACCTTGTTTGCAAGTGTCACGCAGGACAATCAGGTCTTCCAAGACGCCTTGCAAAAGTACTTTGGCGGCGAATTCGATCGCCTCACGTTGGAACGGCTCTGAACGCGGATCGGAGCCTGACCGTGAGGAAGCGGTGCGGTGCGGCTATTCCGGTACGAGGGCCTGATGCGGTGCGTCGCAAGTCGCGCGCGGGACGATCTCCTAAAGGGCAAACCGGGTACAGGCACGAAGTTTCGCAGAAGCGGCGAAATTCGAGCCAGTCCCCGCTTTGCGGCCCAGTCCCCGCTTTGCGGCTCCCCGCTTTGCAGCTCTCCACACTAGCGCCAGCGAAACAGCTTCAGTGCCAGGCCGAAGCAGACGATCAGCCAGCCGGCAAGCACGCCCATCTGCGGGGTTAATTGCGCCAGGCTCGTTCCCTGCAGCATATTCATCCGCAGCGCGTCGATGGCAGCGGTTAGTGGAAGCCCCTTGATGATCGGTTGGACAAACTCGGGGAACCGCTGTGCCGAGAAGAAAACGCCGGACACGATCCACATCGGCATCATCACTGTGTTCATCAGACCGGAGGCGGCTTCGATGGTTCTCGCGCGGGATGCGATCAACAAGCCGAGCGCGCTGAACGATAGCGAACCCAGCACGCACAACACCATCAGATCGAGCAGTGAGCCGCGCACGGGCACGCCGAATACCAGTGCTCCGAAGCCCAGAAGCACGCCCACTTCCACCACCAGCAGCAGGAGCCGCGACAGCAGAAATGACAGTAAGTAGTAATGCCGGGGCATGGGCGTGGCCACCAGCCGCTTCATCAGTTTCTTGCGCCGGGCGTCGACGATGGCGAATCCCATGCCCCAGATAGCGCTGCCCATCAAATTCATTCCAAGCAGGCCGGGGATCAGGAAATCGATGTAGCGGGAGCCCGGCTCGCGCATGAACTGGGTGGCGGTGGCGACCGGATCGACGCGGCCGGCGGCCCGCTGGATGGCACGGTCCGCGAGCATGCGCGCCGTGCGGCCTTCCGGATTGGTGTCGTCATACCGGTAGACGACGCTGCCGCCCGGCCCTGGCACGGCAAGCAGCGCTATCTTCCCGGTGCGCAAGGCTTGCCCGGCGGCGGAGGCGGGCAGCTCTTCGACATCGAGCTGCTTCTCCTGGCGGAGCGATTGGGCCAGTTGCGGCGTGACGGTAGCGATTTTGAGCACGTCCGGGGGCCGGTTGCGGAAGGCGATGCCCAGGCCGGCCGCTAGCAGGATGGGGAAGATGAAGACCCAGAACAGCGCCTCGGGCTCGCGTATGAATTCCAAAAACCGCACCAGGGTCAACTGGGCGAGCGGATGCTCCAGCCACACTGACGAGCGTGGAGACTTTCGCGCGGCCTCGCGGGCTCGCAGTTCCGGGATGGTGATCTCACTCATCGCGCAAATGGCGTCCGGTCAGGGTGACGAAGACGTCCTCCAGGGAAGCGGAGTGGGTGCGCAACTCGGTCAGCGGAACACCCTGCCGGTTGAGCTCATCGAGCAAGGCGGGCACGGCGCGATGGAGTTCGGTGACCAGCATCTGCACGCCGCCGTTCTCACTGTGGAAGTCACGGACGCCTTCGATCTGGCGCAATGCCGGGAGGGTGAGCGGTTTGGAGGCGTTGCCGGCGGAAAACTCAACCACGTGCTCGACGCCGATGGAGGCAATCAGCTCGCGCGGCGTGCCGAGAGCGATGACTCGGCCGTGGTCCATGATGGCGACGCGGTCGCACAGGCGCTCGGCTTCGTCCATGTAATGGGTGGTGAGCAGGATGGTCCGGCCGGAGGCTTTAAACTCTTCGATCAATTCCCAAAGCTGGCGCCGGGCCTGCGGATCGAGGCCCGTGGTGGGCTCGTCGAGGAACAGAAAGTCGGGATCGCCGACCAGCGCGCAAGCCATCGCCAGCCGCTGTTTTTGCCCGCCGGAAAGATTGCCCACGCGCGAATTCCGCTTCTCGCCGAGTTGCACCAGGCCAATTACTTCCGCCGGGGTGGGTCCAGCGTGGTAGAAGCTGCGAAACAGCCGGACGGTCTCCAGGACGGTGAGCTTGTCGGCGAGTTGCGTATCCTGAAGCTGGACTCCGAGGCGCTGGCGAAGTTGCGCGGCATCGGAGTTCCAGCGCATTCCCAACATCTCGACCTCGCCGGAATCGGCGGAGACGAGTCCCTCGCAGATTTCCATGGTGGTGGTCTTTCCGGCGCCGTTGGGTCCGAGCAACCCGAAACATTCGCCGGCACGGACCTCGAGATCCAGGCCGTCGACGGCGAGCACATCCTTGTAAGTCTTGCGCAGATTGCGGACTTGCAAGGCGGCTCCCCTCGCTACGGCAGTCATATGCTCAGTATCGCGTCAGGCTGGCTGGATCGTCAACGGCGCGTTTCGGTTCTGCAAGGCGGAGCGGCGAGAGATGGGCCGCCTCGATGACGCTAGCGCCTTCGCGGAGCCTTACCCTTATTGGCACCAGCAAGCCTCGGCTGGGCACGGAACACGCGCCTGCCGGCGAAGCGCGCGTAGGGCCGGTTCAACGCAAATGGGCCGGCCCCGGACTGTCAGTCCGGAAGCCGGCCCAGACTTTCATTGGCTATCGGTGCTTCAGCGATCGTTCCCCGTCAAAAGTGGAACTTCAGTGCGAATTGCAGATTGCGCGCACCGAGCGAAGTGTTGATGACTGTTGGCGCCGGTACCACCCCATTGACCCACCAGGTCAACGTTCCAAGGGGCATTGGTGGCCAGCCGGTTGAACTCGCCGGTACCTTCCTCGAAGCTGGAACGGGAGAAAGCTGCGCGTACGACCGTCTTGTCATCGAGGCTGTACGCGAGCCCCAGGCGCGGCAGGAAGTTGGCAATGCCATTGTGCTGGTTGTAAAGGGCGCGGCTGTTGCCGTCTTGCCCGGCAAGCTCGATCTGGCCGGAATACATGCCGAAATACGGTGCCCGTCAAGAAGGAATGTCCAGTTCACAACGGTTGCTGGATAGTTACGGCAGGTTCGTTACGCCAGCGAACGTTCCTGAATTCAACCAGATAGTAGGGCGCCCCGGGCGGGAGGGGCCGGTCACCCATGGTCAGAACCGATGCCGCACCAGACGCACGCGCCCCTGGCGGTGCACTGTTCCGGTCCGCACTAAACATGGTCGCAACCGTTGTGAACTGGACATGTCTTCGGCGCCAGCTTAGTCTTGCCCTAGCCCAACGCGCGATGATCGACCAGCAAAAGTCGAGGTGTGCGGCCCCCTTCGCATGGGTGCCCACACTTTATTTTGCGGAGGGCGTTCCCTTCTTCGCCGTCTCGCTGATTGCTGGCATTCTCTATAAACGTCTCGGCCTGAGCAACGACGTGATCGCGCTCTACACCAAGCTGCTGTTGTTGCCATGGTCTTTGAAGCCGCTGTGGAGCCCGCTGCTGGAGATGTTCCGGACCAAGAAGTATTTCGTGGTCCTGCTGCAGTTCACCGGCGGAGTCAGTCTCGGTTTGATCGCGCTGTGTCTGCCGTTGCCCGGTTATTTTCTGTACACGATCGCCCTTTTCGCGGTGGTAGCTTTCTGTTCCTCGACTCACGACATTGCCGCCGACGGTCTCTATATCGCCAGCCTTTCTTCGAAGGAGCAGGCCGCCTACGCCGGCTGGCAGAGCGGCTTCTACAGTGTCGCGCGCCTGTTCTCGCAAGGCGGTCTGATCATTCTGGCGGGTGTGCTGGAGGCGCGCATGGACATGCGGCACGCGTGGGCGGCCATCTTCGCCACCATGGGGCTGATTCTCATGCTGTTGAGCCTGTATCACGCGCGCGTGCTGCCTACCGGCGGCGCGGCCCGCCATTCCGGAAGTTTTCGCGAAATCGCCGCCACCTTCTGGGACGTGCTGATCAGCTTTCTCAAAAAGCCGAACATCTATCTACTGCTGATCTTCATCCTGCTGTATCGAGCCGGCGAAGGACAGGTGGTCACCATCGGCCCGCTGTTTCTGGTGGACAAGCGCTCCGCCGGCGGCCTGGGTTTGACCATGGACCAGTTCGGAACGATTTACGGCACCTTCGGCACGGTGGCGTTTCTGACGGGCACGGTACTTGGAGGGTATTTCACCTCCTGGCTCGGCCTGCGGCGCGCTCTGCTGCCGCTGATCTGCGCCATGAACTTCCCCAACCTGGCCTATGTGTACCTAAGCACGGTGCGGCCCACCAATCACGTGCTGATTGGATCGGCGATGAGCGTGGAGATGTTCGGTTACGGGTTTGGCTTCGTGGGCATCATGCTTTTGATGATGCAGGAAATCGCGCCCGGCAATTACCAGACGGCACACTACGCGTTCGCCAATTCGCTGATGAACCTGGGGCTCATGATTCCAGGGGCGGTGAGCGGAAAAATCCAAATGGCTCTCGGCTATCAGAAGTTTTTCGTATGGGTACTGATCTCGTCGGTTCCCGCTCTCGTGCTGTCGCGCTTCATCCCGGTAGGACGGCGTGCGGTGGAAACCAACCGTCGGGAGGCAGAGGCGGCTCGTGTCTGACACAGCAATCGGCACCGTAACCCACGACTGCAGCGCGGAACCTGCGGCCACGCCCGCAAGCCCTCTGAAGGCGATTATCCTGGCCGCCGGCAATTCCATCCTGCTGCAACACCTCGGCGAGCGCAGCGTTCTGGAATGCGTGGTCGAAAACGCGCTGGAAAACGTGTCGGCCGAGGACATCTACATCGTGGTGGGCAGCCGACAGGATGAAGTGCGGACGCACCTTGGCGAGCGGTATCGATACGTGGTTCAGGAAAACCCGATCGGCACCGGGGATGCCGTGCGCCAGGCGGTTTCGCTCCTCGCGGACTTTCACGGCAATCTGCTGATCCTGTACGGAGACACGCCCCTGTTCCGCCCGGCTTCGATTCGCGGTTTGCTCAATCGCCACGCGCTGAAGGAAGCGCACGCCACGCTGCTCACCGCGGTTGCCGGCCGCCCGCTTCCCTATGGCCGCATTATCCGCGACGCCGCCGGCCGCATCATCGACATCATCGAAGATACCGAGGCCACGGCGCAGATTCGCGAAATCCGCGAGGTGAACGTGGGCGCTTACGTGGTGGATGCCCGCCTGATCTCCACCGCGCTGGCCCGGCTCTCGCCGTCGCCGCTGGACGGCGAATTGCGCTTGACCGATTGCGTTCACGAGCTGATCCGCTCCGGGCTGCGCGTGGAGAGCTACCAGATATACGATCCCGACGAAGTGCAAGGCATCAACAACGCCGAGGACCTGGCGCGGGCGGAATTCATCCTGCAAAAGCGCCTCTACCGCCCGCGCCGCCAGGAGGAGCAGAACGTGATCGCGTTCGGCACCGGCGGCTGGCGCGCCATCATCGGCGAAGGCTTCACCATGCACAACGTCCGCCGGTTGTGCCAGGCGCTGGCCAACGAGATCACCCGCCGGGGCCAGGAGAAGCGCGGCGTGATCATCGGCTATGACCGCCGCTTTCTTTCCCGGCAAGCCGCCGAAGCCGCGGCGGAGGTTTTCGCCGGCAATAATGTGGCCGCCATCCTGCTGACCGAGGACGCACCGACGCCGCTGATCACTTACGCCACCGCCCGCCGCGGCTGCGCTTACGGCCTGGCCTTCACCGCCAGCCACAACCCGCCCGAATGGAACGGCCTGAAGGTCTTTCACGGCGATGGCTCGCTGCTGCTCGATCACGAAACCCGGCGGATCGAAATCGAAACCAACGCCCTTACTCCCCAGCAAGTCATCAAACTGGAGCTGGACCTGGCGCTAGAGGCCGGCATCGTGGAGCGCCGCGAGTTCACCAATGAGTACGTGGACGCCGTGGAAGCTTTGATCGACCTGGAAGCGATACGCAACGCCGCGCTCAAAGTGATTGTCGACCCCATGTACGGCGTCGGCCAACTTACTCTTGGCACGGTCCTGACAGAAGCCCGCTGCCGGGTGACGTTTATTCACGAGCGCCACAACCCGCTGTTCGGCGGCCGCTCGCCGGCTCCCAATCCCGAAGCTCTGCGGCTCCTCAGCTCCACCATGCGCGATGACGGCTATGACCTCGGCCTGGCGATGGACGGGGATGCCGACCGGATCGCCATCGTGGACGAGCGCGGCGAATACGTCTCGGTCAACGATCTCCTGCTGCTCCTCTACTGGTACCTGCATGAAGTGCGCGGCGATCTGGGCGGCGTGGTCCGCAATCTCTCCACCACGCACCTGCTCGACCGTCTCGCCCACCGCTTGGGCGAGGAGTGCTATGAAGTACCGGTGGGCTTCAAACACGTGGTGACCGCGATGGTGGAGCACGGCGCGGTGCTGGGCGGCGAATCTTCCGGCGGCCTCACCATTCGCGGCCACATCCTGGGCAAAGACGGTATCTTCGCCTGCGCACTGGTGGTGGAAATGCTTGCCAAGGCCGGCCAGAAGATTTCTCAACTGCGCGAGCGCGTCTATTCTCTCACCGGCCGCCTCTACCAGGCGGAAGAGAGCATTCCGGCCACGCCCGAGATGCGCGTTGCCATTCCACGCCGCTTGCGCGAAGCTCCGGGCGACCGCGCCGCCTCTTATCGGGTGCTGAGAATCTCGCAAATGGATGGCACCAAGCTGTACCTGGAAGACGACAACTGGGCGCTGCTCCGCTTTTCTGGGACCGAGCCCGTGCTGCGCCTTTCGGTGGAAGCCGATTCCCAGGAGAAAGCCGCCGAGTTGCTCGAGTGGCTGCGCCAGTTCGCGAAGGCCTGAGAATACCCATGCGCTACGGTCGCTTCGACAACGCTGCCCGCGAATACATCATCGAACGTCCCGATATCCCCGTCTCCTGGACCAACTACATCGGCGTCGAAAACCTGTGCACGGTTCTATCTCACAACGCCGGCGGCTACTCGTTTTACAAACAGGCGGAGCACCGGCGGGTGACGCGCTTCCGGCCCAATGGCGTTCCTCTCGACCGCCCGGGGCATTACGTTTACCTTCGCGACGAAGCGAGCGGTGATTACTGGTCGGTCTCCTGGCAACCGGTTGGCAAAGACCTGGCACAAGCCCGGTACGAGTGCCGCCATGGCCTCTCCTACTCGAAGTTCTCTTGTGACTATCAGGACCTGCACGCCGAGCAAACCATCTTTATTCCGCTCGGCGATGACGTGGAACTGTGGGATGTCCGCATACGGAACGCAGGCTCGAAGCCGCGCCAGATCGGCGTCTTCTCCTATCTGGAGTTTTCGTTTCATCACATCGAAATCGACAATCAGAACCTGCAGATGAGCCTGTACGCCAGCGGCTCCAGCTTCGAAGACGGCATCATCGAATACGACTTCTTTTACGAACCGGAGACGTACCACTACTTCGCGGCCAGCTTCGATCCCGATAGTTTCGACTCGATGCGCGACAGCTTCCTCGGCCCATACCGCACCGAGACCAACCCCCTGGCGGTGGAGCAAGGACATTCGAGCGGCAGCACGGAACTGGGCGGCAATCACTGCGGCGCGCTCCACAAGCGTCTCTCGCTAGCCGGCGGCGAAGAGGCTCGCCTGGTTTTCATGCTCGGCGTGGGCCCGCGCGGCACGGGCCGGCAAGTGCGCGCGAAGTACTCCATCCCCGCCAACGTCGACCGTGCTTTCGAGGCCCTCCGGCGGCACTGGCAAAACAAGCTGGCCGTCTTCCAATGCCAGACGCCCCACCCCGGCCTCGACGCCATGATCAACACCTGGACTCTATACCAGGCGGAAACCTGTGTGGTCTGGTCGCGCTTCGCGTCGTTCATCGAGGTCGGCGGGCGCACCGGGCTGGGCTATCGCGACACTTCTCAGGACATCATGAGCGTGGTCCACACGAATCCGGCGAAATGCCGCCAGCGAATCATCGAACTTTTGCAAGGCCAGGTAAGCCAGGGATACGGCCTCCATCTCTTCGATCCCGACTGGTTCGACCCCGAGAGGCAGAAAGCCCCTAAGTTCAAATCGCCCACCGTCACCCCCACGCCCGACCGCAAGAGCCGAATCCACGGCCTCGCCGACGTCTGCTCCGACGATGCCCTGTGGTTGGTACCCTCGGTTTGCGAATACGTGAAAGAGACCGGCGAAACGGCGCTGTTCGATCAGGTCGTCCCGTTTGCCGACACGGGCGAAGCCACCGTTTACGATCACCTCAAACGCGCGCTGGACTTTTCCGCCGAGCAGGTCGGCCCCACGGGCATTTGCAAAGGTTTGCGCGCGGATTGGAACGACTGCCTCAATCTAGGCGGCGGCGAGAGCGCCATGGTGTCCTTCCTGCATCATTGGGCGCTCCGCGCATTCGTCGAGGCCGCCGAATACCTCGGCCGGCGGGAAGACGCACGCCAATACGGGCTGCTGGCGGAACGAGTGAAGGCGGCCTGCGAACAGGAGCTTTGGGATGGCGAGTGGTACCTGCGCGGCTTCACGGCCAAAGGAGTCCGGATCGGCACGCGGGAGAGCGAGGAAGGCAAGATCTTTCTCGAAAGCAACACCTGGGCCGTGCTTTCCGATGCGGCCTCCGCGGAGCGCGCCAGGCTGGCAATGGACGCCGTGGACCGGCATCTCTACTCTCCGTACGGCATCCACCTCCTGTGGCCGGCGTTTTCCAAGCCGGATGACGATATCGGATTTGTGACACGCGTCTATAAGGGCATCAAAGAGAACGCGGCCATCTTCAGCCATCCCAATCCCTGGGCCGTCATCGCCGAGTGCAAGCTCGGACGGGGCGATCGAGCCATGAAGTTCTACGACGCGCTGCTCCCCTATAACCAGAACGAGCAAATCGAAATCCGCGAAGCCGAGCCTTACTCATATTGCCAGTTCGTGATGGGCCGCGACCACACCGCTTATGGCCGCGCCCGGCATCCGTGGCTGACCGGCAGCGGCGGATGGAATTATACTGCCGCCACGCGCTGGATCCTCGGAGTCCGGCTGAGTTTTGCGGGGCTGATCGTCGATCCCTGCATTCCTGGCGAGTGGAAAGGCTTCCAGGTGACGCGCCGGTGGCGTGGCGCCGTGTTCGAGATTACGGTCACCAACCCCTGCGGAGTGCAGAAGGGCGTGCAGTCGATTACGCTGAATGGTGAACGGGTTGACGGCGCGATACCGCCTCAGCAGGCTGGTTCCGCCAATCAAGTCATCGTAGTGATGGGATGAATCATGCGGCATCGTGCCCCGGTTGGGGGCTTGCTACTCCTGTTCGCGCTGGCGGCGAACGCACAGCGGGTCAACATCGCGTACTTCTACAATGGAGACGACGCATACCACCCCAAGAACATCGCTACCAGCGGCGCGGCGGCACGGATCACGCACCTGATGTACGCATTCGGCAATCCGACGGCCACGGGGTGCGCCGTTTCGAACCCGCAAGCCGACTATGAAAAACCGTATGACGCCGCTGACAGCGTGGACGGGAAGGCCGACCGCGCGGAGCCAAAGACAGTGTGCGGTAACTTCGGTCAATTGCTCAAGTTGAAGGCGGCATATCCGAAGCTGAAAGTGCTCATTTCGCTGGGAGGCTGGACACTCTCATCCCATTTCTCGGAGGCGGCATCGAGCGTTGCCTCGCGCCAGGCCTTCGTGGCCTCCTGCATCGGCCTCTTCATCAAAGGCGACCTCGGCAACGGGATGTCGATGGCGGGCCTATTCGACGGCATCGACATCGATTGGGAGTTTCCCGGCGCTTGCGGCAACACCTGCGCCTTTTCGCCCGCCGATCCGCGGAACTTTACGTTGCTGCTGGCCGAATTCCGGCGACAGCTCGATCTTCTCGACAAACGCTACCTGCTGACGATAGCGGCGCCGGCGGGTCACACAGACTACTCTCTGCTCGAACTCAGCGCGATTCATCCCTGCCTCAACTACATCAACCTGATGGCGTACGACTTGCATGGGACGTGGGACAAGATCACCAATCACCACGCCGCGCTGTACGCCAATCCGGCGGAACCGGCCGACACCGCGAACGGGAACATCGACCGCGCCGTAACGGACTACCTGGCGGCCGGCGTTCCGCCTGCGAAGCTCGTGCTGGGTGTGCCGTTTTTCGGCCACGGCTGGAAGGGCGTGCCCAACACCAACAACGGGCTGTTTCAACCGGGAACCGGGCCCGCGAAGTCGAGCGACGAGCCCGGCACCGAGGCGTTTCGCGAGCTCAAAAACCTCGGCTACCCCGCTTTCCGCGACCCGGTAGCGCAGGCCTTCTGGGTTTACAGCCCATCCACCGGAATTTTCTGGTCCTATGACGATCCCGCCTCATTGTTGAACAAGACCAACTACATCAAGCGCAAAGGCTTGGCCGGCGCGATGTCGTGGGAACTGAGTAACGACGATTCCGCTGCCACGCTCCTGACCACCCTCGCCAACGGCTTGCAGTAGGCGCCTCTTCCGGGCGTGCTGCTCCAGCAGCGCCGGTCCGGTGCTGGCGTTGGCTTGGACTTTCAAAAACCCTGTGCGCGTCCACACGAATCGAGGCTGAGGACAATCGGATCGAGGGTCGCCCCAGCGCATAAGTCGTGCCCCTGGAGTATTCGGGTGTATCGAACATGTTGCGAACCGCCTGTGCAACGGTTTGGAACTGGACAGCGGTCCCCGGACGGCCCAGGATTGCGTAAAGCGGTCAGGGGACTGCGGTCGGTAGCCCGGCGGCTTGAAGTGATTCCGGCAGGGCATGTTTGCGTTGGCCGGATGGCAACGCGCCGGCAGGACAGAGCGTTCCTAACCGAAAGCGAAATGAAGGAGCTTTTATGCAACTGAAGCGCTACTCCACAGTTCGGGTTCTTGGGCTGTGTCTGCTCGCGGCCCTGGTCTCGAGCTTTCCGCTCCGGGCGCAGGACGTTACCGCGTCCATAAACGGCGTCGTCAGCGATTCCACAGGCGCGACGGTCGCGGCCGCCAAGGTCACGGCTGCGGATCTGGATCGCGGCACGACATTCTCCGCCGTCACCGATAGTGCCGGCGCGTACAACCTCGCCCGGCTTCCGGTGGGCCGTTATCAAGTGAAGGTGACCGCTACCGGGTTCGATACCGCGGTCCAGCCAAAAGTGGAACTCGTAATCAACCAGGTCGCCAAACTCGATTTCCAGTTGAAGGTTGGCAACATCAGCGAATCGATGGAAGTGACCGGCGCGGCGCCAATCCTGCAGGCCGAGACGACCACCATCGGCACGGTGCTGCAATCGGACGCCATCACCAGCCTGCCGCTCGAAACGCGCAACTACAACCAGTTGACGCTGCTGATTCCCGGCTCCGTCACGACAAGCCCGGGCGCCTTCAATACCGGGCAGTCGACATTCAATTCAGGCCGCCCCTATATCAACGGTAATCGCGAACAGGCCAACTACTACCTGCTGGACGGCATGGAAAACGTGGAGTTCGTCGACAACAACGTCGCCTACGCACCGAACGTGGATGCGATCGAGGAATTCGACGTCATCACGAACAATCCGCCGGCGGACTACGGGCAGTTCATGGGCGGCGTCATCAGTGTGATCACCAAGTCGGGAACCAACGTCTTCCATGGCGACGCGTTCGAATTCTTCAGAAACGACGCCTTGAATGCCAACGAGTGGTCGCGGAACTTCAGCCTGGATCCAGACGTCAGTGGCAGCCCACAAAAACTACGCTGGAACGATTACGGCGGAACCCTCGGCGGCCCTATCAAGAAGAACAAACTCTTCTTCTTTGCCGACTACCAGGGGTCGCGCTTCGACCACCCGACCACGGTCGGCACCATCAACACCTTCACCGCCGCCGAGGATGGCCTGAACTTCACGGATCTCGGAGTCGCACTGCACTACCCGGGGACGAACGTTTCGATGCCCTCGAACCTCAACCAGGCAACCGTATGCGGCACCGGTCAGACCATGGGCATTAATCCCTGCATCACCATGAGCCAGACGGCCCTGAAGATTATGAAGGCGCTTCCGCAAGCCAGTAACACCGGGCTGGTCAACAACGTACCCAACTCGGAACACGATTTCACCAATGGCGATCAGGGCGACGTCAAGATCGACTGGAACCCGACCGATAGCGATCACGTGTCGGTACGGTACTCAGAGCAGCACGTCGTACAGCAGTTCGTGAACAGCCAGCAAGTGCTGTACAGCACCAATGGCAACGAAAGCCTCCCGCTCTGGAACGGCGTCATTAACTATGCAAAGACCCTGAAGCCTACTCTCGTCAATGAGTTCCGCGTCGGCGTGAATTACTACCCCGCCGAAGGGAATATACAACCCGCCACCACCTCGAACCTGGGCGCGCTGGTGCCCGGCGAGCCAACCAACTACCTCCCGGGCTTCTCTTTCTCGGGATCTCCCCTCGGCGGCACCGTCAACGGTCCGTTCGCTTTCGGAACGGTCGATGCCCCGGAGATCTTCCACCAGACCTCCATCCTGTTTGAAGATACGGCGCTGTGGACCCACGGTAAGCACAACCTGAAATTCGGCTTCCAGTTCATCCGTTACCGCAACGATTACATTCCGTCGGTGGTTGCCGATGGCGGCGCGGGACAGATCGGGTTCGATGGAACTTACACCGGAAATGCGGAAACCGACTTCATCCTTGGCCTCCCCTCCTACATGGGTATCGGCACCGGGTTCGGCGCCACCGTCGGACAGCGCAATGACGCCGCGGGAGCATATGTCCAGGACGACTGGAAACTAACTCCGAACCTGACCGTTAATCTTGGCTTGCGCTGGCAACTGTTCACGCCGATTTCCGAAATTGGCAATCGGGAGACCAACGTCCAGGAATTAACGGGCAAGATACAACTCGCGGGAGTGGGCGGCGTCAGCGACGCCATGTACAACCAATACAATGGCATCGCCAATTTCCTGCCGCGCATCGGTCTGGCCTGGACTCCTTTGAAAGATACCGTGTTTCGTGCCGCGCTGAGCCGTTCCAGTTTCTCGGAAGGCACGGGCGAGTACAACCGGCTGGCTACAAATGCTCCCTGGAACGCCGACTTATCGGTTAACTTGAACGGCACCAATGGTATTCCGTCGAACCAGGTCACTCTCGACCAGGGTTTCGCAGGGCTCGGCACCTCAGGCAGTTGCACGCTCGCGAACGTGATCACCGCGCCCGCGGCCTGTTTCACAGGCGTCAGGATACATCTGACGGATCCGAATTACCGGCCCGCGGTGTCCAATCAGTGGAATCTCTCCGTGCAACGGCAGTTCGGCAGCTCAACCACACTCCAGGCCGCCTATGTCGGACAACATAACGACCATCTGGCGACCATCGTCAACGCCAATCAGGGATTCCTCGAGGCGCCGGGTGTAGTGTTGCCCAGCCCGTACCTCGCCGGCAACCCGGCCCTCGTCGCCGATGGACCGGGTCAAACGAGGCTCAACTTGACTACGGGCGAAGCGAATTACAATGCCTTGCAGCTTTCGTTCCAGCAACGGCTTAAGCAGGGACTATCGTTCCAGGCGAATTACACCTGGTCGAAATGCCTGACTAATAACAACGGTTACTACGGTCGGTATGGAGATGCTGCGTCAAGCCAGGCCAGCAACGACATCAGCTTCCCGCAGAACACTTATGACATAGACGCCGACTACGGCTACTGCGACCACGATGTGACCAGCGTATTTAACGGTTACGTCACTTACCAGTTGCCTTACGGCAGGAATCGCATGTTTGGCAAAGCCTCAAGTCCCGTTGTCAATGCGGTCCTCGGCGGTTGGGATGTGAACGCCGTTTTCACCGCGCATGGAGGGTTCCCGATTACGATGCAAGACTGGAGCGGCGACCCAGGCACCGGGTCGTTCGATCCCCGCCCCAATTGCAACTCGCCGTCGATAGCGACTCCGTTCGCGGAAAACTCCGCAGCCAATGGCGGCGGCTATGTGTGGTTCAGCAGCGCCAACATGTCCAATCCGCCGGCTGGCTACTTCGGCAATTGTGGTGTCGGCACGGAGCGGGGTCCCGGACTGAAGCAGGTCGATTTCAGCCTCGCGAAAAACTTCGGGATTCCGGGCCACGAGAGCCAGCACGTCGAGTTTAGGGCTGAGGCCATCAACCTCTTCAACACGCCGGTTCTCGATGTGATCGGGTATTCCGCCGACATTTTCCCCAGTTCGCAAGCGGGCGTCATCAATACGTCGCAAGGCGCTCGCAATCTGCAGTTTGGTTTGAAGTACGTGTTCTAGTTCCCCCTGTCGCGGCCGCGGCTCAGCATCGCAAGTGGTGCTGAGCCGCGCATTTGTTTGAAGCCCTTAAAGAGAAACGGAGGCAGCGTGAGAAACTACGTGGGCATGGGAGTGGCAATCGGCGTCGCCTTGGGCGCTGGGCTCGGAGTGGCCTTCCATGACATCCCTGTCTCGGCTGCTTTCGGAGCCGCTTTTGGCGCGGTCTTCGGCCTGGTCTTGAACAGACGGCGCCGAACCTCGCACTGAGCGCTCATTTCGGAATAGGCATCCCCCCCAAAGCCACATAGATTTAGCTCATTACCCAAACCTGCCCAAAAGCGGAAGCCTCTGTGTTCCAATATAGTGAGCGAGTCCCGCATGCGTCGGCCGGCCATCATGGCACTTCTCTCTGCCGCGTTTTCAGTTGGCTTCGGCTTTGCCGCGCCCGACCAGTCAGCCGCCGAGCGTGGCACCGAACTGGCCGAGCATGGGAATTGCACTGAGGCCATGCCCCTGATCCACCAGGCATTGGAACAGGATGCCCAGATTCAGGACCGGGATCTGAAACGCCGCATGGGCGCAGCCGGCGTGCGCTGCGCGATGATGTTGAACCACCAGGGCGCGGCCACCACGCTGCTAGCCTGGCTGGAAGAGCAGTTCCCGCACGATGCCGAGATCCTGTTCATGGCCACTCACGTGTACGCGGATCTGGCGGCCCGAAGTTCGCGGGAGCTCATGGACGTTGCTCCCGATTCGCCCCTGGTGGTGGAAATCAACGCCGAGAACTTCGAGAAACAGGGCGAATGGCGCAAGGCGATTGCCGAGTACCGCATCCTGCTGCAGCGCGAGCCGCAAATGCCGGGGATTCACTCCCGCATCGGGCAGATCATCTTGACCCTGCCCGCCACCGCGACATCCAACGACGAGGCCCGCAAGGAGTTCGAACAGGAGCTGAAGGTCTACCCGCAGAACGCCGGGGCGGAGTACTTCCTGGGCGAGTTAGCCCGCAAGGGCGGCCACTTGCCGCAGGCCATCGAACACTATCGGAACGCGACCAGGATCAATCCCAGTTTGCCGGAGCCCTACTTCGGTCTGGGCCGGTGTCTGCTCGATTCCGACCGAGCGGCCGACGCCGTGGGGCCACTGGAAACGGCGGCACGCATGGAGCCCGGCAATCCGACGATCCACTTCACCCTCGCCCACGCCTACCAGGACCTGGGACGCAAGGAGGATGCCGCGCGCGAATTCGCGCTCCAGAAAAGCACCGCCGAGAAGATCCAGCACAACACCGAGACGGTGAAGCGAAACGTCTCGGGCGTGCCGGCTCCGGATAGCGGCGGCAAGTGAGACCGGCGCTGCTCACGGCCGCCGCGGCGTGCGCCTTTGTCGCCGGCGCAATCGCGTTCCAACCAGCGCAGCCGCACTTCATCGATATCACCGCACGCTCCAGGTTCTCCTACATCACCAATAACGATCTGTCGCCGCGGAAGTACTTCGTGCAACCGATGGCCGGCGGCGTCGCCATCTTCGACTACGACAACGACGGCAGGATGGATATATTCTTCACCAACGGCGCGAAGTTACCGGAGCTGAGGAAAACTGGCCCCAAGTTTTACGATTGCCTGCTCCGCAACAAAGGAGACGGCACGTTCGAGGACGTGACCAGGAAAGCGGGGCTCCTTGGCGAAAACATCGGCTACAATCTGGGCGTCGCCGTGGGCGATTACGATAACGACGGCTATGAGGACATCTTCATTTGCGGCGCCGGGCGAAATACGCTGTATCACAACAACGGAGACGGAACCTTTACCGATGTCACGGAACAATCGGGCATCGGCCGCAAGCCTCCTGGGGTCCTCAGCGTCGGCGCGGCCTGGTTCGACTACGATAACGACGGCCTGCTGGACCTGGTGGTGGCCAACTACACGACATGGACTCCCCAAACCGACCGGCGGTGCAGCGTCAACGGTGTCGAGTACTATTGCAGTCCGACGTTTTATCCGCGTGCCGCGCATCGGCTGTATCACAACCTGGGCCACGGCCGGTTCGAGGACGTGACTGAGAAGTCCGGCTTCGCCGCCGCGCCGGGCAAGGGAATGGGAATCTCCATCGCCGACTTCAACGACGACGGTCTCGAGGACGTCTTCATCGCCAACGACACTGAGCCGAACTCGCTTTTCATCAACAAGGGAAACGGCACCTTTGAGGACCAGGGCCTGCAACTCGGCGTCGCTTACAACGACGATGCCAAAGCGGTCTCCTCCATGGGTAGTGACGCCAAAGACTACGACAACGACGGCCGCGTGGACATCTTCACGAACAACCTGATGGGGCAGATCTGGCAACTCTTCCGCAACCGCGGCGACTTCTTTCGCTACGTCCCCGACCAGGTCCATCTGCAGCAGCTCAGCCAGCCGCTCTCCGGCTGGAGCACCGCCTTCATCGACTACGATAACGACGGCTGGAAGGACTTGTACTCTGCCAACGGCGACATCGACAACGTGAATCCGAACTCGCGCCAGCACGACACCATGTTTCGCAATCTGGGCGGGAAGCAGTTCGTGGACGTGTCCGATCACATGGGCGCCGGCTTCCTGCGCGTGGGCTACCAGCGTGGATCGGCGATCGGCGATCTCAACAACGATGGCTTCGAGGATCTGGTGGTGACCTCACTCATGGAGCGGCCCCGCATCCTCCTCAACTCTGGGCACAACGGCAATCACTGGCTGACGTTGGAGTTGGTGGGCCGCTACAGCAACCGCGATGCCATTGGCGCGAAAGTGAAGCTCACCACCGCTTCAGGCCGCGTACTCTACAATCACGTATCCGTCAGCACGGGGTTCATGTCTTCGAGCGACAAGCGGGTGCACTTCGGGCTGGGAGGCGAAAAGGAGATCGCCTCGATCGAGATCCGATGGCCGAGAGGCGCGGTCCAGACGCTCAAAGACGTTGCCGCCGATCAGTTCCTAAAAGTTGAGGAGTCTCCAAGCCATTGACAGCTCAGACGTTCGCCGGTAACAAACATGCTGTGACGGCGCGACAACTGCGGGCCCTACATCGTTCTTGTGATTTTGTGCAGCAGCCTCGGCCGATCGGGGTTCAGCCCCTTGATCCCGGCCAGTTGCGCCGCGAACAGTTGCGCCGGCGCGATGTACGGAATCGGCGTATACAAATCCTGCGCGCCGCCCCAGTTGCCCGGCGGATGCGGAAGCCGGATGAGCCGCGCGGGCTTGGCGCAGGCCTCGGTGTTGCTCTCGTCGGTGATCACCAGCGTTTCGGCCTTCAGCTCCTCCAGCATGTCCACAACGGCGGAAATGGACTGCCAGGTGACGCCCGCCGGAGCGAAGACGAATACCGGAAACGCGTGCTCGACGAGCGCGATCGGCCCGTGCATCAGGTCCGCGGAAGAAAACCGCTCGGTCACCACGTAGCACGTCTCCATCAGCTTCAAGCCGAACTCGAGGGCATTGGCGTAATTCAAGCCGCGGCCCACCGTGACCGCCCGCGTCATGAACATGTAACGCTCGGCGATTTCACCGACGCGTTCTTCGATCTCGAGCACATCCTCCATCCACTGGGGCAACTGGCGCAGCGCATCGAAAGACACCTCGCCGCCAAGCGCATACGCCACCAGGTAGAGCGCCAGGAGCTGGCACGTGTAAGTCTTGGTCGCGGCCACGCTCTCTTCCTTGCCGGCCCGCGCCAGCAGCGTGTACTCCGAGATCTCCGCAATCGTGCTGCTGGGCTCGTTCGTGATTCCGAGCGTAATCGCGCCCCGGCTGCGCGCGTCCGCCAGCACCGCGTTGGTATCGGTGGATTCGCCCGATTGCGAAATCCCCACCACCAACGCATCGCGCAGATCCAGCGGGCTGGCGTACAGGGTCAACACGGATGGCGCCGCCAGCGAGACCGGGATATGGGTGGTGATCTCGATCAGATACCGGCCGAACTGTGCGGCGTTATCCGATGTGCCGCGCGCCACCAGAATCACCAACCGTGGCCGGTTGGCTTCCAGGCGGCGGCGCAACTCGCGCAACCGGATGGCCCCGTCCTCTAAAGTGTCTGACAGCGCTTCCGGCTGCTGGCGTGTCTCTTCCAGCATTTTCGACATGGTGCCCAAATTCCAATCTGAGCCGCGGGCGGCCCGGATGTCCAGTACCGAACGGTTGCGAAGCTGTTCTGGCCGGTTCGTTACCACAACCGAACACTAATGTTTTCAGCACATGCGAGCACATTGCAGCGGATCTGGTAGAATCGAACCAGCAATCGGGTTAGAGTTGAGTGGGCCCATGTCGCAGGGACATTCTCCGGGGTTTTCTCCAGGGTCGGCGTCGGACGGGGGGCAGGCCCCGTCAGTGACCGAAGAGCAGGTTCGCGAGGAACTGAGCCGGGTCCTCGCCTGCCACGAATTCCGTGCCAGCAAGCGCAGCCAGGAGTTCCTCCGTTACGTGGTCGAAAATACGCTACAGGGCCACGGCGACATGCTCAAAGAGCGCACCATTGGCATCGAAGTTTTCGGCCGGCCCACCAGCTACGATCCCAGCGACGATGCCACCGTCCGCGTCAAGGCCGGGGAAGTTCGCAAACGGCTGGGCCTCTATTATTCCGATCAGGGGTCTCATAACCCGATCCGCATCGAATTGCCTTCCGGCACCTACATCCCCGAATTCCACCTGGTTAACGGGCCATCATTCGCACCGCCCGCGCTGTCCCCGGATGCGGCGCCGGCCGCAGCACCGCTGCCAGCCGCGGCTCCGCGGCGCCAATCCACAGTGACGCCCCGCCGCGCGGCCTTGGCTGCGATAGCCCTGGCCGCCGTGGCCGCCGCGGTATGGGCCTTGACCCGCCCCGCGGTCACTCCGCTCAATGAGTTCTGGGCGCCGGTTCTGAAGGGATCGTCGCCGCTGCAACTGTGCGCTGCCTACGTGCCGGTGTACGGCGTCGATATCGACCCGTCGATCACTCCGCCGTCGCGCATCGAAGACTTCACACTCTTGACCGACCAGTTCGTAGGCGGCGGCGATCTCATCGCCACCTCCCGCCTGACTGCCATGCTCACGCGGCTCGGCCGCCCCTATCGTGTCAAGCTCGGCAACGAGGTCTCCTTCGTCGACCTTCGCTCCGGCCCAGCCATCCTGGTCGGGTTCTCATACACGAGGTGGAAGCAGATCAGCAACCAGATGCGCTTTTTCGTCGACGGCTTCCGCCGCCCGGCCGGAATCACCGACGACGGCAAAGCCACGGACTGGGTGCTGCCCCTCCTTCCGCGCGACCGGCACACCACCGAAGACTATGCCATCGTCTCGCGCGTCTTCCACCCCGATACGCACGCCATGTTGGTGGAGCTGGCCGGCATCACGCAGTACGGCACCGACGCGGCGGCCGACCTGGTGACCAATCCCGACCTGATGGCGGAAGCGCTGCGCGGGGCGCCAGCCGGGTGGCAAAAGAAGAACCTGCAGCTTGTCCTGCACGTGAAAGTGATCTCAGGCGCGCCCAGTTCGCCGAAGGTGGTCAAGCAATACTTCTGGTAGACGGAGCCGGGGCAAGCGTCGAAACGGTGGTGGGCCCGTGGCGACTCGAACGCCAGACCTCTACCGTGTCAAAGTAAAACGACCCCTTCAGGATCAACAAGAGTGGCTGCAAGTTGTTGATTCTACGTTCGAGCGAATGGGCCAAATTGGGCCAATTGTCCCTTCAATGGGCCACAATGGGCCAAACTTTTCTGGAGCCTCGTCGCAGTTGATGTATGAACTTGGCAAGTGCGTGCGCCATCTTCGTCAGCGGGTGCGGTACACGGTGGAAGCCTTAGCTTCCGAAAGCGGACTGCCCCGTGAATACCTCGAAGCGGTTGAAGCAGGACGGGTGGAGTTGTCTGTTCGGGCCTTGGTGGTCATATGCGAAGCTCTTGGCCTTTCCGGTGCGATCCTGTTCCGCAAGAAGGTCGACGAAAAGCAAAGCGGCACACCGTAATCGCCTGGGACCGAATCATCAGGGCCAGGACCCCACAAAACTCCTCCAGCAGCCAACCAGAGTCCCACAATCGCTTTGCTGGGGCCGGATGGATTCACATAGCGCTCAACGCCGCCACCCACACCGCCCATTTTCACCGCTTCGCCTTCTTCCTTTCCTCCTCGATCATTTTCTCGACCTTGCGCCTGAACGGAGACCGCATCGCCGCCACCCATCCGAGCTGTTCTTCCAGACAAAACGTGGTCGCATTCGCACGCAAACGGCCTCAGAACCGCTCGACGGCACTGGATTGAACTGCCCAGCATCCCCGCCACCCTCGACCGCTCCACGGTCAGCAAATCGCATTTTGCGGCCACCGAAACCTGC
>JBAVEN010000087.1:0-56028 GCA_049587755.1 Bryobacteraceae bacterium | reverse complement strand
GGTAGGTCAGGCAGTTCTCAGGGTTCGAGAAATAGACGATTGCCTCTTGAAGGGTTTGGGGTTCGTATGGGCTTTCCATACTTCAATCGTACCCCAAAATCACGTATTAGTCAAGTATATATCTGCCCTACCAAGCTCTTTTCCGGAACATAGTCTCACTGGAAAGCCAAGCGTCACAGGCAGATGCGGCGCAAGGCGCAGGCAACGCGTCAAGCGCCTGGTGCCGGTCGCAGATTCCCAAGGCAGCCGGCCTGACCAATGTCGAATATGCTGCTTTGGTGGCAATTGCGCAGGATTTCGCCCAGGCGAAAGCCGCCTACATCAGCGCCAGAGAGGCAGTGATGAAGGAAGTGTACGCCCAGCAAGCGGCGGGAGGAAAAGCAACCTGGGCCCAGGTGGTGCAGCTCAGCAACCTGTTCAAACAATACAATGCCATGGTCAATGACCATATCGCGCAGGTCCCGGTGAAGCTGGGCGCCCCCGGCGCTCAGGCGCTGGCCAACTACGTTCACACAACTGTGGTGGCGAACATGAAGTGGGCCCACTGAGGGGATACGGAGGAATATCGATGCGCTTTTTCAATATCTTCGCCCCAGCGGCGCTGGCGGTGTGCGCGGCCCTCCTCGCTCCTGGCGCCGGGCTCGCGCAGCCGGGCGGGTCTCAATCGTATTACAATTGCACCGCGCTAAACAGTTACACCCAGTTTTGTGAATACGTCGTTGCCACTTCGTCACTGTCGATCAGTCCAAACGGCCAGATCACGGTCAACGCCAACACCGAAGCGAACTGGGGAATCGGCATCAACCAAATAGAGTGCGAGGATAACAGTGACGGTAACCCTTACGCTTGCCAGCCGCCGTCGATTCCGTCGCCGAGCACGTCGGTGTTCTCCGAGATCCTGCAAACCGGAGCTTATACAAGCGCCAGCGGTTCCTTCGACGCTCAGTTGACGCTAACGGCGCAAGCCAGCCAGGCCGGAACCTACACGGAACAGAGCAACCATTACGCGTTTTTCGATACCACGGGGGACCAAATCGGCCTCGAGACCCAGGCCTCGCAGTCTTACACTCCGCCTGTGCCGACCGTCACCTCCATCTCGCCGGACACGTGGCAGGCCGGCACCAGCACTCCGGTCACGATCACGGGAACGAACTTTGGCACCAGCCCCAGCGTTTCGCTCAGCGGCGACAGTTACGTTTCCTGGACCACGTCGGGGACTTCCACAGGCACAACCATCTACGGCACGGTCACGATCGACCCCAGCGACCCGGGCGGAGAAACCGTGACGGTAACTGTGACGCCCGGCGGATCCGGCAACAACTTCGGCTCGGGCGGGTCGGGGGGCTCTGGTAGTGGCTCAAACACCGCCACGGTCGTGGGCGGCGGAAACCCCTGTAAAATGGTGGTCGTGTCGGACTACACTAACCTCTGCCCCGGCTGTAGCTCCTCCGTGCAGCGGAAGGTGACGTACCAGGTCATGACACAAAATGCCAATGTGGGCGTGATCGGCATTTGTGAGGTCCCCGACCTCGGGAGCGCGAATTCCGGACCAACCAAGTATGACCAGAACGTGCCTCCGATGCAGATAACGGCTCGCGGGTTGCCTGGGATGACCTCCTCAAGTGGCCAGTTCATCGACAATTGGTCGCTCAACCAGGACTTCACGCCGGTTGGTTGCGGCTACCCCGTCAATTCGGACGCCTGGTACGGGCTCGCGGTGATAACCGGAGTCAAGACTACGCTTGGGACATTGTCGGGCTATGTTTACACCAACGCCGTTAACATAAACAACAGCGTCACTAGCTTGGCGAGCCCGACCGGCATGGCGAAGGGGACGGTGATACCGGGAGGAGGCTGTCAATGACGACAAGAGCAAGAAGTTTCGCAATATTCCTGATCTCAGCGTGCCTGCTAGGCACTTCGCTTCCTGGCGCGTTCGCCCAGAATGCCGCGCAGAATAGCAACCAGAATGCCACGGGAATTATCCGCGGGATCGTGGTCAACGAAGACGGTGTCCCGGTCGTGGAGGCGGAGGTCCGCCCCTCCCCGGTCGGCGGAGCTAGCAAACGGTGGGTCTGGACTGACAAGGACGGCCGGTTCGAGATGGATCACCTGCCGTGGGGAGACTATATTGTCAGAGCAAGCAAGGAGTCTGAAGCATATCCAACCCAAGATTTCAAGATTTATTACAATCGCACTGACGTTCACGCTGTTTTGACGGCCGCGGTCCCGATTGAAGAAGTGCGGGTCGTTTTAGGTCCCAAGGCAGGCACTCTCAAGCTGGTGGTTACGGACGCGGTATCGGGGCAACCGGTGACAGCGGCCGTCCGCATGTGGGACTGGACCGACCCGGGTGATGTTCTTTCGGGTTATGGCGACCCGCTGTTAGTGCCGTCGGACCGCCAGGTTGGCCTCGAAGTCAACGCAAACGGCTACCAAACCTGGCATTACGCTCCCTACCCTGACTCGGACCAAGCCGGGCCGCTGACCATGAAGCCCGGACAAGTTAAGACACTGAACATCAAGCTGCGACCCGTCCCGAAGCAATGACCCGCTCCGGAAGTCACTCTTCCACCCCATGCCGCCTGAGTAACTCCACCCCGCGGGGGTTGCCGTTTTGCTCGGCTAACCGGGCGTGGCGCCAGGCGGCGGGGTAATCGGCGCGAACGGCGTATAACTCGGCGAGCGCCACGTGGGCATCCGCAAAAGCGGCGTCCAGGCGCACGGCTTCCAATAACAGCCCCAGCGCTTGTTCCACGCGGTTCTCCATGCGATAGAACTGCGCCAGGTAGTAATAAGGCCGCGGATTGGCGGGTTCGCGCTCGATCCAGGCGCGGTGCACGTCCATCTGCCGGACGGTTTCGTGGCTAAGTGCGAAGTCGATTACTTCCTTCCGCCAGAAGCTCATGCGCGCCGCCCGATTAAGAAGATTCTGACATCGGCCACGTTGGTGTTGGTCGGCCCTGTAATCACCAGGTCACTCAGCGCTTCGAAGTAATGGTACGAATCGTTGGCATCCAGGTAGCGGCGGGCGTCCGGCTTGCGGCGCAGCGTGTCTCCGTCGGCGATGGCGCCGGCCGCATCGGTGGGTCCATCGGTGCCATCCGTGCCGGCGCTGAACACCACCACGTTGTCGAGGCCCGCGATATCCAGCGCTGCCGCCAGCACGAATTCCTGGTTGCGGCCGCCCAGACCGCCGCCGCGCAGGGTGACCGTGGTTTCGCCGCCGGTGATGATGCACGCGGGCGGCTTCACCGGCCGGCCAGTTTCCGCCACCTCGCGCGCGATCGCCGCATGCATGCGCGCGATGTCGCGTGTCTCGCCGGCGATCGCGCTCGAAAGAACCAATGTACGAAAGCCAAGTTGCCGCGCGTGGCGCGCCGCCGCATCGAGCGCCAAGCGGCTGCCGCCCAGCACCGTGTTGCGGACGCGCGCAAAAATCCGGTCACCGGGCTTGGGAGTTTCCTCAATCGCGCCAGCCACGCCTTGATCGATGTGCACGCGCACTGCGGCCGGAACCTTGTCGCGAATGCCATATCGATCGAGAACTTCCGCTGCGTCCGCAAACGTGGACCGATCGGGCGCGGCCGGGCCGGAGCCAATCACATCCAGGTTGTCGCCGATGACATCGGAAACCAGCAGCGCTTCCACCGCGGCCGGCCGGGCCAGGCGCGCCAGTTGCCCGCCCTTGATGGCCGACAAATGTTTGCGGACGGCGTTGATCTCGTGGATATCCGCGCCCGATGCCAGCAGCAGGCGCGTGACCTCCTGCTTTTCGGCCAGCGTGACCGGCGGCGCGGGCAGCGGCATCAGCGCTGAGGCGCCGCCGGAAATCAGGCACAGGACCAGGTCGCCCACGCCGGCGGCGGAAGCGATGGCCACGATGCGCTCCGCGCCGGCCACGCCGCGCTCATCCGGCACCGGGTGGCCGCATTCGTTCAATTCGATGCGGCGCAGTTTGGCGACGTGGCCGTACTTGACGTTGACCAGGCCGCCAGTGATCATGGACCCCAGCGCGCGCTCGGCCGCACGCGCCATGGAAGCGCCCGCCTTGCCGGCACCGATCACGTAGAGGTGGCGGAAGCGGGAATAGTCATGCCGCGCCAGGTAACGCAGCACCGCATCGTGCGGATCGGCCGCCCGCAGCGCTGCACGAAAAATGGCGGCTGCCTGGTGCCGCAGCGAGCGGCGAGTCATTGGAAGAAAGAATGCGCCAGAATGGCGGTGGCCACGGCGTCCGGATCGTCGGTCTCGACCGGAATGTGCACGTCGGCGAGCCGGTAGATGTCGCGGCGTTCGTTGAACAGCGCCGCAAGTTGCTGCGGGTCGCGCGCCAGCGGCCGATGGGTGGCCCACGCCACGCGCCGCGCGATGCGCTCGAAATCACAATCCAACCAGACGCTGACGCCGTTACTTGCCACCAGCTCGCGGTTGGCCGGCGCGAGGAACGCGCCGCCGCCCAGCGCCAGCACGGCCGCCCGCCCGTGCTCGATGGAGCGCACGTGCTGCGCCAGCATCTCGCTTTCGATGCGCCGGAACTCGGCTTCGCCGCGGGTATCGAAAATCTGCGCAATGGCGGTTTTCTCCGCAGCCTCGATTTCGTCGTCCAAATCGAAGAAATTCCAGCCCACCCGGCGCGCCAGGTGGCGTCCCACGGTGGATTTGCCGCAGGCCATGAAGCCTAACAGGTAAATGCCCGGAGTCTGCTTGAGCCGCAGGTTCATGCCGTTCCATTCATGCGCGCCATACGCACTTCCACGGCGCTAGGCAGCATACGCGCCAGCGCCACCAGCAGCCAACCCACGCGCGGCGACATCACCGTGCGCGCGTCGCGCTCCACGCCGCGGCGGATATCGGCGGCGCATTGAGCGGCCGTGATGGCGAAACGCCGGCCGCTCACCACCGCCGGCGGAACTTCGCCCACGCTGTGCCGCTGAAATTCGGTGAGCACGTAGCCGGGGCACACCAACATGGTGCGGACGCCATCGCGGAGCAGTTCCATGCGCAACCCCTCGGTGAGCGCGCCGACGGCGTATTTGGACGCGCTGTACACCGTCATCCAGGGAAGCACGACCTTGCCGCCGATCGATCCCACGTTGACGATGGTTCCGCTCCGCCGCGCGCGCATGTGCGGCGCGACAAGCTGGACGAGGCCCAGCAATGCGAAAAAGTTCAGCTCCATCAGGCGGCGCACTTCCGCCTCCGGCGCTTCCCAGGAGGGAATGTACAAGCCGATGCCGGCGTTGTTGATGAGGATATCGATGGCGCCGAACCGCTCCAGCGTCCGCTCCACTAACTGCCGCCGCACGTCTTCGTCGGTCAGGTCGCCCGCGGTTACCAGCGCCTGCGCGCCGCCGGCGTGCCGCAATCCCTCTTCGGAGCGGGCGCACAACGAGAGCCTGGCGCCGGCGCGAGCGAACTCAGCGGCGCACGCCGCTCCAATGCCTTCCGAAGCGCCGGTGACGATCGCGACTTTGCCTTCAATCCTCATGGCCACGGGCCGGCCAACGAACACTTCGTCCGCCGGCGCGCGTGACGGGCGCCAGGCGTTTTTGTTTGCCGGTCTTTCGCCGAAACGCCATAATAGTACCATGCCTTCGCGGCTGCTCCCGTTGTTCCCCTTACGGGTTGTCGTTTTTCCGCGAACGCGCCTGCCTCTGCACATTTTCGAAGAGCGCTACAAGCTCATGGTTGGGGAAGCGATCCGGCAGGAAGACGAATTTGGCATCGTGCTTGCCCGCAAACAGGGCATCGCCGCCGCCGGTTGCAGCGTGGCGGTGGAAAAGGTGGTCGATCGGTATCCCGATGGGCGCATGGATATTGTGACTCGCGGCCGGAGGCGTTTCGAAATCGTATCGCTCGATGAAAAGCTGGACTACTTGCGGGCCGAGGTGCGCTACTTCGACGACGAGGATGCCGCGCCGCCGGAGCCCGAAATCCGCAAACAAGTGCTGCGCCATTTCCGCTTGCTGCAGAAGCTGGGTGGGTCTCAGGACCGCGGCGAGCCCGACTTGGCGGACCCACAGCTCAGTTTTCAACTGGCGCAGATTCTGCCCGACCTCGATTTTCTGAGTGCGCTGTTGCGGCAGCGGTCGGAAGCCTCGCGGCTCAAGCAACTGAACCAATACCTGGCGGATTACGTTCCGCGGCGGCGTGCGATTGAGCACGTGCAGGGGGTCGCGCCAACCAACGGGTTTGGCGGTTCGCGCAGGGAGCTGTGACGTGAAGGTGCTGATCCGGCGCGGCGGGGCGCGCTCCCGGTCACCCGCATTCGCGGCTTCGGGGTTGCTTCATCTGGCGGCATTCATGGCCGTGGTGCTCAGCCCGGCTGCACCGCTCGAAGACCCGCGCCCCGTGTACAACCGGGAGATCCGGCCCTACGAAGCGCACATCATCTGGTACAATCTGCGTGACAAGCTGCCGGAGATTAAGCCGGCCGAGCCGCAGGAGGCGAAGCCACCGCGCGCGCGCCGCCGGTTTCAGCAGCAGATTGTGGCGGGGAAAATGGAGCTGCCGCGGCCGCCGCAACTGATCCGCGTTCCCGGCCCGGAGATTCCGCTGCCGCGACCCCTCAAGATGCCCAACCTGCTGGCGATCGCGCCGCCAAAGCGCGTCCGCAAGTTCGCGCCGCCGCTCGACCACGCGCGGCCACTGACGCAGCGCCCGTTGCCGGCCGCGCCCCAGATCCTCGAGCCCGCCGCGCCGCGGGAGCTTGCGCTCAACATGGCGGCGCCGCGCCCGCGCCCGCTGCCGTTCATCCCTCCTACGCTGCGCAAAACCGAGGCTCCGCTGACAGCCCTGCCGGCGGCACCTGTGGTGGCGATGGCCGCCCCGCCGGCGGATCTGCCGCGCATTCCGCACGGCTTTCGCGCGCCGCCTGATAAAAAGGTAAAGCCCGCCGCCGAACCTGTGCTGGCTGCCGCCGGCGCCACGGTCGTGACACCAACAGCGCCGCGGTCCACCCTGGCTATTGTGAGCCTCATGCCGGTCGATACCCCCAAGATTCCCGAGCCGCCGGGAGCGCATCAGGCAGGCTTCTCCGCCGGCCCGCGCCTCAAGCCGGAAGGAGGTGCGGCAGCCCCTGCGGCCGCGAAGGTCGCTGTGCCCGGTCTGATGGCGCATGGCTCCACGCAAGATGCCAACGCGGCGATGCTCGCTGTGCTTCGCCCCATGACGCGCGAAAGAATCGTGGCGGAAATGCTCGCGGGCCGCGCCAGCGCGCGGCCACCCGCCGCCGGCTCAGCCGCCCGCGCCGCCGATGCACCCGATCCGCGGTTCGCGGGCCGCGCCGTATACACCATCTCCGTTCAGATGCCCAACACCACAAGCTTTTCGGGAAGCTGGCTGGTATGGTTCGCCGAGCGCCAGCCGCTGGAGGGAGCACCGCCGCCCAATATGTCGTCGCCCGTTCCGCTGCACAAAGTTGACCCTAAGTACTATCGCGATCTGGTAGTGGACCGCGTCGAGGGAACGGTCCGCCTGTTCGCGGTGATCCGCAAAGACGGACACGTGGATGCAATCGAAATTATTCGCGGAGTCGATCGGCGTCTCGACCGCAGCGCGGCCGACGCGTTGGCCAAGTGGCAGTTCGAGCCAGCCAAACGCGACGGAATACCGGTTGACGTGGACGCGGTCTTCGAGGTCCCGTTCCGCCTGGCTCCCCGATCTGAAAAATGACGCCCCAATTCCTTATCATCGACGCCGACGATACGCTGTGGGAGAACAACATCTATTTCGAGCGCGCGTTCGACGACTTTGTCGAGTTCCTCGATCACTCGACGCTGACGCCACGCGAGATTCGCGCCGTCCTCGACACCATTGAGGAAGCCAACGCCCGTATTCACGGCTATGGCTCTCTCAATTTCGGTCGCAATCTTCGCCACACGTACGAGCGGCTGGCCGAGCGCGAGATTCGGCCGGAAGATCTGGAGACGGTGATGGGGTTCGCTGCGCGCATCCTCGAGTGCCCGGTGGAGACCATCGCCGGCGTCTCCGAAACGCTCGCCTACCTGGCCGCGCGCCACGACCTGACGCTCTTCACCAAAGGTCATCCCGACGAGCAGACGCTCAAGATCGAGCGCTCCGGCCTGGGAAAATATTTTCAACACACCGCCATCGTCAAAGAAAAGGACCGCGACGCATACCGCCGGCTGGTGGCCGAACGCGGCATGGAGCCGGCGCGCACGTGGATGATTGGCAACAGCCCTAAGTCCGACATCAATCCAGCTCTGGCCGCGGGTTTGCGCGCGGTCTTCGTCCCCCATGCTCACACCTGGGTTCTGGAGAAGCAGGAGATTGCCGAAGCCGATGGCCGCCTGCTGGTGGTGGACCGGTTCGAGGATTTGCGCCAGCACTTCTGAGGCGTCCGTGCCGGCACACTGTGTGCTTCAGGCACGGTGCACAAGCGCACAGACTTCAGCAGATCTTCACCGAGAATTCACCTTCGGTCTCGACGCTGGCGCTGCTTGGTGCGTCAATCTGGTATGAGCACTCGAAATCCGCATTCAGCCTTGGTTCCATTTGTCCCTCCACCAATTAGCGAAGATTCGTCTTTGGTTTTCCAGCCTGCGCACGGAATGGAAGACGGATCGATTCCCCACCTGGACTACTACGGCGCCTGCCTGCCCGCCGGCAACGCCTCCGGCGACTTCTTCGAGTTCATCCCGCTCGATGGCCGCCGGCTGCTCGGTTCTATTGGGGAAACACCCGGGCCGGGCATGTCTTCCCGTGCGGCGATGACGGCTGTTGGGGCGCACTTCCGAGGAATTGACGCCGGCGGTCCCGGGGCCCTCGTTGCGGCGGCCTCCCGGCTCAACCGCGCGCTGTGCGATGTTGCTTCGGATGGTTCGCTGACGACCCTCTTTTGCGCCTGCATCGACCCGCTTCGGCGCGTGCTGCGCTACCTCAGCGCCGGCCACGAATCGGCGCTTCTGTTGCGCGCCAACCGGTGGCGCGTCCACCGTCTGGAGCCTACAGGAACCGTGCTCGGACTCACCAGCAGGACGGTGTACCAGCAGCGAACCCTTGCTCTCGGTCCTGGCGATGTGCTGATTGCATTCACCGGCGGCGTCGCCGACGCCGTGGACCGCACCGGCCGCGTCTTGGGTGAAGCTGGTGTGGTGGATGCGCTGCGGGACCACCGTGACGAACCGCCGCAGATCCTGGTGGAGCGTATCCTCGAAGCCGTTGCGCGGCACGGCGATGGCGCGAGTCAGCCCGCCGATCGAACCGTGATGGCAGTGCGCTTAGCCGGCTCGGTGGGCAGCCTCAACCAGGAACGCGCCGACAAATTGGCCTGTGCAGCGGCGTGACAGGATGCGGCAGACCGCGCGTTTGGCTGGCCTCTAGCTGCGATTAAGAGAGCTGGTCGTGCGGCGAGACCGGCTGCAACCCTGTGACGACGGAAGCAAGGCGCAGCAGCCTGCGCCGCCTGCGGATGCGAACGCGCGCCATCACCCGGGCAGTCTCCATGATGATCGCGCAGGCCGCCAGCAAGCCGATGCCGATCGCCAGCAGCGCCAATGTTTCTGTCATGCGCCTATGAAGTGCGGCCGAATGCGCGGGCGTCGCAGTTCTGGGCGTACCTGGCAGGTTCCGGTACTTTTTTGAGAATTTCGGAGCTTTTTATCTACTGAAGAAAGTGGAACACGGCTTGCCCTGTTTGCGACGGCTTGCCGCCTTTTGGCTACGGCACCTGCGGCCGGTACGCGGTCAGGCCCGGTGGCTGCGCATCCGGCTCCAGTAGCAGCGCCGTGCGGTACGGGTAGTAGCGCAGCAGTTGCTGGTTTTCCGCATCTCCGAGGTCGCGCGCCCACACGACACGCGATTGATCGATCGCCGCGCGGTTGTACACCCACTCGTCCTGGAAGATGTGCCGCGGCGAGTAGCGCACAAAGACCAGCAGTTTTCCCGGCACGCGGTCGAGCTGCCGGTTGACAAAAATGCGGCGCTCGGGATCGCCATGGTTGATCGAGTCCCAAGTCTCATAGCGGCGCACCGCCGTTGACCATTCGGCCGTGTCGAAAAAAGCGTGCAGGCTATACCAGAACACGAATTGCGCTGTGCACAACAGCACCAGCAGGCGCGCAGCTTCCGGCAGCCGGCGCGATATGCGCTCCAGCCCCTCCACCGAAACCAGCACGAACAGGCAGGTGACGGCGGCCACGTAGTGCAGTTGGAACGCGGGAAAGAAATTCGTTCCCAGAGCGAACAGGGCCAGCGTCAGCGCCGCCCATTGGAAGCGGCGCTCGCGAATCGCAAACAGAAACGCCAGCAGCGCCAGGTAGAGCGGCGCCAGAAAGAAAAAGCGGTAATAGCGCACGCGGTATTCCAGGCGCAGTAGATACGACCCGAGCGTTTCCGTGCGCTCGCCCAGGAAGGACCGCTGCATCTTGTAGTCCATCACTTGTTGCTCGGTGAGCGGCACATGGGGCGTTACTTTGGCCTGGAAGGTCAACGCCGCGGGCACGCCGTACTGATATTGGCTCAGCGCCTCCGGCATGGTGGTCCAGCTTCCCGTGGCTTGCTTGTTCTGGACGGCCAGCAGCGCCACGGCGAGCACCACCGGCAACGCCAGGTGCGGCAGAAACTTCGACACGGCGCGCAACTCCGCCCGCCGCCAGGGCGCCCAGAACAGCGCCACCGCCAGGAACAGGAAGATGGACTCATAGGGCCGCGTGACCAGGTGCATCGCCAGGCCCAGGCCCAGCAGGATGGCATCGCGACGCCGCGGCGCCGCGCGCAGACGAGGCAGCGCGCCGAACACCAGGCAGCCCGCAGCCGCAATCCACTCCCCGCCCCAGTAATCGTTCATCCACTGGTTGAGTGGCCCGAATTCGATCACCGCCAGCAGGCCGCCAACCAGCGCCCACTGCGGGCTCACCCACCCGCGCAGCATCCAATAACAGAGGCCGCAGAACGCCGCCGTAGCCAGCAGCACGCCAGCCCAGGGATGGCCGAACAGCGTCCATCCAACGGCCAGCGCCAGCCCCTGGCCAGGCGGATAAATCGAGGCATACGCCGGCCGCTGCAAGACGAAGAAGGTTTCGAAAAACTGCGACAGCGCGTGCGGCGGATTGGCCAGCCGGAAGTGCCGCAACGTGTCCGCCTCCAGCAGGTGGCTGAATTCATCGTAGAGATCGGGAGTCGGCGCAGGATGGTGCGGCAGCAGCGCCAGCCGCAGCAGCACCGGCAACGCAGCGAAGAAAACCATCAACCAACCGGTGCGTGTCTCGAAGCGCCGCGCCAGCGGCGCGAGGCACGGCTGCCAAATCAGCACGCCCAACGCCAGCAGCGCTGCCGCAGCCATTTCCACCAAGTCGGCCGGGCTAAGGCCCTGGTTGGCGATCGTCATCGTGGGCTCCCTATTGGTTCATCGTGGAGGCGTGGAGCAGGACTTCGTTCCTCGCATGTCTCACAATTCATACGGCCGGCGTGGCGCGGGCGGGCGCGACGGCCACGCTCTTACTCAATCACCAGCAGCAAGTCCTTGGCCTCCACGTGCTGGCCCGGCTGTACCAGAACCTGGGTCACCCGGCCGGCAACGGGCGCGTAAACCGTGCTCTGCATTTTCATCGCTTCCATCACCAACAGGCGTTCGCCTTTTTCGATCACCTGGTTCATCTGCACCGCGACGGTCGACACCACGCCGGGAATGGGAGCGCCGATCTGGCCGGGCTGATTGGGATCGGCCTTGGGCGTGGAGCGTTGCTTCACGTCCAGGCTGCGGTCGCGCACGGTGACCTCACGAGGCTGCCCATTGAGCTCGAAGAAGACCGTGCGCGTGCCATCCGGGTGCGGTTCCCCTACAGTGAGAAACTTCACCACCAAAGTCTTGCCGGGCTCGATCTCGACTGCAACATCGACAGACGGTCCAAGACCGTAGTAAAATTGCGGCGTCGGCAGCACCGCCACGTCGCCCCACGCCTGGCGATTGTGCGCGCACTTTACGAAGACCTCCGGATACATCAGGTAGCTGAGCACCTCGTCGTGGGCCGGCAGACGGCCGATTTTCTTTTCGACCATGGCCGCGGTGTCCTGCAGGTCCACCTTGGGCAAATGCGCTCCCGGGCGCCCTTTGTGCGGCTTGGCGCCGCGCAGGATGATGGCTTGCAGCTTTTTCGGCCAGCCGCCTTCGGGCTCGCCCAACGCGCCCATGAACATGTCGATTACGGAGCTGGGCAGCGTGAGGTTGTGCTCCGGCGTGAGCAGCTCGAATTGCTCCATGGTCATGTTGTGGTTCAGCAGGAAGATCGCCATGTCGCCCACCACTTTGCTGGACGGCGTGACCTTGACGATGTCGCCAAAGGCCAGATTGACGTCGGCGTATGCGCGCGCCAGCTCGTGCCAGCGCGCGCCCAGGCCCATCGATTCAGCCTGTTCCTTGAGGTTGGTGTACTGGCCGCCGGGCATCTCGTGGAGATAGACCTCGGCGCTGCCGGACTTGGGGCCGGTGTCGAACGCCGCGTAAAACTCGCGCACCGCTTCCCAGTAGTCCGCGCACCTATTTAACGCATCCAGGTCAAGGCCGGTCGCGCGCCGCGTGTGTTCGAGCGCGGCCACGATGGAATTGAGATTGGGCTGGCTGGTCTGCCCGCTCATCGAGGCAATGGCGGCGTCAGCGATATCGACTCCCGCGTCGGCGGCCCTGAGGACCGAGGCGGCGTTGATGCCGCTGGTATCGTGGGTGTGGAAGTGGATGGGGATGCCGATTTCCTGGCGCAGCGCCTTCACCAGTTTCTCGGCCGCATAGGGACGGCACAACCCCGCCATGTCCTTGATGCCGAGCATATGCGCGCCCATCCGCTCCAGCTCCTTCGCCATGCGGACGTAATAGGCGAGCGAATACTTGTCGCGCGCCGGGTCCAGAATATCGCCGGTGTAGCAGATGGCGGCCTCGCACACCGAGCGCGTCTTGCGCACGGCCTCCATGGACGCTTTCATGTTCGGCAGCCAGTTGAGCGAGTCGAAAATGCGGAAGATGTCGATTCCCTGCGCGGAGGCTTCGTAGATGAACTCGGCCACCACGTTATCCGGGTACGCCGTGTAGCCGACGGCGTTGGAGGCGCGCAGCAGCATCTGAAAACAGATATTGGGGATGGCTTCGCGCAGGCGCCGCAGACGAACGAACGGGTCCTCGTGCAGGAACCGCATGGCCACGTCGAAAGTCGCTCCGCCCCACATTTCCAGGCTGAACAGATGGTGCAGGCGGTGCGCCACGAAGTTGGCGATGCGCAGCATGTCGTAGGTGCGGACGCGGGTGGCGAGGAGGGACTGGTGAGCGTCACGGAAGGTGGTGTCGGTGATCAGCAGGCGGCGCTCGGCGGCCACCCACGCGCCAAGCCCTTCCGGTCCCAATTTATCGAGCAACTGGCGCGTGCCGTCGGGCGGCGCGGCCGCCACGTGCGGCGGCACCGGCGCGGCATCCCAGCGCGTGGGCCGCGGCTTGCCGGCTACTGCCGGGTTGCCGTTGACGATCACGTCCGCCAGGTAGCTGAGCAGCCTGGTGGCGCGGTCGCGGCGCGGCGTGAAGCGGAACAGCGCCGGGTTCTCCTCCAGCCAGCGCGTAGTCGCCTGGCCGGCCTGGAATTCCGGGTCGTTGACCACGTTTTCCAGAAACTGAATGTTCGTCTTGACGCCGCGCACGCGAAACTCGCGCAGCGAGCGGTCCATGCGCTGGCACGCCTGGCGGAAGGTGCGTCCCCAGGCGGTCACCTTCACCAGCAGGGAATCGTAATAGGGCGTGATCACCGCGCCCGAGTACGCCGAGCCGCCGTCCAGCCGGATGCCGAATCCGGCCGGCGAGCGGTAAGTGGATAGCTTGCCGTAATCCGGCACGAAGCCGTTGGCGGGGTCCTCCGTGGTAATGCGGCATTGCATCGCGTAGCCGTACAGCGGGATTCGCTCCTGGCGGGGCATATCCATCTCAACGCCGTGCAGCTCCAGACCTTGCGCGATCTGGATCTGCGAGCGCACCAGGTCGATTCCGGTCACCATCTCGGTGACCGTGTGTTCCACCTGAATGCGCGGGTTGACCTCGATGAAGTACCACTCGCCCGATTCGGCGTCCACCAGGAATTCCACCGTGCCGGCGTTGTAATAGCCGGCGGCGCGCGCCAGGCGCACTGCGGCTTCGGCCAAAGCAGCGCGAAGTGCCGGATCGAGCGAAACCGCCGGCGCCACTTCCACTACTTTTTGATGGCGGCGCTGCACTGAGCAATCGCGCTCGTAAAGGTGCAGAATGTTGCCATGGCGGTCGCCCAGGATCTGCACCTCGATGTGGCGGGCGCGGCGCACGAAGCGCTCCAGGAAAACGGCGTCGTTGCCGAAAGCCGCTCCGGCTTCGCGGCGCGCCTCTTCCAGACGCTCGGCGAAATCGGCCGGCTTGTCCACCACCCGCATGCCGCGGCCGCCGCCGCCAAAAGCCGCCTTGATGATGAGCGGAAATCCAATTTCGCCGGCGACCTTCTCCGCCTGCTTGTAATGGCGTAGCGGCTGCTTGGTGCCCGGCACCACCGGAATGCCGGCTTTTTCCGCCAGGCGCCGCGCCGCGGTTTTGTCGCCCAGCAGTTCCAGCAACTCCGCGCTGGGGCCGATGAAAGTGATGCCGGCGCGGTCGCAGGCGCGCGCCAGCTCCGGGTTCTCGGAAAGAAAACCGTAGCCGGGATGGATGGCGTCAACGCCCTTCTCCTTTGCCAGTTCCAGAATGCCTTCGACATCCAGGTAGGCCTCCACCGGGCCTTTGCCCTCGCCGATGAGGTACGCTTCGTCGGCCTTGAAGCGATGCAACGCCAGGCGGTCTTCCTGCGAGTAGACAGCGACCGTGCGCAAACCCAGCTCGTTGGCCGCGCGCAGAATGCGAATCGCGATTTCGCTGCGATTGAGTGCCAGAAGCTTGTGCATGGGTGGGCCCGGCGGAAAGCGCGTCCGCTGGTTAATTAATGAGGATAGCAAAGGCGGGAGCGAGGCAGCCCGGCCGTGCGGAACCGGCGGGCTTTGGACGACTCGGCTGGTGTGATACTGGTGGGGTGAGATCGAGGACCCGCATCTATTGGCTGGGAGCGGTGCTGGCCGCCGCCGCGCTTTTGATCGCCGGCATCGGGTGGTACCGGTCGCGGCCGTTCACTACCGCCCGGCTGCTCCAACGGCTGCCCGCCGATAACGCGCTGGTCGTTTCCATCGATTTCCGGGCGCTGCGGCGGGCCGGCATTCTGCAACTGCTGGACGGCTCCCAGGCAGGCCAGGACCCCGAATACCAGGCTTTCGTGCGCAAGACCAACTTCAACTACCAGCGCGACCTGGACCGGGCGCTGGCGGCCTTCGCGCCCACCGGCAAGTTTCTGCTGCTCGAGGGGCGCTTCGATTGGCCCCGGCTGCGCGCCTACGTGGCGGAGCAGGGCGGCCGCTGCGAGCGCGATCTTTGCCGTATGCAAGGCAGCCTGCCGGAACGCCAGATTTCGTTCTTTCCGCTGCGCTCCGGCCTGATGGCGCTGGCGGTGAGCCCCGACCGGTCGGCCGTCTTGCGCCTGGCCGCGCCGGCCCCCGGCCCGCCCGCCGTTCCGCCTGCGGAGCCGCTGTGGCTGTCCGTGCCGGTCGCCATGCTGCGGTCCGGCGACAATCTGCCCACCGGCACCCGTATGTTCGCGCACAGTTTGAGCGAGGCGGAAAGCGTCACCCTGGCCTTTGCACCCGAGGGCCAGCGGCTGGCCGCTAAACTGGACGTGCTCTGCCGCGATGAAATCGATGCCGCCGACGCCGCGCTCGAGCTCACCCGTGTCACCAGCGTGCTGCGCCAGATGATTGCCCGCGAGGATCAGAGCCCGAACCCGGCCGACTTAAGTGGCGTGCTTGCCGCAGGCAGTTTTCGCAGCGGTGGCAGGCGGGTATACGGCTATTGGCCCATCGAACGCAGTTTCGTCGAGAACCTTTTCGGGGGCCAACACCAGTGATAGCCGCGACTTATGGCGATTGAGCAAGGACCCTAACTTTCGTCAACATCGTGCTGCTTGCCAAATTCGGGCTCGTAACCCCGTTCCCGATCGACTATTTTAAAGGGTATACAGTTGTGTCTGCGGAGGCTGGTATGAAAAGGGTTTCCTTTATCGCGGTTTGCCTTATGGCCGGCTGGCTGGCCATGGCGGCGAACGCGCCGGACAACCCAAAACATGGGTCCGCCCCGGCGCCATCCGCTGTCAGGGACCAAGACCAGGATCAGGACCAAGGCGATGTTGTGGTGGAGCTGCCGGGAACACCCGCGCAAAAGACGGACGCCGGCAAGCCCAGCCTTCCGGCCGCGGCGGATTCAGCCAGGACGGGCGGCAAAACAACGGCGGCCGGAGACGCTTCGCCCACCTCCACGAAGGTGTTTTATCCCCCGGCCTTCGAACAGAACAGCGCGCTCTTTTGCCAGAAAATGATCGGCGAGTGGACGGCTGACGACGCCCGTTTTCTGCTCGGCCAGCCGGTGCGCGAGCGCCCGGCATACGGCGACAACCAGACCGTCAACGGCCGCATTTATGCGTTTTCCGATCCCACCGGCCGTTACAAGGAACTGGAGCTGGACTTCGAGTCCGGCACCGGCCTGTTGCGAACCGTCTTCGTTTATCCGCAGAACATGACCTGGCAGGAATGCCGCCGCCAGTGGGGCGGCGAGGTCAGCGCCACCGAGGCGAATAAGGGCCGCAAGTTCTACTCCTACATGGACCGGCGGCTTGACGTCCTGGTGGATCCTGCTGGCAAGGTCATCAGCCTGGGCCTGTACTGAAACCGCCGTTCTTAGCTGAAACCACACGCCGCGCCGCCACGTTAAATGAGTGGACGGATAGCTCCGCGCGCCGCCGTTCGGCGTATAGTGTATGTAGAGGGAGTTCCCCCATGAAGCGCCAACTCACGTCTCTTGTAACGATTTTCGCCGCGCTTGGCCTGCTCGCTGGCGGTGCGTATGGTGGCGATGACAGCAAGAACAAGAACAACGATCCCGACGCGATTGGGGATCGCGACGTCGGCAGTGGCATCAACTTCTACTCGCTCGAGAAGGAGATTGCGCTCGGCAAGCAGTTGGCAACCGAGGTCGAGCGGCAGGCCAAGGTCATTGACGACCCGATTATTGCCGAGTACATAAACCGCATCGGCCAGAATATCGTCCGCAACTCCGACGCTAAGGTGCCCTTCACCATCAAGGTGCTGGATAGCGAAGAAGTGAATGCCTTCGCACTTCCGGGCGGATTCTTCTTTGTGAACTCCGGCCTGATTCTGAAAGCCGATACCGAAGCCGAACTGGCTGGTGTGATGGCGCACGAGACTGCCCACGTCGCCTGCCGCCACGCCACGCGCCAACAAACCAAAGGCGACATGATGGAGATCGGCGCCATCGCTGGTTCGATTTTCACCGGCTGGACGTGGACCGGCTACGCCATCCGCCAGGGGATGGGCTTGGCGATTCCCATGACCATGCTCCAATTCACCAGGGTCGAAGAGAGGCAAGCCGATCATTTCGGCTTGCAGTACCTCTATAAGGCGGGCTACGACCCCACGGCGTTTATCGACTTCTTCGAAAAAATCGAGACCATGGAAAAGAAGAAGCCGGGCTCGATCGCCAAGGTGTTCATGACCCATCCGATGAACGATGATCGGATCAAGGCGGCACAGGAGGAGATCCAGAGCGAATTCAAACCCAAGGATGAGTACGTGGTCAACACCTCGGAATTCAATGACGTCAAGGCCCGGCTGGCAATGCTGCACAACCGCCGTAAGGTGGATTCCAAGGAAGACCCGAACCGGCCGCGTCTGCGCCGCGCTCCCGGCAGCGGCAATGGCCCGGTGGACGACGGCACCGGCACCCAGAATACCGACGACGACAGCGGCCGTCCCACCCTGAAGCGCCGCGACGGAAGCCAGCAATAACGTCTAGTGGTGCGCGCACTCGTGAGTGGGCGGCATTTCTGGCGGCATCGAGCCGCCCGCAAAGAACCGGAAATGTCGAGATGAGTTTCGACAGAGCACGCATCAGTGCGTGCGACACGTGCTATCCCAGCAGCCGGTTCAGTTCGCGCACCACCGCGAAGGCGTCGGCCACGTAGACGACGTCCGCCTTGCCGCGCGCCCAGCCGCAGTTGGGGTCGAGGTTGACGGCGCGGCGCTCGGTGACGAAGCGCCAGCCGACCACGTGCGGCTCTTCGCCGTGGCAGCACGTCGAGAGGCCCTTCGGGTGGCGCGGCGTGGCGCCGGTTTGGCCCACCTGGTTGAGATGCGTCATGAAGGGCAGCACGGCCTCGCCCTCGCCGCTTAAATCGACCAGCGATTTGCTGCCGCCAAGCGATGCTTGGGCGCCGCGAAGGGCGCCGAGGATGAGTTGCTGCGCTTCCTCCACGTGCACCGCGCCATCGGGCTGTTTCTTGGTCCAGCCGGCGCCGGCCACGAACAGCAGCTTGGCGTCGGGACGGATGGTCTGCTCATCGGCCTTGGGCGCACGAATTCCAGTGACCGTGGTGCGCGACTGCGGCGCTTCCACCGCGACAAACTCCACTTGCGCAGCGCCCGCGGCCTCTCCGCTCCAGGGAGCGAAACAGCCGGCATCGAGCAGTACCATCCAGGGGCGTGCGCTGCGTGTCAGCACCGCTTCCATCCGCTGCCGGTAGAACCAGCGGGTGACGGCGGGAGCGCCATCCCGCGCGGCCAGCCCCGTGGCATGGGTGTCGATACGGCCGCCCAGCCGGTACGCCACGCCGGGCAACGCGCGTGCCCAGCGCGCGGTGGCGGGCGCCAGTACAATGGGGGCGCCGGCGGCGCGCGCCAGCGCTTCCGCCGCAGCGGCATCGGTCGCATAACGCGGCTGGGTGAACGGCTCACCGGTGACGGCCAGAATGCGCCGCGCTCCCGCGGCAGCGGCAATGTTGGCGGCGGGCTCCACGGTGCCGCCCGCCAATCCCACGGTCAATTCGCCGCCCAACGCCAGCGCGGCGGTGAGAGCCTCCAGCGCGGGCTTGGCCAGCGCGCCGCCGGCTTCGGTGTGGGCTAAAAGTAAAATGGATTCCATGTGATTCCTCCCGGTGTCATTGTCCCCGGATCATTCCTTGATCCAGGCGGCGAGTTCGCGCGCGATTTCTTCCGGCGTCATGTTCTTTTCGATGCGCGTCTCGCGCTGCTGCTTGGGCAGGCTGACGGAAACGAACCGCAGGCCGGCATCCGCCGCCGCGGCCTCCCTGGCGCGCTGCAATGCCGGCATGATGGTCTTCATATTGGCCATGCCCACCTGCGGGTTGTTGCGCGGCTCGGGCAGAAAGCCGGTGGCCCAGCCCAGCGCCGCGGGCGGAGCGGCGCACACCGAAACCTGGTGGCGGCCGCCTTCGATGCGCTCCAGCACCTCGAAGCTGACATCCTCGCGCACCGCGATCTGGTCCACGCCCTGAAATTGCTCCGTGATGCCGAGCCGCTCGGCCGTCATCTGGATGGTGGAACCACCGCCGCGCGACGCCGATTCCCAGCCGCCGAACAGCAACAGCCGCGATTTATCGAGCCCCGGAATGGCTTCGATGGCTCCAGCCAGCGCCGCCGCGGTGGCAAACGAATCGGTGAAGCCGGAGGCCGGCCCATCCAGAGCCACCAGCTCGAACGGCACCTTCTGGGCCACCGTCATCATCACCTGTTGCAGTTTGGCCTTGGGGCCCATGCTGACCAGCCAGACCTTGCTGCCCGGCTGCGCCGCCGCCAGGTGCGCGGCTTCATAGAGCGCGTGCGCGGCCCACGGGTCCAGCACCGCCGGCAGCATCATTTCGTTCTTGAGTGCAGGCCCCGCCGGACCGGTAACCGGTTCCAGCGTCTGCAACGGGTCCGGCACGATGCTTCCACAAACTACGATTTGAAAGGTTGTCGACATATTCAGAATTCCTATTGTGGGGCAGGTTGATAACCTGCGCGCCGATTGCCAATCGGCGCAGCCGGGCAGAGCCCGGCCGGTTGCGGCCGGCGCAACGTGGCACCCAGCGAACCGATTGCCAATCGGCGCGCGCGGCGATTATCAACCGCCGCGCAGGATACCATCCTGCCCCACAAGGGGCTTAGGTACCAATCCTCCCGCATCAGTTTTCAGCCGAATGAAAGCCGCCGGCTCCGGCGCGGAAGTCGATGTTGCCGCGCTGCGGGTCGTCTTCGAGGGAGGTGCCGCAGTTCCACAGGCAGCCGCCGCAATGCACGCATTTCTCGCGGTCGAACGTGGGCATTCCACCCGCGCCCAGCGTGATCGCCTGGCCTGAGCACATCTCGATGCACATTTTGGCGACGCAGCGCTCGCAGAAATCCGGATAGACGAAGCGCACGTGATCCGCGAATCCGCCCGGCGCCTGCACTTTGCCGCCCAGCAACAGCGCGTCCTGGTGCGAGACCAGCAACTGCCCGTCGCACGGAATCTCCGGCCAGCCGCAGCGTTCCATCAAAGCGTCGTGGCAGGCGACGCCGCGGTTGCGGCAATCAGCCAGAATGCGTTCCAGCTCCGCGGGCGGAATCGTGCTCCGGTAGTAGTCCTTCGGATCCGGCAAGAGCTGCGGCTCGCCGCCCAGCGTTACTTTGCCCTGGGTGAATCCGGCCAGCGCCATGCCGAGCATGCCGGTGATGACGCTGCGGTGGAAGCCATCTCGAGCCTTCTCGGCCACGCGGCCTTCCTCTTCCACCCAGCTCGCGCGGCGCCGCGCCACATACGCCCGTTCCAGGTTCTCGCGGTTGAGCGGCAATTTCTGCTTCAGCAGTTCCACCACCGCTTCCGCCAGTTGCGCGCCGGTGGTCCAGGCTTCATCAACGCCCGAGCCTGTCAGCACGTTGGTGCTTCCCGAACCCTCGCCGATGCGCGCGTAGCCTTCGCCCACCAGGAACGGCTCGCCGCGCTTGCCCGACTCCTGCAACGATTTGGCGCCCCAGCTTCGCAGCTTCCCGCCCCTCAAATAGCGCCACAGATACGGGTGCAGCATGTAATGTTGCAGGTATCGGTAGACGGTGCGCATGGGGCTGTGGAACCACGAAGGCATGAAAATGCCAACCGTGGCCACGTGGTCAGGCAGCACGTAGAAGAAGCCGAAGATTTCGGGTTCCGGGTAGCCGAACGTGTGAATCACTGACCCCGGCGCCAGATCGCATTCCGCCGGCAGATCGACCACCATCTTCATGCCCAGCGCCCATTCGCGCTGATGATGACCGGCGGGCAGGCCGAAACGTCTGTCCAACTGGCGGCCCACCGCGCCCACAGGCCCATCGCCCACCACCGTCAGCGCGGCGTGTATATCCATCCCCGGCATGTAGCCGGCGTCGGGCCGGCCTTCCCGATCCACGCCCTGGTCGAGCAGGCGCACGCCGCACACGCGCTCGCCCGCATCGTCGAGCAGCGCTTCCGCCACCGGCATGCCGGGCCATAACTGCACCGTTCCCGACGCCATCAACTCATTGCCCACGTACTGCAGAAACTGGCCGAGCGACAACACCCAGCCGCCGTGCTTTTCGAGAAACGGCGGTGAATACGGGAGCTCGATGGCGTACTCGCGATCGAAGTGCGTGGTGTGCACCAGTGCGTCAACGGCCCGCATCGCGGCCGACCGCCGACTGGCGCCCACCGGGTCGAGCAGGTAAACCACTTTCTCCGCCGCCACCGGCGTCGCCATCGGGATCTCGGCCAGCTTCGCGTCCGGCAGCGCGGCGCGTATGCCGCGCGCCCGCGTCACCACACCGGAAACGGTGAAGCCGATGCCATCGGCGCGCTCGTAGCACATCACCTGCAGTGGCAGTCCAGGCATCGACGGGCTTTCGAGCGCCGGCGTGCCATCCGGGTTCAGGATGTGCGGCGCGAGGGTCGCCAGGAAACCGGCGGTCGCCGGGCCGAATCCGGTGCAGACGATGTCGGTCTCCATCGTCTGCCGTTCGATGGCCGCGTCGCTCATGCGGGATAATCCAGGGCTTCGGGAATCATCACCTTGGTGAGCGCTTCGGCGGCGCGGTCTTTGGCAAGCTGCGAGCCGGTGAGGCAGCCATCCATGCGCACCCGCAAACGCGAGAACTGGTCCAGCCCTTCAAAGCGCACGCACGGGCCGGCCTTGGCCGGATGAGTTCCTTCGTGCTCGATCACATCTGTGTAGCCGCGCGCCAGCGACGCGATGCCGGGGATCAGGGCTTCCATCGCGTCGAGGTCGTCGGCCTGGTAACACGATGCGCAGCCTTCGGTGTCCCATGCCGGATGGCGGTTGTAGCCGTGCACCAGCTCGGCGCAGATGCGGCCCACTTCGCCGGCGGCGCGCGCCGCCTGCACGTGGCAGAGGTCGGTGAGGAACGCGACCAGCCCCGGCAGCCCTTCGGCCAGCGTCGGGTTCTCCGGCCCCTTCTTTTCGAGCTCGATCAAGTCGAGGATCTGGAAGCGCGACGCCAGCAGCCAGCACAGCGCATCGGCCAGTGGAAAGGTCACGCCCTGGCGCGCGCCCTGGTAGAGCTTCTCGCCATCGGCATCGGCCACGCGGCGCAGGTGCCCGAGCGTCCACAGCCACATCTGCATGGCGGTGGCCAGCGCGCAGGCGCCGGTGCCGGGCCGGTCGTTGGCAATCAACCGCATCTCGCGAATCCATTCGCGGAACTGCGTCAGGAACAACTCATCGGCCATGGTGAGGCTGAGCTGCCGGCGCTGTACCGCTTCCGGCCCCTCGTAAGTGGCTTCGAGCTGCGAATCCATCCACTTGTGCCCCAGGAAGCCGGGACAATCTTCGGTGATGCCGTAACCGCCCATCAGGCTCACCGCTTCGCGCATCATTTGCGCGCCGTGGCCCGTATTCCAAAGCTTGCAGGCGGGGCAAAGCACGTTGGCGACGCTATCGAGCAAAGCGTACTCAATGACCACGTCGCCGGCCAGCTCGGGGCGGGCGCCCGCCAGGAATTCGATTGCGTCTTTCGAGATCTGCCGCCGGCTCTTCAGCACCGCGCTGCCGGTCAGGCCGCGTTGCTCCAGCGCCTCGGCGCGCCGCTGCTCGAGCGGGTCCAGCCGGTCGAACACGCGCGCCGCTTCGAACCCGAGCGCGGCGCTGGCTTCGCCGGTTGCCCACACATCCACCAGGCGGTGCACGGCATCTTCCTTCAATTGCAAACCGAGATCGTAGCGCGGCGTTCCGGGCGTAGCGATGGAGCCGCCGCGGAACCGGTTGCGGTGGTAGCGGATCACCGGTTCCACCGCCGAAAGCAGCTTGGCCGAGGTCATAATGGCCACCGTCACGCGCGTGCGGCGGAACACCGCTTCGATCACTTCGCCGTGGCTGTAGCGCGGCACGATCACGCCATCCTTCACCGTGTAGCCGCCGACGATGCGGCTGGCCGGCACCTTCATGCTGAAAATCGGGTCGCAGGTGGAGGAAAGCTGGTGGACCAGTTTGCGCGTCGGCGTGCCGCGGTCGAACAGGCCCGGATCGGTCTCTTCCAGGATCACCATGCAGCTACTCTTGATGCGCGGATCGTCGGTATCGACGGCCGCCGTCACGAAGTTGGCGAACCCCATGTTGGTGATGAAGCGGCCGCGCTTGTCCACCTGCAGCATCGGCTCTTCGCCATCTTTCCACTCGGCAATCTTGACCTTGCCGCCCAACATGCCGGTCTCGACGCCTACGTAAGGGATCGGTTCGGTGAGGCAGAAGGCGCCGCGCCACGGCTTGCGTTCTTCGCCGGGCTGCGGCGGAGCGCAGCGGCTCATGTAGTAATCGCGTTGTTCCGGCGTGCCGCGCTCATGGATGGGCGAAAGCGCCAGGAATCCCGCCAGGCTGCCCGTGGCCGCGCCCGCATCCACCCAAGCCAGTTCGAATGCAGTCAGCGCCAGCGCCAGGTTCTTCGGGCCCTCCACGAAGCCGCCCTGCGCCGGGTCCAGGCCCGCCGCGGTAATGCCCGATTCGTCGAACGCCTTCAGCAGTTCCGCCTTTTGCGCCGTCCACTCATGCGTGTTGCGCCCGCCCGCGGCCACTAGGCGGGCGACCGGGCCCCGGGCCACCGCCCGGGTGGATTGCACCAGCATCTGCAAATCGTAGCGATCCGCGAACCGCCACAGAATCTGCCGGACATCGTCGCCCGGCAAGGCGCGCAAGTACTCTTTTTCAACTCCGGCAGCGACTGGCAAATGGTGCCGTCCTTTCCTTCAGGCCCAACCCTGCGCCAAAACGCGCAGGCCAAGCACGAAATCGACTGAAACCTATTGATTCTGCAATCAGATTGCCAGGGCGGCGAGAGTGAGAAAGGTCAATAGGCTGTACAGATTATCAACATAGTAACAGGTTTTATATGCTGAAATTCACCCAGTTGGGGGGCGGGGGAGCAGACTCGCCCGCCGAAAAAGCCCCCGCGCGGCTGATTTCCCCGAAAAGGCCAAAGTAAGGATATTCTGGGAATTCGAATGTCCTCACAACGTCAAGTCGCTCCGGTCATTCTACCCGTTCAGACACAACCGCCGCCGCACAACCCGGCTGAGTTGTACCTCGATCTGATGAAAAAGGCCGTGACCCGCGCCTTGACGGCGACAGGGATGGAGCGGCGCACGATCCGCCCGCACGGTCCAAAATCCCGGCTTCTGTACCATTTCAACCGGGCGGCAGCTCGCTTCGGTTTGGAAGCTGTGCGTCTGACGCCCTCCCGCGCGGAAGATTACCTGGAGTCCGGACACGAATCCGAGCATCGCGTCGAGGATGCGGAAACGATGCTCGGGACGCGCCAGCTCGATCATATGCAGCGGTGCATTGTCGATGTATTGACCCGGAATATCGCGGGCGATCTCATCGAAGCGGGAGTCTGGCGCGGGGGGATGACGATATTCATGAGGGCCGTGCTGAGGGCGTATCAGATCACCGATCGGAAGGTCTTGGTGGCGGACTCGTTTGACGGGCTTCCGGAGATCGATCGCCAGCGCGAGACCTTTGCCTGGCAAAGGGGTGACATGGCGGTGTCCCTCGAAGCGGTGAAGAACAACTTCGCCCGTTACGGTCTCCTCGATGATCAGGTGGTGTTCCTCAAAGGTTTCTTCTCCGAGACCCTGCCGACGGCGCCAGTCCGGCAGTTATCCATCCTCAGGGCGGACGCGGACCTTTATGAATCTACTATGGACGTCCTGCGCAACCTCTATTCCGCACTTTCAGTCGGCGGATATGCAATTTTCGACGATTACCAGAACCTGCCGGATTGCCGCCGGGCGATAGACGACTTTCGCCGCAATCACGGCATCACAGAAGAGATCTGCCGGATCGATGCGCGCGCCGTCTGTTGGCAGAAGCTGCACGATTCGGCTCCAGTTGCCGCGCTAGCGCACTGAGGCGTCTCCGGTCGAAAACCCTCGGCGATTCTGCCTTCGCATGGCCCCAGTGCTTCCGGCTACAGGCTCAATATCTCGCGCAGCCGCGTGGACTGGCGACGGGACATATCGACGGTCCGGCCGCCGCGCAACGTCACGGTAAGGCCGCCATGGACGCCGATGTCCACCTTGTCAATCCACTTCAGATTGATGATCTCTTTGCGGCCGGCGCGGAAGAAGAGGCTGGGATCGAGCTGCTCCGCGAGCGCGTTCAGCGAGCGGCGAATCAGCGGACGCTCGCTCGCGAAGTGCAGGCGGGTGTAGTTGCCCTCCGATTCAAGGAGGAAGATGTCGGGCAGCCGGACGATCCAGCAGCGGTCGCCGTCGCGGACGAAGACCTGCTCGAGACGAGCGCGCTCGCGGCGCGGGCGCAGCCTGGCCAGAGCGGCGGCGAGACGGTTGGGGGCGATCGGCTTCAGCAGGTAGTCGAGCGCGTTTACCTCGAAGGCGTGAATGGCGTATTGATCGTAAGCAGTGGTGAATACGACCTGCGGCACGTCGTCCAGCCGCTCCAGCAGTTCGAACCCGGTCATGCCGGGCATCTGGATGTCGAGGAAGAGCACGTCCGGAACGAGTGTGGCGATCAGCTCCAGCGCCTCCTCGCCGTTGCGCGCTTCACCGGCAATCTCGATTTCCGGGTGCACAGCCAGCAGGCGCGCCAACTCGGTGCGCGCCAGGCGTTCGTCGTCTACGATCAAGGCTTTCATTGGTGTGTGGGGATGCGCACCGTCGCGGCGACGCGCCCGCCGCGGTTGGCGAGTTCCAGCGAGGCGCTGCCTGCATAAAGAATCCGCAGGCGTTCCCGGATGTTGTTCAGGCCCAGGCGCGGCTGCCCGGTTTTCTCCTCCACGAGTTGCCCGGTGTTCTCCACCTGGAGAACCAGAGTGCCGCCTTCCAGGGCGGAGCTGACGAGCAGTTCGCCGCCGCCCGTCAGCGTCGCGATGCCATGCTTAATGCCGTTCTCGACCAGCATCTGCAGCAGCATCGGCGGCACGGCGATGGACCGCGTAGTGGGATCGATGGCGAAGCGAACGTGCAGCCGGTCCTCGTAGCGGGCGGATTCCAGCGCGAGGTAGTCGGCCGCGGCCTCTAACTCGGAATCGAGCGGCACGGTGTGGCCGGCGTCGCGGTGCAAGTTGTAGCGGAGGATATTGGCGAGGCGTGTGATGAGGTCCTGCGCGAGCGGCGGGTTCTCCACGACGAGCCCGCGAATGGAGTTTAGGGAATTGAAAAGGAAGTGCGGATTGATCTGCGCTTCCAGGCCGCGCAGCTCGGCATCGCGCAGGGCGAGCTGCTTCTCCCGGTTGCGGCGTCCGGAGGTGACCGCCAGGTACACGACCATCCATCCCATGGTGACGCAGGAGATAACGATCGCGGATGGGACCGCGGTGGAAAGCTCGTTGAAGGCGCTGTGCTTGCCGGCGATCAGCCAACTGATTCCAAGGACCAGGGCCGCCTGCACCAGGCCGGTAATCCATGCGGCGAAAAAGAGGCGGAAGTACCTTGGGGCGTCTACCCAGCCCCGCCGGTTGACGTACCGGCGGAGCACGTGAGTTAACGCGACGCTGTAAAGGAAGTACAGGCCGTAGCCGACGGTCACCTGGGTGATCCAGCCCACCTCGCGCGCAGCCATCCACATGCCTAAGCCGGAATAGCTGGCCCAACCGAGGATTTGGCACGTCCAGTAAGCCTGTTTGGTTTTCATCGGCTCACATTCGATTCCTTGGCGTTCAGGAAGCGGTCGAGGTGTCCGAACATCCAATTCGGATCATCCCACATGATGAAGTGATGTGCGGTGTCGGTAACCTCGATCTCGACGCCGCCCAGCTTGGCGTATTGACTGCGCAGATTGGCCTCGGTGCGCGCGTGGTCCGTGTATTGCTTGAAGGCGATCCAGGAACCCAAGACCAGCGTCGGGACCTTGATTTTGGCGAGGTCATCACGCAGGTCAGTGGCCCAGAGCTCGGCCATGGCGTCGGCGACGGCGGTGCGGTCGGAAGCCAGGCCCCAGGCCACGATGCGATCGAAGTCCGCTTCCTTCTCGACCATGTTTCGCGTGCCCACGCCGGATTTGACGTAGCGCTCGTACGCTTCCTGGGTCTCGTCGCCTATGGCGTGGCGCATCTGCGCGGCGGCGGCCTCAGCGCTGGCAGCCGTAGCATGGGGATCGGCGACTGCGGCCAGAAAGGGATACGAATCGACGATCACCAGCCGGCCGGGCAGGTCCGGATACTTCACGGCGAGATCGAGCGCGAGGAAACCACCCAGGCTGTGGCCGATGATGACGGGGTGATCGAGTTTCTGTTTGCGGATGTAGTCGGCGAGGCCGTCGCGGACGCGATCGAGCATCGGGGCGGGCACGCGCGGCGCACCGGCGAATCCGGCCACGGTGAGCACGTGGCATTCGAAGCGGTCTTTGTAGCGGGCGACGGTGCTGTCCCAGACCTCGCCTGAGGACGAAAGGCCGGGGATCAGGATCATGGGCTGGCCGTGGCCGGTCACTTTGACCTGAAATGGTTCCTGCGCCATCGAAGCGGCGGCAAGTGCGAGTGAAAGCATCAGTAGTTTCATGGTGCGATTGTGGCGCCGGCCGCAGCGACGCTGGGGAGAATTGTGATGAACGGGCGCTGGCAGGTGTCAAAAGGCGAAACAACCGGCCGGCCGCTGGAGTCTGGCGTCCAACTCGCCCCCGCTCGCCCTACCCCTGGTAATCCAGCACCACCAGCGTGATGTCGTCGGATTGGGGGGCGCCTTCGGTGAACTCGTGAACGGCGCCTTGGATGGCGTCGTGCAGCACGGCCGCGGACGCGCCGGCCTGAGCGCGCACCAGGTCGAAGAGGCGCTTCCTGCCGAAGAAGCCAGCACGCGCGTCCTGGGCTTCGGTGACGCCGTCGGTGTAAACCACCAACTTGTCGCCAGGCGAAAGCTGGCGGCTGGCGAGCTCGTAGCTGGAGCCTTCGATCAGTCCCACGGGAACACCGGTGGCCTCGAGCTCCGCGGTTTCGCCGTCGGGCTGAACCACGATCGGCGGGCAATGGGCGGCGTTGACGTAATCGAGCCGTCCATCCTGATTCAGCAGGCAGTAGAAGACCGTGGCATATTTTTCGCCTTCGGTGCGCTCGATCAGGAATGTATTCAGCCGCCCCATGCGGCGCGCCAGCACGGCGGGGTGATCGCTGGCGGGAATCAGCGCGCCTTGCAGCAGCGCGGCCAGCAGCGCGGAGCTGACGCCCTTGCCGGAAACGTCGGCCACCACCGCACCCCAGCAGCGCTCGTTGACGGCGATGACGTCGTAATAGTCGCCGCCCACCTGCGCCGAAGCCACGCTGCTGCCCGCCGCACGCAGCCAGCCAGCGGAGGGCAGCGAGCGCGGCAGCAGGCTTTGCTGGATCTCGCGCGCGACCTTCAGCTCCTCCTCCATGCGCTGCTTGGCCCGCTCTTCCTCCAGCAGGCGCGCGTTCTCGAGAACGGTGGAGGCTTCGAGCGCCAGCGTCTGCAGCAGCTCGCGATTGCCGCTCGCCATATCCGCCGCGGCCAGGCGCGAATCTAGGTAGAGCACGCCCATGGTCTCGGCGGCAGTGGTGAGCAGGCTGGTGGTGTCGCCCTGCCCCGCGCGTATGCGCACCAGCGGCACGCACACCACGCTGCGCAGCTCGAGATCGGCCACGCTGCGCTCGGCGGTATGTCCTTCGCCCGAGATCGCGTCGAAGTTCATGGACAGCAGTTCCCGCCGGTGCTGCAAGGCGCGATGAATGACGGCGCGCGGCACGCGCAGATCGTCGAGCGGCAGCTTGTGGCCGTGCCGGTGGCGGGCCACTCTGGTCTCCAGGCCATCGCCGGTTCTTAGCAGCAGGAAGCCACGCTCGGAGCCGGTGACGGCGAGCGCCGTATCCACCACCTGGACGAGAACGTCTTCCAGCGAAAACGAACTTTGCAGGGTGCGCGCCAGGTCCAGCACGGCGCGCAGCTTGGCCAGGCCTCCGCCCAGGCCGGGTGCGGTGGATGTGGCTTCGGGCGCGGCCACCTGCTCCATCAGGCGCCGCAGTTCCGCGCCATCCATCATGAACAGGAGCTGGTAGGAATCCTGCGCGCCGAAATCGATGCGGTCGGAGTTCCCCAGCGCCTGCCGTTCGGCGCGCTGCCCGTTGACGAAAATTCCGTGGCGGCTGCCGGCGTCTTCGATCACGTAGCGGCCGTGTTCGAACACGATGCGCGCGTGCGCCCGCGAGACCCGGCTGTCTCGCAGGATCAGGTTGCTTTGCGGCTGGCGGCCGATCAGGAACGGCAGTGGGTGGATGGAAACTCGCGTGCGATGGCCGCCGGGATCGGTGACGATCAGCGATGCGGGTTCGGGCGCGGGCGAAGCGGCGGCGGGTTCCATTTACTGCGGCCGGGCGTGGGCGCGCCGCGGCCGCGCACCGCCGGCCTGGACCTTCGCCGCAGCTTCCGTTTCCTGGCGCATCGTTTCAACTTCGCGCGCCCGTAGCGTCCGGCAATGCGCGCAGTAGCCGCCCACTTCGGTGCGGGCCAGCAGCACCTGAAATCCCAAATGGCTTTCAATCTGCCTGCGCAGGCGCTGCAACGGCTCGCCGAAGAATTCCTCCACGCGGCCGCACCGCAGGCAGATCACGTGAGCGTGCTCCTGCTTGAGGCGGGTTTCGTAATAGTGCTGGTCGCCGCCGTAGTGCATCAGGTCGAGCTCGTCCACCAGCCCGCCCGCTTTCAGCATCTTGAGCGTGCGGTACACGGTGACGCGGTTGATTTTCGGGTCGCGTTCCTTGGCCATGCGGTAGAGCTGGTCGACATCCAGGTGGGCGCCGGTGCGGTCGATCAATTCGAGCAGAATCTGCCGCTGGCGGGTGAGACGAACCCCCCGCTCCTTCAGCGAGCCTTCAGTCGACTCCAGCGCCATGGCGGAACTCTCCAATTCTACCAGGAGCGGGCAACTGCGAATCGAGACTGCGGCTCGAACGCTCCGGTACAGTCGCAAGGTCTCTTTCCAGCGCTAGCGTAAACCGCTCGGGCGGCATACCGCCGTCGTATGATGACGCTTGAGGCCCGTGCTGCCCGATTCGCTTGAGGAGATCTACCGGCGACGCCGTTCGACGCGTTGGCAGGACCGTTTGCGCCGCCTGCTCACTCCGCCCGCGCCATTGGTCATGAACCCGGCCGAGCCCAAGAACTTTCCCTTGGGGCGCTGGAACCTGTATCTGGGCGGAGCGGGAAGGCGCCCGGCGGGCTACGTCAACCTCGATCTGTTTCCTCTGCCCGGCGTGGATGTGGCCGCGGACGCCGAACGCCTGCCGTTTCCCGCCGGCATGTTTCAGTGCGTGGAATGCGATGCGGTGCTGGAGCACGTGCGCCGGCCCGAACGGGTGATGGCCGAAATTGCGCGCGTGCTCGCTCCCGGCGGCTACCTGCACCTGGTGACGCCATTCTGCCACCCCTTTCACGAATACCCGAAGGATTACCGCCGCTACACGCTGGATGGGCTGAAAGAGCTAGCCGCCGGTTTTGAGCCGGTCGCCGAAGGCTGGCGGACCGGACCCACGGCGACGCTGCTGGTGTTCGCGATCGAATACGCCAAGCTGCTGCTGCCTTGGCGCGCTTGGCGCGTGTTAGTTCATGGCGTTCTGGGCTGGCTGCTGTTCCCGCTGCGCTACCTGGACCTGCTTCTGCTGCGAACCCCGCGCGCTGCGCGCATCGGCAACCATTGCTACCTGTGGGCACGCAAGAGCGAGTAGCGCGGGAACGCGTCGCGCGCGGGCCGGGGACAGACCGCTCTGTCCACGCGGCGCCCAGGGACAGAGGAGAGTCTGTCCCCGATCCTCTGCTATCATAAAAACTCTCCCGCATGATCGTTGAGGCCAGTGTTGTCCGCTTCGACTCCATTTCCCTCGACAGCGGCGCCACGCTGGCGCCTGTCGAAGTGGCTTACGAGACGTATGGCCAATTGAACGCCGAGCGGAGCAACGCCATCCTGGTGCTGCACGCTTTTTCGGGCGATGCGCACGCGGCCGGCATCAGCCCCGAAACCGGCAAGCCGGGCTGGTGGGATAACATGATCGGCCCTGGCAAAGCGTTCGACACCAATAAGTACTTCATGATTTCGAGCAACGTGCTGGGCGGTTGCCGCGGCACAACCGGTCCGTCTTCCATCAACCCCGCCACCGGCTGCCCCTACGCAATGTCGTTCCCGGGTATCACCATCTCGGACATAGTGCGCCTCGAAAAAATGCTGATCGATAAGCTCGGCATTCCGCGGCTGCTTACGGTGACCGGCGGGTCGATGGGAGGCATGCAGGCGCTCGAATGGGCGGTGGCGTATCCGGACCGCGTGGTATCGGCGATTCCGATCGCTACCACCACGCGCCACAGCGCGCAGCAGATTGCGTTCAACGAAGTCGGGCGGCAAGCGATTATGGCCGACCCGGACTGGAACGGCGGCGACTATTACGGCAAGCAGCCGCCGGCGCGCGGCCTGGCCGTGGCGCGCATGGTGGGCCATATCACCTATATGAGCGACGATTCGATGCGCGAGAAATTCGGCCGCCGGCTGCGCGGCAAGGAGAATTTCGGCTTCGATTTCGACGTGGACTTTGAAGTGGAAAGCTACCTCCGCTACCGCGGCAGCCAGTTCGTCGGCCGTTTCGACGCCAACTCGTATCTGTACATCACCAAAGCGATGGACTATTTCGACCTGACCAATGGTCACGGTTCGCTCGCCGCGGCGCTGGCGCCGGCCCAGGCGCGCTTCCTGGTAATCAGCTTCAGTTCGGACTGGCTGTACCCCAGCTACCAATCGCAAGAAATCGTGCGCGCGTTGCGGTCGCGCAATTGCGACGTGGCTTACGCCGAGCTGCCTTCCAACTACGGGCACGATTCCTTCCTGGTGGATGTGGCCGAACAAACGGAGCTGATCCGCGGTTTTCTGGCCAGCACGCTGGAGAAAGCCGCATGACCGTCGAAGCGGCCAAGCAGCCGTTCGTCCGCGAGTTGCTGGGACGCAGCGATTACGCCATCATTGGCGAAATTGTCTCGCCCGGCGCGCGTGTGCTGGACCTGGGCTGCGGCGAGGGCGAACTGCTGCAGTGGCTGGCGTCGAACAAGGGCGTGGAAGCGCGCGGGGTGGAGATCGCGGGCGAAAAAGTGCGCCGCGCCATTGCCCGCGGGGTCTCGGTGTTTCAGGGCGACATCGACGAGGGACTGGCCGACTATCCCGACCTTGCCTTCGATTATGTCATCCTCAGCCAGACCTTGCAGGAGACCCGCCACCCGCAGCGCGTGTTGCGCGAAATGCTGCGCGTCGGGCGCCGGGGGATCGTAGCCTTCCCCAACTTCGGCCACTGGCGGGTGCGGCTTTCCATGCTGGCCAGCGGCCGCGCGCCACGCACCAAGCTGTTCCCCTACGAATGGTATGACTCGCCGAACATTCACTTCCTCACCGTGGAGGATTTCGAATCGCTGGCCGCCCTCGAGGGCCTAAAGGTGGAGCGCCGCTACTTTCTCGCCGGACACCGCAAGGTGACGCTAATGCCGAATCTGCTGGCCGAAGTTGCGGTGTTTCTGGTAAGCGCGGGAAAGTAGCGGGTGACCGGTGTATTCTGGGAGTGGAGCCTGAGATGAGCCGAGTCGAGCACATAGAAGGACAAGTGAAAAGCCTCAGCCAGGACGAGCTGAAGGCCTTTCGCGACTGGTTCGGACAGTTCGACGCCGAGGCCTGGGACGACCAGATTGGGGCGGACGCGAAAAACGGGAGGCTGCGTTCCCTCGCTGAGCGCGCTTTGCAGGATCACGAATCGGGCCGCTCGACGGTTTTGTGATCCACCACGCCGCTCCGGATTATTGGCGTTTGTACCGCGCTCTCCCGGCGAATGTTCAAGCTGTCGCCGACCGTGCATTCGCCCTGCTGAAAGCTGATCCGCACCACCCGTCGCTGCACTTCAAGAAGGCGGGTAGCTTCTGGTCCGTGCGGGTTGGTCTCCATTACCGGGCGTTAGGTGTTGAAGTGAGGGACGGTGTCCTTTGGTTCTGGATCGGGACTCATGCCGATTACGATCGGCTGGCTGGGTAGGGCGGTGGGAGGACTTGCTTGAAGATCTGGAACTCGATCTGGTTCCCATTGGGATTCACTGTGCTGTACTTATGGTTGGCGCGTATCCTGATCAATTCAGAGGCCCCTGGAAGTTGGATACCGCAGTGCGTTCCGGTGATACGCAAAACAACTACCTGCTGACGCGCGCGGCTCCGTAAGCGCCGCGGAATCAGTGAGCGCCTTTTGGAGCCACGACGGTCAGGGAGTGGTCAAGGGCGTTGTTCAACAAACTCCTGGCGCTATAATCGGCAGCAGACCGATAAGCGCCCACATGACGTGTCCGAATTGTAGCCTGATCAACCCCGCCAGCGCGCTAAGGTGTGATTGTGGTTACGACTTTGCCGAGAGGCGAGTAAGGGCCGAATTCAAGCCCGAAGATCCCCCGCCAGGTTGGCTCAGACGACCACGGTCAGGGACATGGAAGCTCGTGATAGGGCTCATCTGGGTCTTCAGCGTCTTGGGTTTGATGGCCCTGGGACGCGTGATACTTCTGTTCGTTGCGGCATTCCTCGGATTCACGAACATTGCACCTGCGCACTCTACTACGCTGTTTCTGGCGATTTGCTTCCTTTATCTGCCAGTAGTAGTCGTGATCGGTGGTGTCTGGTTCATCGTAAGCCGACCCAAACCAAAGCCGCGTTTCCGTCAACCGCGACGCGTCTAAGAACCAATGTTCTATCTTGACTCAAACCACACTTATCGCGTGAGCGAACTCGACGAGATTCCCTGGCTGGTGCACGGGTTCGGCACGCGCCAGGCGGATATTCCGGCGCGGTTCACGCGGCTAGCCACGCTGCATCAGGTCCATTCGGCGGAGTGCGTGGCGGGTGCGGGGCGCAGCGGCGTGCTGGGAGCCGGCGACGCGCTGCTGGAAAACACGCCAGGCGCGGTGGTGGCGGTGAAGACTGCCGATTGTGTCCCGCTGCTGCTGGTGGACCCGCACCATCGCGCGGTGGCGGCGGTTCACGCCGGATGGCGAGGCGCGGTGGCGGGCATCGCGCAGCGCGCTGTGGCGGCTTTGGGCACGCAGTTCGGCAGCCGCGCTGGCGATCTGCACGCTGCCATTGGGCCGGCGATCGGTAATTGCTGTTATGAAGTGGGCCCGGAAGTGGCGGCGCAGTTCGGAGTGGACGGGCGGGCGCACATCGACCTGGTGGAAGAGGTGCGCCGCCAGTTGAAAGCGGCGGGCGTGGACGGGCGGCGAATATATGTTTCCAGTCTCTGTACCAAATGCCGCGCGGATGAGTTCCACTCCTTTCGCCGCGACGGCGCGGCAGCGGGGCGTTTGTATTCCTTTGCCGGCATCGTCTGAACGGCTGCGGGCGGGATTGCATCGGCTCGTTTTGCAGTAGAATTAAGGCGAGCAAAAAATGTTCACTTGGATCTGCCCGCAATGCGGGCGCGAAGTGTCCCCCTCTTATACCGAGTGTCCGGACTGCACCAGGAAGCCATCCGGTGCATCGCCGCCGCCTCCCGCGCAGTCCCGCGCTGAGCCGGCGGCATCAGTGGCCGTTGCGCCGCCTCCGCCCGAGGTCCCGCCGCTGGCTCCGCCGATTGAGCCGGAACCCGCGCCGCCGCCGGTGCCATTCTCACCGCCGGGTCAGCCGGCGTCGCACGCGCCCGCGCTGCCAGTCTGGCTGGTCACGGTGCTCTCGGCCCTGGCATTCGTCGGCGTGGTGGCGGGCGTGTATTGGACGGTGAACTATTTTCACGGCGAGCGCCACGGCAGGCCCCCTTCGACGGTGGAAAGTCCTGCCGCTAAAGCGGGCGCGGCGGTCAATCCGGTGCAGAAGTTCATCGAAGTTTCCGCGGTGCGCTTCCTGGAAGACCCGAAGAACAAGGAAAAAGTTCTGGTGAAGTTCGTGCTGACGAATCACTCCGACGCCGATTTCAACCACCTGGCGGGCAACGTCACCATCTGGGCCAGCACGGGCGGCTCGGAAGAGGACGCAGAAGGCACGTTCGCCTTCACCACCAGTTTGAAGGGGAACGAATCCAAGGAGCTCTCCGAGCCGCTGGTCGGCAGTAAGAAGATTTACGAATTGCCCGACTGGCAAAACGTGACCAACGACGTGCAGATCACGGCGCCAACTTCCTGAGATTCTCGCGCGCCGCGGCCAGGCCGGGATCGAGCTCGAGCGCGCGCTTAAAATCGGCGCGCGCGGCTTCGGTCTGTCCGAGCGCCTCAAGCGCCACGCCGCGGTTGTTGTAATTGTTGGCATCGCGCGGAGCGAGTGCCAGGGCGCGGCCGAATTGCCCCAGCGCCTCGGCGGGGCGGCCTGCCGCCAGCAGCACGCGGCCGGTTTCAGCGGCAACGGAGGGGTCGTCCGGCGCGATGAGGCGCGCCTGTTCCAGCAGCTCCAGCGCTTCGGCGGTTCCCACCCTGCGTGACAGTTGGATTCGCGGCCGCACCTTGTCCGGCGCGCGGCGGACGGCTTCGCGCCACAACGATTCGTCGCTGGCCCAGACCTGGGTCCGGCCGATGCTCACCACCACCAGCGCGGCGACCACCAGCGTCGCCACCGCGCGCCACCGGAGGCGGATAAGAACCAGCGCCACGGCCGCGGAGAGGGGCAGCAGGGCGAGATACATTCTGCGATCCGCCGCCAAATCGGCCGCGGGGAAGATGGAGGAGCTGGGCAGCAGCAGGAGCGCGGCGGCGGTGAGCCAGATGGCGAGATCGCGCCGCCATCGCCACAGTGCGGCAAGCCCGGCGCCGAGCGCGAGCCACGCCACGACTCCCAGCCACCCGGCGGGAACGTGAATTTCGGGATCCACCGTGAACCCGTACGGAATCGCGAACAGCCGCAGGTAACGCCAGAGCACCGTTCCTTCGGCCAACAGGTAATGCCACGGCGTGATGCCGGCCTGCGCGCCGGCCTCCGTGCCGGGTGTCACCGCGGCAGCGTAGATGACGCGAAGACCGGCGGCGAGCGATAGCGCGAGCATGGCGGCGAGCGGAGCCCAGCGGGCGGCCCTCCGGGCCCGGCTCCGAACGCCCATCTGGGCCGCGACCGTCAGGGAGCGGTTGCCGGTAGTTGAACTGGTTATTTCCCGACGGGCCCCTGCAACGAGACCCGCATCGAGCAGCCACAGCGCCAGCGGAAATGCGGCGCATTCCTCCTTGGAGAGCAAGGCGAGCGCGAACAAGACCACCGCCAGCCAGCGGCGGCCCTCGATCCACGCCAGCAAGGACGCGAAAACGAAAACCGTGGCCAGCACAATAGCGCGTGCCCAGATGTAATCGACTGCCTCTGCCTGCAGCGGATGCACGGCAAACAGGGCCGCCCCCAGCCATGCGGCGCGCCGGTCCATCAGCCGCAACAGGCATTGGTACGCCAGCAGCGCCGCCGCCAGGTGCAGCGCCAGGTTTATCGCGTGATACCCAATCGGGTTTTCGCCGCCCAGGGCGCGGTTCAGCCAGAACGTCAGATAGGTGAGCGGGCGGGTGAGGCGCAGCGCGAAAATGGCGCTCCAGCCGGAAGCCGGCGCGAGATGCGCGTCGTCAAAAATGGCATAATCGTCAAAGTGAAAACCGGAGAAAAGGGAAGCGCCAAAGGCGGCCAGCGCGGCGGCGGCAAGAAGAAGGCGAGCGCGCATCGTACTCTACGAGCTTACGGGAAACGGCCGCGCAACGCAGCCGAGCGCGCCGCGCGGGTCGAGGAAATTCTGCGCCGCCTGGACCGCATGTATCCCGGCGCCACCTGCGCCCTGGTGCATCGCAGCCCCTGGGAACTGCTGGTGGCAACCATCCTCTCCGCGCAATGCACCGATAAGCGCGTCAATATGGTGACGCCGGGCCTGTTCGCCAAGTACCCCACGCCGGCCGATTTCGCCGCCGTGCGCCCGGAGGTGCTGGCCCAGGACATTCGCAGCACCGGCTTCTTCAACAACAAAGCGAAATCGATTGTCGGCGCCGCACGCCGCGTGGTGGACGCATTCGGCGGCGCGGTGCCGAAGACCATGGACGAGCTGCTCACCATTCCCGGCGCCGCGCGCAAGACCGCCAACGTTGTGCTGGGTACGGCTTATGGCATCGCCGCCGGAGTGGTGGTGGATACGCACGTGGGCCGCATCGCGGTGCGGCTCGACCTGACAAAGAATACCGATCCGGTGAAGGTGGAGCAGGATCTCATGAAAACCATTCCGCAGAAACACTGGATCTCGTTTGCCCACCAGATCATCCTGCACGGCCGCGCGCTGTGCGTGGCCCGCAACCCCCGCTGCCCCGAGTGCGCGTTGAACGACCTGTGCTACGCGAAGGATAAGACGGTGTAGGGGAAAGGCACACTGGCCGGGGCCACGGCGTGGAGCTGTCGTCGGGGTGGCCCTGATCCGGATGGGACGGCAGAGCGGTGCGTGCTCAAGCACCGTGGCAACGCGTCGACCTTTCAATGGCTTGCACGTATGCTACACTACGCGCAATGCCGGACGATCATGCGGCGACGCCCGAGCGCGGGTGTGTGCCATTCCTGCGATGGGCTGGCAGCAAACGCCGAATGCTTCCCGTTTTGCGGTCCTATTGGAACAGTAGCAGTCATAAGCGATACCTTGAGCCGTTCGCAGGCTCGGCATGCCTTTTCTTTTCGCTCCACCCGCCGCGGGCTGTCCTGGGCGACCTCAATCCCGAGCTTATTGGCACGTACCTCGAGATAAAGTACCGCGTCGCGGGCGTGATAGCACAGCTCGCCGGCCTGCGCCAGAGCAAAAAGCAATATCTCGCGCTCCGTTCGGTCAGCCCTTGCCTCCTCGATGCTTCCGCCCGAGCCGCGCGGTTCATTTACCTCAACCGCTTTTGCTTCAACGGCCTCTACCGCACCAACCTGCTAGGCAAGTTCAACGTGCCCTACAGTGGTGATCGGTGCGGCGCCTTGCCCTCAGCGGGGCTTCTCCAGAAATGCTCCAGGAGCATTCGGAATGCCCGTCTGATCAATGCGGATTTCGAGTGCGTGCTGGAGCTTGCGCGGAAAGGAGATTTCGTCTATATGGACCCTCCTTTTGCCGTTCGCGCCCGGAGGGTATTCCGCGAATACGACCCCAGCGCTTTCACGCACGAGGATACCGCACGGCTGCGATCATGGATGGAGAAGCTGGCCGCCGAGCGCATCTCCTTCGTCGTCAGCTATGCTGAATCCGAGGAGGCGGACATCCTTCGCAAGGGCTTTGATTACCAAACGGTTTCATTGCGTAGGAACATCGCGGGCTTCGCCGCTCACCGGACGCTGCACAACGAGGTCCTAATTTCCAACATCTAAAATGCCAGCCATGCGCGGCCTCAAGCCGACCCAACACGAAATCTCGCCAATCATCCCCGCCGGGACGCTGCGACATCTCTTCCCCGACGAAATCAAGCCGAGCACAAACAACCCGCGAATGTTGTTCGACCCTGATCAGCTTGAGGAGCTGAAAAAGAATATCGGAGAGCACGGAGTCCTTGTTCCCATCACGGTGTACCAGGCGAAGGGGCAAGCCAAGTACTCCATCCTTGACGGAGAGCGGCGTTACCGCTGCGTTGTCGAGCTGACCAAGGAGGGCCGTCTCGGCAAGGACAATGCCCCCCTTAAACTACCCGCTAATGTCGTGGAGCCTCCGTCCAAGATCGCCGGACTGCTCTACATGTTCTCCATTCACAATTACCGCGAGGGATGGGAGCTTATGCCTACCGCCCTCAGCCTCAAGATTGTGATGGCAGACCTGGGAGAGCAGGACAACAAAGCCCTAAACAAGCTCACGGGGTTAAGCGAGCCCCAGATCGAGCGCTGCAAGAAGCTCCTGACCTTTCCCGAGCGCTTTCAGGAGATGTCACTCGATCCGAATCCGGCGACGCGCATCCCTTCCAATTTCTGGATCGAGGCTCTGCCTGTGCTTGACCTCGCGACCGCCCAGGTTCCCTCCATCAAGAAGCTTGGGCGCGACAGGGCAACGGACAAGCTGGTCGAGAAATATCGTGCGCGAAAAATTAAGAGCGTCATCCATTTCCGCAGGATCATGGAGAGCTACGAGCTGAATGAAGAAGAGCCAAGTACCCGGGCTGCGGTCCTGCGCCGCGTGGAGGAGTTTTTTCTCAAGCCTGCGCTAGAGACAAGGGACGCCTTCGACGAGTTCGTCGTCGAGAAAAGGCGCGTTCAGACCGCGCTCAGCGTATGCGAGGATTTTCTCAGCCAGCTCCGAAAGCTTAAGTTAACCTTTACGGCCGACGACGATGAGCGCCAGGTTCTCCGCGAGGCGTTGCAACAGGTCCGTAAATACTGCAAGAGCCTTGAGCAGGCGCTCAAGGGAAGTGACGACCCCGAGGCTCCCAAAGATTAGGGTATGTGGTGGTTCCTTGCCAGTGTCAGAGCCTCGCTGCGATTTCACGACTATAAGCCCCAGCCCGTTACCTTCGGTGGCGTGAACCGCTGGATCAAGCAATTCGAGAAACGTGACCGCAAGAACGCCGCCGGGCTGCTCGACAAAGTTGTCTATATCTCCGAGAGCCACACTCAGCGGATTCTCGTCGAGCAGAATGCCGCGCTCATGAAGCGGCTGGCCGACGCAGGATTGCCTCCCAAAAGGCTCATTTACGTTCAGGTTGATGATGCGGGAAGTAGCAGCCCAGTCATGCTGAACATGCTCCGCGATGCCGCGCGCCTTGAGCGCGCGGGCTGTCGGTTTGTTGACTCCCGCGACTCTTTGGGTCTCAATAGGGCCACAAACGAGGTGGGTGAAGGGGCGTTGATCTATACCGACGATTTCGTTGGCACGGGCAACCAGTTCTGCAAGGCCCGAGATTTTGCGCTCCGCAGCGTCGTCGGTACGTTTTCCGAGTTCTTGCTGGTTCCAAGCATTTGTGAAGAAGCCATATATCAACTGGCGGAACGGGGGATCGAGGCCTTTGCGGGGCATGTCCATTCAAAGGCCGAGCGTCCATTGCATGACAATTCAACGATTTTGGACGCGGAGACCAAGGAACGTTTCCGCCTCATCTGCATGGGTATCAGTCCGAAAATGAGCCTCGGCTACAAGGAGATGGCAACCATGGTGGTGCTTTACCGCAACGCCCCGAACAGCGTTCCCGCGCTTCTTCGCGGCAGTCAGAATCAGGTTCCATTCGCCGGAATATTCCCGCGCACCACGGACATGCCAGTTACGAAAGCGCGTTGAGCCTCCCGCTCCTCGCTCGCCGCGGGTCGTGGAAGGGGCCCTCCCATCGCGGTGTCCCGCCCACCGCTGCGTCGTGTAGCTCGCTCCGCCCCACCACGCGGAGCTCCCCTCACAGCCTTATCAGCGTTATCTCCAAAATGTTCTCGTTCGCTTTCCGCACGTCTTCGAGCATCCCCGGCGTGGGCTCGGTCTCCAGGTTGATGCGCGCCACGGCGGCTTCGGCGCCGTCGAAGATGATGTTCTCCATTTCCTGCACATTGATGCGCGCGGCGCTGATGGCGTCGAGCACGCCGGCCAGCACGCCGGGGCGGTCCAGGTGGCGTACCACCAGCGCGCAGGTGGCCGGAGTCTTGCGCGCCAGGTTCACCACGTTGGGCACTTGCCCGGTGTCGCGGAATGTCTGGATGATGCGCACCGTCTCCGCCGCAATGGCTTCCTGCGCCTGCTCTGTGGAGGCGCCAATGTGGTGCGTGCCATAGACCAGGTCGAGCTTGGCGATCTCATCGGTGAATTCGCCGGTGCTGACTGCGGGCTCCTTGGCGAACACGTCCAGCCCGGCGCGGATTTTCTTCTCCACCACCGCGCGGCTGAGCGCTTCCTGGTCCACCACTTCGGCGCGCGAGGTGTTGATGAAGAACGCGCCCGGCTTCATCGCCGCGAAGAACGCCGCGCCCACCAGGCCCCGTGTCTGGTTGTTGAGCGCCACGTGGACGCTCACGATGTCCGCGTGGGCTGCTATGTCGAGCGCAGACGATTGGTACATCACACCCAGCTCCTCGGCCCGTTCCGGCGTCAGGCTGCGGCTCCAGGCAATCACCCGCAGGCCGAATCCGCGGGCTCGCGGAATCATCTCGCGGCCGATCTGCCCCACGCCCACCAGGCCCAGCGTGCGCCCGTAAATTCCCTTGGCCTTCGAGTATTCCTTCTTGTTCCACTGCCCGGCGCGCAGTGACGCCACGTTATCCGCCAGCCGCCGGTCGAGCGCCAGGATCAGCCCGAAGGCCAGTTCCGCCACCGCAATCGAATTCTTGCCGGGACAGTTGGAAACGTAGATGCCGCGCCGCGACGCCGCCGCCACATCGATGGTGTTGTAGCCCGCCCCGGCGCGCACCACCAGGCTGAGCGCGCCCGCAGCCAAATGCGCTTCCGTCACTTTGGTTGACCGCACCACCAGCGCGTCCGGCTGGAATTGCGCTACCGCTGCCGCCAGCGCGTCATCCTTCAGCGCCGGCTGGAAAGAGATCTCACAGCCGAGATCTTTCAGCTTGTCGCGGCCGGACTGTTCGAACTCATCCGCAATCAGAACCCGCATGTCCACCCCGCCTTTCCCGACTCCACCCGGCAGTGTATCTCCGTGCGGGCCAAGCGGCGAGGCAACCGGCTCGAATTGGGCGCGGAACATTAGAGTTGGGCACGAGGACACACGGGGCAAGCCCGCCAGGGCGAGAGAAAATAGCCCACTGCGTGAGCAGTGGGACCAGCCGTGAGATCATCCAGCCCCGGAACGGGGCGAAACAGCGACACCCCGATTCGCTCGACGGACGCGGCTCCCTCTTTCGCCCTGTTCCGGGGCTACCGGATCCGATGCCAAATTCCCAGCGCTCACGCGCTGGGCTATTCTCTCTCGCCCCTGCCGCGGCTACGCAACTCCGATGTTTCGCACCCCACCGGCGCCGGCGGTATTGACAACAACCCGCCAAATCGGTCACACTTCCATCGATAGACGATGGGAAGACCGCAACCAACCTCCGAGCTGTTGCCGGGAACGCTCGACCTGCTGATTCTGCGAACGCTCGAGCCCGGACCGATGCATGGGTACGGAATCGCACAGCGGCTGAAGCAGGTTTCCGAAGACGTGCTGCAAGTGGGCGAGAGCTCGCTCTACCCGGCGCTCCAACGGCTGCTGCTGAATGGTTGGGTGAAAGCCGAATGGGGCGCTTCGGAAAATAACCGGCGCGCGCGGTATTACACCTTGACCGCCGCCGGAAGGAAGCAGCTTACGCGGGAACGCGAGGAATTCGATCGCGTGATCGGCGCCATACAGAAAGTGCTGAACATGGCATGAGCTGGTCGGTCACAACGCTGCTGGTCCGCGCCTGGCATCGGGTGGCGTTTCGCTGGCGCCGCGTTGAGCTGGATCGCGATCTGGCCGAGGAGATGGACTTTCACCGGTCGCTCAACCAGACCGCCAATCGCCGTGCCGGCCTCTTGCCGCAAGCTGCCCTCGAGCTCAGCCATCGGCAAATGGGCAATCTCACCCTGGCGCAAGAGGAGTGCCGGGACATGTGGAGCTTTATGCGACTGGAAAGGTTTTTGCAAGACCTTCGTTACGCAGCGCGCATATTCGCGCACACTCCGGGGTTTACGGCCATCGCCGTGCTCTCGCTGGCGGTGGGTATAGGCGGCAATGCGGCCATGTTCAGCCTGGTGGACGCGCTCTTGGTTCGCCCGCTGCCATATCCGCAGCCGGACCGTCTGATTCGCATCACTGGCATTTACCCGCGCGCGGCCGTCGCCGCATTCCAGCAGCAGAGCCGGACCATGGACATTGCCGCCTCGAGCGTTGGCTCCGAATTCAATCTCACCGGGCAGGGAGAAGCGACCCGCATATTCGGCGCCGCCGCGTCGGCCAACCTGTTTTCCGTGCTTGCGGCGCCGGCGGCGCGCGGGCGCACTTTCCAAGCGGGAGAAGATGCGCCCGGCCGCGACGCGGTGGTCATTCTCAGCTACTCGCTCTGGAAAACCAGGTTCGGTGGCGATCCGGCGATTCTGGGCCGCGTCGTTGCGCTCAACGGCGTCGATCGCCAGATTATCGGCATCATGCCCGCCGGATTCAGCTATCCCTCCTCCAAGGTCCAGTTGTGGGTGCCCATGCGCCTCGATCCTTCCAATTTCCTGGAATACTGGGCCGGCGAGTTTGTGCCGCTGGTGGCGAGGCTTCGTCCTGGCGCCACGCCGCCACAGGCGCGCAGCGAGATCCACGCTCTGGTCGAACGGTTTCGCACGACGTTCCCCTACCCGATGGCGCGCGACTGGAACGCCGACGCGACGGCCATCCCTTTGCAACAGGACTTGGTGGGAGATATCCGCGGCAAGCTGATCATCCTGCTTGCTTCGGTTGGGCTGGTGCTGCTCATTGCCTGTGCCAACGTGGCCAGCCTGCTGCTGTCCCGGGCCACCGCGCGGCGGAAGGAAATCGCTCTGCGCGTCGCGCTGGGAGCGAGCCGCCTGCGGATCATTCGCCAACTGATGACGGAAAGCGTGTTGCTCGCGCTGGCCGGCGCCGGGCTCGGGATTCTGATCGGCATGAGCGCCCTTTCCGTCTTCAAATCCGTGCTGCCATCTTCCACGCCGGGCCTGGCGCAGGCAAGCATCGACTGGCAGGTGGCATGCGCGATTGGCGCCCTGGCGCTGGCGACCGGCCTGGCATTCGGCTTCGCGCCTGCCCTCAGCGCCTCGCAGGTCGATCTCAGCTCCTCCATCAAGACCGGCAGCCAGCGCTCCACAGGCACCGTCTGGACGCGCCTGCGAAGCTGGCTGATTGGCGCCGAAGTGGCGTTCACGGTGGTGCTGGTGGTCAGCTCCGGGCTGCTCATCCGAAGCCTGTATAGCCTGTCGGAAGCTCACCCCGGGTTTGAGCCGGCCTGGATCTTGACGGTGCGCATCAGCCCCGACCAATCCGCTTGCACCAAGCGGCCGGCGTGCATCGCTCTCTACGGCGGCCTGCTGGAGCGCGCGGACAAGGTTCCCGGGGTGGAGGATGCGGCGATTGCGAGCACGGTTCCACTCGATGGCGAGCTGCCGACGCTGGCCGTGGATGTGGAAGGGCATCCCAAGTCGGCCGATTTTCCGGCCCCCATGTTCTGGGCTGGCGCGGTCAGTCCGGACTACCTGCGCATGCTCCGTATTCCACTGCTGAGCGGCCGGCAACTGACAGAGGCGGATGGCGAGAAATCCGCCCCTGTGGTGCTGATTTCCGCGGCCACGGCCCGGCGGTTCTGGCCCGGAGAGAATCCAATTGGCAAGCACGTCAAGTCCACCGATGAAAGTCAATGGCGAACCGTCGTCGGCGTGGTCGGTGATGTGCGCCAGTTCCGGCTGAGCCAGGGTTTGCCCAGTTGGGTGGCCGGCGCTATGTACATGCCCTACGCACAGGCGGTGCGCGAGGACGGGCAAATACCCGCGGCGATGACGCTGCTCGTCCGGGCCTCAGCCGCCGGGGAAGGTTTGGCCGCCAGGATCCGGCAACTGGCGGTGGATCAGGACCCTGACGCTCCCGTCGGGCAGGTGCGGCCGCTGGAACAGGTCGTCTCCGGGTCGATTGCCGACTTCCGGTCCACCATACGCGTCTTCATCAGTTTTGCCGCAGTGGCCATTTTGCTGGCCGCGATCGGCATTTACGGCCTGGTCTCCTATTGGGTCACCCAGCGGACATATGAGATCGGCCTGCGCGTGGCCATCGGGGCCACCCGGCAGCGCATTGTTTCGATGATCCTGGCGCAGGGCCTGCGAGTCGCACTCTATGGCATCGGCGCCGGCCTGATCGCTGCGTTGGCACTCACCCGTTTCCTGGCCAGCCTTCTCTACGGAGTTCAGGCCAGCGACCCCCTGACGTTTCTGGCGGTCACCGCTCTGGTGCTGGGAGTCGCGATCACGGCCACCGCCTTCCCGGCTTGGAGAGCCGCGCGCATCGATCCGGTGCAGTCGCTGCGCGTCGAGTAAAACTCAGGCGGTGGTCTGACACGGCTCCGAAACCGCGCCCGACGGCGCCGCCGTTTTCGCCCTCCTCTCATTCAGGCATGGCTCCATCGTCTCTGGCCCTTGAATTGCGGCCTTTCGCCCCGATGTCGTATTTTGCAGCCATCGAAGGCGTGCAAGCGCGTTATTTGACGCAGGTTTAGGGGCATATGGCACAAGTCGACGAGCTTCGAGCGCATGAATTCACGTCGGGCCTCACCCAGGGACAGGTGGCGAGTCTGGCATCGCTAGCCAGGCGTGTCGAGTTCGAGGCGGACGAGTTGATCATGCTGGACGGCCAGCGCTCCAAGGCTTTTTACCTGTTGACAGCGGGAAGCGTGGCGGTGGAGTTGTGCGCTCCGCAATACACGGTCACCGTGGAGGCTTTGGGAGCGGGCAAGGTTTTCGGCTGGTCCTCGGTGCTCGACCAGCATGACACCTTGTTCCAGGTGCGGGCCCGGGAGCACACCACCGCGCTGCGCCTGGAAGGCCGTGCGCTGCAACAGTTGTGCCACGACGACCCCGCCTTGGGAGTCGAGATCTTGCGGCGCACATTGCAGGTGGTGGCTGGCCGGGTGAAGGCCACCGAACTCCGGTTTGCCGAAATGTGCGGCGTGCGGGTAGCCGGACCGCGCGGGTAAGCGCGAGCCAGCCGGGCGGGCAGATCGGCGCGTGCTATCATAAATCCTTACCAGCATCACTTCTTTTTCCCGAGGTCAAATCCAGTTGGCTTTAGTCGAAGGTTGCCGGCACGCACTCGAAATCTCTATCCCGGCGGAGGAAGTGGAAAGCGAGACCACGCGTGTTGCCAGCGACGTCCAAAAACGCGCAAAGCTCCCCGGCTTCCGCCCCGGGAAAGCTCCCACCTCATTGATTCGCAAGCAGTTTGCCAGTGACATCCGGAAACAGGTATTGGAAACCCTGATCCCCAGAGCGCTGCAAAAACAGTTCGAGGCCGAAAACCTCAACGTGGTTGGCACGCCGGACGTCACCGACGTGCACTTGCACGAAGGCGAACCGCTCCACTTCAAGGCCGAGTTTGAGGTGGCGCCGACCATCGAGCTGGGCGAGTACCGCGGCGTTGAAGTGGCATATAACGACCCCACGGTGAGCGAGGAAGACGTTGCCAAGCGCATCGAGGAGCTCCGCGAGCAGAAGGCCGAGTACCTCAACGTGGATCCGCGCCCGCTCGAAAACGGCGACTTTGCCGTGGTGGCCCTGGAAAGCATCTCCGGCGTGGTAGGCGAGCCGGTGAAGCAGGAGGAAATGGTGCTCGAAATCGGCGGCGCGGATACGTTTGACGCGTTTACTGAAAACCTGCGCGGCCTCAGCCCGGGCGACGAAAAGGCATTTGACGTCACCTATCCGGAGAACTACGGGGCGGCACGGCTGGCGGGCAAGACCGTGAAGTTTCATGCCACGGTTCGCGGCGTCCGCAAGAAGGAACTGCCTGAGGTCAACGACGAATTTGCCAAGGATTTGGGCGATTACCGCGACCTGGAGGAGCTGCGCGAAGCCGTGCGCAAGAACATTCTGGCGCAGCGCCAATTCGAAGCCCAGCAGGCTGCGAAGGACCGGATTGTCGAGACCCTGGTGGACCAGCACGATTTTCCGGTCCCGGAGACCTTCATCGACCGGCAGATTCGCAGCCGTGTCGAGCAGAGCCTGCGTGCCATGAGCAGCGAGGGCGCCGACCTGAAATCGCTCAAGCTCGATTGGGCCAAGGTGAAGGAAACACAGCGCGACAAGGCCGTGCGGGAGGTCAAGGCCTCGTTGCTGCTGGCGCGCATTGCGGAACGGGAATCGATTCATGCCACACGCGACGAGGTCGACAAGGAAGTCGAACGCCTGGCCCGCGTCCAACGCGAACCGGTGGCCGCACTGCGCATCAAATTTGAGAAGGATGGCACCCTGGGGCGTATCGCCCATCACATTCAAACGGAGAAAACACTCAGCTTCCTGTTCGAACAGGCCCGAAAGACAGCGTAACCCTTTCGAAAACAGTACCAGAGACAACCTTGGATTACATTGCTAAGGCGGCTGCTTCAGGCGATAATAGGAACGAAGCTGGGTGACCGTCTTTGCTCCGGGGGTTTCCGGGGAGAAGGCGTAACCGCCGGATTTTCGGCGGAAGAGGAGAATTTGCGTGAAGCGTGCCGGAGCCGACGATGCTTTACGATGTTCGTTTTGTCATAAGAGCCAGGATGTAGTCGGTAAACTCATTTCTTCCCCCAGCGACTATCCCCGAGCCTACATCTGCGACGAGTGCATCGCTGTTTGCAACTCGATTTTAGAGGATGACAAGTCCGAGCCTTCCGGGAGCAGCCCCAACAAGATTCCCAAGCCATTGGAAGTCAAGGAGTTCCTTGACCAGTACGTGATTGGGCAGGAACCCACGAAGAAGAAGCTTGCGGTAGCCGTCTACAACCATTGCAAGCGCATCCACATGAACCGCCTGCGCACCACGGAAGTGGAGCTGCAAAAGTCCAACATTCTGCTCATCGGCCCCACGGGAACCGGCAAGACGCTGATGGCCCAGACCTTGGCCAAGATCCTGGACGTACCCTTTGCGATTGTCGACGCCACGACCCTCACCGAGGCCGGCTACGTTGGCGAGGACGTGGAGAACATCATTCTCAAGCTCCTGCAAGCCGCCGATGGCGATGTGCAGAAATGCCAGCAGGGAATTATCTATATCGACGAGATCGACAAAATCTGCCGCAAGGACGAAAACCCGTCCATTACCCGTGACGTTTCCGGCGAGGGCGTGCAGCAGGCGCTGCTGAAGATCCTCGAGGGCACGGTAGCCAACGTTCCCCCCCAGGGTGGACGCAAGCATCCCCACCAGGAATTCACGCCGGTGGATACCACCAATATTCTGTTCATCTGTGGCGGAGCGTTCGTCGGCTTGGAGAAAGTCATCGGCAAGCGGGCGGGCAAGAAATCGATGGGCTTCCTGCAGGAAGAAGACAAGGGCCCCAAGCTGAGCGGCATGAGCGGGCGCCGCGATATCGATCTGCTTGGCCAGGTGCAGCCCGTGGATCTCATCAAGTTCGGTTTCATCCCCGAGTTTATCGGCCGGCTGCCGGTAACCGCGGTGCTGGAAGACCTCGACCGCAGCGCCTTGATCCAGATTCTCACCAAGCCCAAGAACGCGATCGTCAAGCAGTATCAGAAACTGTTCGAGTTCGAGAACGTGCGGCTGAGATTCTCCGACGATGGTCTGGAAGCCATCGCGGATCTCGCCATGGAGCGCAAGGTTGGAGCGCGCGGGCTGCGCATGATTCTGGAAGACCTGATGCTCGACCTCATGTACTATCTGCCGTCCTACAAGAAAGTGCGCGAGTTTCAAGTCACGAAGGATATGGTTCTGGCGCAGAAGATCAGTCTTACACTGTTGGAGAAGGCAGGCTAGCCTTTCTGCCAGCTAGCGCCGTTCCGGCTTATTTGGGATAATCTTCTCAAGCACACACCGGCTCCGGGGGCGAAAAGCGGGGTCCCTCCCTCTTGACGGATACGGGTGATTGGCTGGTCCATTCAGGGATAGGAATGCTCACTTCAAAGGAAAAATCCGATACAAAGCGTCTGCCGATGATGCCCATCCGCGACGTGGTTATCTTTCCGTACATGATGACGCCGTTCGTGGTGGGCCGCGAGCAGAGCGTGCGGGCGCTGGAAGAGGCGATGGCGGGCGATAAGAAAATTTTTCTCGCCACCCAGCACGACGCTTCCATCGACGACCCCAAGCCCGACGAAATCTATAGTGTCGGCTGCATCGTCAACATCGTGCAGAGCCTCAAGCTGCCGGACGGCAACATCAAGGTGCTGGTCGAAGGCGTGGAGCGCGGCAAAGTGGTATCGGTTTCCGGCGACGAAGGCTTCCTCCGTGTGGTGCTGCGCACGGCCGGCTACAAAGTGGAACCCGGCCCGCAACTGGATGCGCTCATCAGCCGCGTCACCGGTTTGTTCGACCAGTACGTGAAGCTGAGCCAGAACCTGAACTACGAGCAGATGATCGCCGCTATCCGCGTAGACGATCCCGGCAAGCTGTCGGATACGGTAGGCGCCAACCTGCAGCTCACCATCGAAGAGAAGCAGGAACTGCTGGAAATCTTCGACCCGATCGACCGCCTGACCCGCGTGGCCGAGATGCTCGACATCGAAATCGAAAAGCTGAATGTCGACCGCACCATCCAGGGCCGGGTGAAGCGCCAGATGGAGAAGGCGCAGAAAGAATACTACCTCAACGAGAAAATCAAGGCCATCCAAAAGGAACTGGGGCGCGGCGAGAAGAGCGAAGCAGACGAGCTGAAAAAACGCATCGAGACCGCCGGCATGACGGCGGATGCGCTCGAGAAGGCGCTCGCTGAGCTGAAGCGGCTGGAGAACATGCCGCCCATGTCGGCCGAATCCACCGTCAGCCGCAATTACCTGGACTGGCTGCTGGCGGTGCCGTGGAAGAAAAAGTCGAAGGAAATCCGCGACCTCAAATTTGCCGAGGGCGTGCTGGAAAACGACCACTACGGCCTCGAAAAGGTTAAGGAGCGCATCCTCGAATTTCTTGCCGTACGCCGCTTGGTGAAAAATCCCAAGGGGAGCATTCTGTGCTTCGTCGGGCCTCCCGGCGTGGGCAAGACCTCGCTGGGCATGTCCATCGCCAAGGCAACCGGCCGCAAATTCATCCGCCTCTCGCTCGGCGGTGTGCGCGATGAAGCCGAAATCCGCGGCCACCGGCGCACTTATATCGGCGCCCTGCCCGGCCAGATCATCCAGATGATGAAGAAGGCCGGCACGCGCAATCCCGTCTTCATGCTCGACGAAGTGGACAAGATGTCGATGGATTTTCGCGGCGATCCTTCGGCGGCGCTGCTGGAAGTTCTCGACCCCGAGCAGAACTTCATGTTTGTGGATCACTACCTGGATGTGGAATACGATCTCAGCCAGGTTTTCTTTATTGCCACCGCCAACGTGCTGCACACCGTTCCGCCGGCGCTGCAGGACCGCATGGAGACGATCCGGCTTTCCGGCTACACCGAGCTCGAGAAGATGGAAATCGCCCGGCGCTTTCTGGTGCGCAAGCAAATGGAAGCCACCGGCCTGACTGCGGAGCAGATTGAATTCGACGACACCGGCATCAACGGCTTGATCCAGTATTACTCGCGTGAAGCCGGCGTCCGTAACCTGGAGCGCGAAATCGGCAACGTTTGCCGCAAGGTGGCCCGCCAGGTGGTCAACGCGCGCGGCAGCAAAGACAAGAAGACGCCGGTGAAAGCCGTCATCGACGGCGACAAACTGCCCGAACTGCTCGGCCCCTGGAAGTTCCGCGACCTGCTGGCGGAGAAGAAGAACGAGGTCGGCGCCGCGGTTGGCCTGGCGTGGACCGAAGTCGGCGGCCAGATTCTTACCACCGAATGCACGCTGATGGAGGGCAAAGGCAAATTCACCATTACCGGCAAGCTGGGCGAGGTGATGCAGGAATCCGCGCAAGCCGCCATGAGCTACATCCGCTCCCGGGCCACCACGTTCGGCCTGCCGCGCGATTTTTACCGCAACCTCGATGTCCACATCCACGTGCCGGAGGGTGCCATCCCCAAGGACGGCCCTTCAGCCGGCATCACCTTGGCCACTTCGATTTGCAGCGCGCTGACGGGCATTCCGGTGCGCTGCGACGTAGCCATGACCGGTGAGATTACGCTGCGCGGCAAGGTGCTGCCGATCGGCGGACTGAAAGAAAAACTGATGGCGGCGCATCGCCATGGTATCTTGGAAGCCATCGTCCCGCACGACAACGAGAAGGACCTGCCGGACATTCCGGACGCCATCAAGAAGACCATGAAGATCGATTTCGTGGAGTCCATGGACCAGGTTTTGAAGATCGCGCTGGAGCGCGAAGTAGTGGCCTTGCCGATGCCGGCCCCAGCTTCCGTCGATCTCCCAGCCATGGAACAAGGTTTGGCGCATTAGGAGCCGCTTGAAGATTCCCGTACTGCCACGGCCGGCGCCCGCCACCGGGCGCCCTATTACGGGTGCGGGAAACAAGCTACACTGTTAAGTGACATCCGAGTTTGTAGTCAGCGCCGGTTCCGCGGACCGGTTTCCGCGAGACCGGCTGCCGGAAGTCGCATTTTTAGGGAGAAGCAACGTAGGGAAATCCAGCCTGATTAATGCCCTCACCGGGCAGAAACGGCTGGCTTTCACCAGCAACACACCGGGTCGAACACAGACCATCAATTTTTATCGCATCGACGGAGCGTTCTATTTCGTCGATCTTCCCGGATATGGTTACGCCCGGGCCCCGCTCCGGCTGGCGCTGGAGTGGAAAAAGTTGATTGAGCACTACCTCGAAACGAGGGGAACCTTAAGATTGTCCTGCCTGGTCCTCGACCCCCGCCGCGGATGGATGGAGCCTGACCTCCTGCTGAAGCGGTGGCTGGAGGATCGGGGCAGGCCGTATCTGGTGGTCGCCACCAAGATCGATAAGTTGAATCAATCGGAGCAAGAGCACGGCATCCGCAATATCCGCCAGGAGGGCGCGGAGCCGCTGCTGTTCTCGGCCACAACCGGCCGGGGAGCGAGGGAAATTTGGCAAGCAATCACGAAGACACTCCAAGCACGGTAGGCAACGCCCCACCGCAGGAAAAACCCACCGAAAAGCCGGCCGCCGCTGCGGCGCCGCCGGCCCCCGAAACGTCCGCCGGCGATGGCGTGGGCAACCTTACATCCGAAGCTGCCCCGGATAAGACCGAGGCTGCCGAGCGTCCCGTCAAGCAGCACAGCGAGCGCGCGCCCAAGGCCGCCGTTGTGGCAGCGCCGCCCAAACCCGAATCGGAGGTCAAACCCACCGACGGCAAACCGGCGGAGGCCAAACCCGCCGAGACGAAGCCGGCCGAGACGAAACCGCCAGAGGCGCCGCCCTCCGGCACCCATCTCAGCGACACCGGTCCCGGAGCGCAGCGGCGCAAGCATGCCGCGCAGAACGCCAAGAACGGCACGCCCACGCTCGACCTCGTCGAACTGAAGGACATGAGCATCCAGAAGCTCAACCAGGTCGCCAAGGACATGGGCATCAGCGGCGCCGCCGGTCTGCGCAAACAGGAACTCATCTTCAAGATCCTTCAGACGCAGGCCGAAAAGAGCGGCCTCATCTTTTCCGAGGGCGTGCTCGAATGCCTGCCCGATGGCTTCGGCTTCCTGCGCGCGCCCGAATACAACTACCTGCCCGGCCCGGACGATGTTTATGTCTCGCCCTCGCAGATCCGGCGCTTCGATTTGCGCACCGGCGATACCATCTCCGGCCAGATCCGCCCGCCCAAGGAAGGTGAGCGCTACTTCGCGCTCATCAAGGTCGACGCCATCAACTTCGAGCCGCCCGAGGAAGCCCGCAACAAGATCTTCTTCGATAACCTCACGCCGCTCTATCCGAATGAGCGGATGAAGCTCGAAACCACGCGCGAGAACTTCTCAGGCCGCGTGATGGACCTGCTGACGCCGGTGGGCAAGGGACAGCGCGGGCTGATTGTTTCGCCGCCGCGCACCGGCAAAACGATGCTTCTGCAAGCCATCGCCAACTCGGTCACCACCAACCACCCCGAAGTCACCCTCATCGTGCTGCTGATCGATGAGCGTCCCGAGGAAGTCACCGACATGCAGCGCAGCGTGCGCGGCGAAGTCATCAGCTCTACCTTCGACGAGCCCGCCACCCGCCACGTGCAGGTGGCCGAAATGGTGATCGAGAAAGCCAAGCGCTTGGTGGAGCACAAGCGCGACGTGGTGATCCTGCTCGATTCCATCACCCGCCTGGCGCGCGCTTACAATACGATCGTCCCGCCCTCCGGCAAGGTGCTCTCGGGCGGCGTCGATTCCAACGCCCTGCAGCGGCCCAAGCGCTTCTTCGGCGCGGCGCGCAATATCGAGGAGGGTGGCTCGCTCACCATCATCGCCACCGCGCTCATCGATACCGGCAGCCGCATGGACGACGTGATTTTCGAGGAGTTCAAGGGCACCGGCAACATGGAAATCCACCTCGAGCGCAAGCTGGTCGATAAGCGCGTTTTCCCCGCCATCGACATCAACAAGAGCGGCACCCGCAAGGAAGAGCTGCTGCTGCCCAAGGAAGAGCTGAACCGCGTCTTCATTCTGCGCCGCGTCCTCAACCCGCTGTCGCCCGTCGAGACAATGGAACTGCTGCTCGACAAGCTGGGCAAGACGCGCAGCAACGGCGAATTCCTGTCGTCGATGAGTGGCTAGGGCGGCGAAGTGCGTGGCTAGAGCAGGAGGGCACCGCTGTATTGTCGCGCGGCAAAGATAGGATGTGGGACAAACTTGTCCCACAAAGGGAAGGTGCGGTGCCCTGAAACCAAGCAGTTACAGTTTTTTCGTGGGACAACTTGTCCCACGCTGGTCTTGTTTCCGGGTGCCATGGAAGCTGCCTCCGATCCGAGTATGTCACCTGAGGCGCTTACGATGGCTTTGGGGAAGGGTCCTGAGGGCGGGCAGGTCGCTGATTGGGCGGGGGTTAAGGGAAATGGAGAGGGCTGTGACTGGCCGTGTGGACTGAACCCCAAAAATGCGATACGAAGTTAAGGGGCGAATGCGGCGATTGCCACCCTTAACTTCGTGTCGCACTCCAAGGCTTCACCTCAACCAGAGGCAGAGCGGGCGCTGGTCCAGCACAGCAGGGAACGCCGAGACTAATCTAGGCTCTGCAGGCCAGCCTGCGCCACGCACCAAGCCGCACCAAAGGCCATTGCCTTGCGGGCTGCTTTGTCGTACAGTAAACCGGTCGGAGGATTTATGGCCTTTTGTACGACCTGCGGCGCCAAAGTCAGCGGCGCGTTCTGTACCCAGTGTGGAACACCGATCAGCGCGGCCGGGCAGCAGCCGCCCGCGGCAGCGCCTCCGCCCGCTCAGGCGCCCCCGTCGTTTCAGCCGCCCGCCTACCAGGCGCCACCGGTCGCTCCGCCTCCGCCCGCCATGCCGGGGCAACGGAAGACCAGCCCCATCGTCTGGATTCTGGTCATCATTCTCGGCCTGTTTGTGGTGGGCGCCATCAGCGTGGTCGGCGTTGGCATGTTCGTGGTGCATAAGGCGCATCAGATCGGCCTCGATCCAGACATGTGGCGCCGCAATCCCGGCCTGGCCGCGAGCAAGTTCATCGCCGCCACCAACCCTGACATAGAGGTGCTCCACGTCGACGAAGGCAGCGGCACCATCACCCTGCGCAACAAGAAGGACGGCCATGTAGTGACCATGACTTTCGACGATGTCCAGCACGGCCGTTTTCACATGAACATGCGGGGTGACAATGGCGCCAGCCTGGACATCGGCGGCGACGCCAGCAAGATTCCTTCCTGGATACCGGCATATCCCGGCGCCAGGCCCCTGGTCGGCTTCAGCGGTTCGAGCGATCAGGGCGAGGGCGGCACTTTCACGTTCAAGACGTCCGATACTCCCCAGGATGTAATGAAGTTCTATCAGGACAAAATCAACGGCCTCGGGATGAAGACCAATCTGGTGGCCAACACGCCCGACGGAGGCACCATTGCCGCCACCGACGAGGGCGGCGGCCGCAGTCTGAACGTGACCGTCTCCGCCAGCGGCGGGCAGACCGGCGTCACCGTGATCTACGGGCGCAAGTAGGATCGCGCCCGGCTCAGCCGTGGCCGAGGTACATCAGCCAGCCGATACCGAACAGCGCCAGCATGAAGCAGACGAAAGTGTAGACGCCGTAATGCAGGCGTTCCCGGTCGGTGTTCTTGGTGACTACGCCCAGCACCACGGAGACGAACAGCGAAAACAGGAACGCCGCCTCGAAGTGCGAGAGGTTCATCTTGGGCATCAGCGCTTCCTCCCGCGGGCGATTTCGTAAGCGTCCACCATGGCCAGCAGGTTCAGCAGGCCGGCGGTGACCAGGAACTTGGTTCCGTAATCGTGCACGGGCCCGGGCATATCGGGCTGCGCGTAGCCCAGCCACACCGTCATCAGGTAGAGGATGCCGCCGCATACGTCGCCCACCCATCCGCCCCAGTTGATTAGCACGGTCAGCAGGTCCTCGCCATGCGGTAGGAACATGGTCCCGCGCATCATCAGGCCGCACAAGAACATGGCTGTGATGGTGACCAGCAGCAGCACGCCGCGGCCGGTCCGCTTGAGCAGCAGGTGGCCGCCGCCCGGCAGCAGCCAGCCCAGCGCCACCGCAGGCGCCCAGACGCCGAAGCCTGGGGCCTCCTTCTCAGTTTTTTCCTTCGCCATATCGTTTCCTTTGAGTGTAACAGTTTGGGCCCTGCGGGCGGCCAAGACGGCAAGCCGCGGGTGCACGTCATAAAAGTGGATCCCTTTCCAGCGTCAGGTGCGCCTTTAAGCTGAATTCCGAAGTTGGACGCCTTGTATCAGGGCACGGCTTCAGCCGTGCCGCCGACAACACGCATTCTGAGGGCTTCAGCCCCTGTCTGCTGGCCAGGGGCTAAACCCCATAAGGTTCAACCCGTTCCGGCACGGCTGAAGCCGTGCCCTGATACAAGGCCTGTTTTTTCTTGGTTCTCCATTGTGGAAGTGCAACTTCGCCGAAGTTGACTTCGGAATCCGCCTTTAAGCTCCGGAGGAGCGAAAGACAATAGCCCACGGCGCAAGCCGTCGGGATCAGTCGGCGGTGAGGACAAGCCCCGGAACGGGGCGGAAGAGGCTTTCGCCAACAGTCTTCCGCCCCGTTCCGGGG
>JBAVEN010000086.1:0-94996 GCA_049587755.1 Bryobacteraceae bacterium | reverse complement strand
ACGGAAAACTGTTTGTGTGCATCGCATCCGATAAACTGTTCCATATTGCTGCAGGCTCCTTTCTGGGTTTTGCTTGCAGTGTATGCAAAACCCCGCCGCAGCGCTTTCATAGCATCATTATCGGTAGTCTGCCCGCGGCACGGCGGGCCGCGGGGAACCGATCTGCGATCGAACGGTGCCTTGACCATATTATCTCCAGTCCTTAGCGATACCTGGAAGGTATTCAGAGATCGGTCAGTGTTAGAGGGCGGGGAGTTGAGCCGTCGATATCGGTGAAACCGTACGTCTTCGCGAGGCTCGCCGCCACCAGCACCCTTCCGGTTTGGCGAAGAACCTCAGGGTCGGCCGCAAGGGAGGCGACGGCCCGACCAATGAACTCAGGAGATTCGGAATTACTCAAATCGAGCCATTTCGCTGACTCCATCACTCTCTCGGTGCGGACGAGTCCTGGGTAGAGCGAAACTACGGCAACATCATACCGCTTCAGCTCGGTCGCCATGTCTGCCGTCATCTTGTCCGTCGCGGCTTTCGACACGCCATAGGCGACGTTACCGATGTGCTTTTGTGCCGCCCAAAACGAGATGTTCACGATAAGTCCCCGACCCTGAGCAATCATCGCACGCGCAGCAATCTGACTGGCTTGGTAGTGCGCGCGAACGCCCGCACGAAACATCGCGTCCCAACGCCACAGTGGCTTCCCAGAACGGCTTCGACCACGTGAAAACGCCGTCCTCCACCATCCGCTCATAGCCGCCCCACACGTTGTTCACCAGGATGTCGATCGCCTTCGCTTCGCTGACGATCAGGTTAAATGCCGCCTCTACCTGGATGTCGAGTTCGTGATCGCATCGGATATGCGTGATTTGCTTATCAAGACGCTCGCCATCCGGCACTGACCGACCCGTCACGAAGACACGCGCCCCATTCCGGGCGAGCTCGCTCCCGATGCCTCGGCCAACGCCTTTGGTGGCGCCGGTCACGATTGCGACCCGACCGTCTAGACCCATCCCAGATATTGTATGGGACTCTGGGCCAGAAGTATTGGGAAACAACCTCGCAACCACATTGGGTGTCGCGCAAAAGCGGTTTTCGACGCATGGGCACAGAAATGGGCGTTTCGCAGAAGAGTTTCCGACCGTGACCCAGTTAGACGGTGAAGCTGGCGCCGCCGGGAGCAGGCGCAGGCTCGACGCGAGCGTTATTCGCTATCGGACACTATTCCCCGGCAGGGACGCGCGAGTATGCTGCGGACCTGGCTGACTTCTCGGGCACGTTCTCACTCGGTTCGCAGTGCCTGGATCACGTCAATTCGGGCTGCCCGAGCCGCGGGTATCGCCGAGGCAGTCACGGCGGCAAGCAGTAACACCAAAGCCGAACCGGCGACCGGCAGCACGCCCGGCATCTTCAGATCTCCGACAACACCGCCCGCCAGTTGCGCCAGCCAATATCCACAACCAATGCCGAGGGCAAGCCCCCCGACCGCCATGGTCGCGCCCTCGCCGATCACGCGGAGCAGCAGATGCCGTGGGCTCGAACCGACGGCCATCCGGATGCCAAACTCCCGGGTGCGTCCGCTGACGGAGAATGCGAGCACACCGGCAACGCCCACCACTGCGATGAGCAGCGCCACGCCCGCGAAGACGCCGGATACCACGGCATTGAGCCGTTCTGGTGAAAGCACCTCCGCACGGATGTCTTCCAGGGTCTTCGCGTGTTCCACGGGCTGGTCTGCGGATAATGTGCGCATGATACGCGTGATCGGCTTCACCAGAGCATAAGGATCAGAGCGCACGTTAACCAGGAGATGCCCTCCTCCCAGGAATTGCTCCTGATCGAAAGGATGATACACGGTCATAGTTGGCTTCGGCACAAGATTGGTGTTGTCGATATCGGGCACCACTCCGATAATGCGCCGGGACTGAGGGTTCACGCCGGGAGCGAACTTCAGAATCGGGTCGGTCCACAGCACATGATGGCCCAAACTGTGCCCATCAGGGAACATCCGTTGCGCCAGGCTCGCGCTGACGATCGCGACGGGCTCGCTGCCATTGCGGTCGGCATCGTTAAAGTCGCGCCCTTCGAGGACAGGCAAGCCAAGCGTCGCGAAAAAGCCGGGTGAGGTGACCTGAAAAGCCGCGCGGGGATATTCCTCGCCCGCCGCAGGTACGTGCCCATCCCGAGAGAATTCGAGTGTGAAGTCGCCATCGCGCCACGGAACGGACCCGACAGCAACGTTCAGAACGCCGGGCAATTGACGGATTCTGTGCGCTGCCTCCCGGTAGAAATCCACCACCTGGCCGGGCGTTTTTCCGTTACGCATCACGGGCACGTCTACTGCGAGCACATGGTATGTATCGAAACCACTCCGGACAGACTCAAGAGACAGAAGCGTGTTCACAGTCGCGGCGGCCCCCACGACGAGCACGAAGGAGGCGGCGATCTGAACCAGCGCAAAAACCTTCAGTTTGCGATTCGTGGCGCGAGTCGCTCGCGGGCTCCCGCTTATCAGGCCGAACCCCTGGGCGCCTCCCGACGACGGCAGGCGCGGAATGAATGCAAGAAGCGCCGCGGCCAGCACGGCCAGCCCGGCCCCGACCCAGAGCATGCTCGAATCCACGGCGAGGTCGAGGGCACGCACGGAATAGCGGGAGACGTATCGCGCGAGCACGGCCACCATCGGCCTGGCGATGAGGATGCCGATGGCCGCGCCAGCGACACATAGCAGGAGGCTCTCGGCCAACAGAATGCGACGCAGGTCGACGGTGCTGGCTCCCAGCGCCGCGCGGATACCGAGCTCGTTTTCACGGCGCACGGTGCGCGCCAGAATCAGGTTCGCGACGTTGGAACAGGCGATAACAAAAACCAGCACTGATGCTGCCATCAGCACCAGCAATATGGTCCGCGCTCCGGAGGTGAGCTGGTCGCGCAGCCGCACCGCGCTGATTTGAAAATCCGTCCGGGAGGGATAGGCCTCGGGATGCTCCCGCTTCATGGCCCCGTATACTGACTGCAACTCCGCGCGCGCCGCTTTCAGATCGGCACCAGGCGCGAGCCTCGCGAACAATTCGGTCATCCGGTGTATCCGTCCGGTCACCATGGTGGCCGAGAGATGATGCGAGCTGGTCACGATATTGGCGATGATGTCCGTGTACTGAGGATAAGGGACGCATGGCTCCAAAACCCCGACGATGGTGGCCGTGCGCGTATCAACAAACGACCCGAGCCGGATGGTTCTGCCGATCACGGAGGGATCGCTGTTGAAGGCTGTCGACCAAAAGCGATACGTCAACACCACGGCGCCGGTAGCCTGTGGGCTGTCATCGTGCGCATCCAATAAGCGGCCGAGCACTGGACGCAAGCCCATCACCTGGAAATACGATCCTCCGGCCACCCCAGCATGAACCGAGCGAGGTTCTCCAAGCCCCGCCATGGTGAAGCCGATTGTGGAGAAATCGCCGAACGCGTTAAAGGATTTCAAGCGCGAACGCAGATCGTTTATTTCCGGAATTGAGAACGTGTCGTTGGCGCCATCCGCGCTCTGCCGGATATAGATGAGGCGGGCCTCGTCACTGTTGACCAGTGGACGCAGCAGAACCCCACGCAGCAGGCTGAACATCGCAGCATTGGCGCCGATTCCCAGCGCCAAGGTCACAATGACGGTTGCCGTCAGGCCCTTTACGTGGCCCAGGGAACGGGCCGCGGATCTCAGATCATGCAGGAAGGTGGCGATGCTCTCGGCCATGGGATTCTCCTTAGAGTTGTTGGGCACGTCGTTTGCCGCTGCTATAGTTGCAGAAAACAAAGGCTCTTGGCTCCCTGGTTGATGCAGGCAGTGTTCGTTTCCGGAATTTCCGCGTTCGGAACCGTTCACGCAAACCGAGGCATATCCCGATGGTCCTCGGTATTCGGTCTGAAACAGACAGCCTTTTGAGGCCACGACTTATTCGTGAGCCCCGACCTCGAAGCCGGCTGATCGATCCCAGAGAAGTCGCTAATCGTCGAGTGGGCCTGGTCCAGCCACGCGCCGAATCCACGCGAGCGATATTTACCATTATCGGTAGCCAATTCCGCCGGCAAGGGGGCCCGCCGCGCTGTTTCCGAGTAGCGCGTCATCCAGGAGGAATCCAATTGGAATCCCTGAACGCAGCTGGCTTTCCGGAGACCCTGTCCTTGCTCAGGGAGTTCTTCGCAGTAGCGATAGCAAAAGGGCGACTCTTCTCGGGGGATGTGCGGTTAGCGCGATTAGCCGCTTGTCCGATGTTCAGACTGGTCCCGTGCGCGCTTCCATCGGCGAATCCACTTGCGCGCCCAACGATAGTGACTTGCAGTCTCCGCGCGGCAATAGTCACTGAGCGTCCACGTCGGCCCCATCCACTTGAACCGGCCTACCGCCAGCAAATCTGCATCGGAAGTAGCTTCGATAAGAGCGATCATTCGGTTATGAAAGACCTCATAGTCCAGTAACACCGCTTTGAGAGAACGGCGGCGATGTTCCTGGTAAATCATCTCGTTGAAGCGCTTCAAATCTCCCCACGTCAATCCGGGTGCCGGTACGGCCGGCGTTTCACCTCGCTGTTCTGCTTCATGCCATTTCAGGATTCGCCCCTGCCAGCCCACGACATGGGCCAGGATGTCCTTCACAGACCATCCACCGGGGGTAACACCTGGCAGCGTCATCTGCCGGGCTTTGATCTGCTTCAGAAGTTTGTTGAGCGCCTCCCGTTCCACCGTGATTTCTTGAAATAGCTCACGCCTTGCCAGCCGCTTGCCCATGGAACCTCCCGCTTCGACGCAGTATTTTACCTCCACTTGCGGGCTCGGTCCGGTCAACTCCAGGATGGTCGCCTACTCGGAGAATGTTGCAGGCACCGCGGTGGGGCGTCGCGGTCCGGCTTTGGCGAGCGTTATCACCTCATATCGGCAGCGGTCGAGGGCCGTAGGGCGAAGCCAGTCCTGGGCTCGTCGTTGTGCCGATGTGCCGGCGACTTGTTGCTAATCGGGGCCCGCATAGTCGGCGCTCCGGAAACGAACCGCCGCCCCTGGCGGCGTGAATTGATCGCTGTCTTGGTTTGGCCAGGCGTGGCAGGGCTTGGGGTGAAGATCGCAGGCCTTGTGGCGAGTTCCCTTGGCCTTAAGCTGGCCCGGCACCCGTACCTCGCCACCGAATTGAGGGCCGTTGTCCCCAGACCGATCGCAAAACCACCCCAGAGACCACGCCAGAAACCATACCGGAGAGTGCAAGAACCATACCGAAAACCGTACGGAAAACCGCTAACCCTTTGAAAATAAGGACGGAATTTCGTATGTTCATGTCACTATGCAACCCCTATTCTTTTCTACCGGCCAGGTCGCCCGCCAACTGGGCACCACCATTACAGTGCGCGAAGTGTCAAACTGGGGTAAACTCAAATGAGTCATAGACTTGCTGGAGTGGCGGAACTGGCAGACGCACGGGACTCAAAATCCCGCGCTCTTCACTGAGCATGTGGGTTCGACCCCCACCTCCAGCACCAATAGCTTTTCAGTACTTTCCAGAAAAGTGTCGCCGATTATGTGCCTCACCCGAGGCGTTCAGTCCATAGTGTCCGATAATAGCGAACAACGCTCGCGCGTAACAGGCGCGGTTCACGCTTGCGCGGGGCCATTCTGCGGGTTGGCGACTTGAGCGAAGCCGCTGGCGCGGCGGGGTTGATGGCTGTGATCACTAGTGGCGGACCAGTAATCCCATCACCGGCATGGCCATCATGACCAGGAATGCGATCCCAAGAAGCCAGTCCAGCCATTTCTTGCCGGGGTGATTCACCCAGTAACAAAGCAGGGCCGAGAGCAGCATGGCCTGCGGGACCACCTCCAGCCAACCTCTGAGCTGATACAAGATCGGCGTCGGAGTGTAAATCATTCCCTCAAGCGATCCAGACGCCGCGCTGAACGTCGATAGGATGCCGAGCGCAACGAGTATCCAACCCATGAGCAGCCAGCCGTGCTTCCTGCCAAACAGACACACGCGCAGCGGATAAAACACCAGCGCGAAGATCAGCCCGCGGATCGGCTGGAACAGCGGGCCCGCCATCACCCAAGGATCACTGATTGGGCGCATGCCTGATTCAGGCCTTGCCATCGCCTCGGCGTAGTTGAGAAAGTGGGCTGCCAGAACTCCCATGAAAAAGTAGGTGAGGCTGTGGCACACCATCGTCTTGGCAGCCAGAGCCGGGAAACGGATGGGAGGATGTTCCATAAAGACCTACCGCCAAATTATAAGACAGAATATCTGAAATTTAATCCTCGACTGCTGATCAACCTGTGGTTGGCGAAGGCCCGGCGCGCACCGCCTACAGACCTGGGCAGGCCTGCCGAAAGCTCACGGTGTATCCGCCGGGATTACAGCTCGTGGTTAAATTCGTCCAATGGCCCGCGAAACCAGGCGGCTCAGACCACGCGGGCTCGGTTGCTTGATCTCAGTGCCAAGCCACTTCGTTACCAGTTTGGCGGTCTGTTTGCTTAGTTTGAGCTTGTCATCGAGGAAGCGGGACTCGCGATACGCCTGCTGGAGTTCGTCTGACTCGTCGGTGATCGTTTCGTAGATTGCATAGCCAAACGCCGCTTGCCCTTCGATCGAGAGCCCCCTTGGGGTCCGGTTCAGGATCAGATGCGTCCGGGCGCTGGCGAAATTCAGTTCCAGCAGACCCTTGAGAGCTCGCTTGGTCTCGGCCATCGCAGCCACGTCTGGTACGGTAACCAGAAACAAATCTGCGGTCTGCGCCAACAGGTCTTGCGAAGTCTCATTTAGCCGTCCGAGGTCCAAAACGATCCAGTCATACAGCGAAGTGGCAAACCGAAGGACATCTTGTGCACGACGGGACTCCTGGGTGATGCGCACCGTGCCGGGCGATTGGAGCAGATCGACGCCTTCAGACGCTGAGGAAACGATACTCTTCCATAGGTCTTGATCCAAGCGATGGACGGATTTCTCGGCATCCAGCAAACTGTGTGGCGACTTAACCTGCATGAGGAAGGCCGCGCCAGCGGTACTGGCATCCGTCTCCATCAACAAGACCTTCTGCTTCGTCTGTTTGCTCAATTCCCTGGCACTATGACACGCGATGGTGGTGGTCCCGACGCCGCCTTTGGCGCCTAAGACTCCGATCACCTTCGCATTGCCGACATCGGGGAGTTTCCTCTCCGAAGGAGCCCGGGCGATGCCGTACTTCAGGGCTCGGACGAGGCCATCCGCGGTGAGTTTGGCTTTGGTTATGTAATCCTGAGCGCCCTGCTGCACCGCAAGAACCGCCAAGTTGTTGTTGTCGAGGCCGGTAACCACAACGATAGGAAGATGCGGCGCGTGGCGGTGAATTTCGAGGAAAGTATTGAGGCCTTCCGAGTCGGGCAGGGAAAGATCAACCATGGCGACATCAAATTCTACGCGGGACAACATGTCTAGCGCCGACACCAGGCTGCGCGCGCAGTGAACGCGAAACATATTGCACTTCGCGTCCGTCAGGAGCTCCTCCACGAGGCGTGCATCCCCGGCGTTGTCTTCGACCATCAACACTCGGTACTGTTCATCCTGCATAGAAAAGGCCGTGTAATGGCCAGCGGGAGAGGTGACTCCGCTGACATCGTCGCCCCTTAGATGGCCCTCACAAACTGAAACCACTTCATGCCGGATTTCGGCGCGGCTGCCGGTTTCCCCAGACCGACGGAAACCAACTGTGCTACTTGCCTCTGGAGTTGTAGGTTGCCATCCAGAAAGTGCCCACTCCCATAAGCCTCATGTAACTCCGACGTGTAGTCACCCATTGATGCATTAATAGGGTACCCCAGCGCTTTCTCCACTTCGTCCTGCGGGCATGGGATCGCCTTGGACTTCCTATTAATCACGAGCTGCATGTTCTCCCGTCGCCGTCCCAGGTCCTGCAGCTTTCTAAGCAGCCTCCCGGCCTCGTAAAACGAGGGCAACTCCGTAGTCGTCATGACGAATAGCTCGCTAACTTCGTCCAGCAGCGTCATCGAAAGCGTGTTCCACCGTCCCAGATCGAGGACGATCCAGCGGTAGAGGCCCCGTGCAAACCGCAGCACATGGCGAATCCTCTCGCCGTCCAAAGATTCGGAGGCGCCCGCCACGCCTGGGGACTGCAGCAGATCCACACCGGCGGCCGAGGTTGCAATGATGCCTTTCCAAAAGTCCTGGTCCAGGCGGCTTAGGCTGGATGCCGCATCAAGGGCGGTGTACCGGGATTGGGCCTTCATCAGAAATGCGGCCGATGCCGCAGCAGGGTCCAGGTCCACCAGCAAGACACTCTCTGCCGATTGGCACTTCAACTCCTGAGCGTAACAGCAAGCGAAGGTTGTCACTCCCACGCCGCCTTTAGCGCCCAGCACGCCGACGATCTTAGCTTTGACAGACGCCGGGCCGGACAGCCCCGGATTGCCTTGGTGCCTCACTATCGCATATTGAAGAGCGCGCAAGAGGCTTTCCGGAGTCAGGGTACCTTTCACCAGGTAATCCTGCGCGCCGCGCTTTACGGCAGCCAAGGCCATAGACTCGCTGGTAAGGCCGGTCAACAGCACGATGGGGATGCCCGCAGCGTGGCGCTCCACGGCTAGGAGCGTCTCCAAGCCGTTCGAATCGGGCAGTGAGAGATCCAACAACACTACATCGAAGCGGCCCTGCGACAGGGCGGACAATGCGCCGACAAGCGAATCCACGGTCTGAATCTGGAAAGGGTTGTTCTCCGCGTCCGAAAGCATTTCCCAGACTAACCGGGCATCGCCAGGGTTGTCCTCAACTAGCAGTAGGCGGCTGGGCTTCTCCTGCATGTCTGGCCTCCATACTCCCTTCGCGGGACACTTCGCGACCGAGGAAGAATCCTTATCGCTCAGACCACCGCCTGGAACTGCTCCAGGTAAACTGCGCATTTCCCACCCTTAAAGGCAAAGCACTAAGATGATGCCGCTTCCTAACTCTCGCCCGCCGAAGGCATCTCAGTCAATGCTGTCTGTCGTCGCCGCCACTCCGTTAACCAAGGTAAGCAAGCAGAATTGCCGGCTCCAGTTCCTCCTTTCTAACGTTGGAGAACCCTCGATGCGTTAACTCTATTGGTGATTGCAAGTGTATGCATCGAGTGCCAGGCTAGTTTCATCGGTATGTCTGGTTAACGAGTTGTCGGAGCCATGCGTTCACCGGCAGTCTGTCTGAACGTCGCGCCGCGAAGCGGCTCAGGAAATGAGAGCATCAGCTCCGACATCAACAGGCACCGCCCGAGCGCTCGTTTCCCGCAGGCCAACGATCACCAGTTGAATCCGAGTGTAGAAAACGGAGAATCAGGCATGGAGAGCAATCGGCTGATCGCGCTGGACCCTGCGACAGTCCTGGCAGGTGGCAAAGCACTTCACATGGGGGGGCTTGGGAACATCGGGCCCTCTGCCCCGCGCGTTTCCTCCCTGCTTACGCACAGCGCCGTCTTCGACCTGGTTCTGGCTGTGATTGCCGTCCTGTTAAGCAACGGAGTTTCTGGCTTGGCCAGAGCACAAGAACGGCACAATCTTCCGATCTTAACCCAAGCGGCTCAAGTCCGCCTGCTGACTTCTAAAGAAGCTCAGCGAAGTTATCCTATTCATCTACGGGGCGTCCTGACTTATTACATGCCTCAATTGCGCCTAACATTTTTTCAGGACTCCACGGCGGGCATTTACGTCAATTTTCTGGCAACCCCTCCTCAAGCTCACACTGGCGATCTAGTCGAGATCCATGGCGTGTCCGGCGCCGGGTTCTTCGCGCCAGAGGTCGAGAACCCCGAGATACGCGTCCTCGGCAAGGCACCGCTGCCTGCCGCTCGTCGTTTTCCGCTGGAAGATCTGCTTAGCGGCGAGCAGGACAGCCAGTTCGTGGAGGTGCGCGGCATCGTCCGTTCGGCCCGGATCGAGGGCATGTTGTTAGCTCACAGAGAAAGTGACGTGCCGGCTCTGGCACTTACGATTTCGAGTGGCAACAACAAATTCAAAGCATGGATCACTGATTTTGACCGAACTTGGGATTTTGCATCCATCGTCGATGCTCGGGTTTCCGTTCGCGGGGCCTGTGGCGCACTATTCAATGAAAAACGCCAGTTGGAAGGTATCCAGCTTTTCGTTCCAAATAGCGCGCAAGTTCACATCGAAGACCCCGCTCGGTCTGATCCTTACACACTGCCGATCCTCCCGACCAGCAGCCTGCTGCAATTCTCGCCGGAACGGGCTTCAGGGCACCGAATCCGGATTCAGGGGACCGTGACTCTTCGTAAGCCGGGAAAGTTCGTCTACATCCAAGATGCATCCGGAGGTGTGAAATTACTGACTGCGCACAACGTCCGGGTGGGAGTTGGTGACCGCGTTGATGCCATTGGATTCCCCACGGCTGGTCAGTACGCACCCGTCTTGGAAGACGGCGACTTTCGGCGGCTCAGCACGGCTGGTACGAAGCCTGCGCCGGCAGATTTGACTCACGCTGCCAGCTTGACAGGCGACTACGACGCTGAGTTGATAAAACTCCGGGGCTGCCTTTTGGGTAACTCGATTCAAGGTGACGATCTCGTGCTTGCTATGGAGATGGCTGGTGCGACTTTCACCGCACTTCTGGACAACAACACTTCATGGAGCCGCATCCGTTCAATCCCGGTTGGCAGCCGTCTCGAATTGACGGGGGTTTGGTCGATCGAGGCGGATGAACTGCGCAGACCCACCTCCTTTCGCGTCTTGCTTCGCTCACCACAAGACATCGTTGTGACCGAGCGGCCGTCCTGGTGGTCGCCGGCACGGATTCTTGTGCTCTTCGGGACTCTCGCTACTATCATTGCGCTGAGTGCTGCGTGGGTAGTCGTGTTGCGCCGTCGTGTCAACGCGCAAACAGCCGAACTACGGTCACGGGCCGCGGAATTGGCCCGGTCAAACGCCGAACTCGAGCAGTTTGCTTATGTGGCCTCCCATGACTTGCAGGAGCCCCTGCGTATGGTTTCGAGCTACACACAACTGCTTGCCAGGCGCTACCAGGGCAAGTTGGGCCAGGATGCGGATGAGTTCATAGCTTTTGCCGTTGATGGTGCGAAGCGAATGCAGAATCTCATTAATGACTTGCTGGCGTATTCGCGCGTCGGTAGGCGCGGCGGTGAATTGCGGCCCACGGAGGCGCAGGCAGCGCTTTCTGATGCCTTAACGAACTTGCGTGCTGCGATCGAAGAGAGCGGGGTTACCATCACTCAACAGCCCTTGCCTTCGGTGTACGCCGATCCGGTGCAATTGGGCCAGATATTCCAGAACCTGATTGGCAACGCAATTAAGTTCCGAAACTCCGCGCCCCCGCACGTCCATGTTGCCAGTTCCGAGAATGAACAAGAGTGGCACTTTACGGTCCAGGACAATGGCATCGGCATCGATCCGGCGTTCAACGAGCGGATTTTTCAGGTGTTTCAGCGGCTCCACAGTAAGAAGGACTATCCAGGGACCGGTATTGGACTGGCGATTTCCAAAAAAATTGCCGAGCGTCACGGCGGGCGGATTTGGGTAGAGTCTCAGCCTGGCCAGGGGGCGACATTTCACTTCACCATTCGGAAGAAAGAAGTAAGCTTATGACAGAGATCCATATGAAGCCAGTAGAGGTTCTTCTCGTCGAAGATAACCCCGGAGACGTTCGACTCACCATGGAGGCAATGAAGGAGGCAAAGATTGTTAACAATCTGAGCGTCGCGTCGGACGGGATGGAGGCCATGGCGTTCTTGCGTCACGAGGGTGCGTTCAAGAATGCTGCTCGCCCCGACATTATTTTGCTTGACCTGAATCTGCCCAAAAAAGATGGCCGAGAGGTGCTCGCAGAGATTAAGCAAGACAAGACGCTCCGGCAGATTCCGGTAGTCATTCTGACGACTTCGCAGGCGGAGGAGGATGTCCTGAGAACGTACAACCTTTACGCCAACTGTTTCGTGACAAAGCCCGTGGATCTGGACCAGTTTATCCACGTGGTAAAGACCATCGGTGACTTTTGGTTTTCGCTGGTAAAGCTGCCGCCGAACCGTGCGTAATGCACATGACAAAAACGCGGTAGCTCGGACAGCCTAGCGAATTTCGGGCTTCTGAGCCCGGCTGCCGGGACATCTGTAAGCCGTCAAGACCTGCGAAGGCACCAGACACATCCACACCCTGGTAATCTGCCAGCGCGCCGCAGGATCGCGGGATACAAGTGACCGGCCCGAATCCGCGTTCTCTCACGACCTCGAAGGTTGTGAGCAAAGGGATGACGCTGCAGGCATCGCTGGGGGAAAACAGTGTCCGATAATTAGCGAATAACGCCCGCGTGAAACGGGCGCCGTTCATGCCTGCACCGGGCCATTCCATCGTTTGCCGCCGTTGAGCGGTCAACGAAGGCGTTCCTGTCAAGATCACCGCGAAGGTGCCCTTCAAACTCCGGGACGCACATTGAAGGCCGCTGTGCCGGGTATCAGGCGAAAGTCCGCGTAGGTAAACGGTCCTTGCGGAAGGTGCCACACGGCCTGAGCGCCTGAAGGCCGCGGGATTCCGCCGACATAAGTCCATCCGCTCACGGGAGTGGTCCAGCGCGCGCGCATCAACTGCTTGGGTTGATCGGGATCGTAGCAGAATCGGTCCGTCGTACTGAAATCGCGCGGCGCTCCCTTTTCGTCGACAAACACCCGCGCAGTAACCGTCCGTCCATGGTCCGTCAGCATGACGTCAAAGGAATCGGCGTCCGCGGCAGCCCATGCAACCTCGGGCACGAGCAGCATAGACGGCGCTACCAGGACAGCATCGTTGAGATAAGTGGCCAACTCCCCGATGTCATACTCCTCGCCCGCGCCATCCGCAATGGTGAAAAGGTCGAGGAGCTTGACCAGCATCCGGCCGTGACCATTGATATAGGTGTCGCGCGCGATGATTGGTATCGTGCCGCCCATCCGGATGCGGATGTGAAAGATGCGCGCCAAGGCTAGGCGGCTGTTGTACTGCCAGGCCTCGCACGGCATCCAGGGTTGTTGCGGTTTGATGCGGAATCGGCCGCGGAAACCGAGTCGGAAGGACCAGTCCCGTAGACGGCCCACGACCCCCATGAACCGTAAATAACGCTGCGCCGGTTGGGGCAGAGAGATAATTTGACCTTCGCCAATAACATCGGCCGAACCAGGGTCAGCGGGCAAGCCTGCCCGCGCCACTTCACGCAAGAATCGTCTGTGCATGTTTCGTCGCCAGTGCAGTTCCGCAAGCCCTTCCGCACCGCTTGTTACCTGCGCTCCGCTTATAACCGAAACCGGATAGTGCGGCGCATGGGGCGGGCATCGCCCTGCTTCCCGGATCGGATTTGAGAACCAGCGGGAGCGTAACCGCCGTGCTCCGTCGTTCGGACGCCCGTCTGCGGAACGCGCGGCCCCGGCAATCCCAGCCAGCGGGGAGTGCGGCTCGCGTACTCCAGATAGCCCACCCCCAACCGGTCCCGCAGGAATTCCTCTTCCGGCAACACAAACCGGAAATGCAGCCACACAGCCAACCCCGCCGCCGGCCACAGGTTCCCATATAAACCTATTATCACTGGCCCGCTTGCGCTTAAGAGCACCATGCCAAGGTACATCGGATTGCGCGTAAACCGGTAGGGTCCCGTGCTTACCAGGTTCGGCGCCGGGCTGAACGGGCACACACCCACACCGCTCCGGCGAAACAGCCGTTCTGCCCAGAGGTTCAACACGACGCCAGCGGCCAGCATCGCGAGGCCCACCACGGCCGGCGCCCTTGCCGGCTGAGGCGGCCACCGCCATACAACGGCCGGGATCTGTAGCAGCAAGCTGAGCAGCAACAGCTTCGGAGGCAACACTCCGGGCAGTGCGTGCGATCCGCCTACTGGCTCACTCCGGATCATCAGCGCTCTCCCTTCCAGGCCCGACGCGGCGTCATTGCCCCTGGCTCTCGGTGGCGGATGGGCCGAAACCGCAACGCTCTCGCAGGCGTTGCCGGAATCGTTCCCGCTCCTCAGGGGTCATGCGTTTGGACGGGGAGAAGCCATGGCCGGCGAATCCGCCAAACAGGATCCGGCACAGCGCCAGCATTCCGAGGGCCTGCCAAAAGGTAATCTGGCGCCAACCAAAGATCGCCGGCAGCAGCCAGTTCCACAGTTGCAGCACTAACTCGCCACCGAGCGCGATAAACAGCAGCACCGCCAGAATCGCCAGCGGAGCCAGGAAATACAATTTCTTTCTCATGTCGGGTTCCTCATCCTCTCGTAAATTCGTCGTAAACGGCCCGCAATCGCTCGCGCAGATGCAGAACCGCATAGCGTTTGCGCGCGAGCAGCGTGTTCACGCTCACGCCGGTCTCGGCGGCCATCTCCTTGAAGGTGCGCCCTTCCAACTCATGCGCAACAAACACCGCGCGCTGCTCCTCCGGCAACTCGTCGACTGCCATCTCGAGCTCCTCGAGAAGCACGCTGCGGGCGTAAAGCGCATCCGGTCCGGCAGCGGGCGAAGGCAACAGGTCTTCCAACCGCAGCAGTTCATCGTTCTGGTCCGCCACGGCGGCATCGCTGAGGCTCTCCGGCTTCTTCTTGCGGAACAGGTCCGTGATTCGATTGCGCGCCACGCGAAACAGCCAGCCGGTGACGTGATCGATCGGCATCAACAAGCGGTTCGCTTCCACCAGCTCATAGAAGACGTCCTGCAAAATGTCTTCAGCATCGCGCGGGTCGGGGACGCGCCGGCGAATGAAGTTGCGCAGCCGGGACTGCTCCCGCTTGACCACTTCCGAGATCCGCTGGTCCTGTTCGAGTGCCATCGGCGCCAGGCTCACCGCGTCCTTCACCTACGGTTGTAGACGAATGAGGGGGTGCGGATATTGTAGGCCGCTTCGTGAACCTATCGCATCCCAATCTTCCCTCGCGCAAACGGATTACTCCTTATATGTCACAAAGGTCGTACCTATCCACCGTCGGTGCGAACTCGTTTCGCGTCGGTTCCCCCCGCCTCAGGGTGCCCGCGGCAAGCTAACGATATTGAATATTAACGCTCGCTAGCTTAGCTAGAAACTGGTGCGGTTCGTCCGCTTGCGCTGGCTGCGGTATGGCCGTCAGGATAATTCCTTGCTGAGCCGTACTGGCGCCGTAGCACGGGCCTGGGGGCCTTTCGGCGTGGCCGCCTTCGCCTTCTCGCGCTCGGCGGCTTCTCTTGCGCGGAATCTCGCGATTCGTCCAATCAACTTCACGGGGACGGGCTCGGAGAGCGAGAAGCGGATTGTGCCCTTCTCCACCTCATACAATGCGAGCTCGCCCTGGAATGCCGCAACCACCTACCTAGTGGCGGCGTAGATCGAGTAGTGCTGCTTCCACACTGCAAAATAAAGCAAGCGACAACCGTGCAGCATGTATGTGGGCATCTTGTACGAGATTACTTCCTGGGCTTCCGGTACGGCCTCACGAATGGCGCCGCGCACCCGCCCGAGTATGCCTTGCACGGCCTCGGGTTGCGAGGCAATGTATTCGTCCACGGACTTGAAGTCGGTCTTGGCCATCACGGATTCCCGTCTTCTGACGTGCCCTCAGGACTCTATTGGCAGTGAAGGAGCATCCAAATACTACGGATTATCTCACGAGGAATCCGTCTACGTCCGCGTCACATCAAAAGGCTTTAGACGCCCACCCCACAGATGTGCCTGGGCTGGGGCGTTTGTCGCGATCACTGTCAGGCGGTGCCGTTGTCGACGTATATTCGGGTTTTGAACCATTAAATAACGCTTGAAATGTGTGCTGCGATGGCAAAATCCGACCCTTTCTCTTCGGTCTGCGTTTGCAGACGCGCGCGTCTCATGCGAATCTAATGAACGGCCTGCGAACTCTCAGCCGACTTCGCTTTCCTCACCGGCAGCAGGCCACAGAATCTTGGTCCGGAACCGATGACATGACAATTCGACTGTGGTTTACCCTCCTCACACGGCGGTCCCGCACCCGGCTCCTCCGGGATCCGACTTCGCCAACCGGGACTCCTTGCTGGTTCAGGCCGGTCTCAACGATCCTGTCTCAGTACCCCTTACAATGCATTCTCGCCGCGCTCACGCTGGCATTGGCCGCGCCCGCGGCGCCGCGCATCAAAGTACTGAAACTCGCCGTGACCAATCCCGCCTCGGAAACACGCGTGTCCGAGGATGTCGTGCTCCCCGTCGCCGCCATAAAGCGCGTTGCGCCCGATTTTGCCGCAGCCAGCGCCATCGTCACCACCAGCGATGCCGACACGATCGATGAGGATGCAGGTACTCTCCAAACCGTCGAGATTCCGTCTCAGGCCGACGACCTCGATGGCGACGGCAAGTATGACGAAATCGCTTTCCAGATTGACCTGAAGCCGCGCCAGACGCGCATCGTCACCATCGCCTGGGGCGAACCCGCCGCCATCCAGCGCCTGCGCTCCGACTACCCGCGCCGCACTTACGCCAGGTTCGCAACCCACTATGAAGGCCCGGGCTGGGAATCGGAACACACCGCTTGGCGGATCTATTTCGACAAGCGCAATGCGATCGACCTGTTTGGCAAGCGCCGCCCCGGTCTCTACCTCGATCTGTTTGCCTCCCCCGAGTACGTGTATCACCGGGAAAGCCCGCTCGGCCGCGACATCTACGGTATCGGCAAATCCATCGGCCCCGGTGGCATCGGTGTGCTGGTCGATGGCCAGGCCGAGCACGTTGCCGAGGTCGCCGAGCGAAAGTGGCGCATCGTCAGTTCCGGCCCCGTTCGTTCGATCGTCGAGCTGGAATATAAACAGTGGAAGATCGCCGGCCGAACCGTCCGTCTGGTGAGCCGCATCACGCAGTGGGCGGGCGAACACGGCTTCGAGCATCGAATCGCCATTGAAGGGGCCGCCGGTCTGCCCCTGGTCACCGGTCTTCCCTTCAAGCCGGCCGCCGCGAAACTGAACCTGTCCATTCCGCACGTGCGCGTGCTCGCCACGTGGGGGCCGCAGGTGGTGCTTTCCGGGAACCGGGCTCAGGATACCGACCTGGCGGATGAGAACCTCGGCGTCGCCGTCGTCCTGCCGGAACAGGAAGCTGGCGAAGAATCGAAGGACGCATCCAATCTTTTGATCGGCGTCCTCCCGCATGACAACATCGCCCATTGGTACGCTGCTGCCATTTGGGACCAGGAAGGCAGCGAGGCACTGGTTGTCAAAAGCGGCGTCACCGCGCCGGGCCGCCAGCGTGGTACATTTCATCCTGTCGATCTCGCCCGGCCGACCCGCGAGCGCTTCCTCGAATACCTGACCGGCGTAGGCGACCGAATGGCCCAGCCGGCCGACGTCCGGATACTATCGGAATCGGCCGGCCCCGAAAGTGCGCCTCCCGATACTCTTGTCCCGGTGCAGCGCACCTACGCCGGAGCTTTCACGCTCCTGCGCGAAGCCGCCGGCCGCACCGCCATGCGCTTCGAGCCTCTACTGAGCGCACCTGGCACCATTGACGCAAACAACGGAAGCGGCTTCTTCACTGACGGTTCCAACGATGGCGAATGGAGACCGCAAAACGGCTATTTCTGGACAGGCGGCTTCTGGGCCGGCGAGCTCTGGAAGCTCTTCGCCGTCACCCATGATGAGCGCTACCGGAACTGGGCCGAGTTGTGGACCTCGCGCCTTGTGGGCGGCGAGTCCAAGCAAAACCACGACACCGGTTTCCTCAACTTCTACTCCTCCGTCGCCGGCTACGGGCTGACCAAGGACGCGAAATATCGCGCGGCGGGCCTCCGCGCCGCCGCACGCCTCAAGCAACTTTATAACCCGGTCACGAATCTAGTCGCGGCCTGGGGCGTCAACGGCGACGACACCATCATCGATACCATGATGAACCTGCAGATATGGTGGTGGGCGTCGCGGGAAACCGGTGATCCCGAGTGGCGCGAGCTCGGCCTCAAGCACTCGCTGGGGACGGCCGAGTGGCTGGTGCGGTCCGATGGCTCGGTGGCGCAATCGGTCCACTATAATCCCGGCGACAATCGGCAGCAGTTCAGTTCCGGCGGACCGGCGTTCGATTTCCCGAACCACGCCGCGCCGGGGCAGCCAGTCTTCACCCATACGCACCAGGGATTCGCCGCCGATACCACGTGGTCGCGCGGCCAGGCCTGGGCCGTTTACGGATTCGCCGAAGCGTATCGCGCCACGCGCAATGCATCGCTGCTGGACACCGCCGAAAGAGTCGCCGGCTATGCCATCGGCCACCTGCCCGCGGACGGCGTGCCTTGGTACGATTTCAACGATGAGGGCGTCTTCTTCCGCAACCGCGATTCTTCGGCGGCCGCAATCCTCGCCGCCGGCCTGCTGCGCCTTTCGGCGTTGACCGGCGATCCGGCGCGCGCCGCCGCGTACCGGAGCGAAGCGGAGCGCATCGTTCAATCGCTCATCACCCGCTACCTTTCGCCCTCGGGCGCGCTACGCCACGGCTGCAGCGTGCGTCCAGCCGACGGCATGTTGGTCTATGGCGATTACTACCTGATGGAGTCCCTGGTCGCTCTGCAGCAACTCGCACCGGATCGCCCCACCGTCGGAGGAAAGCAAACCCAGTAACCATCCCGTCGATCGCCGGAACCCATCCGGCGGCGGCCATTTGCCGATGTCACGATTCGGCGAATTCTGCATCCTCCTGGGTGGAGGACCAATGCAAGCCGCTGGTTTCGGAACAATCATATGTCCGGTGGATTTCAGTCGACTCTCGGGCTACGCGCTTCGCCACGCGGCGCGGCTGGCCGCTTGCGGCGGTGCGAAGCTGATTGCGGTCTACGCTAACTGGTTCGACGCGCCGCCTTATTTCACCGAAGGCCGCATCGAGGAACTCAGGAAGGAGTTCCGCGATTCCCAGGCCGAAGCCGCGCTGTCCCTGGTGGCGTTGGTCAAATCCACTCTTGGCGAGCAGGCCGCGTCGGTCGAGGTCCGGGTCATCGAAGGTCTGCCCGCCGATGTGATCCTGAAGCTGGCGGCCGAAACCGGTGCCGGCCTCATCGTGATGGGAACGCACGGCAGGACCGGCTACAACCGCTGGATGATGGGATCGGTGGCCGAGCGCGTGCTGAGCGAGAGCCCAGTGCCGCTGCTTACGGTGCGCGGCCCTTCCGAAGCGCCCATCCGCCGCATTCTGTGCCCCGTCGCCGATACGGAGGCCTCGCGCGAAGCGCTCCGCGTTGCCGCGGAACTCGCCGCATGCTTGGGCGCGGCTCTCACCGCGCTTCATGTCCGCGAACCGCACTCTGCCGCCGCACCACCGGATCTGTGCGCCTGGATGCCGCCCGAAGAGCGCACGCGCTGCAACGTTCGCGAAGTGGAGCTCGACGGAGACCCCGCCTCTGAGATCATCGGCCTTGCCGACGAGGAACACTTCGACCTGCTCGTGGTCGGCGCACCGCGCCGCAAGTTTTTCGGAGGCCTGGTTCTGGGCACTACCACGCTGCGCGCCGTCCGCCACGCTCCATGTCCTGTGCTCACTGTTGGCGAGCGGGCCCTCTGACCGCCGGGTGCGTACGAACGGTTTCGATCGCCTCGCGCAGGGTCACACAGATCTCGGCGATATCGTCGTCCGTCAGCCGGTTGAAGAAAGGCAGTGCCAGTGTCCGTCGAGCTACCTGCGCGGTCACGGCAAGATCGCTGCCGCGGCCGGCGTGGGCCGCATAAAGCGGTTGCATGTGCACTGGAGCAAAATAGCGCCCGCAGCCGATGCCCCGCGAAGCCATGTAAGCGAGGATCGCATCGCGGTCCTCTTGCGTGAAACGCGCCGCCAGCCGGACCACGAAAACGAACCAGCAGACGCGCCCTTCGGCTGTTTTGCGAATCGGCAGGATGAGTTCCGGCGCTGCCCGCAGATGTTCGCAGTAACAGGCCGCGCGATTTTCACGCTGCGCCAGAATGGCGTCGATTCGCTTCATTTGCGACAGGCCCAGAGCGCAGTTGATCTCCGAAAGCCGGTAGTTGTAACCGAGCAGGGAATGATCCAGCCAGCCGTCCGACGCCTTGCGGCCCTGGTTGCGGAGCGCGCGAATCGTGTCGGCCAGTTGGCGGTCGCCGGTGACCACCATCCCGCCTTCACCGGTGGTAATCGGCTTGTTGGGGTAGAACCCGAAGACGCCGAAATCGCCGATCCCGCCGGCCTTCTTTCCACGGTACTCGGCTCCCAGCGCCTCGCACGCGTCCTCGATCACCTTCACGCCGCGCCTGGCGGCAATGTCGAGAATCGGAGCGAGGTCCACCGGACATCCGAAGGTGTGAACCGCGATAATGGCCCGCGTCCTGGATGTGATGGCCCGCGCCACGCTCTCCGGCGTCAGGTTGAGTGTGTGCGGATCGATGTCCGCAAACACCGGTCTGGCCCGCTGGTAAAGAACCGCGTTGGCAACGGCAATGAAAGCGAAGGAAGGGAGAATCACCTCGTCGCCATCGCCAATGCCGAGAGCGGCAAGGCCGAGGTGCAGTCCCGCCGTGCCCGAAGACAGGGCAACACCGTAAGGCACGCCGACATAACGGGCAACGCAGTCTTCGAATTCTTCCAGCTTCGGACCGATACTAAGCCGCGAAGTGCGTAGCACGCCCACCACGGCTTCGATATCGTCCTCGGTGATGTCGGGAGCCGAAAGCGGAATCCTCATTTCGACGCCTCGCCGGCGCCCTGGCCCACCGCCGGCGCCCGCTTGATCAGAAGTACTTCACCCAGCGGCACGGACGTCAGCACGGAGACGATCCGTTCCGCCGCGTGCCCGTCGCCATAAGGATTTTCCATTCCGCGCACGGAACGGCGAAAATCCTCCGCGAGGGCCGCACCCACGCGATCCAAAATGGAGGCGGCGCTGGCTTCGGCATCGAGCACGTTGCGGGCGCGCTCCCGGCCGCGCTGCCGTATCCCCACGTTGACCGCGGGCAGCGCGAATGAGGCCGCCTCCATGATCCCGCTGCTGGAGTTTCCCAGCATGAGATCCGCGCATCGCAGCAGGCTCCAATAGAGGACCGGGTCCAGGTTGACAAACACTCGGCCGTTTCCAGTCCGGCGGATAAAAGACTTGGTCCGCTCGATCAGCTCCCTGCTGCCGGCGTCGGCGTTCGGATAGCAGAACAGAAGCTCTGCCGGGACGGATTCGAGCGCGGAAAACAGCGCGTCCGCCTCCCGCGTGGGGTCGCGGGCGATGGTCGTGGGGTGATAGGCGATCAGGGCTGTGGGGTGTGTGAAATGAATGTCGAGGCGCGCCTCCACCTGCTCGCGGCTCATCAAGGGGCTGCGCCGCAAGTGGTCGAGCGAAGGCGCCCCGGCGCGGTGGACCCGCCATTCCTCCTCGCCCATGGCGATCACTCGTGCCCGCGCCAGCTCCGTCGACGTGAAGTGAACGTGGCTCAGCTTGGTGAGCGCATTGCGGATGGCATTGTCGATGGCGCCTTCGCTGATCTCCCCGCCCTCGACGTGCGCCAGAGGAATCCGCAGCGCCGTGGCCACCGCCGCCGGCGCCAGCGTCTCATAACGGTCCGCAATCAGCAGCAATAAATCGGGGCGTATCCGTCCCAGGCAGTCGGCCAGGCCGAGCGTCGCCACACCGATGGTTTTGGCCATGCCGACATCGCTGTCGGAACTCAGGAGGCATTCGATCCGCGCCTCGATCGCGAACCCGTCCTTTTCGATCTCGCTTGCCGTGCAACCGAATTCGGGCGAAAGATGAGGGCCGAGCGCGACGATCCTCAGATCCACCTCCGGGTGCGCGGCGAGCTCGCGCAGCGGCCAGTACAGATGGTTGTAGTCGGCGCGCGAGGAGGTGACGACGGCAATCTTGCGCTTCATCTTGCGACGCTCCCACCGGCGCCCACGGCAGCGAGGATCGGAGAGCTTGGCTCGTACTCCGGAATCATCGTGGAGATCGTTCCCACCAGCCCCGCTACATCGCCGCCGGCGAGGTGGCTGGCAAGCTGTTCCATTCGACCGTGCAGTTCCGCCGGCGCGAGATTCGGCGTCCGAATGACTTCCAACTGACCGGCCCACCCTTCGCGGATTTCTGTTTTGAAAATCAGATCTTCCTTGAGCTTGTCTCCTGAACGTAGGCCGATGAACCGGATTGGGATTTCATTTCCGCCGCCATTCGTGGCCGCCGCGATCAGGAAGCGCGCCAGATCGGCAATTCGCTCCGGCTCTCCCATCGCCGGCAGCAGGATTTTCCCTGCACACTGCGCCGCGCCGGCGGCGAGGATCGCCGCGACCGCCTCACCGAGAGACATGAAATACCGGCTCACCTCCGGATCGGTCACCGTAACCGGCCCGCGCCTGGCGATCTGCTCCCGAAAGATGGGAATCACGCTGCCGCTCGATCCGATCACATTGCCTAACCGGACAGCGTTCATCCTCGACCGCGGCCCGCTGAGCGCGGTCACCGTTAATTCCGCCACCCGCTTGGACGCGCCCATGATGCTGTGCGGGTTCACCGCCTTGTCGGTCGAAACCAGCACCAGCGCCGCCACGCCGTGGTCGAGCGCCGCCCGCGCCAGCACGTATGTGCCCAGCGCATTGTTGCGCACCGCGGCCAGTGGGTTAAGTTCCAGCAGTGGAACGTGCTTGAAAGCCGCCGCATGATACACCACATCCGGCCGAAAACGGCTGAACAGGCGGTGCAACAGCTCGCCGTCCGTCACGCTTCCCAGCACGGCTTCTTGAGGAACCTTCCCGCACTCCGCTTCCAGACGCTGTTGAATTTCGAACAGGTTCTGTTCGGCCGAATCGAGCAGCAGAATCCGCGCCGGACCGGCGGCGGCAATCGCCCGGACCAGCGCCGACCCGATATAGCCGCCCGCGCCGGTTACCAGAACCACCTGGCCAGCCATCGCTGACGCAAACCGTATCCCCGCGTCATCGTCGCCCGCTTGTGAAAGAAACCGATTGTAGTGGAGCGTTCCCGGATTGAACATGATTAGCGGCTACCCGCCTCGACAAGTATGGCGCAAGCGCCACGTCGAGGGCTGAGGAATGCTTAACCCGCAATTCCATTTTGCCTTCCCGGCCTCCCGCCAGTCCACTCCCCTCCCTCTCAGGCTGGCGAATAGAACGCGCCCCTTACCAGACAAACGGAACCAGCCGGTATCGAACCCGGGCAGCGTACTCTCGGTAACCCTCGAGACCCCGCTGCAGTTCCCGATCCTCCATCGCGGTCCGAAAAACGATGCCGCCCGAAAGCACAAACGAGCCCGCCAGTCCATACCAGGAGCCCAGCAGCAGCGCATTCGCCGGCAGAAGGATCAGGATGGCAGCGTAGAGCGGATGGCGGATCGTGGCGTAAGGCCCGGTGGAAATCACTCTGTGCCCATGTTCTGCTTGGATTTTTACCACCGCCGCCAGAAACGGATTCTCCAGATAAATGCGGACGATCGTCCGAAACGACGCCACCATCAATAACCCGCCGGTGCATTGCAGCCAGACCGGCATGACGGACCAGCGGTACCGGACCGCATCCAGGCCCATCAGGACCAGCCAGCAGCACCAGACTACGGTCATGCCCAGAAGAAAGAACTTGTCCCAGAGCGGTTGCTCTTTCTGCGCCGGCAGTCTCAGCCGCTCGGCGAGCAGCGCGGGATCGTGCCGCGCCAAAAGAAGGATGATCCACAAAGCGCCAACGAAGAACAGAATGAGGTACGCCCATCCGGCTGGCCAGAGAATCGTTCCCGCAGCGCCGAACAGGAGAGCTGCAAAGACCAGGGCTTCCACCCCAAGAATGAGGCAGACTTTCACGCCCATCAGTTGTGTCTCCGCAATGCTACACCAGTGTAACAGCCGTCCACCGCATCTCTCTCTACCTTTCTCAAAAAGTGATACAAGTGTATTTCGCCACTGATGAGCCCCTCCTCTATCCCGCAAGTCGACGCCGGACGCAAACACCGTCTGTCCCTCACTGCCACGGCGGTAATCCTCTGCCTGTCCGCCTGCAAGCTCGTGGTCCACTTGTACGCCGGCCGGCATTACGGTTATTTCATCGACGAGTTGTATTACCTCGCGTGCAGCCGCCACTTAGCTTGGGGCTACGTAGACCAGCCGCCGCTGATCGCATGGATCACCTGGCTCGTGCGGTCGGTCCTGGGCGAATCGCTGCCGGCGATCCGCTTCTTTCCCGCCGTGGCCGGAGCCTGCGAAGTTGCACTCGCCGCCTTTATTGCCCGCGAGCTCGGCGGCAAGCGGTTTGCCCAAGGCCTCGCGGCTCTTGCCACGCTGGCGGCGCCCGGCATTCTCGCTATGGACAACCTGCTGACTATGAACGCATTCGAGCCGCTGTTCTGGATGGGCTGTGCGTGGTTGCTGATCCGCATTGTGAAAACCGGCAACCGGAGGCTCTGGATCTGGTTCGGCATCCTCGCCGGATTCGGCCTTGAGAACAAGTACTCGATGCTGATCTTCGGGGCCGGCGTTGCTCTCGGCCTGCTCTTGACTCCGCAGCGGCGTTTGCTTGCCAGCCCCTGGCTCTGGATCGCCGGCGCGCTCGCGGTCCTCCTCTTCCTGCCCAACCTGCTATGGAATATTCAGCATCACTTCCCGTTCCTCGAGTTACAGGCTAATATCCGCCACAGCGGCCGTGACGTACGTCTCACAGTGTTCCAATTCTTCGGTCAGGAAATACTGACCATGCATCCTCTTACTTTGCCGCTGTGGCTAGCTGGCCTTTGGTATTACTTCTTCTCGGCGTTGGGAAAACCATTCCGCGCGCTGGGCTGGGTGTGGGTATTCACAGCGACGGTGATCGTCACCCTAAGCCCGCGCATCTACTATCTCTACACTGCGTTCCCGATTCTGTTCGCCGCCGGCGCCGTCATTTGGGAGGTCTGGCTCAGCCGGCAGCCTTTGTGGCGAAAAGTCATCTGGCCGGCCTTGCTGGCCGCCACCGCCGCCGTCCTCGCACCGATCGCGATTCCACTGCTGCCGCCCGAAACCTATATCCGGTACACGGAGGCGCTGCATCTCGGACTGCCCCGGATCGAAAACAACAAGCTCGGCCCGCTGCCGCAGATTTTTGCCGACCAGTTCGGCTGGGAGGGAATGGCGGCCACCGTGGCGCGCGTCTATAACAGCTTCCCGCCGGACGTCCGTTCCAAAACCGCCATCTTCGGCCAGAATTACGGCCAAGCCGGAGCCATCGACCTGTTCGGTCCGAAGTACGGTTTGCCGCCTGCCATCAGCGGGCATCAAACCTACTTCCTCTGGGGACCGCGCGGTTACACCGGCGAAAGTATGATTGTCATGGCAGGACGGCGGCACGATCTTGAGTCGCGTTTCGCCTCAGTCGAGAAGGTCGCCCGCGTTTCTGACCGCTACTCCATGCCGTATGAGCATTTCGACGTCTTCTACTGCCGCGGCCTCAAGCGGCCCCTGAAAGAGATCTGGCCGCAAGTGAAGAAGTGGGATTGACCCATCGCCGGGCAAGCCCCCAACGGGCAGATACCCGATCACCCACTGACGACCCCTTCGGCTTCGTGTCCGGGTATCTTCCGCGGAGAGCCCCTCCGCCGGTCTACCGCGCGGCCATGGGCCCCTCCAGGCTCGCCAATAAATGCGCGTTCTTGTACTTGCGCGCCAAATCGAGAGCCGTCAAGCCTTCCTTGGTGCGCGCGTCGGCCCTAGCGCCGGATTTGAGCAGCAGGTCGATCATGGCCGAATCGCCAAAGTCGATGGAAGCCGCGTAGAGCAGCGGTGTCATGCCCTTCTTATCGACATGATTCACGTCCGCGCCGCGCTGGATCAACAAGCGCGCCATATCCACCCGGTTCGAGATCGCCGCCCAGGAAAGGCTGTTGATGCCGTCGTCGTCGCCTTCGTTGACGTCCGCGCCGGCGTCGAGCAGCGCGCTCGCCGAGGCCGTCCGTTGCGACGTCGCTACCATCAACAGCGGTGACGTGGGAAACATGCCTAGGAGGTTCATTTTGTCGTCGAAGCGGTCGCCTGCCTTGTGCAGGCGCTCCACCATGTCGGCGTTTCCCGCGAAGGCAGCCAGCAGCATCGCGTGAGCATTGAACATCGGCGCGCCTTGTCCCTTGGGCAGGCGCACGGTGGCGCCATGGTCGAGAAGCAGGTTCATGGCAGCGCTCGATCCGGGATAGTTGGCCGTCACCAGTAGCGCGGAGTAGCGGTTCCCGGCCCGCGCATCGGCGTTCGCGCCATGATCGAGCAGCAGTTTCATTTTGCCGATATCGGGCGCGGCCAGCATCAGGGCCGTGGTCCCGCCGGGCTTCGTCGCCGAGTTGGGATCGAAGCCGCTATCGAGCAGGCGTTTGACATCGGCCACGCTGCCGAAGAGCAGCGTCTCCTCCCACGGCTCGATGCCCTGTGGCTCAGCTTCCGGCAACGCCGGAGGATTGGCCTTCACCCGCGGCAACATCTGTGCCAGTGCGATGATGGCCCAGCTTTCGCCCATACTGGAAATGAATTGATCGTGCGCGTAAGGGTGGCCGGTCTCGAAATACGGCGGGCTCACCGGCGCGGGCGGATGCAGACGCGACACCACGTGCCAGGAGCCGTCGCTGGCCTGGGTTCGAAGCAGGTAGTCGATTCCCCGCCCCCAGACGGCATCGGAGGTGGAAACGCCGCCGAATTCGTGCAGCACCCACAGCGCCTGGCCGGTCGAATAAGCATCGCTCGCGCGGCCGTCGAGAGACGCCCAGCCGCCATCCGGTTGCTGAGTAGCTTTCAGTTCTTGGGCCAGCTTGTCCAGGGTCGCCTGGTCACCGCCGGCCAGGTGTACTCCCAACATCTGATACACGCGCTCTTCGGTAGTGCGCGGCGCATGAGAAAGAAGCCACATCTTCGCTCGCTCGGCACGTGCCTGGGTGTCTGCCCGCCAGTTCGGGTGGCCGTAGCGCAGGATCCCCGCCAATGAGACCGCCGTTGCGGTGAACGGGCTATACGATTCGGGCGGCCGTGCGTCAGCCGTTTCCCAGTGCCCGTCCGCTTCCTGATGTGCCGCGATCAATCGGGCGTAAACCGCGGTTACCAGGCTCGGGCGCAGGCCGGCCGCCTCCGCCGCCAGCAAGCCGTAGCCGTCCGTGCCTGGATCGATGATGTACGTGTACTGCACCGCCCGGTCGAGGTTGGCATAGAACCCGAATGCACCGGCCGCATCGGCATGCGCCGCCGCTTCGTCCACCGGAATGCCATGCTCGCGCGCTGCCCGGAAGGCCAGCGCAGGCAGGATCTGCTGGTGGCAGGAATAGCAGCTCTGCTTGGCGTACCAGTTCTTTTGGCTTTTCTGAATCAGTGTGACTGCTTTGGCAGCGGCATCGCGAATGGTTGCGGTCGAGGCGTCCCCACCCCAGACCGCGGAGATCGAGCACAGAATTCCCAGGTAGAGTTTCATCGTCCCCTCACTCACCCCTCATTTGCAGATCCGGGTTCTCCATTTGGACTCCCGGTGTGTCTCGGTTAGTATACTCCAGCACCTGTCCTTTTGTATCTCCGATTCGCCTCACGCTGATTTGCGCCACGGCGAATCCTCGCACGCCGGTACCGGTAATGCCAGACCGTCCACGACTTGGACGCGGCTTTGGCCCATGGCGCGCATCCCTCCGGGTTCTTGCGGCTGGAGACCTCAAAACACCGATCAATTCCGGGCAAGCCGCCACGAAGAATTAAATGAGATTATCGTGTCGCGTGTGGACTACCCTATAGGCCGCCAGTCCCGGCGCGGCCACGGCGAAGAAAGCATAGGGTAGGTATGCTGAGTAGCGTCGGTCGGGCGGTCTTGCGCTGCGCGGTGCTGTTTCTTATATCCACAGCCCGTCTGCCGGCCGCGGACATCATCGCTTACGATCTGAGTGGCTACTATCATCAGTTTGGCACCGTCGACCTGACAACCGGTGTGGTCTCCGCGACCGGCGGCTTGGAGCAGCTCGAAACTGGTCTGGGTGTGTACGACGGTTCGTTGTACACCGCCAGCGCCAGTGATCTCTACGATGTGAACACGTCGACTGGATCGCTCGCCGCGCCCATAGACCCGCTTGGCGTACATTTGGTTGAGTTGGGCTCCACTTTGAACGGGCTCTATGGCGTGGGCTATGGAACCAGCGATGGGTCCAGCTTATCTGACCTCGGGCTGTATTCCATAAATGCCTCGACGGGGCTAGCCACACTGGCGGGGCTCACCGGGCTAAGCTACACCGCCGGCGAGTACGTTAGTCTCTCAACCAATTCGAGCACGCTCTATTATGGCGATGCAAACGAACTGTATACAATCGCCACCACCACCGGACTTGCCGCCGCAGTTGGATCGTTTGGCGGCAGCGGCAACTACCAAATGGAATCGATGACCATGATCAACGGCATCCTGTACGGAGGGGATGCCAATAACAAAACCGTCGACACGATCAACACCGGCACGGGACTTGCCACCCCTGGTTCCACAACTGCGGTGCTCTACGGGCTTGCGCCCAACCCGCTGCCGACAACACCGGAGCCAGGGTCCTGCTGCTTGCTGGCGGCCGGCATCGCCGGACTTATGGTGGCGAAGCGGTTCAGACCCAAGGATTCAGCGTTCGAACACCCGTGCCGCCAACGTCCGCGCCGTTTCTGGTGACGAGCGTGAGGTTGTGGTGGATTGCCGTCGCCGCTAGAAGGCCGTCGATGACGGGAACCGGCTTGCCTTTGGCCGCGGCAATGGCGGAGACCGTACCCCATCGGTCCGCGATCGCCGCATCGATCGGCAGAATCCGCCCCTCAAAGCGGGATGGGAGATCGGCTTGCAGCCACGATTCCAGTTGTGCGCGGCGCCGCCCTGAGCGCAGACGTTGCACGCCGTTCCTGATTTCGCCCAGCGTGAGCACGCTCAGAAACAGGATCGATTCGTCCGTCGCCTCCACCCAGCGGCGCACTTTATCGTCCGGTTCCGGCCGGACCAGCTCGGAGATGACGTTGGTGTCCAGCAGGAAGCCGCTCACAGCTTAATCGCTCTGCCGAAATCGCGCCGGCGCCCCAGTTGGATACCCGAACCAGCCAGCGGCGAATCGGCGAAGAATTGGGCGAGGCTTCCCTGGCGCGCCTTGGACCTGGAAAGCCGTTCGTAGTCCTCGGCCGGAAGCACCACCACAGCCGTCCTGCCGTGTTTGGTCACGCGCTGCGGCCCAGATTCCCGGGCAAGACGGAACACTTCGCTAAATCGCGCCTTCGCCTCCTGCAGTTGCCATTCCTTCCGGACCGCATGAGGCTTCGGAGCTAGAGCTTGGCGGGGAGAGCGTTTTTCTGTCCTGTTCATGGTGTGCGTTTCTGACTAGTCTGGTCAGAATGATTATAGCACTTTGGGCGTTGCGGGATCGGCGACCAGGAAATCATCTCCTGTCTAAATTCCAGTGGGACAGCGGATCACGCAAGGAACCCCGACCCGCGCAGTGTTGAACTTCTCAACACACCCACCGCGTACAGGCGATGTAGTGCTCAAAACGTGAGGGGTGTAAACTGTTTTCAAGGAGAAATGCTCCATGGACGAAGTCCTGAAGTCCGAGATTGCAGAGATCGTGTCACTCGTTCGGACGATTCCAGACAACCTTCAGTCGCGTGCGTTCGAGATGTTGCTGGAAGACTTCTTGGACAGCCGCCACAGAGAGAAGGCGCCGAAGGAAAAGACGCCTGGCCCGGGGCAGGACGCTTCACAGGGCGCGGAAACGTCGGCTACGTCCGGCTCCGTCGGCTCGATGTCGCTTCCGTTACGACTGAAGGCGTTCCTGAAAAAGTATGAACTTAAGGTGGAGCACTTGGACAAGCTGTTTCACGTCGAGGGCGGCGTAGTCGAGCCAATATGGTCGCAGGAGGAAGTCAAGCACTCGAAGGCCCAAATTGAGATCACCCTGATGGAGGCCCTCAAGCATGCAATGGAGGCGGGTGAGTTCATATTCGACGCGGAGAATGTCCGCTCAATTTGTGAGGGCAAGAAGGCCTACGACAGAACAAACTTCAAGGCAAACTTCAAGAACAACTCCAGGCTTTTCGCAGCGTTCAAGGACGATTATCCCGCTGCTCTCAGCGACGAGGGGATGAGAAGGCTTGCCGAAATGGTCCGCGCTAAGTCTGGCCTCGAATGAAGGACGAGATCCTCGATAACCTTCGCACACTCAAGGTGGGCCTGACCAAGGTATATGCAACGGTGAAGCGGGCGAACACCCAACTCGTGAACCCCGCCGCCGTCTCGAATCCCGTCGCGTCCCTGTGCCGACTATGGTCGGAGAAGCTAGAGCCAGACCTATCTCGTCGGCCGATCGTTGACGGCGATTGCTTGAGGAAATACCGGTCCGGCCTTGAACGGCTTTTCGGGTTGGCCTCCAAGCGAAACAAGGCCACCAGCCACCTCAGCGCCTGCGACGACCTGCTGCAGAGCTTCGATACAGACCTCATCAAACCCGTTCTGTTTGCTCCCTCGGAGGCGCCTATCGACCCCAGGCTTCAAGAACTTATTTCCAATGTGCCCTACCCTGACCAAAAGGGATACCTCGACGAGGCCTTGAGGTGCATCAAGGCGGACTGCAAGCGCGCGGCTGCCGTTCTTGGATGGTCCGCGGCGATGCATCAACTACATTGCAAAATAGAAGAGCTGGGTCTCGACACATTCCAGGCCAAATCGGCAGAACTCGCCTCACAGAAGAAGGGGCGTTTCAAGGGCTTCGATGGCACGGGGCCGATACAGTCGATCAGCGACCTTCGAGAAACCGCTGATCGAAAGGTGCTTATCGTGCTGGATGGAATGGACCTGATCGAGGGCAACCAGCGCCGGCGCCTCGAACACTGCCTCGATATACGTATACAGTGTAGTCATCCAGGTGACGCCCCGATGACGCCGGAAAATTTGCTCTCTTTTTTTTCCGACCTATCCGAAATCGTGTTCAATAATGGAAAGCTCGCAATCTGACTGACGTCCCAGCGGGCAACGCGGACGAGGCGGTTCGCGCTTATTTCCGCCTCACCAGCAGTTCCACGCCAGCCACAATCGTCCGCCCGGGCATGGGGACGCCTAGGATTTCCTGGTAGTCGGTGTTAGTCAGGTTGGAAACTTGTAAGAACGGGTGGACGGCGCCGGCTGCATAGGCGGCGTAGACATCCCACAGGGCGTACGGCGAAAGGCCGCGGCGATTCATCGCGCCTACGCGGCTGCGCAACATCCAGCGCCCATCGAACATCGCTTGCCACGCCGCCACCGCGTCATCGGAGGGGTAATTGAAGCTGTACTTCGTGTAAGTGCCGGGTACGGTGTCTTGTGTGCCAATTAGCCAGTCATAGTGCAGGTCGAGTGTTTGCGAACGGGTGAGCACTAAGTGCAGCCCGCTTTCCACGCCGGTGAATCGCAGCCGGTCTATGTTCAACGCCTGCCACGGGGCGTCCACGTCAGTGCGGTAATAATCGATGCCATTCCGCACCTGGCGATTGAATACGGTCAGCTCGCCGCGCACGCGGAAACCGGGATGCCAGTCGACGCCGGCTTCGTAGTCCCAGGCGCTCTCCGGCCGCAGGTTAGGATTGCCGTAGTCGCTGGGATCAGAGTAATACAGTTCGGTGTAACTGGGCACGCGAAACGCGCGGCTTACCGACCCGCGAAATTTGAATCGCGGACTTACCCAGGCGCCGCCCGCGATAGTGGGACTGAGCGTCGCCGAAAGGTTGCGCCAGATCTCCTCCCGCGCCGCCACGGTGAGCGAGAACCGCCGCAGCGCCCGGAAGTCCGCCGCCGCATAGGCCGCGGCACGGCTGCGCGCGTGAATTCCCAGGTTGTTGCTCACGATGGATTCGTGGAGCGCCTCCACGCCGTACGAGATAGTGACGGCCTGCGCTGGCGTTTCCCTGCGGCGCAGTGCGCCCTGGTAGCTTTCATCGGCGTGATGGTTGGTGTAAATCGCGGGCTGATCGCGGAAGAGCACGAACAGATCGCTGTGCCGCCGCCAGGCGAAGCTCGCTTCGGTCTTCTTGCCCAGCGCCTGCCGCCCGCCGATCCACCAGGTCTTGGTGTCCTCCCAGGAAGGATACGGACCATAGAAGTCGGCGGCGCCGAACGGCTTGTCCATGTACGCCGCAGTCAGATCGCTCGCGCCCCAACCGGTCGCGACGTGCGTGCTCGAGGCGAAGTCCAGGTTGCGATAGTCGCGGTCCGGCATGAAGCCGGTGGAAAAATCGCGCGCGAAGCTGAGCTGCTCGCTCACCGGCCCGAACGTATCCGAAATCGACGCGCGCTGCTGGTTGATGCCGTCGTTGCCCACCGAGGTGCGCAACCGCAACTCCATATCCTCGGGCGGGGCAGTGATGATGTTGATCACGCCGCCAATCGCGTCCGAGCCATAGAGCGTGGAGCCGGAGCCGCGCAGCACCTCGACCTGCTGGATGGTATCGAGCGGCACCGGGATATCCATGTCGTGGTGGCCGGTTTGCGCGTCGCTCAGCCGTTGGCCGTCGAGCAGCACCAGCGTCTGGGCGAAGGTGCCGCCGCGGATCGAAAGGTCGGTCTGCACGCCATCGGGCGCGCGCTCCTGAAGATCGAGCGCGGGATCGGTACGCAGCAGATCCACCAGCGCGTTGAGCACCAGGTCGTTGACGCGCGCCGGCAGCACTGAAATGGCACGGTCCATTTCATCGAGCGTAAGCGGCTCGAAGGCGCCCGTCACCACCACCGTTTCATGCTGCGCGGCAGGCGTCGGCTGGGCTGGCGGTTGCGGCGCATCAGGCGGCTGAGCCACGACGGGGAAGGACAGGAAGAATAACCACAGAAAGGAAGAACGCAATCCCCATTGTAACCGGCGCGAGGCGGACACACTCTGGCTCCAGGCCTGCCGCCGCGTGATGTTGGTGAATACCACCTCTGGCGGGTGACGCCTTTACGATTACCGACAGCCTCGCCGGCCCGCGGGTCCGCCCACGAAAAAAGCACCCGGCCCGACGTGCGGACCGGGTGTGCGATTCTCCCACTGAAAACTCGATGCGTCGCCCCAGGGCTGGCAGAACCAGCCTAGCTGCAGCCGCTGGTGCCGCCGCAATTGCCGCACTTGTAGCAGCTTCCGTTGCGCGTCATGATGGAACCGCATTCGGCGCACAGCGGGGCGTCGGCGCTCACCGGCGCGAAGGGCAGTTGCTGCTGCGGGTCCGGCTCGGTGGGCCGCAGGTTCGGGGTTTCGCCAACTTCCGTGACCGCGTACTCCGGCCCCAGGAACTTGGCGCCCAGCCAGCGGAATATGTAATCCATGATCGACTTGGCGTACGGCACCTGCGGGTTGCCGGTCCAGCCGCTCGGCTCGAACCGCAGGTGGGCGAATTTATCGACCAGGAACTTCAGTGGCACTCCGTATTGCAGGTTGAAGCTGACCGCGGTGGCGAAGGCGTCCATCAACCCGGAAATGGTCGAGCCTTCCTTCGCCATGGTGATGAAGAGTTCCCCTGGTGAGCCATCGTCGTACATGCCGACCGTGATGTAGCCTTCATGGCCGCCAATCGAAAACTTGTGCGTGATCGAGCGCCGCTCGTCCGGCAGCTTGCGCCGCACTGGCCGGTAAACCACCTTCTCCGCCGGCGCCGCGGCGGAGGCCGTAACCGCAGCCCTTTTTTCGGTCTTGCCCGAGCCCGAGCTGAGCGGCTGCACGCGCTTGGAATTGTCGCGGTAAATGGCCACCGCCTTCAGCCCCAGCTTCCAGCTTTCGGTGTAGGCGTTCATGACGTCCTCCACCGTGGATTCCTCGGGCATGTTGATGGTCTTCGAAATGGCGCCGGAGATGAACGGCTGCACCGCCGCCATCATCCGCACATGGCCCATGTAATGGATCGACCGTGTCCCGTTCTGCGGCCGGAAGCTGCAATCGAACACCGCCAGGTGCTCGGGCTTCAGGTCGGGCGCGCCTTCGATGGTGCCGGTGGAATCGATGTGGCTGACTATCTTCTCCACCTGCGCCGGCGAATAGCCGAGCTTGATCAGGGCCTGCGGCACCGTGTTGTTGACGATCTTGATGACGCCGCCGCCCACCAGTTTCTTGTACTTGATGAGCGCCAGGTCCGGCTCAATGCCGGTCGTATCGCAATCCATCATGAACCCGATGGTTCCGGTGGGCGCAATCACCGTGACTTGCGCGTTGCGGTAGCCGTGGCGCTGCCCGGCTTGGTGAGCGTCGTCCCAGCACTGCCGCGCGCCTTCGTACAAGGCGGCCGGAATGTTCGCCCGCCTCACCCGGTCCACCGAATCGCGGTGCATGCGGACCACTTCCAGGAACGGCTGCTCGTTCTCCCGGTAGCCGGCGAACGGCCCCACCGCCTCAGCCACCCGCGAGCTGGTCAGATAAGCCTGCCCGCACATCACCGCCGTGATGATCGCCGCCGTGTCGCGCCCCTGGTCGCTGTCGTAAGGCACGCCCATCGACATCAGCAGCGCGCCCAGGTTGGCGTAGCCAAGGCCCAGCGGGCGGAAACGGTGCGAATTCTCGCCGATCTTCTCGGTGGGGTAGCTGGCATTATCGACGATGATTTCCTGCGCCAGGATCATCGTATCCACCGCATGCCGGAATGCTTCGACGTCAAATTGCCCGTCCGGACCGACGAATTTCATCAGGTTCAGCGACGAGAGGTTGCAAGCCGAATCGTCCAGGAACATGTATTCCGAGCACGGGTTGGAAGCGTTGATGCGTGCCGTGTTCTTGCACGGGTGCCAGCGGTTGACGGTGGTATCGAATTGCATACCGGGGTCGCCGCACTGGTGCGTGGCCTCGGCAATCTGGCGCAGCAGGTCGCGCGCCTTGTAGCGGTCCCTCGGCTGGCCGCTGAACACGTGCTTGGTCCACCATTCGCCGTCCTCTTGCGCTGCGCGCATGAAATCGTCGGTGGCGCGCACCGAGTTGTTGGCGTTCTGGAAAAAAATCGAGCTGTACGCTTCGCCATCGAGCGAAGCATCGTAGCCGGCCTCCACCAGCGTGTAAGCTTTCTTTTCTTCCTTCGCCTTGCACCAAATGAATTTCTCGATGTCGGGATGGTCCGTATTGAGAATCACCATTTTGGCCGCGCGGCGCGTTTTGCCGCCGGATTTGATGACGCCGGCGAACGCGTCGAAACCTTTCATAAAGGAGAGCGGCCCGCTGGCTCGCCCGCCGCCGGAAAGCACGGCGTCTTCCTCGCGCAGCGCCGAAAGGTTCGTCCCCGTGCCCGAGCCCCACTTAAACAGCATCCCTTCGGTCTTGGCCAGATCGAGAATCGATTCCAGCGAATCCTTGACCGAAACGATGAAGCAGGCAGAGCACTGCGGCCGCACCGCGCCGGATTCCAGTTTCTTGATGCGCCCGGCCGCGGCGTCATACACCCAACCGTAGCCGCGCGCCTCTTTCACGCCGACATTGAACCACACCGGCGAATTGAAGCAGGCCTTCTGCGTGAGCATCAGGTGCGCCAGCTCGGCGCGGAAGTTCTCGCCGTCCTCTGCGCTGCGAAAATATCCGTCTTTCTTGCCCCAGCCGGCGATGGTGTTCACCACCCGCTCCACCAACTGGACCACGCTGGTTTCGCGCTCCGGCGACCCCAATTTGCCGTGAAAATATTTGCTGGCCACAATGTTGGTCGCCGTCTGCGACCAGTCGGCCGGCACTTCCACATCGCGCTGCTCGAAAATCACCGACCCTTTGTCGTTGCCGATTGAGGCCGTGCGGGTCTCCCAGCGTAGCTCGTCATAAGGGGTCCTGCCGGGCTCAAGCCTGGCGGTAAAGAAGCGGGGGAACGATACCCCGGTCTTGGTTGGTTGGGTGCTGTGAGTCTCCAATGATTCCATTTTCGCACTCAAGCCCACGCTAAGCTGTCCCATCTTCCATCTCCTTCGGGATTCCTGCTGAAAGAACGCACTCGTAATAGTGCCCCAAGATGTAGTGGGAAAGCAAGGATTTTATCTATATGAAGGGTGTTATGGTTACAGGCAACGTACACTTTCCTCGGTTGCGGATACCCGCATCCGAGGGGGCGTCACCGGAATTCAATCGGAGTTTCTGATGCCACGGCCCACTCCGAACCGCCGGCAGAATTAGTCATTTCCGCGTCCCCCTAGGTCCCACCTAAAGGAGGTGCTGTTACCTCCAAGAGCAGGTTTCCGCAACCGCCGCGCCCATAAATAAAGAAAGGCGGCCGGAGCGAATCCCACCGGCCGCCAGGTCCACTACAAATGCCTTTTGGGGGCCTTAGAAGCTGAAACGCACACTCACCTGCAAGCGGCGCGCCTGCGTTCCGTCCGGGAAGCCGCCATCGGCTGAACCAATTCCATAAGCGGACGGACTCAACGTGAGCACTCCTGCGCTGCTCTCGAGATACTCCTGTGTCGTCATCGCGGTCGGCGACCACGAGTTGCTGACGTTGAACGCTTCGAAGTTCAGCGACAACATCGTTTGCCGGTCTTTGATCATGATCGGGATGGCCTTGCTGAGCCGTGCGTCGGTGCGATATGAGGCCGGCGTGAGAATGCTGTTCACCGGCAGGAACGGAACACGCGTGTTACCGCCGGAGAACCCGTCGATGGTGCTGGTCGAAATCAGCCCGTATGAGCCCGGGATGCAATTGCTCGTCGCCCCATTCTTGCACGTGCTCAACCCGGTACTGACGCGGATGGTCGGGCTGCCGTAGGGACGCCCGGACGCCAGCGTAGTGATGGCGGAAAGCTGCCAGTTGTTCAGGACGTACTTGGCAAAAGCGCTGGTGGAATGCGTGACCGTCGGCGACCAGACAAACGAGAGTACCAGCCGGTGCCGCTGATCCAGCCAGCCGTTGCCGCGCTCGAACGAGTTGTTGCCGTTGTAGGTCATCGAGCCGAAGCTGCTGAAGTAGATCGCGTTGGTCGCCTGCTCCTGGCCATCGTCGATCTCGTGCGACCAGGTGTACGAGGCCAGCGCCTGCAGACCATGCTTCATGCTCTTGGTCACCGTGACAGCCAAGCCGTCGTAATAGCTGTCGATGCCGTTGGTGGTCTCATAGACCGCGCCGAAAGCAGTATTCGGACGTGGGTTCAGGTAGAGCGGCGAGGTGAACGTGCCGGCTGGGCTGCCGCTCGCGTTGTCGACCGCGTAGGTGAAATTGGTAGTGGGAAGCGGGGCATTCAAATCCACGGAGCTCAGCAAGTGCTCGCCGCGGCTCCACATGCCGGAAACGCTCAACAACATGTCCTGGGTGATTTGCCGCTCGACGGTGATATTGCCCTGCAGGGAACGAGGCGCCTTCAGATTCGGATCCGCAAACTGGATCGTGGAGGCGGAAACGCTGGCGCCGGCGGGAGCCGAGGCCAGAACATTGGGAAATACCGGCCCCGCGGCGAGTTGCGGCGAGCTGGTTCCGCTCAGCGAATCCGCAATTTGGTAGATGCCGTTGGTGGTCCAGAGATTGTCGATCAGTCCACCGATCAGGCGGGCATAGAAAATGCCGAATCCTCCGCGCAGCACCGTCTTGTCATCCAGCCGGTACGACAGTCCGACACGCGGCGCGAAGTTGGTGCTCGGTGTGTGAATGGAGCCGGTCTCCGGCCACGCCGGGTTGGTGACCGGGAAGTTCATGCTGAGCGATTTATCCCAGCGGACACCGAGATTCACCGTGAATTTCGGCGAGACCTTCCATTGATCCAGCACGTACCAGGCCAGTTCGTTAATCCGGTAATCCGCCACCGGGTTGCCGAAGGTCTGCGAATAGCCAGACCAACTCTTCAATCCCGCGGTGTTGCCGCTGTAGTCGAGGGCGAAATTCGTCGGATTGGTATACGTATAGGAACCGAACGCGTTGCTGATGTAGTAGTTGTAATCCTCGGTGGTGTAGAAGCCGAAGCCGAACTTGATCGCGTGGCGGCCCTTCACCAAAGTGGCGTCATCGGAGAATTCGTACCGGGTCTCACTCGGTTCCACACGCGGCAGATAAGTGGCCGACCCGAGTTGCACGCCGCCCACCGAGACGTCCAGGTAACCCAGTCCGCTGCCCAATTCCGCCTGGTCGTAGGAATCGGCCTGACGGTCCGTGTCGAGGCCGAAATGGAAGATGTTCAGGAAGCTGCTATTGGGGACGAAGGTCCAGCGGAGTACGCCGTTGCGAACGCGCACCGAATCGTCGCCGTTGCCGGTAATGGCTGCGCCCGTCGTGGAGCTGAGGCCAGTCTGAATCCCGTTCGGCGACCACCAGCGCAGAAAGTTGAACTCCGCCGTAACGGTGTTTTGATCGTTCAGGTGGTAGTCCAACCTTCCGAAACCGAGATCGTTGTCGTCAGTGCGTGGAATCTGCCCGTAGAAGCGCGGCAGCAGTGCGTTGATAGCGCTGCACTGCGCGGGGGTAGCGGGAGCGCCGCAACCCACCCAGGTCTGCGTCGCCGGATTGACCACGCCAGACTGAACGTAGCTATCGACCATCGGAAACTTGCGGTATGTGAGATCGAAGTTGATAAAGTAGAACAGCTTGTTCTTGACGATCGGGCCGCCCAGGCTGGCGCCTCCTTCAACGCGTTTCTCCGATGGATTGAAGGCGGCGAAGGTGTCACGGGCGTCGAACCCGGTGCTGCGGAAGTAGTAGAATCCGGTACCGTGCAGCTCGTTGCTGCCGTTCTTGGTCACGGTGTTGACCACACCGCCCATGGCGCGCCCATACTCGGCGGAAAAATCGTCGGAAACCACCTGGAACTCCTGTACCGCATCCTGCGAGAGCTGCGATTGAATGCGGGTCCGCCCGGCGTTTTCGTCGTAGAACTGCTCGGTATTGTCATTGCCGTCCAGCAGGAACGAGTTGTTCCCGGCTACGCCACGGAAAGTCAGCAGGCCGAAGGTGGCATCGTTCGACACGCCGGGCGTCAACAGCACGAACGAGTCCACGCGCCGTCCGTTGATGGGCAGATTCTGGATATCCCGGTTGTCGATGACCGTCGAGACGTCCGACTTGGTGTCGTCCACCATGCTAGCCGTGGCTGTCACCTCCACCTGGGTAACGCTCGAACCGACCGCCAAAGAAATGTTCAGATCCAGGTTCTGGCCAACCGCCAGTGCCAGATTGTCCGCTTCGTAAGTGTTAAACCCGGGAGCCGCCACCGTGACCTTGTAACCCGGCCCGGGGATCAGGGCCTGAGCCGCAAAAATGCCAGCATCGTTGGTCACCAGGGAACGGGCAATGCCCTGGCCCTTGGTCGAGATCACGACCCTCGCGTTGGGCACTGCGGAACCGCTCGCATCCCGGACAACACCGGAGATGCCGGCCACACCGCCGGAAGACTGCGCAAACCCGGGCGACGAAAGGCACAGGGCAAGCGTGAGCGCAGAGATCGCGAATGCTTTCACTTTCATGCGCGAAAACCTCCTCTTTCAACCTCGATCTATGGATTATAGGCGTTTAACGTAGCCGGTTCAATGACGAATTGATTAAGGGAATGTTGCATTTAGCAAGCTCGCGGCGCCGAGGCGGCCCTTATCAACCTGAAAGTGGGGTTGCGGCCGGCTGTTGGCCGCGCGCGCCCTGCGCCGGCCCGCATCCGCGAACCCGGAGAAGGGCTTCCCGATATTCGAACGCTTCAACGTCAGTGACTCGAAATGGCCACCAGCGAACCATTGACCTAGTGCGCAATCGAGTCACACTGTCTGTAATGGAGGGCGCTCGAAGATGGACCTGGAAGCGGATCGCATTCCCGGGCGTCGCGCCCGGTAACAGGGTGCGCCAGTTGGGCGTCTACACTAGTTGCTGATGGGCCAGCAGGCCCGAACGGTAATTCTGATGAGAACAAATTCGGAGGATCTTTTTATGCGGCTGCTAACACCGTTCTCCTTAATTCTGTTTCTTTGCGCCTCTGCGCAGGGGCAAAACTACACCGTACGCGCTTTCGCCGGCGGCGGCGTGCTGAATAACGTTCCCGCAGCGTCCGTGCGTCTCACGCCCGGTTCCGTGGGCGTTGCCGTGGATGGCGCCGGCAATGCGTGCTTTTCGGCGGACGTATGGAACGTGGTTTTCCGCGTCGATGCCGCCACCGGCCGGCTGACGCGGTTCGCTGGAAACGGAACCCAGGGCCGCTCCGGCGATGGCGGCCCGGCCACCAGCGCGGAGTTGAACCAAGTGGGCGGCGTGGCTGCGGATGCCGCCGGTAACGTCTACATCGCGGACACCGGCAACAACCGGATCCGCAAGGTCTCGAACGGCGTCATCACCACCTTTGCCGGAAATGGGTCATCCGGTTACTCAGGCGACAACGGCCCGGCCACCAGCGCGGAGTTGGGCTTCGCGCAGGGCGTGGCCGTGGACGCGGAGGGCGGCGTCTACTTCGCGGACAACGGTAACCAGGTGATCCGCGTCCTGGTCCCCGAGGTGCGTGCCCGGCGGCGCCCTTTGATAACGAAGTAATCGGGGCAACGGAACGCAGGGTTACTCCGGTGACGATGGTCCGGCTGCCAGCTCGCCGTTGAACCAACCCGCAAGCGTGGCCGTGGACGCCGCTGGAAAGGTATATATCTCGGACATCCGTAACCATGTCGTCCGCGTCCTGGTCCCCGACTCGCCGGATCGGCAGCCGCGCCCCGAAGCGGCGAAGTAGAATTCGGGCAGAAACTGTCTGAAAACACACCCTGAATTCTTTGTGACCGGTGAACTTTGGGCAGGGTCTGCCCAAATCGGCCCTTTCCGATGAAGTGTAGTAGCATACGGGTTCACTACACCTCCTCAAGGCTGACTCATGGCAACTGCCGCGCTGCCGAAACAACTACCTTCCAACGCCTACACGCCTCTGGCTCCAGGCGAGCGATACCAGCCGCCCGTATCCGCGGCCGAGAGACTCCCCGAACTTACGGCCCGCTCGATTGGCTGGGGCATTTTTCTTTGCGTGGTGTTCACCGTGGCTTCGGCGTACTCAGGCCTGAAGGTCGGCCAGGTGATGGAAGCAGCCATCCCGATTTCCATCCTTGCCATCGGCTTGGCGCGCGTCTACCGGCGCCGGTCCACTGTTCTTGAAAACGTGATCGTCACCGGCATTGGCGGCGTCGCCGGCTCGGTGGTGGCCGGCGCTGTGTTCACTGTGCCGGCCCTTTACATTCTCAATCTCGCTCCGCGCCCGCTGCAAAGCATCTGCATCTGTGTGGCCGGCGGCTGCCTGGGCGTCCTCTTCCTGATCCCGCTGCGCCGTTACTTCGTGCGCGACATGCACGGCCTGTTCCCCTACCCGGAAGCCACCGCCATCACCGAGGTGCTGGTCACCGGCGAAAAGGGCGGATCGCAGGCCAGGCTGCTGCTCGAAGCCACCGCCATTGCCGGCGTCTACGATTTTCTGGTAACCACCTTCCAAGTGTGGAAGGAATATCTCGACTTTCAATTCGTGCCCGCGCTGCGCATGCTGTCGGAGCGCGCCAAAGTCGCCGTCAGCTTCGACGCCATCGGCTTTATTCTCGGCCTGGGCTACGTGATGGGCCTGCGCAGCTCGATGATCCTGTGCGCCGGCGGCGTGCTCTCCAACCTGGTGCTGGTGCCGCTGGTGTGGATGATCGGCCGCGAGCACACCACCGCCGTCTATCCGGCCACCATCCCCATCGCCCGGATGACGGCTACGGAGATTTTCCGCGGCTACGTGCGCTTCGTGGGCGTGGGCGCCATCGCCACGGCCGGCATTTTCGGCATCATCAAATCCATTCGCATTGTGGCCGGCTCGTTCGGCGTGGCCGCGCGCACGTTCCGTAAAGGCGAAAGCGCAACCGGCGAGCGCACCGACCGCGACGTACCGGTGATGACCGTCCTCGTCGGCGTGATCGTGGGCGCCGTCGCCGTCGGCGTTCTGCTCGGCACGCTATCGTCCGCGCCCGCCGTAATCCTCATCGGCGTGCTGTTGGCGGTAGTGTTCTCCTTCTTCTTCACCAGCGTGGCCGCCAACGCCATCGCCACGGTAGCACGCAATCCGGTTTCCGGCATGACCATGCTCACCATCATCATTTCGTCGATTGTGCTGCTGCGCTTCGGCCTCTCCGGCACCACCGGCATGTTCTTCGTCATGGCGCTGGCCGGAATGGTGTGCACCGCCCTTTCGGTTTCCGGCCAGGCCATCACCGATTTCAAAGTGGGCTATTGGCTCGGTTCCACTCCGGCGGCGCAGGAGAAAGTGAAGTTCCTCGGCGTGCTGGCGGCCTCGGTGGCCGTTGGGCTCACCATCGTGATGCTGGCCCGCGCATTCCAGTTCGGCGAAGCGGTGCCCGGCGACCCGCGCGTGGTTCTGCCTTCCCCGCAAGCCTCGATCATGAAAGCGCTCGTCCAAGGCTTCATGAGCCGGCAGCCGGTGGCGTACCTACTGTTCGGCGCCGGCGCGGCAATTGCGCTCTCGATGGAAATGCTCGGCATCCCGGCGCTGATTTTCGCCCTCGGCATGTACCTTCCGCTCGAGCTCAACACGCCGGCGCTGGTCGGCGGTTTCCTCGCCCACTTGATGTCGAAGCGCGACGCTACGGCGCGCGAGCGCGGCGTCGTGATCGCCAGCGGCCTGATGGCTGGCGGCGCCCTGGGCGGCGTATTCGGCGCAGCCTGCCGCCTCATCCCCGGCTACACCGAGGCTTGGATCCACACGCCTTTCTACGGAAACGATCTGGTTTCACAGTGCGTCTCCGGCCTCATGTTCCTCGGCCTGTGCGCTTACCTCTGGTTCGGCGCAGTCCGCCACCGGAAGGAAAATGAAGTATGAGCGAGCGTTTGGAAGAACTCGTCGGCAACGCCATCTTGGGCATCGACACGCTGTGGGGCGGCGACGTTCTTTGCGCTTCCGGCACCGGCCGGTTCATTGCCGATTCCTGGTTCAGCGATGAGCCGCTGCCGCTCGCCTATACAGTCGCCGAAGCCGCGCCGGTTCGCGCCTCCGGCGGCGTTTCCGCCAAAACCCCCGATGTTGCAGCCATCGATCGCTATCTCTCCAAAGTCGATATCCCCGGCGCCATCGAAGGCCTGAAGGGCGCGGGCGCCGAATACGGTGGCCTGCGCGGCGAATATCTTGGCGGCCTCGCCCTGTGTTTCGAGGCGATGTGGGATCTGGCCATGGAGATTCTCGGCCGCGGCGCGCCGGTCCCTTACCAGCGGTGCGTGGTTGCCTCCACCGGTCAACCACCGGCGCCATCGGACCCGGCACAAAAGCGCCAGCGCGTGGCGGAACTGCTCGGTAATTCGGGCGGCCTTCTGGCGGCCGTGGATGCCTGGCGCGCGCGCCATCGCGTCTCGATGGCGTCCATCCGCCTGCTCGGCGCCGCCGTGATCGGCCACTTCGATCGGCTCGCCGCCGCCAATGTCGTTCCTCATCTGCCGCGCGAGTTCGCCCCTGTCCCGAGCGCCAACATCGAATTCCTGCCGATCCAGGACGCCTGGTTTTCCGGATCGATGAATTATCTCGGCCGCGCCCGCCGTCCGGACGGCAGCCCCGAATACGAGGCCACCTATGAAATCAACGCCTCGCTTGAAACCTCGCTGCCGGAATTTCTTCAACTGGTCAGCCACGAGGTGGTTCCCGGCCACGTCACCACTTTCGCCTACCTGCAGAATCTCTACGTCCGTGGCCAAGTTGGCTTCGAAGCCACTGTACTGACCATGAACACGCGCGCCGCGGCGTTGTTCGAGGGCATCGCCAACAACGCCATTCTCATGGCTTACGGCGTTACCGAAGTGGATCAATTACCCGACCCCGACTTACAGATAGGTGTGCTGCTGGCCCTGCTTCAGGACGATGCCAAGAACCAATCCTCATTCCTCACCTGGGGCGAAGGTGCCGCCCAGGCCACGGTTGCCGAAACCTTGCGGCGCGATTTTCTGGTATCGCTCGAGCGCGCTGATAAACTCTCCGGCGCCTGGGGGCGTCATCCGCTGCTTGGCCGCATGTATCTCCCCACTTACCGCTCCGGCACCATGCGCATCGCCGACCTGCGCCGCCGCTATCCGGCCTCGCGTGTTTTACCCGCGCTGTATGGGGCCAAAGGCTTAGTCGATATCACGACCCTTGAGGACGCGCTCTAAGAAGAGCGCCGAGCGCGTGTCTGCGCCAAAGCTATCGTCGGCATTAGTTCGAAAGCTTGCTGAAAACGCACTCCGTCACTCACTGACCGTCTTTCATCCGAAGTACACTCACTAACTCTCCGGCGATTCAGGAGCCACCTTATCTTTCTCGCCATCGCCAGGTCGGTACTGAACAGCAACAGGCCTGAGATCCGATTGTCATTCCGGCTGCGCGGCCCCCGCCAAGCCCATCATCGGAATTTACGGCCGATATCGATTGACTCAGACCTCGGGGAATCGCAACATATGCAGATACTCATTGAATCGGATTATGGCTTGCCGTATGTCACGACTGTTTTACAAACAATAACAATTGGATTTGCACAGCATATTGTGTGTGCTTCTGTACGTTGTGGGGGACTGCCTAAGTATCTAGGCGCACAACCCGTCAGAACATACTAACTAAATTCAGTTGAATTCGCCGGCTGCCTGGGCCAGAATAAGTCGAAGTACGAACAAAAGGGGACCCAGAGTAGTGGAGCCAAAATCGCAGTTGAAGGGAAAATCAAATAATGAGCATGAGACGCCTTAGCGAAGTTATCGCGATAATGGCCGTGCTGTTTATCATGGTTGCGAGTGCCAGTGCCAGCACCATTGTTTACGACACGACGGATTCACCACTTACTATGTTCGCAAGCGGCGGACTAATACTAGACAGTACGGGTGGAGCGAGTGCCACGCTCACCTACGATCCGCTTGCCGACACCAGTGTCGGCACGCCGTCCAACATCAATCTCGGCGATTTCGACCTCGTGTGCCCGACTTGCGGGACCCAAGCCTCGGGCCTTGGAACTGCTTTCGGCGCCTTCACGTTTGACCTGGTAATCACCGACGACACCGACGGCGCCACCGGCGAGTTCGTCGGCACCTCAAGCGGCGGTAGCGTCTGGAGCGATGTCAGTCAGATTTCGATCGCCTGGACGCCGCTGCAACTTGGACCGGGGATGACCGACGCGCTGACCGGTGATTTCGGCACCAGCCTATTTACCATCAGCAGCCCGACCTCGATCGTCGCTCCTGATTCCGGCACGCCCGCTGGAATTACCACCGTCCAGGGAACCGTTAATGCTGCCAGCGCCGCCAGTGTCCCCGAGCCAGCAACGATGGCCATGGTAGGTGGTGCTTTCGTTGGACTGGCTGCTTTGGCAAGGAGGCGCCGGCGTACTTAGTCGCGCGCGCAGGTTCATGGAGGCCGATGCATTCGAGGGGGTGCATCGGCCTCAGGCGCGGGCATCCCGTTCTCATCAATCGGGGCTATGATCGCCATGCGGATCCGTTACATTCTTTGTCTGATCTCCTTGGCGATGATTTTGTTCATCGTGCTTCTGAGGACTCTGCGGACGCTTCGGCTGGTTTATCTGAGCACGGGGTCGGAACCAATCTGCCCATTTTGCGGCGCAGAGCGAGTTAGAAGGTCTGAAGCGGCATTGAAAGGTGATCGCCTCTACCGCGTTTTTGCGTTCTTCCCGTATCGATGCCGAGTCTGTTTTCGGCGATTCTATCGCTCGCTCGCTCGCCGGAACTGATACACTTCGCTGGGCGTGCGGCCGCCAGTCCCGAAGACTCCTGACCAGCGGACCTTAGTGATCGAAATTGATTGTCGATTCGGCCCGGTACTCGTGGCACTGGGAAAACTCGGTTACATTGCGGTAGGTTACACCGGAGTAATATGTCATCGTCAATTCGGATCGTTTGGGCAGCAAGGCGTTGGAATCGCCGATATGGGTGCGGGCATAATCGGTGCGAGTGACAGCTTCATCCAGGTGGAGATCATCGGGCATATTCTCGCCGTATACATCCAGGCGAATCAGGTCCAGAGACGCTGGATCAAACCAAAAAGAGCCCTTGGCGGCCACCATCGCCGAGATGTTGGCAACCTGTAACTTAAGGCCGCCCTCTTCTTTCTTGACACGAAAATCGTAGCGAACGGAAGCACGCCCGGCCAAGTTCTCGTTCCGCTTGTAGCGGAAAGAGCCCTTACCCTTGACAAACAGATCGCGCGCAAACGTGGCGAACATGCCAGTACCGATGGCGCCGCCAGGCACCAAGGACGCTACGTCCCGATCCTCGAAGCTGCGGGCGCCGGGCCTGGCGAACAGTTCCTTGCCAGCTACGCTCGATACCTCCAGGCGAACCGTGCCAATAGGCATGAAATCGAGCGGCGGCGTGCGGCGCGCGCGGCCGATTTTCTCCAGGCAGGTGTAATTCGGGATGGTGGTCATGTCCTGCCGGACCTTCTCCCGAAAGCGAGCCCACTGGACTTCGGCGGGCTGTTGACCGGCCGCGCCCGCCGTCATCGCGAGGAAGATCGCGAACGCCCAGGCGTGCGCGTTGCTTCGCATCTGGCGCGATTATAGCGCCCTGCGGTAAGTAGGCAAAGGGAAGCGCGTACCAGAAGGAAAAACCAGGGGACGCAGCCTAATGAGTTGGCGCGTTGCCGTTACCGTCCAAACAATCGCTCGAATCCCGGATAAGCCACAAGTGGGATGATCTGAAAGTCGATAAGGCCAGCACGTACGAGGGGCAGTTCCGCCAGTTGCTTGCGTGCCTCGTCGGCGCTGCCCGACTCCAGCACCAGGACCGCCTCGTGCTTGTCGGCGCTGAAGTAAAGTTCGCGCAACACTCCGGATTGGTATAGCTCCCAGGCCTTGCGAGCTTCGGTCTCCAGAATCGCCTCCGTGAACCGATCGTCGGTAACGCCGGGTACTTCCCGTTCGAGTGCCAGAACCTTCATAATCGACTTCAGCTTATCACGCGAAAAGCGGGAAGCAGCCGAAGCGACGGAACGTACATCGGCAGCCCCGATTCGGAAAGGCGACCCGGGCCACCCCATTCCGAGAATATGAGAACCGCCTCTCGTGCCGGTCCGCGCCCTTTTTTACTCTTTGATTGCCGGTTTTGGTGTACACTAGGACTGACGTTACTTGCGCTTGCATCTTATTTCTTACAACCCGCCGCTTGCTTCAGTCGATATCGAACGACCGGCTGCGGCACCCTCCGTTAGCCAGCAAACTTCCACTCACAAATAACGAATGTATCCAAGAAATTTCCCCCCTCGCAGACAAAACCGGAGAGAAAACGTGAACGAGTTCATCCGCGCGCGAGAGGTGCGCGCGGTGTTCCCGGACGGCACCAGCGAGATCATGCCCACGGCGGCGGCTCTGCGCAGGGCCCAGGAACTGGGCCTCGACCTGGTGCTGATTGCTCCGACGGCGGTGCCGCCGGTGGCTAAGGCGGTCGATTTTGGCCATTACCAGTACGAGCAAAAGAAGAAGCAGCACGACGCCAAGAAGAAGCAGCATGTGGTGCAGGTGAAGGAGCTGAAATTCCGCCCCAACACCGACGACCACGATTACGACTTCAAGATGAAGCACGCGATTCGCTTCCTGCAGGATGGGAACCGGGTTAAAGCGGTAGTGCAATTCCGCGGCCGCGAAATTGCCCACGCCGATCTAGGCAAGAAACTGCTGATGCGCTTTGCCGACGACCTTGGGCCGTATGGATCGGTCGAGGGCGTGCCCCGGCTGGAAGGCCGAAGCGCACACATTCTGATCAGCCCGGTGAAGGCCACCGGAAAAGCCGCCCCGGCCGGCCAGACACCACCCACGCATGTTCCTCCAGCGCAGACTCCACCGCCGCCAGCGCAGGCCTAGGAATCTGCCGGGAATCAAGAACTCACGACTGAGCGCCGCTTTCACCGAACTCGCAGGCGCGCGGCCCTGGTACGTAGAAGTACCAGCCCACCGGCCGTTCCGTGCTAAGATTCTAGCTGTCCTCATTGGCCGCCGCGCCTTATGTATAACGCTTTTTTCGGCTTCTCGAAGAACCCGTTCAACATGAGCCCGGATCCGGCTTTCCTGTTCCGCAGCGAGCAGCACGAAGAAGCGCTGGCCAGCCTGATCTACGGGGTTCAGTCCCGCAAGGGCTTCATCGTGCTGACCGGGGAGGTGGGTACCGGAAAAACCACCATGCTGGAGTGCTTGCGCGACCTCCTGAATGCGCAGCGTGTCGCCTTTGCATCCTTGTTTAACTCCCGCCTGACCGTGGAGCAGTTCTTCGAGATGCTGGCTTACGATCTGGACTTGCGGTGCAACCGGTCGTCCAAAACGGAGGTTCTGATGGCCCTGAATCACCTGCTGCTGGAGCGAGCGGGGGCCGGACAGACAACGGTACTCATCGTCGACGAGGCGCACAATCTCGATTGGGACGTAATGGAAGAAATCAGGCTGCTGGGGAACCTGGAAACCCGCCGCGGCAAGTTGCTGCAGATTATTCTCGCCGGCCAGCAGGAACTGGACCACAAACTGGAAGATCCGGCGTACCGCCAACTGAAACAAAGGATCGCCCTGCGCTGTGCCTTGCGGGGTTTCGACCTAAGCGAAACGATCGCCTATATCAACAGCCGTTGTGAGCGCGCCGGAATAGCCGAGCAGAATATCATCGGCCCCGCTGTGATGGAAGAAATCCACCACAGAACCCAGGGCACGCCCCGTCTGATCAACGCAGTTTGCGACAACCTGCTGTTGACCGCGTTCGCCATGGAAAGCCGGACCTGCACCCTGGCGATGCTGGATGAGGTGTCCGCGGACATGCGGCTGGCGCCCCCCCGCCCGCCGGCCTTCCGATCGGCGCCCGATTACCCGGAGCAGTCCCTCCGCCGCGCTAGCGCTCCTTACCGGAAAGAATAGCCCTGACATCAGGTATTAACCTGATGCAATGCGGTCCCTATACCTTCGAAAGATAGTAGATTTGCCCCCACTATTCGTGGCATTGTTGAGTGGTGCTAGGGTAAACTGCGTAAGGGTGCCTAGTTGTGGTACCCCTAGGACGTTGCCCGGTCAATTGGCAACGCAAGCACCTAAGTGTGTGGCCAGTGATGGTCACAGGACAATAAGGAGCTGTGCAGGCAAATGCGTACACGCCGAATCCAAATATTGCGTTTCACCACCTTGAGTTTCTTGACCGTTGCGTTTGCGTGGAACACCTGCCCGGGTAAGACGATTTCTGTCACGCCGGCTGGCCCAGCAGCGGTCAATTACGCCAATGCGAAGACGGGGCCGCTGCTACCGCCCGATCCCTGGGAATCCGTTCGCGCCAAAACTGGTCCGCTGCTGCCGCCCGATCCCTGGGAATCGATCATGACTAAGACCGGTCCGCTGCTGCCGCCCGATCCCTGGGAATCGATCACCGCTGCCTAGGTTCGAGTTCTGACACGCCTTACGCGCCGGCAATCCGCTAAATGCTGGCGGCGTGTGGGTGTCTCGTTGTGCCCTGGGTTTTATCTGCACCATCCATCCCTGAACGGGAGCCGCTAAATAATTTGACAGGCCAAGCCCAACGCCAAGAAGCGCGGCACGTCTCACGTTCCTTCTTCAGCACACATCGCGCTGGGAAGTTTTCCAAGCAGCGGACGCCCATTTGCGCGTTCAGACAGGCCGGGCGCGGAACTTGCGCAGTCTATTTTCCGATGCAGAATGTCGAGAAAATGCGGTTCAAAATGTCGTCGGCGGTGGTGCCTCCGGTGATGGCGTCGATGGGCTGTAACGCGGCATAAAGATCGAGCAGCAGCATTTCGTGCGGAATGGCGGCGTCCACGGCCCCGCTCGCTTTCTCGAGCGAGCGCCCGCACTCGCGCAGGAGTTGCTCATGGCGCAAGCTGGTGATGAAGCCGGTCTCGGGCTCAAAGGCGCCGGCCGGCGCCACGGCATCGAGGATGCCCTGCCGCAGGCGCGCGATGCCGTCCCCGGTGAGGGCGGAAACCAGCATCGCCTCCGGCGGCGGCTCGCCTGAGCGCGGCAGGTCGCTCTTGTTGGCCACCACCAGCGCCCGCCCCGTCGAGCGCGCCCGCTCGATCAGCCGTTGGTCCTCCGCCTCGGGCGCGGCCGAGGCGTCCAGCACCACCAGCGTCAGATCCGCGTCGGCCATGGCTTGAAAGCTGCGCTCAATCCCCATCGCCTCCACCTTCCCGGCAGCCTCGCGGATGCCCGCGGTATCGTGCAGCTTTATCGGGATGCCGCCGATGGCCGCGGTTTCGGAGACCACGTCCCGGGTGGTGCCGGGGATTTCGGTCACAATCGCGCGGTCCTGCTCCAGCAGGCGGTTGAACAGGCTGCTCTTGCCCACGTTCGGCCGGCCCACGATGGCCAGAGACATGCCGTCCCGAACCAGCGCGCCATATTGAAAGGTGTGTGCCAGCTCGTTAACGCCGCTTTCCACCGCCGCCAGGCGGCCGAGGATTTCCTGGTCCGGCGCCACCGCGACATCGTTGTCGGCGAAATCGATGCCGGCTTCGAGCAAAGCGATCAGTTCCAGCAGCTTCTCTTTGATCGGCACCAGGCGGCGCGAAACCGAACCGGCGGCCTGCTGCGCGGCCACCCGCGCCTGATAAAGAGTGGTGGCTTCGATCAGGTCGCGCACGGCTTCGGCCTGGGGCAGATCGATGCGGCCGCGGAGAAAAGCGCGCAGGGTGAATTCGCCGGGTTCGGCCAGCCGCGCCCCCGCCTCCACGGCGTGCGCCACCGCGTGCCGCAACACCACCGGCGAGCCATGGCAGCAAATCTCCACCACGTCGTCGGCAGTGTAGGAGCGAGGTGCCTGGAAGAAAGTAGCCACCGCCTGGTCAATCACGCGGCCGCTTGCGTCGATCAATTCCGCCGAGCGCGCGTGCCAGGGCCGCCAGTGGCCTTCCGCTGAGAAATGCAGAATCCGCTCGGCGATCCCACGTGCCTGGCTGCCGGAGAGCCGGACCATGCCCAGCCCCCCACGTCCCAACGGAGTGGCGATAGCGACAATGGTGTCGTCAAGCTGCATGGAGGCTGTCGTGGCGCACGCACTCATGCGTGCCGCGTCGAGACTCTTCTCGACGCTTGTTCGCTCCACAGCGGCGGGCGCCGGCACGAATGCCGACGCGGCACGCACGAGTGCGTGCGCCACATCGAAGAATTACCGGCGCCCGCGCGGACGCGGGGCCCCGCGCCGCTCAACCGGTCCGCCGCGGCGCAGCTCCGGCGCATGCGGCACGTCGGGAAGGCTGGCCATACCGGCCGGATAGACCACCACTTGCCGTGCCGGCCCGGCGCCCGCGCTCTCGCTGCGCACGGCCGGTTCCTGGCGCAACGCTAGGTGAATGACGCGGCGCTCGCGGCTGTTCATCGGGTTGAAGCGGAACGGCATCCCGGTGCGCTTCACCCTCTCGGCGGCGGTCTGCGCGCTCAGGCGCAGCTCCTCGATGCGCAGCAGACGGTAGTCGTTGGCGTCAAAGGAAAGCCGCGAATGTTCGTCGGAACCGAACCGCAGCATCTCCATCGTCACGTGTTCCAGCGCCAGCAGCAGTTCCGCGCGGTTGGCCAACAGCGCGTCCACATCCGGTCCGCTGAAGTTCACCAGCACGTCGGGGGTTTCAAAATCGTCTTCGCCGGCGTCCGCGTCCGAGATCGTGTACCGCAGATCGAGGCCCGCGCTGGCCAGCAGGGGACCCAGGAAGCCGTCTATCCGCGCTCCAATCGATTCGACCGAGTATTTTCGTTCTGTCACAGCTTACTTCCTAGGATTCTTTTTCTTAGGCGGCACGACGCTGCCCGCAGCGCTTTCAGCCATCGCCGTATGGTTGAAAAACAACTGCAGGCCCATCCCTACCAGATTGCTGGTCAAGTAGTATAACACCAGGCCGCTGGGCAAATTGTAGAACATCACACCGAAGATCAGCGGCATCATCAGCATCATCATCTTCTGCTGATTAGGATCTCCTCCCGCCGCCGCGGTGGGCGTCATCTTCTGCATCCAGAACTGGCTTGCGATCATCACCAGCGGCAGGATGTGGGGGGAAATGGTCTCGGGCTGCGAGAGATCGGTGACCCACAGCCAGCTCGCCCCGCGCATTTCCACCGAAACCGTAAATACCTTGTAGAACGCGATGAAGAAGGGAAGCTGGATGAGCATGGGCACGCACCCGCCCATCGGGTTCACGCCGTTCTGCTTGTACAGGGCCATGACTTCCTGGTTCTGGTCCGCCTTGCGCGGGTCGGTCAGCCCGATCTTCTTGTACTTGGCGTTGATGGCATCAATTTGCGGCTTCAGCGCCTGCATCTTGCGCATCGATTTCATGTTGCTCAGGCGCAGCGGGAACACCGCCAGGTTGATCACCACCGTGACCACCACGATGGCCCAACCGAAATTGTGCAGGAAGGAATTGTTGAACCAGTTGACGACCAGGAACAGCGGCTTAGCGAGAATCGAAAGCCAGCCGAAACTCACCACCTGTTCGAGCTTGGGGTCCACGCGTTTGAGGAGATCGAGGTCCTTGGGCCCCACGAAGAGCCGGAAATGGTTGTCGGGCCCCAAGGAAACCGCGGCGCCCACCAGCGGCTGCGGCTTTTCGATGGCGACCGTGCGCAGCGTGTCGGCGAAGGTGGTGACGATGAATGGCTGCCGATCCTCCGCGCTCGACACCGTACCGGCCTGCGGCAAGAAAACGGCGGCGAAATATTGGTCCTCCAGGCCCGCGAACGAGAAGTTCGCCGTGGCCGTCGCCGGACCATCCTTGGCAGTCTTGGCGCTCTCTTCGTAAAGCTTGTTTTCGGCCGGGTTGAAGTAGAGCGTGTTTTCCTTGGAAGGCGCGTTGGACACGGTCAGATCGCCGAACCCGCCGCGCCACTCGATGGCGTTGGGAAGCGGCCGCGAGTCCAAGGTGACCTCGCTCGAAACCTCGCACAGGTAGCTGTCGCGCTGGAAGCGGAACGTCTTGCGCACGTGGGTGTGGCCGTCGCTGTACTCGAATGCGACGCCAAGGCCGTCGGCATCCGGGGTCTGGGCATAGTAGGCCTGATTGACTTTCGCGGTCGGCTGCGGGCCGGCGAAATAGAGGGAAAACGGAAACGGTACGTCGGTTCCGGCGGACGTATTCACCAGGTCGAGCGGTTTGCGGTCGTTGCCCTTGTACTTCTTAAGCACCCAGCTCCGCACCGTCGCGCCCTGGTTGTTGAAGGTCACTCGGAACAGGTTGGTATCGATCGCCACCGCCGGCAAGGCAACGGCCACGGTGGCCGGCTCAACCGGAGTACCCGGAGCGGCGGCGACGGCCGGAGCCGGTGTTTCCGCGGCCGCCGGCGCGGCGGGGGCCGGAACCGGCTCGCTCTGCGCCGCGGTAGTCTTCTGCGCGTTCTTCTCCGCCGGCGGCGGGCTCTTATAGATGTAGGGCGTCACGAACATCACCACGCCCATCAGCAGGAAGGCCAGCAGCAGCCGCACTTCCATCGACATTTCTTTCGGCGATCCGCCGCTATCCGATTCGGCCATTCCCTTTGATTCCGCCTGTCCCGTCTATCGGACGGGGTCTAAGCCTCCGGCATGAAACGGATGGCAGCGCGCCAGCCGGCAGAGGCCCATCCACAACCCGCGCAGCGCGCCGTACCGTTCCACCGCCTGCCGCATGTAATCCGAACAGGTCGGATGAAAACGGCAGGCCGAGGGCAGCCACCATGAGATCCCCACCTTGTATACGCGCAGCAGCGCTAGGATGATCCATTGCAGCGCTGAAACAGGCGGTCCACTTCGCGTTCCAGCTCCGTCAGCGGGGCATCCAACGATTTCTGCCGGGGATTGATGACAATCGACCACGATGATTTCAACCGGTCCAGCCGCAACCGCACCGCTTCCCGTATGCGCCGTTTGATCCGGTTCCGCACCACGGCCTTGCCCAGCGCGCGCGGCACGGTGACACCGATACGCGGCCCGTCTTCGAGGGCCCCGCGCAGGCAGAATGCCGCGAACATCGGGCCCGAAAACCGGCTTCCCTGGTCATAAACCCGGCGAAAATCCTTGGATCGCAGCAGACGGACACGTTTGGGGAAATCGTAGCGGCCGGGCATGCCCGGAAACCCCTACCTCTCCGAACTGACAGTTAGCTTCTTGCGGCCCCGCGCCCGGCGTCGGGCCAGCACCGCGCGGCCGTTCTTGGTTTCCATACGGCTGCGGAACCCGTGGGTCTTGGCGCGATGGCGGTTATTTGGTTGAAATGTTCGCTTCGGCATTTTAGCTCAATGTTTTAGTATATCAGCCCGGAAACCGCCATGCTGGAATGAGTGTTTACTCCGCGCTCAGCTTGATGAGTTGCGCGGCGTGCTTCAAAGCCTCGGGGGTGAGTTTCTGGCCGGAGAGCATGCGGCCGATCTCGCGGGTGCGGCCCGCCGCATCGAGTTCCTCGACGGTAGCCATGGTGCGGCCGCGAACCTCCTGTTTATCGACACGGTAATGATGGTCGGCAAAGGAAGCAATTTGCGGCAGGTGGGTCACGCACAGCACCTGAGCGGAAGCCCCTAGCCGCTTCAGGCGGCGGCCGATGCCTTCCGCCGCGCCACCGCCCACGCCCGCATCCACTTCATCGAACACGAGGGTGCGTTGCGCTCCGCCCTCTCCCACGCGGCGCGCGCCCGCCAGGCAGGTTTTCAGCGCCAGGGCGATGCGCGAAATCTCGCCTCCGGAAGCCACCTTTTCGAGCGGCCTCGGCTCTTCGCCGGGGTTGGCGGAGACCAGAAATGCCACGCTGTCGGCGCCGTGTTCGCTCCACGGCGCGGCGGCAAGCTCCACGCGGAACACAACGCGCTCCATGCCGAGCGGCGCCAGTTCCGCCACCACGCGCTTTTCGAGCTTGCGCGCAGCCGCGGTGCGCCGTTGGGTCAACTCGGCTGCCTGTTTTTCGAATTCCGCGGCCAGCCGCGCCTGTTCGCGCCGTAGCTCTTCCGTCCGCTCGCCTGCATTTTCGACGGCGGCGATCTGGCAGCGCACTTGTTCCAGAAACTCGAGCACGGCCGCCAGCGAAGCGCCGTACTTGCGTTTCAACCGGTCGAGCGCTGCCAGGCGCGCTTCCACTTCTTCCAGCCGCTGCGGATTGGCCTCGAGCTTTGAGAGGTAGTCGCGCAGCCCATAGGCGGCCTCCTGGAGGCTTAGGTCGGCCACCTTTAGATGCTCGCGCAGGCTCTCGAGCGATGGGTCGATGCGGCACAACTCGTCGACGCGCCGCGCAGCCTGGCGCGTCAGCGCCAGCGCCGATTCCGGGCTGTCGTACAGCGATGCGTAGGCCGTGGCCGCAGCTTCTTCCAGGCGCTGCACGTTCTGCAGCACGAGCCGTTCGCGTTCGAGCGACGCGTCCTCTTCCGGTGCGATAGCGGCGCTTTCGATTTCCCGCCGCTGGAAAGTCCACAGGTCAAGCGCCCGCAGTTTCTCCTGCTCCGAGCTTTCCAGATCCTCAAGCCCGGCGGTCGCCGCGCGCCATCCGCGGTATCGCTCGGCTGCCTGTCCGGCGAGCTCCGCATTCCCTGCGAAGGTATCCAGCAGGTCGCGCTGCGCGTCGGCGGAAAACAAAAGCTGCTGCTCGTGTTGTCCGTGGATATCGGCCAGGCACGGAGCCAGCTCGCGCAACAGCGCGGCCGCCACCGGCCGGCTGCCGACGAAAGCGCGCGACTTGCCGCCGGCCAGAATCTCGCGCTCGATGAGCAATTCGCCATCCTCGGTTTCGAGGCCCGCCGGCTCAAGAATTCCGCGCACCGCGGCGTTGTCCCGCACATCGAAAATGCCGGCCACGCGCGCTTGCGGCTCGCCGGTGCGGATCATATCGGGGGAAGCGCGGCCGCCGAGCAGCAGGCCTAAAGCGTCCACCACGATCGATTTGCCGCTGCCGGTCTCGCCGGTCAGCAGATTCAGCCCGGGGTGAAAGCGGACGCGCAGACGCTCCACCACAGCGTAATTCTCCACCACCAGCAGCAACAGCATTCAATCGTGATTATAGCCGCTCGACGCCGCCCGGCTACTGGAGCGCTTCCCCACTCCTGTACAATAGTCCGCATGTTACGAACTGGGATGCTCTGTCTTGCTTCCTGTCTCCTGCTCGCGACGGTTTCGGCGTTGAGCGGCCCCGTGGGCGCCGCGACCGGCTGGCTGCTGGTCGCCAACAAAGGCAGCCACACCCTCGGCATCATCGACCCCGCCTCAAATCGGCAGATTGCGGAGGTTCCTGAAGGCGGCATCACTGGCCACGAGGTGGCCGCGTCGCCGGACGGGAGGATGGCCTACGTGCCGATCTACGGCAACTCAGGCGTGGGCAAGCCCGGCACGGATGGCGCCAATCTGGTGGCGATCGATCTGGCAGCGCGGAAGGTGACCGGCAATCTGGCATTCGGCCACGGCGTGCGGCCGCACTGCGCCGTGTTCGGTCCGAAGGACGGCCTGCTCTACGTGACTACCGAGCTGGATAAAACGGTGACCGTCATCGATCCGCGAACGCTGCGCATTGTCGGAACCGTGCCTACCGGGCAAGCCGAATCGCACATGCTGGCGATCGCGCACGATGGCAGGCGCGGATACACGGCTAACGTCGGGCCGGGAACGGTTTCGGTGCTCGACCTGGAGAAGCGGCGGACAATCGCGGTGATTCCGGTTTCCGGTGAAACGCAGCGAATCTCGATTTCGGTGGACGACCGATGGGTGTTCACCGCCGATCAAACGCAGCCGCGCCTGGCGGTGATCGGCACGCGGTCTAACCGAGTCGAGAAGTGGATCAAACTGCCGGCGCCGGGTTACGGCACGGTCACCACGGCGGATGGCCGCTGGCTCCTAGTGGCGGTGCCCCACGCGCGCAAAGTCGCGGTAGTCGATTTGCAATCCATGGCGGTGGCACACACCATCGACGTGCCGGCTGCGCCGCAGGAAGTGCTGATCCGGCCCGACGGCCGGATCGCGTACGTCTCGTGCGACTCGAGCGCCAAGGTCGCCGCAATCGAAGTGGGACCGTGGAAGGTGGCGGCGTTGATTGACGCCGGCAAATCCGCTGACGGCCTGGCCTGGGCCGCTGCGCGATGACAACAGGGCAACTTGTGCGCTCAAGTGCAGACCGCCTTGGCTCGGCTATTGCGCCAGAATGACGAACGGTGCGCTGGAGGAACCGTCGACCACGATGGTCACTGGAACTTGCGTGCCATTGAAGGATTGGTTCAGGGTGAACTGGATCTGGCTGGCGCTGATCGACTGCACGGGCATGGCGACGCCCGCGACCATCACTTGCAGGCGGCCGGATGCGAGCGTTACCGTGGGATCCAGGCCGGTGATGGCGATTGTCAACTGATCGCCGGAAGACGCCGGGTTGGTGCCATTAACGACCGCGCCGGAAGGCTCCGCGATGCCGAGGATGACCGGCGGCGCATAGCGGATCGGCACCACCAGGCTGACCGAGCCGCCGCTAGTGGTCAGGGTCAGAATCACCGGCCCGGTGGGCGTGCCCGCCGGTATCGCAACATTCACCTGATCGCCCGACGAATAGGCGACCTGCGCCGCTTGTCCGTTGATGGTGATCTGCGGGTTAGCCAGGTTGGCGCCCCAAATAGTGGCGACCGCATTGGGATAAATGGTGGCTTGGCCGGGAACGCCGTTCACTACCGCCAGAATCGCCGGCGCGGCCGGATTGGCCGGCACAATCTGGAAGCCGGCCGGCTGTGTCATCACCTGGAAACCGGAAATCACGCTGATCTCAGAGGAACCCTGCGCCGCGCCCGGTGCCACTGTGACGTTGACCCACAGTTCGTTCGGGCTGACGACCCAAACGCCGGTCACCGTAATATCGGAGGTGCCGAAGCCCACCGTCACCTGTCCCTGCACAAGATTGGCATTGGACGCCGTAATGTCCACCATGGCCTCGCCGCCGGCAGGCAGTGACGCCGGATTGACTGCCTGCAACTGAGGCGTGCTGACAGCCGGGTAGGCGTAAACCGGCATGTTGGGATACTGCTGCAGGAACGTGGAGTTCTGCCCGTCGGCGTTGAAGACCGTGATGTAGGAGGTCTGTCCGTTGGCACCGGCGGGCGGCGTGACGGTAATCGTAGCGCAGCCCGACGATGTACCGCTCGCGCACGTGCCCGAAGCCGGCAGGCTGTCGAAATACACCATGCTGTCGGGTCCAAAACCGGTGCCGGCGATGGTTACGGTGCCATCCGCATTGCTGGTCACGGAATCCACGTAGGGCGGCTGCTTCTCCACCAGATTCACTCCGGCGGGCAACACATACATGTCGTTGTTCAAATTGAACACCAGGTGCCGCAAGCCCGTGCCGGCGTCGGCTGGAGCATCGAAATAAGCGAACAGTGCCGAGAGCGGCGTGGATATTTCGAAACACGGCGAATCGGCGGTACAGACCGGTGCGGGAGCGAATCCCAGAATGGAGACCGTCTGCGGAATCACCAGCGGTGAATAAATAGTCTCCACCACCGATTGCACCTGGTTCCCGTTGATGAATGCCGGCGACATCCAATCGCTGTTGGAGTTCACATTGACCGTGTAATCGCGAGTGGACGGGTCCAGGTAGCCACGGGTGATGACATCGTACATCGGCACCGTGGCTTCGGGTTGCACGCTGAAGTTCGCGTTCGGGAAGCTGGCGCCGGCAGTGACATTGAAGGTGGTGGCAGCGGTCACGTCAGTGGTGCCGGGATAAAAGACGGTTTGAAAATCAGCGCTGGGATTGAACGGGAACCCGTTGGCGTCGTACGGCAACTCGAGACCCTCTCGGGAATAAGTCGGCACGGCGTCTGGCGGCAGGGGATGGACGTAGAGCATGTAGGTTCCCACCGGCAAACCGCTGATGTTATAGAAACCGGCCGGATCGGTGAGTGCGCTCACCGCCGGTCCGGCCGCTGGCAGGGCCACCACCGAAGCCAGGTTGACGGCCGTATTGCCGCCGGCGAAGGTGACCTGCCCGGAAATGGAGCCGTAGCTGGCGGTCCAATTAGCGGCGCCGTACAGCAGATTGAATGCCGCCACGTCATCGGCATCGATCGGCCGCGTGCGCGTGGTGTTGCGGATCACGCCCTGCGACATGGCCGCGCCGGTCCACGTGTGCTGCAAGCCGAGCGCGTGCCCTAATTCATGAACCGCGGTCGTGAAAAAGTCCGGTAATTCGCTGGGGCCGGCGCCGGCAGTGGTGTCATTGGTCAACGCCACCACGGAGCGGGTGATGGCCACCAGCGGCTGGCCGTTGGAATCGGTTTGAAATACCGGAGGAAATGGCAGGTTGGGCGAACCGTACCCCAGGAGCCCAGGCGGCATGTCGGCGAAGATCACGTCGATGCCGGGCGTATTTTGCGGCGCTTGACTGGCGCTCTCCAGCCCTGCGAAATTCAGCCGCAACGCAGAGTTGGGCACGGTGTTCCAGGCCGCCACGGCTTGCTGCACTTCGCCCAAAACCGAGCCGAAGGTGTCGTTAGCGGCGTAGTTGCTGGGGCCGGCATCGCTGACGAAAACGTTCAGCGTGTTATTGGTAAGCGACGTCAAGTCGAAGCGCCCGCGGACGGCGGTGAAGGGCGCGCTATGGCTGGAGTAAAAAGTGTAGTGATAGTAAGCTCCGAGCGGGGCGACCATCGCCAGCGCCGCTATCGCGGCCAACACCGCCCGCATTGGCATCCGCTGCCGCACTACTGGGCCGCCTCCAGGGCGCTCGCCACCTGCGAGCGCAGCGCGCTCAGCCGCAGCGTCAGAGTCCGATCGCTCACCTGCCGATGCGTTACCGGGTCGAGCATCAGGTCGTGAGTGGCCTCCCGCGTCACACGGGGATTGGACGTGCCATCCTGCACAACCGCGAACGCGCCCTGCGAAAACCCCATAATCTGCGTCAAGCCGGATTTGCCGGTCCACAGAAACAGCACATACTGGTCGCCCGGCTGGAACTGCGGTGCGCCCGGATAGGTCTGCCGTATGCCGTTGGCAATGCCGCCGGGCACGGCCACATCCACTGCGGCGCCGGCCGAGCCCTTCCATTTCTCCACCACTTGCACACGGTAATGGGTGAAAATCACCGGGCCGGAAAACGCGGTGTACGAACCCTGGACCGTCCCGCGCACGATGGCGGTGGATTTCGCGATCAGGTCGCTCATCGAAAGCTGTTGCAGGGTGGCGGATTGAAGCTGCGCCACACCTAGCATCGCCGCGACGAAGAGCAATCTACGAGCCACGGACGATCTATCTGCATCCCTCATACCACTTTAATCTGGTTGAAACAATTGGGTTTAGCTATTGCCAGCCGGCTTTGCCTGTGTTGCCCGGACACGCGTTTGAGGCATCGTGTCCCAGTTTTAGGGCAGCAGGGACTCCCGAGAGGGGGCGTCAGGCTACTGTGTGGCACACCAAGGTGGACCGCCGGGCCCAAGCAGGCTATCCGCACCCGCCATCGGCCATAGCGATGGCTGAAGATCGCGACTAGTGGGCCAGTAACTGTTAGGTGACGGATGCGCGCGCTGGACGGCTGAAATCGGATGCGAGGATCTATAATCAAGATGGTTTCAGAACGCGCCGGTTAAATCGACGGTGCATGGCTATCGCAACGGGTGAGTCCAAATCGCGGCTGCGGCCCAGGTTTCATGCTTCGAGAACCGTTTCGGCTCTTGTCTTCCTTGGGACCTTTAGCTTGGTGTTGACGAAGGCGCAACCGCCGCCATCGCCGGCCGGTTCCGCGCTGACCGCAGCCTGTGCTCTCTCGGGGCAGTTGCCCGAGGCGCCGTTCGATCCCGAGCTGGTTGAGTTCGTTGCCAACCCACAACCATTTACCGAGCCTTTCACCAATGAGAGCCTCAGCATCGCCGCGAGGATGATTGCGCGAGTGGTGGGCGTGCACCCCGTGGTTTTCGAGATCCTCGACGACGAGCGGCGACAGCCGGGCGCGAGCGATACCTGCCAGATGCTGCGAATTTATTCCGTCGACGCTCGTCTGAGAAGCGTGCTGCTAGAGTTGCGATTCGGCGACCTGGTCGAGGCCACACTGGCGGCAATGGAGGGAGGCATTAGCCGAATGATCCTCTCCAAGGTGGAGAGGATTCATGGCGAGCCAGCGTACTTTCACGAGCGCCCCGCGGATGGCGGCTGCTCGAACCGGGTGGGCACGCTGGTTGCGTACCGGAAGCATAGCGGCGAAACGCTGATCGTGCGCAAGGATGGATCTATTTATTACAACGATGCGCGTTCGAGCGTATTCGATCGGCACCGTCTGGAACAAGAAGACCTGGCGCGCCTCATGCAATCGTTCCAGAGCGCCGGGTTCGACGGATTCCCCAGCAGCTTGCCACCGATCGACAACACCCAGGGCAGGCCTTCGATCACGCTCGTCTGCGCCCGGTATCAGAGGGTATTGATTCCAGGCCGCGAGTCGCTCCTGGCTCCCGTGCTGGCTGCGCTGGAAGAGGTTAAGACGAAAGCGCTCTCCGGCAGTTACTACTTGCTGAGATACAACGAGAGGCGGGAGATAACCTTTCTAGACTGGCCCTTTTCCAAACTTCCGCTCGATCAAATTGAAAGCATGAAGCGGACCGCTTACAGCCAGGAGGCGGAGGCGCGAGCGTCCGGCCGGACCGTACCGAAGACCTCGGAGGGAATTCATCAGGAGTTGCCGGCCGAGTATCTGGCTAAACTGCCCGGCGTATGGTACCTGGGAGCTTCCGTTCGGGATCCTAACCGCGATGTATATGTTCGCCAGGAATCGAAGATTTTTCGAGTCGTGAAGCAGTGCCCAAGCGAAAACTGCGGGACATTTGGGAGCCTGATCGTGGTGGAACTCAAGACACCAGATTCCCTGCTGTCCGCTATTCCTGCGAGCGGCGCAGCCGACGATTCAGTCTCCTACACACGGCTATCCGGGGCGATCTACGGCATGCTGTGGCCACCGGGCACGGGGATCGGACTCCACGAAGTGCCGCCCGAGGGTCAAAGGATCAGCAATGAAGACTTCGCAAAGCATGCACTGCTGTATCGGGAGCTTTACGCCGCTGGAACCCCGGGCCTCTCTTTTATCGAAGGACGCTATTTTTACACTGGGGTGCGGATAGCCCGCCGGGAAGCAGAGACGCAACCAAACGCGCCCGCGAGTGTGCGATGACAATTCCCACGAATCGATTGCAGCCGCGGAGCAGGCCCCTGGAGCCGGGCGTCCTGATGCTTCTCCTCCTCAGCGCCCTCTTTGGTGCCGTCTGCGCGGAAGGTCAATCCGGCATGGCTTCCAACAGCTCTCTCTCGCCTGGAGCATGCGTTCTGTCCGGACAGTTGCCGGAGCAGCCGTTCGATCCCCAAATGGTGGAGTTTGTCTCCGCTCCCAAACCGCCTGCCGATGGCGCCCCGAGCTTCTCCGTTCAGATGATCGCGCGGGTTGTCGGCGCGCGCCCGCTGGTGATTGAAGCTCTCGACACAGATGTGGCCGACCAGGGCGGGTTGCGCACCTGCCAACGCAAAAGGATCTACTCGGTCGATAGCCGGTTGCAGGGAATCCTGCCACAACTGAGGTTCAACGACCGGGTGCGAGCCCGTATGTCGCTCGCATCCGGAGGAACGGAAGCGCTGGTTCTCACCGGCCTGGAAAGAATTCCCGGCGAACCGGTCTATTTTAATGAGAGTGCTCAAGACACCGTTTGTTCGAACCGGTCGGGCACGCTGGTGGCCTATCAGTCACCCACCGGCGAAATCTTGTCCGTGCACGACGACGGCTCCATCGACTATCGGGATACTCACTCGAACGTTTTTGACCGCCAGCGGCTTGGGCAGGAAGACTTAGCCAAGTTGATGCAGTCGTTTCAAAGCGCCGGGTTCAACGCGTTGCCCAACACGTTACCACCGGCCGATAAGACGCAAGGCCAGCCCTCCATTACGCTCATCTGCGCACGGCACCAACGAGTGTTGATTCCCGGCAACACAGCGGCACTGGCTCCCGTGATACAGAGTCTGGAACGGGTCAAAGCCAAGGCGCTTGCCCAGGCCTACTACTTCCTGAAATATGACGAGAAACGGCAGATTACGTTCTTGGCGTGGCCTTTTTCGCAACTGCCCATCGACCAGGCTCAGGGCAAGATCAGAGCGGCGTCGAGTGAAGAGTTCGCGGCGCGATGCGCGAAGCGGCCGGTCCGTGGCGACTTCCGGATGTTCCATCAGGATCTGCCGGCCGAGTTCTTTATGAAACTACCCTCCAACAACCCAAAGGACGCGGACACAGACCCGAACCGCGACGCGTACGTCCAGGCCGGCTCCAAAATCTACCGGGTCATTTGGTTAAACGGCGGCGACCAGATCCAGGATTGGCGCGACCTGCACCGCCTATGCCAACTGGATGTGGTGGAACTCGTGACGCCGGAAACCTTGCTCAAGCCCCTGCCAGCCGCAGCGCCCCCAGCGGCTGAAGGCGGGTGCCCTGTAGCACCGGCGGCCATCTGCACACCGCGGGCGGCCGACAGCGGCTGCTCCGCACTGGCCGGCATCCGCTCCGTTCTCTGGCCGGCGGACGGGGGCGTCGCGCTCCGCGATGTGCCCAGTAGCGGTCAATCCATCGCCAGTGAGGAGTACGCCAAGCACGAGGCTCTTTATCGCGAGCTGCTGGCCGCGGGAGGTTGCGGCGATGGCATCGATTTTGTCGAGGGCCGCTATTGGTACAGAAATGTGCGGATGCTTCACCTCGATGGTGCCGCACCGAACGAGAAACAACTCCAGTAGCGGTTTCGGAGTCAGTTGGAGAGGGGATACTTCCGCAGATAACTCCGGATCAGTTCCCGGCGCTGTTCAGGTGTGGCCTCCGCCATGCGGGCATCCACCTCCCTGAAACCCCCTCGCAAAAGATCGGCGTGGCGGCTGACGCTGATCGTGATGAGCTTGTCGCCGCTGATCCAGGCGACCTGGGAAGCCGACTCTGCTTCATACACAAACAGAGGGCTGCCGTCGAACATCTCGAAGTGGCCAGCCTGCTTGGCGGGACTTTGATTGAACTTCAGAAGGCGCGCCCATTGCAACCGCCTCGCTTCGGTGTCGCCGATGAAGTCGACCGAAACCCGGACGGCATCGAGCCAGGGCCAGTGAGCCTGCCGCCTGTAGCTGGCGTAATAGGTAGCGGTTTCGTCAAACGGATCGGTTTGGCCGAGGCCGTGCCGGACAACTCCCATCCCGGCTATCGGCGTCAAGATGAGAGCTTCTTCGGCCGGATCGATTTCCATCCGCACCGGCAGGCGGCCTTCATAGCGCTCGGGGTTCCAGACATAGCTATGAAGTTGGTCGAGGCATATCTTGGAAACACGGCCGCCGTCGACAGTGTTGCAGAGGGTTTTGTCCGCCTGCACCTGAGCCATCGTCTCGACGTGGAGAAAAGCAGAGCGGTAAACCTGGAGTTGACGACAGCCCTCGCTAAGGTCGCGGTCCGCAATCTTCTTACAGCCGGCTGGACCGTCGAGCACGGGAATCAGTGGAACCCGCACATCCCGGGTGGTCTCCATGCTGATGCAGTTGGCGTCCCACGCCTGCCCGCAGGCTTTCAGAAACTGGACGGCCATGGGGAAATACGCTTTGTTATTCACGCGCGGGCCCTTCAATTCCAGGTTGTACACGCGTGTCGACTTGAGGGTGAAGAGTGGATCGCCAAGCACATTCTGGGAAGCATCCGAGCCTCCATCCGAAGTAACCCAGTCATTGCTGTATGCAGCCCGGATCTGAGCCAGCGGGACAAAGGGGATATTTACGGTAATGGCGATTTCACCGATACCCCCCAACAGACCCGAAGCCTTCGGCTCGACAGACGAAGGAAAGCGGAACCGCCCCAGCGGAGAAGTGCGGCACGATTCGTAACGAAGCTGCATTCGGTCGGTGGTCTCGGCCCGCAGAGTCACATCGACGCCAGCGACGGGTTTTCCCGTGATGGCGTCGACCACCGTTCCCGAGATGGCGGGAACTACCGGGCCGGCCGGCTGCTGCCCTGCTGCCCGCTCCTGCCCGGACAGCCCTTTCCCTGTTACGAGAAACAGGACCAGCAGCACGATTCGGATGCCGATGGTTCGAGCGCGGCCATTCTTCGATTCCGTGTTTTTAATCCGCGCCAACCGGCGATTTGACTTGCGCACTTCCCTTATTAGGACATGAGTATCCGAGAGAACGCAACGATCTGCGGGCCGGAGACCCCATGGTCGCATCCGTGATAGCGCCTGAATCCGGTTGAAACAACTAAGTTTAGTTATTGCCAGCCGGCGCGAGTTCAGCTTCGAAATCGGCCCTCCGCCTGAGATGGCGCGACCCGAATACCCGAGTTGGATTGTTGCAATCGTGATACTATAATCCGAAATTGCCTTGCAGGCGACCACGCAGTCGTCCGCAATCGCCCATACGGCCTGGTGAGCTTGCAGTCTCACTGGCCGGCTGCAAGCGGTTCTCTGGTTTGGAGGCCCGCAATCTCTTCGGCAGAGAAGCAGATCGGCGATGCCGCCCGGGCACTCCCCCACGTCATTGAAAAAGGTAAAGAGATGCGAATATCTTCGAAAAGCAGCTTCAAATTTCGATACACGGTGTGCATCCTGGCTCTGGCCCTGTGCCCTGCTTTCGCGCAGGATACCACGGGCAGAATTGTGGGCATTGTCTCCGACCCGAGCGGCGCCGTCGTTTCCGGCGCCACGGTGACCGTTACGAATACGGGTACGGGGGTTTCCCGGCGGACCTCGACCGATAAGCAGGGCTATTACCAGGTGCTGGAATTGCCGATCGGCCCGTACGAAGTTGCGGCGGAAGCAACCGGATTTTCGCGGATGGTGGTCGCCGCCAAGAACTCGCTCGAAATCAATCAGACGCTGCGCGTCGACATCATGCTGCAAGTGGGCGCCGTCAAGGACGTCGTCACGGTGGAAGGCGGAGCCAGCGCGGTGGAAACCGAGAATTCCACGGTCGGCGCCACGGTCAGCGGCGTCGCGATATCGGAATTGCCGTTGAACGGGCGTAACACGCTCGATCTCCTGGCGACGCAAACCGGCGTTACGCCGAAAAACAACGATGCGCCGCGGCAGGCCGGATCCTATAGCGTTGGCGGCGGACGTTCCGATTCAGTGACGTACCTGCTCGATGGCGGTCTGGATAATCACCTCATCAATAATGACATTGTGATCAACCCGAATCCCGATGCGGTGGGTGAATTTCGCGTGCTGCAAAGCAACTACGCGGCCGAGTACGGCCGCAGCGGCGGCGGCATCGTCAGCATCGTGATCAAAAGCGGAACCAACGCGGTGCACGGCACGGCTTTCGACTATCTGCGCAACGAAGACCTGGATGCCAACACCTTTTTCAATAACGAACAGGGCATCGCACGCCAGATTCTGAAGCGCAACCAGTACGGCTTCACGGTGGGCGGGCCGATTTGGCTGCCCAGCCTGGTGGACGGCCGCAACAAGCTGTTCTTCTTCTTCTCCTACGAGGGCCAGAAGCAGAACGAGAATTCGCAGTCGGGCAAGATCACCACCTTCACGCCGCTGGAGGCGCAGGGCAACTTCTCGCAGGCCGTGAACGGCGGCCCGGACCCGGTGGTCGCCAGTTTCCTGCTGGCCAATCCGTGGTTTGAGCCCAGTCCCACACTCGCCTCGCAGGCCATCATCGATCCGAGCCGCATCAGCCAGGTGGCTCTCAATTACTTCAAGGACGGGTTGCTGCCCACCTCGCCGACCGGTTTCCTGTTCCCCCAGGCCGCGGCGCTCACTAACCATTCCGAATACCTGGGCAAACTCGATTACAACATCGGCATGCGCGATACGCTGACCGCCACGTTCGCGGCCCAGGATAACCCGAGCACGGTTCCGTTCTCCGGCTCCTCGGGCGCGACCACGGTGAGTGGTTTCCCGATTTCGGACGAGATCGCGGCGTACATGGGCAATGTGGGTTACACGCACAGTTTTTCGCCGGCCACCATCAACGTAGCCCGGTTTACGGCGCAGCGGAATAACACCAAGCAAAACTATCCCATCGGCACGCAACCCGGTCCCGCCAACCTGGGAATTGGAATCACCCCGGACCTGGTGGACGGTTCCACTATCGTTAATCTCGAAGGCAGCGGCTTGTTCGCCGGCTACAATCCCTTCGGCCCGGCGAACATCGTCGATAACACCCTCACCTTCACGGACGACTTTTCCTGGACCCGCGGCAGCCACCTGCTGAAGACGGGCTTCCTTTTTTCGTCGTACCGCGATGCCATGCTTTACGGCTATTACCTGAACGGCGAATTCGACTTCTACGGTCCGGGAACCGGAATCGGTTCCGGCAACGACCTGGCCGACTTCCTGATGGGCCTGCCCGACGATTTCCAGGAATATCCCAACGCGCCAACCAACATCCGCTCCCATTCCTTCGCCGGCTACGCGCAGGATAGCTGGAAGATCACCCCCCGGTTCACCTTGAATTACGGCTTGCGGTACGAATACAATCAGCCCAAGTACGATACGCAGGGCCGTTCGTTCTCCTTCATTCCGGGCTTGCAATCGACCGTATTTCCGGACGCTCCTCTGGGGCTGGTCTTCCCCGGCGACCAGGGCGCTCCGCGCGGCGCGAACTGGCCCGACCGCACCAACTTCGCCCCGCGAGTGGGTTTTGCCTGGGATGTTTTCGGCAACGCCAAGACCAGCCTTCGCGGCGGCTTCGGCGTCTTCTACGACATTCTGAAGGCCGAAGACAATCTGCAGTTCAACGGGCAGGCGCCGTTCTTCGCCTCGGCGTTCCTGACCTTCAGCCCGCCCGCAGGTGGGTTCACTTCGGATCCGGGCATACTGTCCGATCCATTCGGCGCCGCCGGCGAACCCAACCCGTTTCCTTCGAAACCGGTCGACCACAATGTGGACTTCGCCGCTGCCGGAGACCTGCCGATCGGCGGCGGCAATCCTTTCTACGTCGATCCGAACCTCAAGACGCCTCGCATTTACCAGTACAACCTCACGATCCAACAAGAGTTCGCCAACAACCTGACGCTGGAGGCCGGATACATTGGCTACATCGCGCACGGCCTAACCGGGCTGACGGACATCGACCCGTTCCAGCCGGGCACCAGCACGCGCATTCTGGACCTGGCGCCATGCTGCGACGGCGATTACACGTACATGAACGAGTTTCAGAATGTCGGCCGCGCCGATTACGACGCGTTGCAGACCAACCTGACAAAGCGGCTTTCGAATTCGCGGCTAGGCAATACGTTCTTTACGCTGGCGTACACGTGGTCGCATGAGCTCGACAACGAGTCCGGCTACCGGCAGCGCAACAACTTCGTGCCTTACTATAACCACAACCAGTTCTGGTCCTCCGGCGATGCGGATATCCGGCAGTTCCTTTCCCTATCGGGCGGCTGGGAGTTGCCCTTTGAGAAGCTGACCACGCACGCGGCCTGGTTCACCAAGGGTTGGACCCTGTATCCCATCCTCACCTGGCGGTCGGGCTTCCCGCTGGATGTGATGGCATTCAGCCCCGGCACGGCATCTTCAATTTCCAGCCCCGGTCCGTCTGGCGCAGGCGATATCCAGGTGGTGCGGGCTGATGTGGTGGCGCCGGTTCAGTACCTCGACCCCGGAGCCTTCCGCACCGTCAACGTGACCACCAACGGCTCGGGCGAGCAAGGCGGCAATTACTGGTTCAATCCGAACAGCTTTTCCAACGCGCGCGAAGTGGCGCTCAACCAGGAAGCGACCTCGGTGAACCCCGCCACTCTGCTGGACCAGTTCACCTACGGGACGTTCGGCCGCAATTCGCTGCGCGGACCCGGCGCGTTTAACGCCAACCTGGCAATTGCCAAAGTCTTCCGGCTCCGTGAGACGACGGAGTTGGAATTCCGCGTCGACGCCTTCAACGTGTTTAACAACGTGGAATTTAGCAATCCGGATACGAACATCGGCGACCTGAGTTTCGGCCAGATCTCCAGCACGGCCGACCCGCGCATTATGCAAGTGGCGCTGCATTTGAAATTCTGAAGGCGGGCGGTTGGGGTGGATATCCTGGCGGCCCGCTGGGACCAGCCGGTGCGGCGAAGGATCATAGCCTAGCGCGTGAGCGCTGGGACCAGGCGTGATACTGTTCGCTTTGTTGGCGGCCGGAAAAGGCCAGACGAATCTCGGCTCATCAGGCTCGACAGCCTGCGCCACGACTTGACCGCACTTCAGTGGTCATCTTCACCCCTTGCCTGGCCGCACGATCAGCACCGGGATATCCAGGTTGTGGCGCACAGGGCTGATCGTGGTGCCGAAGATCAGGTCTTTCAGGCCGCCATGGCCGTGGGCGCCCATAATCAAGAGGTCGGGCTGGATTTCGCGCGCATAACGCACGATCTCCTTGCCGGGCGAAGTCGAATAGAGGATCGCCGTCTCCACCGCAATGCCCTGGCCTTGCAGGGATCGCGCGATGCGGTCGAGATACGCCTGGCCAGCTTCCACCTCGGCAGTCGAGGACTCGCCGCCGTAAATCTGGCTGGTGACTCCTTCTTCCACGTGCAGCAGGTAGAGCTTGGCGCCGTATAGTTTGGCCATGGCGGCGGCGTGGCTGATGGCGAGCAGGTCGAGGGCCGTGTGGTCCAGCGGGACCAGGATGCGGTGGTACACAGGCGTTGCGGCGGCGGCGCCCTCGGTCTCGGGGAACACCACGGCGGCGCGCCCGCGCTTCCGTCCGCTGATGAGGGGCTCGAACGTCACCCAGAGGAGCAGAATCGCCAGCCCCGCGGAGATGGAGATGGCGACGGTTCCGACCAGGCCTCGCCAGGCTCCCGCGCCGGCCAGCCAGCCTTCAATGGAATCGTAGGCCAGCCACGTGTTGAGACCGATCACGACGGCGGCCGTGATCCAGGATAGCCAGCGCACCCACCCGGCGTTGGCGAACGAGCCCATGCGGGCGCGGTCGCTGGTGAAGTGAATCAGGGGGACGATCGCGAACGGCAACTGCATGCTCAAGATCGCCTGGCTCAACAGCAGTAGCCCGAGGGTGGCCTGGTCTCCGGCGAAATAGATGGTGAGCGCGGCTGGAATGACGGCCAGCGTACGCGTGATCAGGCGGCGCAGCCAGGGCCGCATGCGGATATTCAGAAAGCCTTCCATCACCACCTGGCCCGCCATGGTTCCGGTGAGAGTGGAAGACTGGCCGGAGCAAAGCAGCGCCACCGCGAACAGCACCCCCGCCATGCTGGCACCCAGCAATGGAACCAGCAGCACGTGCGCCTGCTGAATCTCGGTGACGATGATGCCGCGCTTGAAGAACACGGCCGCCGCCAGCACCAGGATGGCGCAGTTGACGAACATGGCGCCGTTCAGCGCCACCGCCGAATCGATCAGGTTGAACCGGCACGCCATGCGCTTGGCGGATTCGGTGCGGCCGATGTTGCGCGTCTGCACCAGGGCCGAATGCAGATACATGTTGTGCGGCATGACGGTAGCACCGAGGATGGTGACCGCCAGGTAGAGGCTGCTGCGATTGAGGCGCGGCGCCAGGCCGGCGAACAGCTCGCCGGCCGCCGGGCGGGCCCAGAAAAGCTCGATGCAGAAGCAGGCCGCCATCACCGTGATCAAGGACAGGATAAAGGCCTCGATGGCGCGAATGCCGAAGCTTTGAAACCAGAGCAGCAGCAGCGTGTCGGAGGCGGTGAGAATCACGCCGATGAGCAGCGGGATGTGGAACAGCAGGTTGAGCGCAATCGCGGCGCCCAGCACCTCGGCCAGGTCGCAGGCCGCGATAGCAATTTCCGACAGAATCCACAGAGCGAAACTCAGGGATCGCGGATAAGCCTCCCGGCAGGCCTGCGCCAGGTCGCGCCCGTTGACGATGCCGAGCCGCGCGCTCAGCGTTTGCAGCAGGATGGCCATGGCGTTCGACATCACCAGCACCCAAAGCAAGCGGTAGCCGAAGCGCGCGCCGCCTTCCAAGTCGGTAGCCCAGTTGCCCGGGTCCATATAGCCGACGCTTACCAGGTAGGCCGGCCCTGCGAAGGCGAACATGCGGCGCCAGAAAGAGATCTGGGAAATGTCGACGGTGGAATGCACGTCGGCAAGCGACAGCGATGGTTGTCCGACACCTGCCATGGAACTGTTTCCAGTTAAGCAGGCGGGCCGGGCGGCGTCAATGGCGGCGGAAAGCGCCCGGCAACCGTCGCGCGGTGAGCCAGCGCTATTCGGTCAGGCCGAACAGCCGGTGATACTTTGCCGGCATCCGGGTACGCCCCATGGTGCGGTTGACGAACACGTGCCGCGTGGAGCCGGTGGCGAGCACGGTTTCGGAATCGGCCAGCCGCATTTCGTAGGCGAAGGTAACCACTCGCGAGTTGGCCTCAGCGATCCAGGTTTTGACAATCACCTCGTCGTCGAAGCGCGCCGGGGCGCGGTACCGGCACTGCGCCTCGGCTACCGCCAGCGCCACTCCGTCTTCGTTTTCCATGTCGCGGTAGTTGAAGCCGCACGCTTTGCATAAGTCGACGCGACCCACCTCCATCCAAACCAAATAATTGGAGTAATAAACCACGCCCATCTGATCGGTTTCGGCGTATCGCACGCGCAGGCGGGTCTCGGAAGTCGGTGTCATGGGAGAAATTGCGATTGTAACCCGGCGCAACCGTAGGGGCGGCTCGTGCCCGGCCCGCGCAGGATTCATCCTGGCCCACCACGCGCGGCACTCCAAGGACCGGCGGCAAAGACCGCCGGCGCTACAGCCCTCTCGCGAAAAGCGGAAACTCCAGAGGCCGATTAGCAGCAGCGGCGCGCCAAAACAGCCCGCGCCACGACTGGAAGCCGGCTTCCGGCGCCGGGTTGGCCGCCATTCGGGGTGTTTCACGAGCGACAAGGGCGCAACGGAGAATCGGCCGCAACCGTCTGATAGACTGAGAATTCCATCCGATACAGATGCGCGCGCGTGTGTTGTTCTTCGGTGTCTTGAAGGACCTGGTCGGCCGCGGCTCGGAGGACGCCGAGTTCGCCGACGGCGCCGATCTGCGCGCCGTGCTGGATCGGTACGCAGCGCTCTCTCCGGCCATCGGGAAAATGGCTGGGAGCATCGTAGTGGCGCGGAATCGCTCGTTCGCCGAGCCGGCCACGAAGATTGCCGAAGGCGATGAAATCGCGCTCCTGCCGCCGGTCAGCGGCGGCTCGGAACAACCTGTAGACGGGCTGGAAATCGAAGAGGCCGGCAACTATTTCGCCATCACCTACCGATCACTCGATGCGCGTCGCCTGGCGGCCCGGCTGCTCCAGGGCAGCGAAGGCGCGGTGGTGACGTTCGAAGGCACTGTCCGCAATCATACCGGCGGCCGGCGCACGCTTTATCTCGATTACGAGGGCTATGAGCCGATGGCGCTGCGGACCATGGCGGAAATCGGCCGCGAGCTGGCCTCCGCTTTCGATCTCGAGCATGTTGCCATGGCGCACCGTTTGGGCCGTCTGCTAGTGGGGGAAACCAGCGTGGCGGTGGTGGTCACTGCGGCTCACCGGCGCCCCGCGTTCGAGGCCGCGCTCGAGGGCATCAACCGCCTCAAGAAGCGAGTGCCCATCTGGAAAAAAGAGCACTTTGCCGATGGCGAGGTCTGGGCGGAAGGAGCGTGGGACCAAGATGTCCCTCTGGCGCGGTAGTTCAGCCGCTCCCGCATTCGGCGCTGCTGGGAGATCGCTCCCTGAAGGTCGCGGCTCCGATCTGAGTCACGACCGTGAGGGAGTGGTTCCCCGCGCGACCCAAATGATCTGCTGCGCGGCGCTTGTGGCCGGGCTGGTGCTGGCGCCGCTGGCCGCCCAGGATCTCGTCATTCCAGTCAAAGTCAACCTGGTGCACATTGTGACCACGGTGAAGAATCGCGCCGGCCAGTTGGTGGGCTCGCTGGGTAAGGACGACTTCGAAGTCTTCGACAACGGCGTGCGCCAGGACGTGGCGGTCTTCGAGCGCGAGACCAACCAACCGCTCTCAGTGGCGCTGCTGGTGGATGTCAGCGGCTCTACCAACCAGGATCTGAAGTTCGAAACCGATTCCGCCGTGCGCTTCATCCGCGCCCTGCTTTCGGACCGCAACCCCCAGGACCAGGTGTCGCTCTACACCTTCGACGATCTGGTGACGCAGGTGCACAACTACACTCACAACATCGTGTCTCTGGAGGCCATGCTGCGCCAGCTTCACGGCTCTGCCGGAACTTCTCTCTATGACGCCATCTGGCTGGCATCGCGCGACCTGGAGTTGCGCGAGGGCCGCAAGGCGCTGGTGCTGGTGAGCGATGGCGGTGAGACCACCAGCAAGATCGACAGTCACCGGGCGCTCGAAGCGGCGCAATTGGCCGACGCGGTGATTTATCCGGTGATTGTGATGCCGATCACCAACGACGCGGGACGCAACATCGGCGGCGAGCACGCCCTGGAGTTCATGGCGGAAGGCACCGGCGGCCGCACCTTCCTGCTCTCGGAGGGACCGCAGCTCGACCACGCCTTCAGCTCCATCATCGCCGAGCTGCGCACCGAGTACCTGCTGGGCTTCTACCCGCACGATGTGCCGCTCACCAAGGACAGTTTTCACAAGCTGGAAGTGCGGCTCAAATCTCCTGAATTGCGGGCCTCGGCGCGCAACGGCTATTATGGGGAAGCCGAGGCTAATACGGGTTCGCCGGCGGCGCAGGTTACGCTGAAACCCGAGAGCCGGAAGAAGCGTTAGGAGAAGCGTACGACACAACAGCCAAAGTCCGCGCGCGCGCCGGAGCACACACTGGAAGAGGTCAAGTACCTCAAGCAGTTGATAGAGAACGCAACGCCCGTGCGCGTCAAACTCGCCGGCGGCGAAGAGGTGACGGGCGTGATCGAATATTACGACCACTCCTTCATCCGTATTACCCGCCAGGGCCAGCCGAATCTTTTCATCTTCAAGCACGACATCAACTACGTGGTCGAACAGGGTTAGGCCCCGAGGCCGCCGGCTCCTCGCCCATGTCCTACCTCGAAACAGCCGTCGAAATCGCCCGCGAAGCCGGCGCCTTGCTGGCTGGCCACTTCGAGCGGCGGGTGGCGTTTGAACTCAAAGGCGAATTTGACCTGGTGACGGAAGCCGACCGCGCCAGCGAAAAGCTGGTGGTGGAGCGGCTGCGGTCGCATTACCCTTCCCACGGAATCGTCGCCGAAGAGGGCGGCGGCCACAACCCTCAAGCCGAATACTGCTGGTACGTGGACCCGCTCGACGGCACCACCAATTTCGCGCACAGTTTTCCTGCCTTCAATGTGACGCTCGGCCTGGCGCGCGCGGGCGAGATACTGGCCGGCGTGGTGTTCGATCCCATCCACCAGGAGTTGTTCACCGCCGAACGCGGCGCTGGCGCTTACCTGAACAACAGGCGCATTCACGTTTCCCAAACCGGGCGGCTGGCCGACAGCCTGGCGTCAACCGGATTTCCCAGCCGCAAGCGCCATCACAACGCGAACATCCACTTCTATTACCAGTTGGCGATGGCATCGCACGGCGTGCGCCGCACCGGGTCGGCGGCGCTCGATCTGGCCTTCGTGGCATGCGGGCGCCTGGACCTGTTCTGGGAATTCGGCCTCAAGCCTTGGGACGTGGCGGCGGGCACGCTGCTGGTGACCGAAGCCGGCGGCCGCGTTTCCGACATGCGCGGCGCTTCTCACAGCCCGACCCAATCCGACCATCTGCTGGCCGATAACGGCGCGCTGCACGGCGAAGTGCTCGAAGCCTTCGGCGAGATCTTCCAAGGCCGCCTGCGCGTGCCCCTGCCGCCGGTGCCGTAGGGGGGGCGGGCGGGCGCACGCAGCTGTGGCGTCCGGTAGCACCGGCGGTCCTTGCCGCCGGTGTTTTCCCGGTGGTGGAAGAAAAACCGGTCAGGAGCGGTCTGGCGGCGCCTTCCGAGGAGTAGCCGCGGTCAAGCCCACACCAAACGAAGACACCCGCGGCAAGACCGTCCGCGCTACCGAGCGTCTCGCGAATCCGCCTCCACGGCAGACTGTCTCCGCGCCGCCGATGCTAAGCTGAGGGTTGTCCCGGCATCCCCTGTTCAAACCGTATCTGGCTCTGGCGGCGGTGTGTTTCTTTTGGGGCACCACCTACCTCGGCATACGGATGTCACTCGAGACCTTTCCGCCGCTCCCGCTGGTCACCGTGCGCTACTTGATATCCGGAACGCTGACGCTCGCGTTTGCCTGGTACCGCGGCCTGCACATTCCGCGTGGGAGGGAGTTGGCGGCAGCCTGCATAGCCGGCCTGGGAACGATCACCATCGGCAACGGCGCGCTGGTGGTCTCCGAGACCCTCATCCCGAGCGGCATGGCCGGCCTGATCGTGGCCATGTCGCCGTTCTGGATGGTGGGGGTGGAAGCGCTGCTGCCTGGCGGCGTGAGCCTGCACGCTCCGACCATCGGTGCGATGGCGCTCGGTCTGGCAGGCGCGGCGCTGCTGGTGACGCCGGGCGGCGGCCCACAAGGCGCCGGCCACAGCCTGCTGATCGGCCTTCTGATCCTGCAAATCGGCATGGCCGGCTGGTCGTTCGGCTCCATCTATCAACGGCGCCGCGCGGGCAAGGCTCACCCGGTGGTGGCCGGTGGCATTCACCAACTGGCAGCCGCACTGGCGATGGCGCCCTTTGCGTTGCTGGTCCCGCACCATCGCATGTACTGGAGCACGCGCGGCGTTAGCGCCCTGCTCTACCTGGTGGTCTTCGGTTCGCTGGTAGGCTACAGCGCATTCGTCTACGCCATGGACCGGCTGCCGGTAGCTGTGGTTTCGATTTACCCGTACGTGAATGCAGTGGTCGCGGTGGCGCTGGGATGGCTGTTCTACCGCGAGCCGTTCGGCCTGCGGGAATCGGCGGCGATGGTGGTGATTTTCGCGGCGGTGGCGCTGGTCAAGCGCTACTCCCGCCCCGCGGCGGGCTAGCCTGGCTGAGCTTGGCCGCCAGCGCGCCGCCGGCCATGCTGAGAAAGGTAATAAAGATGAACAGTGTGATGAGCGTAAACACAAGCACCGCTGCGACGCCCGGGCCGGTCGCCACGAACGCTGCGACCCGTTGGACAGCGGCGGGGTCTTGGAGCGGGAAGCTCCGCATCTGCTGCTGGTAGGTGTCGGCGAGCTTCCCTGAGAGCGCGGAGGGAATCTCGACCGCCAGCGACATAATGGCGGCCGGCACAAAAGCCAGCAGGCCCGTGATCCAACCCATGCGCACGCCCGCCCCGATATTCAGCAGCGAGCCCGTTCTGCGCCGGTAGAGGAACGCCGCGAAGAAGCCTGCGGCTAGCCAATTGACAAACGGCAGAACGAAGAACAGGGCCGTAGCGCCCAAGGCTACCAGTAAAGCAATCCTTAGCGCCAGAGGATTGCGGAAATCCAGCGGCACCGGCGGCGGCTGTGGTTCGGTCGGCCGCAGCACAACCGGCGCAGGCCCTGCGACGGCCACTTCCGGCAGCTCTCGCTGCGGCTTGCCGCACTTGTGGCAGAACAACGCATCCGGTGGAAGCTCGGCGCCGCAACTGCAGAAATCAGGCATGAGGATCGAAAACAACCACCTTCAGTGTGGCGCAGGGTGTGCCAGGGAAGCAACCGGCATTTCCGGGGCCGGCCTATGGTCTTACACAGCGAAAACTGCTAGCGTCATCGGCGCTGCCGGAACCCTTCCAGCGCGCAATCAGCGGATAGGCGCACAGAGGGCGCGTTCGCACCACGCCGCTGGTTGGCTCGGCTGCGTTCTTGTACTTGGTGGCGACAATTCGTTCAGGCGCCACACCTCGCTCCACCCATCGCTCCAATGCCGCGGTCATGTCGTCTTGTGGATCGCCTGAGCCCCCGCCGAACTGGCCGAAAACGTCCGGTCCGGATCCGCCGCCGCAATGTTGCATGCCGGGAACCATGAACAAGCGGATGAAACCGCCACTGGAAGCGGCCCCCATCTTGGAAAGCACGCTGCGGTAGTAGTCCACGGTGTTCGCGGCGGGAATCGCAGCATCGCTCCAGCCGTGGTAGAGAATCAGCTTGCCGCCGCGCGCCTGAAATCGCCGCAGGTCAGGATCGGTCGCGTTCAGAACACTGCTCATTTTTCGGTCGGATACCGCGGTATCCCGCTCCAACTGGAACGTCCGGAAATCCCAGGCCGGATCGGCAAATACCATGTCCTGGAAGTAGTGCGTACCGAACAAAAACATCAGGCTGCGCTCCGGCGCCGCACCTGTGATCCACACTCCCCAGCCACCCGGCTCCGCTTCACCGCCGGGAGAATAGCCTGGAAACACTTGCACGCCCTTCGAGCTTCGCGGGCCGCGGTAAATCTTCTGCAATGCCGCCAACTGTGCGAGCGTTAGGCAACTGTCCGAGTCCGGCCCCTTGCACAACAGCACGGCCGGATCGAACCGGCACGAGGGAGGGTTTTCGATGATGCCGTCTTCGACGCCGTCCAAGCGGTCGCAAGCCGCGAGCGCGGCTGCCTGAATGGCCGGCAGTTTTGAGGCCGGGATGTAGCTGCCGGAATCGGCCAGCATGGCCTGCGAGTCCGCAATGGCCATCACCAGCAAGTGCGTCCAGAAGTTGGCGGGCGCCCCTGCGAGGATACCGTCGTAGTCATCGGGAAACCGCTGCGCTTCCATGAGCGCCTCGCGGCCACCGTTGGAGCAGGACGTAAAATAAGAATGCCGCGGACCCGAACCATAGAACGCACCGATAATCGCCTTAGCTTTCCCGGCGGTCTCGTGGATGGCGCGATATCCGAAGTCGGTCACCTTCTCCGGGTGGCCCAGCGCCCAGCCGGCATCGATAAATGATGCCTTGTGGCCCGTGTCGGTGGACGCGGCTGCGTAGCCGTGGCCGATCACCGACGCCATTTCCGCGTAGTTGATATCGCCCGCAAAACCTCCGTTGCCGGCTCCATGGAACTTGCCGTTCCAGCCTGACGCCGGCATCCACACTTCAAATTGAATGTTCGAGTCCGCTGACGGCCGGATGGTTCCCGCCACCCGGCAGAACGCAGGGAGACTGTGGAGCGGCCGGCCTCCCGGCGGAGTGAAGTCTCCGGCCGTCATGGATACGGCGGTGGTTATCGTCGTTTGCGGCAGCGCCAATTGGGCCAGAGCCTCACAACTCCGAGCGCCGAGCGGGAAAGCGGAGAAGGCTGCGCCACACACGATCGCCGCCCGGACTTGCGCCCGGCGCGTTAGCTCGAACATATGCTCCTCCTCCCTGCGGGCAGCGCTAGCTGCCTGAATCGATTGCTGCAATCGCTTCGGCAATCTCCCGGCCGGGATATTCGTAATCCACCAGCTTGCCCGAGATGTAATTCTCGTACGCCGCGAGATCGAAATGGCCGTGACCGCTGAGGCCGAAGAGAATCACTCTGCCTTTACCCTCTTCCTTGGCGGCCAGCGCTTCATCTACCGCGGCGCGAATCGCGTGCGCGCTTTCGGGCGCGGGCAGGATGCCCTCAGTACGCGCGAATTGAATGGCTGCCTCAAACACGGGGAGCTGCGTGTAGGCCTTGCCCTCGATGTGCCCCAGCCGCACCAGGTGGCTGATCAACGGCGAAGCTCCGTGGTAGCGCAACCCGCCGGCATGGATGCCCGGCGGCACGAAATCGTGGCCCAGGGTGAACATCTTCACCAAGGGCGTGAGCTTGGCCGTGTCTCCATAATCGTAGGTAAACTTGCCGCGCGTCAGCGTGGGACAAGCCGAAGGCTCGATGGCGAGGATGCGCGGGCCTTTGCCGGCCAGGCGGTCCAGCACGTAAGGCAGCGCGAGGCCGCCGAAATTGCTGCCGCCGCCAAAGCAGCCGATCACCACCTCCGGCTCCTCGCCCGCCATCTGCATCTGCAGCTTGGCTTCCTGGCCGATCACGGTCTGGTGCATCAGCACATGATTGAGCACGCTGCCCAATGAGTAGTTGGTGTCCGCGTGAGTAGCGGCGTCCTCAACGGCTTCGCTGATGGCGATACCGAGGCTGCCGGGTGAATCCGGATGCGCTGCCAGCACGCCGCGGCCGGCGTGCGTTTGTTCGCTGGGACTGGCGAAAACCTCCGCGCCCCAGACGTGCATCATCATGCGGCGATACGGTTTTTGATCGTAGCTCACGCGCACCATGTAGACCGTGCATTCCATGCCGAACATCTGGCAGGCCAGCGCCAGCGCGCTGCCCCACTGCCCCGCCCCGGTTTCGGTAGCCAGGCGGCGGATGCCGGCGCGCTGGTTGTAATAAGCCTGTGCCACCGCCGTGTTTGGCTTGTGACTGCCGGCCGGACTGGTGCCCTCGTACTTGTAATAAATGTGCGCCGGCGTATCGAGCGCTTTCTCCAGGCGCCGCGCGCGATAGAGCGGCGTGGCGCGCCACAGGCGATAGATATCCATCACCTCGCCCGGGATGTCGATCTCCGGCTTCGGCGAGAACTCCTGCTCGATCAGCTCCATCGGAAAGAGCGGCGCCAGGTCCTGAGGGCCTAGCGGCTGATGAGTGCCCGGATGCAGAGGCGGGGCGAGCGGCTCGGGAAGCGACGGCAGCACGTTCACCCAAACCGAGGGGATCTGGCGGTCCGCAAGAAGGAATTTGGAGGGTTCAGACATGGAAGGCTTATTGTAATACGCCAGCCGGGCGGCGCCCCGCCCCACCGCGCTAACCTAACGCCGAGCGGCTGAGCCCGGGGGGGCGGAAGAACATAGCCCAGCGCGCGAGCGCTGGGAAAGCATGTACGACCGGAAAGCCCCGGAACGGGGCGGAAGACCCATGCCGCCCCGCCCCACCTGCGTTTGGTTACCATGTGACTTCATGTTCGACTGGAAGCAGGACCCGCATCGCCGGCTCAATCCGTTAACCGGCGAATGGGTGCTGGTATCGCCGCATCGGACCGAGCGGCCCTGGCAGGGGCAGGTGGAAGAGACCGCCCGCGTTCTGCAGCCCGAATACGACCCGGACTGCTACCTCTGCCCCGGCAATGCGCGCTCAGGCGGCGCCCGCAATCCGCGCTACACCTCGACCTTTGTTTTCGATAACGACTTCGCCGCCCTTCGGCCCGATACTCCGCCGGACCGCTTCGATGAAAACGGGCTTCTGGTGGCGCAAGGCGAGCCGGGCATTTGCCGCGTGGTCTGCTTTTCGCCCAAGCACCATCTCACCATCGCCAACATGGAACCAGCCGAGCTGCGCCCGGTAATCGACACCTGGGCCGAACAATATCGCGATCTGGGCGCTCGCGAGTCCATCCGCCACGTGCAAATTTTCGAAAACCGCGGCGCCATGATGGGCTGCAGCAACCCGCATCCTCATTGCCAGATCTGGTCGAACGCGCACCTGCCGAACGAGATCGTAAAGGAACAGGCGGCGCAACTGGCGTGGCGCGAAGCGCGCGCGCGGTGCCTCATTTGCGACTACCTGGCGCTCGAAGCCGCGCGCCTCGAGCGGTTGGTGGAAGAGAACGCAAGCTGGATGGCAGTTGTGCCGTTTTGGGCTGTGTGGCCGTTTGAGACACTGGTGATGCCGCGGCGGCACACCGCCGCCATCGATAACCTCGATGACGCCGAGCGCGACGGCCTGGCCGACATTCTCAAACGCCTGACTGCGCGCTACGACCGTCTTTTTGTGGCGCCTTTCCCTTACAGCATGGGCTTCCACCAGAGTCCGACCGATGGCCAGGCGCATCCGGAGTGGCATATGCACCTGCATTTCTATCCTCCCCTGCTGCGCTCGGCCACAGTGCGCAAATTCCTGGTTGGATACGAAATGCTGGCCGCGCCGCAGCGCGACCTCACGCCCGAAGCTGCCGCTGAGCGCCTGCGCTCGGTGTAAGCTCCGTGGCGCGCGCACTTCTGCGTGCCGCGTCGGCACTTTTGCCGACGCCTGCTTCCCAGGACGCAGAGGCGTCGAGAAGAGTCTCGAAGCGGCACGCAAGAGTGCGTGCGCCACGAAGTCGCAGCTACTGAATCTCTCCGTGCAGGGCTTGTTTGGCGAACTCGCCGGACGCATTCAGCGTGTAGTTCCAATCGCTGATCAGCGTCGGACCCCATTCCGGGTCGAAGCACCAGGCCATCCAACTGATGCCTTTGCCTTCCAGGTACTTGATAATCGACGGCCCGTACGGCGTTTGCCCGGCGGCTCCGCCTTGCTGGAAACCTCCGAACTCCGTTGCGACCACGGGGTAGGTGGCGGCGGCAAAACCGAAGTCCTCTTCCCATTTCGGCTCCCACGGCCGCGGACGCTTGTTGGCATACGGGTGAACCACGTAGCCGATTCCCTCGGCGGCGATCGGGCTGAGGTGCAGCGGAGTCAGATCGTACGCCCAATCGAAACCGGCCACCAGCGGGATCGCCTGCGCACGGTTCGCGCGGATGATGGTGATCAGCTTCTCGTTAATCTTCTTCCACTCGTCCCAGGAAACCGGACCGAGCTGATCGCGGAAAGTGGTCGGCTCATTGAAGAGCTCGAAAAACGCCACCGTGTTGTGGCCCGCGAAATGGTGGGCCAGGATGCGCCAGAACTGGTACGTTTCCTGCAACGAAGTATCGTACATCGGGTCTTGAAAAACGCCGGTGGTGAGATTGCCGATGGAATGCCAGTCGAGATCGACATACATTCCCAGGTCGGTCGACCACTCTACCGCCTGGTCGAGCAGCTTGAGATACTCCGCCGGCGTTCGCTCGCGCCAGGCGACCGGGTGGATGGGAATGCGCACCACGTGCGCGCCCATTTCCTGAACTTTCACGAAGTGCTCGCGGTTCCAGTGACCCTGCATTTCGAGCTTGTCGGGATCGGAGATCGAAAGACCGCGGAACAGCACCGTGGCGCCCTGCGGGTCGACAAACTTGTTGCCCTTGACGGAGATCATCGGCAGCATCTTGGCATTGGCGGTGTAAGGGCGGATACCGGGGTCGACATCGTGCCACCAGGCGTGCGTGCGCGCCGCCGGTGCGGGAGCGGTCGGCGCCTGCGCCGCAGCGGCAGTGGCCAGCAGCGCGGCTCCAAGCCAAATCTGAATTGCGGTGTACTTGGTAGAGAATCGCATAAGGATCAGTTGCTATTCATATCCCATTGCATGCGGGAGCGAAAGGGGGGACGGCCGGAGATGTCGGCAGAACTTCGCCGCGACAGCGGCGGAGCAAGAAGAAACTACTGTGGAGGGTGGTTCGGAAAGTTGACCTTACGTTCCAATTGAAGCACCCGCTCTTCGAGAATGCCGACGCGCTTCTTCACCGCCTCCGAATCCGTCTCGATGGTGGCCATGCGCGTCTGATTGCTCTCCGCGAACGTGTAGAATGCTTTCAGGAGCTTAGTTTCACTATCGGCGATCCGCTCGACGAGGGCATCGTACATATGATGCACCTCGGAGCGGAGCATCGCGACGTCCTGCTTCACTTCCGCAACGTCGCCTTTCGTGGCCGGTTGGTGGCCGTCTTCCATGGATTAGCTCCTCTTGTATTCTACGTCAGAAAATGTCTTGACGTTCGGAGACCAATGCCGGGGCGCCAAGCTGATACGCTGATTCTTGGGACCGGGCGACCATGGATGCCGATGAGTTGCGGGCGCTGCGCAGGAAGCAGCACGATTTCAGCGACCAGCTCCGCGAGATCGGCTGGTACCACAGTTTCGAATTGCCCGATGGCACCGCGATCCACGGATACATGAGCCTGGAATGGCAGCGCGAGCGCTGGTCCCGCTTTCCCATCCCGGCCGACCTCACCGGCAAACGCGTACTCGATATCGGCGCCTGGGATGGCTGGTTCAGTTTCGAAGCCGAGCGGCGCGGAGCCGCGGTCACGTCCATCGATTGCCGGGAACAGGCCAACTATCTCTGGCTGCACCGCAAGCTTCGGTCCAAGGCCGACTATCGCAATCTCGACCTTTTCGAATTGCCCTGGGTGGATCTGGGCACCTTCGACATCGTGCTTTGTTTGGGTGTGCTCTATCACTTGAGGCACCCGCTGTGGGGCCTCGAGATTCTTTGCCGACTCGCCACCGAGATCGTCATCGTGGAAACCTTCGTCACCGACGGCGCCGACTGGCAAGACCATGCGAACGACATTCCCAGCATGGAGTTCTACGAGACCACCGAGCTCAACGGCAATTTCGATAACTGGAACGGTCCGACGGTCGGATGCGTGCTGGCGATGTGCCGCGCGGCCGGATTCGCCCGTGTGGAGCCGATCGCCGTGGGTCGCGAGAATGCCATGGTGGCGTGCTTTCGCCAATGGCCGCCAGAACCCGCCGAGCCGTCCGAGGAACCGCCGGAGCTGCTGGCGGCAGTGAACTCCTCAAGCCTCGGCGTAAACTTCAATTCCCGGCGCGACCACGACATCGCTTGCTGGTTCCGCGCTGGGGCGGCGGTGCCATCGAAGGAGGAGGTGGTGTTGGAGGTCGGGGAATTCGGCGCCGCCGCCATGCTGGTGGCTCCGAACAGCGGCGTCTACTGGGCCAAATTCACCCTGCCTCCCGGCTTGAAGACGGGTTGGAACAGCGTGCGGCTGCGCCTCGCCAACAGCCGTTTTAGCGCGCCCCAGCGCATCGCCGTCGATCTGGCGCCGGTGGCGAGGCGCATCGCCATTGCCGGCATACGCGATTCGCTTCACTGGGAAGCCGATTGCGTTAACGTCGCCGATGGCGGTTATCTTTCGTGCTGGGTGGAAGGCCTCCCGGAGAACGCGGACCGGGGCAACCTGCGGCTGTGGCTCGGCGATGCGGGCATGGCGGTCGACTTTGTAGGCGAACCTGTCGGCGGACGCCGACAAATCAACGCCCGGGCTCCGCAGGCTTGCCCGAAGGGCGAACTGCCTTTGCGCGTCGAGTGCGCCGGCGTCGATTCGGAGCCGGTTCAAGTAAGAGTGGTCTGAAGATACCCAGCGTTAGTGCTCGGCGGCGCCGTTACCGAAATCCGCCTCACAAGCACAATAGCAATGCGTGAATCGAAATCCCGCCAATTGAACGAAGGCAACTCGGGCCCCTGCTGAATCGGACGGTTTACGAACGAAGGATCGCGGCCTCTTCCAGCGAAATCACAACTGGAGGGGTGTGCTCCTGCTCTTTCCGTTGCGCCCGCTTGGCAGCCTTATCCCGCTGCTTCTCGGCGCGCGCCATTTCTTTCTGCCGTTTCTGGAACGTAGTACGCGATCGCGTGGCCATGGTGCTGTCTCCTTTTTGCTCTCCCGTTCGGCTCGAACTACAGTCATACCATGCACACGAACTTTCCCAGGCCCGTAAACACCGGCCGGATCGAGTCCGCGCAAGAGGAGGACTTGGGGGACGGCAGGTTCAAGAGCCGCCCCCAAATCTCATTTTACCTTACCAGCGCTTGTTTTGCCGCTGGCCACCGCCGTTGCTGCGGAATCCGCCGCGATCTTCTTTCGGCCGGGCCTCATTCACATTCAGCGCCCTGCCATCGAGCTCTCTGCCATTCAGCCCGGCAATGGCGGCGTCGGCTTCGGCAGCCACGCTCATTTCCACGAATCCAAAGCCTCTGGCGCGTCCGGTGTCCCGGTCGGTCACAACGTTCACACGGTCAACCGTGCCATATTCCTCAAACATGGATCGGACCGCATCTTCGGTAGCCCCGAAGCTGAGGTTTCCTACGAAAATATTCTTCACTTAAGTCTTCTTTCTGAAATTTGCAGAGCAGCGAATCGCGGGCAGGATAGACGGTTGTGCCGGACTATGCGAGGGCCTCAATTAGCGGAACTGTCAAACTACAGATCTATTGTAGCACGGAACGCACTCGCCTCTCATGCTTAAATTGCGCCGGCTGAATTCTGCGCTTTAGCGCGGCCCCAAAAGGCGCGTCTGCAGCGCCGCCGGTCTCGAAGGAAGGTTCTTACTTGAGCTGCCAGCTCGTCAAGCGGCGGAACTAAGAATGACGATGGTCTACTTACTCGGCAGATAGCCGGTCAGGATCGCATAATGTACTATGCAGCACACCCGCGGCCGGGCGTCACATCTCGGCGAGGGCAGCCGTGCCGCTCTCTACCGCGGCAGCTTGGTCCTTACGGCGGATCGCCCTCACCATGGACTTCACGTGCGGTATCGCACGCGCCGCCCTTTCGTAAACCGGCACCAGCGCCGGCGCTCGATTCAACCCATCCGTTCTGTAACCCTTGTACAGCGGGCGGGCCATCTGGTGCATTTCGAAGAGGCACTCGCCGCCCGACTCTACCTGGTCGTCCCATCCTTCTTGGTTGGGGCTCTCTAACGACCGCAGCATTCCGCGCAATAGAACTTTTGTGCTGTCATATAACATAGAATCACCCGCTCCACTTTGAGAAAGTTGCTCTCCCCGAGCCGATTAGGCGCCGAGGTGAATCCGTGGCAGGCATTAGAATGTGGGGACTTATCTGTATTGTAGCACATGCCGATCTGTCGCCACCGGCCTACTTCGCCACAGCGCGCAAGGCCGCTCGCCGCGCATGGAAGGTCGCAGGATCGGCCCGCACCGCGATTTCGGCTGAGCTGTAGCGGTCCGCGGAACGAAACGCAAGCTTCTGCGCCGGCGTCGCTCCGGCAATGTCGAACATCCAAAGCCATCGCCGGAATGCCTGGTGCTCTTCTTCGGCCGGAAATATCCTGGCGTTCCAAAGGGTGCGCTCCGCTTCGCGTGTCTCGTCGTCCCAGATGCCGGAAACCGGCGTGCCAGCAGCCAGCAAACATTCCGCAAGCGACTTCCCGCAGAACGTCGCGCCTTCCACTAGGGAGCGCTTGAACGTGTCCTCCACGCCGCAGCACCGGATGAAACACGCCCTGCCGGCCTTTCGATTCAAGCCCGGGGATATGTCCAGGCAGGCTTCCTCGGGGAGTTCGAGCGGCTCGAGAACCTCAACGCCGACCACCACGTTGCGGCGCCGCAGCCGGAGCGGCGCCCATACGCGGCAACCCTCTACCCAGGCTTCGCGGCCGTCAATTCTACCCATGGCCTGAACGTCGTTGTCGATGGCGAGTATCGTGCGGACAGGCGGCCCGCCCAGATCCTGGGCGGCCAGTTCCAGGCCGCTCGAAATTAACTGGGTGCTGGATCCGAAATGCAGGAAACTGCACTGCTCGAGTACCTGGGCGTTGAAAGCGATTTGGCGCAGCTCGTTGAACAAGCACTTGAGGAGCGCTTCGTCCAGCGTCGATCCGCTTCGCCGCGTGGTCCTCAAGTAGTGAGCCAGCGTCGTCTCCGTTCCCAAAGCGCAGCAGATCTCGCGGTACAGATCGATGCCGTGAGACAAACTCGCTTCGCGCGCCCGCGGAGTTCGGAACGCCCGCAGCAGCCCGGCGGCGGCGCTGGCATCGAGACTCATGACACCGGCATCGAGCACAGAACGGCCGTCGCGGCCGATAGCGCCCGCGTCGCTTTGCGCGCGCACGCTCGGCTTCTGCAGATACAGGCGGACGGAGCCATCGGCGTTGGGGCAAAGCACGCCGTGACGTGCCGCCTCCTGCGGCGCCACCGCCGCGCCGAGCGCGGTAATCCCGGGTGCGCAGAGCCGAACCGCCGCCGGATCGAAGCGGATCAGAGCGTCTCCGGAAGCAACCACCACCTGACCGGCGCCGGGCGCGCCAGCGGGAAGGCCCAGGAGAACCGGCATGAGCCGGTCGAACAAGCTCGAACCCGGGACGGACCGGGATTCGCCGGGAAGCGGAATGAAGATCTTCCCACAGGGCGAATACGCGGGCAGGCGGCGGGAATCGCCGCCGGCGTGAACGATCAGAATGCGCAGCCGGCCCAACATTGTTGCCGCGCACTTGCAATCGTCGGGGTCCTCGCCTGGCTGCGACTCGCGGCGCAGCACTTGCTCCAGGCACTCGAGCGTGCTGCCGCCGCTGCCGATGCGGCGGCCCTCGCGATCCGGGATCACCAGCACGTCCTTCACCTGCGCCAGTTGTCCCATCTCGCGGCGGAGTTGAATTTGCGCTTCGTATGCCGCCGCCTGGGACTCATTGGCGGCGGTAACAACGAGGTAGTCCCACGGGTCGGCTCGGTTCCGCATTCCGGTCTGAGAAAACGTTTCGGTCAACGATAATGTCTGGTGCCGGCACGCGTCAAGCGGCGGCGGTGGCGCTATCGCCGCCAGCGGCGCGGCGTCACGCACTCCTTCGCGTCGATTCTCGTGGCACCAGGGCCGGTGGCAGCATAATGCTCTTTGGCTGCGGCGGCACCTTGGCTTCGATCAGCGACAGCACCAGCTTCCCGGCGCGCTCACCGATGGCTCTGCTCTGTTGATCCACGCTCGACAGCGGCACGCGCAGAGACTTGTCGAAGTGGAGATTGCCGCAGCCGATCACCGCAATATCCTGGGGAACCCGAAATCCGGCCTCGAGAATCCGATCGATCACGCCAATCGCGATCGGGTCGTTGTAGCAGAACACACCGTCGGGCCTTGCCTCCAGATCCAGCAGCTTCTTCATTGCCTCGCTGCCGCTGATCCAGCTATCCACATCGGGCGAGCGTCCCACCACGACGTAGCCCTGGAACTGGCTCAGATCGGCTGCCGCCAGGGCCTGGTTATAACCTTCCAGGCGCCCGATCGCCGTGCTCGATGCGGGACCGCGAATATGCGCAATTCGCCGGCAACCGACCGATATCAGGTGTTCGGTCGCCAGCCGGCCGACCGCGGTGTCGTCCACACCGACAAAATTCGCCGGCATTCCCAGAAAACCGCGGTCGATGAGAACATACGGCACCTTCCGCTCTTCAATGCGGCGGAAGCTTTCCACCGTAGTTTGCGTGGAGGCAATCATTAACGCATCCAACCGCCGGCTGAGAAGCCGCTTGATCTCTTGCCGTTCCAGGTCCGGCTCGCCCTGCGAGCAGGAGATCAGCAGGCTGTAATTCTTGCGGCGGAGCACATCGGAAAGGCCGCTCGCCACTTCCGCGAAGAACGGGTGCACCAGGTCCGGAACAATCAACCCGGCCGAATAGCTTCGGCCCGTGACCAGCGCGCGGGCGGCCATATTCGGCTCGTAGTTCAACTCCTTGATGCGCCGGACCACGCGTTGCCGCGTCTCTTCTGAAATATCGCTGTGGTTGCGGATGACCTTGGAGATGGTCACCACGGACAGCCCGAGTTCCCGGGCGATGTCCTTCATCGTCACTGCCATTGTCTTACTATTATGTACGCGCACCGCAGACGAAGTTTTGCGCCAGCCACACCTCAGCTTGCGGACCACGCGCGCTGCTGGGCTTGCGGTTGGTGCGGAGTTAGAATGGCTGCTGCGGCGGCGCCCTATGAAGATCGAACGAACGTCTCGCGCGGCTCCGATGCTTTCAGAGCCGCGACCGTAAACGAGCGGATGCACGGCGGCAATGTAATCAAGAAAGGAATTCCACGATGAAAACCTTGACCATTCTCATTATTCTGTTTCTGGCATTTTCCGCACCGGCGCTGGCCCAATATCAATACCCGTTTCAAGACCCGGCACTCGACACGGAGAAGCGCATCGACAACGTTCTCTCGCTAATGACGTTGGACGAGAAGATCTCGAGCCTGGGCACGTCAGGCGTGGCCGTCCCGCGGCTCGGCATTCGCGGCACCGCGATCGGCGAAGCCCTCAGCGGCGTGGTCCTCGGCGGGCCAATGCAGAAGCTCATCGAGGCGTTTCCAGGCGTTCCGGAAAGCGCGAAAACTCTGCCCACGCCCACCACTCAGTTTCCCCAAGGCGTTGGCCTGGCGCGCACCTGGGACCCGGATCTGGTGCGCCAGGCCGGCGCGGTAATCGGTTCAGAGGCGCGCTACATCTTCGAAAACGGCGAGAACGCGCACGCGTTCCTGGTGCTGCTCACGCCCAACGCGGACCTGGCGCGCGATCCCCGCTGGGGCCGCACCCAGGAATCCTACGGCGAAGATCCATTCTTCAATGGCACCATGGCGGCCGCGCTGATTCGCGGCATTCAGGGCGACAACCCCAAGTACTGGCAGGCCGCCAGCCTGCTCAAGCACTTCCTGGCCAACAGCAACGAGCACGGCCGTTACGGCTCGTCATCGGACTTCGATGTGCGGCTGCTGCGCGAGTATTACTCGGTGCCCTTCCGCATGGGATTTGAGGACGGCGGCGCGCGCGCGTACATGGCCTCTTACAATGCCTGGAACCACGTGCCGATGACGGTGAATCCGATCCTCGAAAACATCACCGTGAAGGAGTGGGGCGTCGACGGCATCATCTGCACCGATGCCGGCTCGCTCGGCAACCTGGTGAGCCAGCACAAGGCCTACCCGAACCTCAAAGAAGCCGCCGCGGCTTCGATCAAGGCCGGGATCAACATGTTCCTGACCATCTTCGAAGACTACAAGACGGCCGTCAAAGCCGCGCTGGCGGACCACCTGATTACCGAAGCGGATCTCGACACGGTGCTGCGCGGCAGCGTGCGCACGGCACTGCGCCTGGGCCTGCTCGATCCGCCGTCGATGGTTCCTTACTCCAAGCTGAAGGGTGCGCCCAACCCGGTAAATTCGCCGCAGCACAATGCCATCGCGCTCGAGGTGGCGCGCGAGTCGGTGGTGCTGTTGAAGAACACGCAGAACCTGCTGCCGCTGGATCGGCACGCCATTAAGACCGTCGCCGTCATCGGCCCGCGCGCCGGCCAGGTGCTCCCGGACTTCTATGGGGGAGTGCCGCCGTACGCGGTGACGCCGCTGGCAGCCATTCGCGCCAAGGTTGGCTCGGGCGTCGAGGTCCGCCACGTGGTCGACAACACCGGTGGCGCAGCGGTGAAAGCGGCGCAATCCGCCGACGTGGCGATTGTGGTAGTGGGCAACCATCCCACTTGCGGCCGGACGCCCCAGCAATTGCTGCAGGGCCTGATGCTAACCAGTGGGTGCGCAATTCCGAGCGAAGGCATGGAAGGCAGCGACCGGCAGTCGCTCACGCTGGAACAGGAAGACCTGATCAAAGAAGTCTACCAGGCCAATCCCAAGACGGTCGTCGTGCTGATCGCGAGCGCGCCCTACGCCATCGACTGGACCCAGCAGAACGTGCCGGCGATTATTCACATGAGCCACAACAGCCAGGAAGAAGGCACCGCCATCGCCGACGTCCTGTTCGGTGATTACAACCCCGCCGGCCGGCTGGTGGAGACCTGGCCCAAATCCCTCGCCCAGTTGCCGCCCATGATGGACTACGACATCCGCCACGGCCGCACCTATATGTACGCCAAGCAGGAGCCGCTCTACCCGTTCGGATTCGGCTTGAGCTACACCACTTTCCGCTACACGAATCTGCGCACCAGTTTCCACAGACTCAAGGCTGGCGGCGCAATCACGGTCAGCGTGGATGTCACCAACACCGGCGCGCGCGATGGCGACGAAGTCGTCGAGTTCTACGTGCGCCACCTTGGCTCGAAGGTGGACCGGCCGGCGCGCGAGTTGAAGGGCTTCGGCCGGGTCAACATTCCGCAGGGGCAGACGCGCACCGTCTCCGTGCCACTGAAGGCCGAGTCGCTGGCCTATTGGGATGAAGCCGGGAACAAGTTCGTCGTGGAACCGGAACCGGTGGAGATCCTGGCCGGCGCATCCTCGGCGGACATCCGGCTGCGCAAAACGATTACAGTCAGGCGGTAGGACAGGCGATCGGCTTTTGTCGCCTGTCTTACACCTGGGCGCGGCAGGTCACTCAAGGTGTGGCCTGCCTCACCGCCGTTGCCTTCCGGCGCCAGCTTTCGCTACGGCCGCCGGCTCAGTTTTTTGTCGTCAGCGGCACTACCACCGGCGTGCCGAATGGGCGCATGTCGCTGGTAAACGTCTGCGTGACGCCGGTCGAAGTGTCAAACAGCTCCAGCGTCGGCACGATGGTGCAAGTGGAAAAAACCGGAATCATGGGCATGTTCCCCGCAGGGATGGGTCCGGTGACGATCGGATTGCTTTTTACCACGCCGCGGATATCGAGGCGCAGGGCGGTGGAAGAGGTGGTCAAATCGGCAAGTTTCAGCGTTAGCGAGGCTGCAGTGCCGGCCGCCACGTTGCTCACTTGCAGTGATTTCAGCAGGTTGTCCTGCGCGTCGTAGAACGCGAGTTCGACCGGGCAGGCGGCGGCCGTCGTGGTCGAAGTACTCGTGGTGATGGCGGCGAAAATGCCGCCCGTGTTAAGCACGTTCAATTGCGCCGTCTGCGACGCAGGCGCCCATCCTACTATGCCCGTGGTTACCGAAGATTCGTAGGTTGGAGTGGTAGTGGTCTGCGCCGTGGCCAAGCCGGCGGAAATGAAAAGGGCCAACAGCACGCTGGCCCCCATCGAGTGACGTTTCATACGGACTCCTTATTCGAACGGAGCGGGGGGACGCGGGCAGCCCGTGACTCTCAGCTTACTCCAACCCGGGCAGCGCCGAAAAGTTGCCTTTGGTGGGGTATTTCGTCACTGCAACAGAACGTGGAAAGCGGACCGGGCACGCCCCGCGCCTTACGGCCGAACCAACGATTGCGCCACGCGCGAGGCTAACTGGTCGAAAGTGAGGATCTCATAAACCGTGGGGTCCGACATGATACGCGCCACCAGCGCGGCATGCATGGCATGGCCGGCGCGCTCCGCGATTACATGGCCCAATAGCGGCCTGCCCAACAGCGCCAGGTCGCCAATCAGGTCGAGCGCTTTGTGCCGGCAACATTCGTCCGCTGCGCGCAATCCCTCCTGATTCATCACGCCGCCGTTTGTGAAGCACACCGCGTTATCCAGCGACGCTCCGCGAATCAGGCCCATGTCCCGCATCTGCGCCAGGTCCGCTTCCCATCCGAAGGTGCGCGCGAACGCCAGCTCGGAAGCGAAGCGCGTCGGCGTCACTTCCAGCTCCAGCGATTGCCGGCCCACCGGCGCTGGGTAACTGGTGTCGCAAGTCAGCCGAAAGCTGTCCGCGGGCAGGATGCTGATCCGCTTTCCCTTGTCTTCCACCGAAATCGGCCGCCGGATCCGCAGGTACCGGCGCCGGCGGCGAAAATGCCGGATTCCCGACTCCTCGATCAGCCGCACGAACGGCAGCCCGCTGCCATCCAGGATCGGCACCTCCAGGTTGTCGATCTCCACATAGGCGTTGTCGATCCCCATGGCGTAGAACACACTCAGCAGGTGTTCGGTGGTGGATATAAGAACGCCTTTCCGCATCAGGCTGGTTGCATAGCTGACGCGCGCGACGTGCCGCCAACTGGCCGGGATGGCGAAATTCTCCAGGTCCGTGCGCAGAAAAACGATCCCGCTTCCGGCAGGCGCCGGCACCACCCGGATGTGCACCGCGACACCGCTGTGCAATCCCACTCCCGATGCTTCCACTGGACCGCGAATCGTCGTCTCAAACCGCAAGGTATTCCCTTTTGCGCATCGTACAACTGATGTTGCACGCCGAAATCCGAATCATATATGGTTGATTATAAAAGCAATTGTCCGATGGCAGTGTGGTAAACTCGCGACACTTTGCGGTTGGCTTGTGGCGCAAACGCCCCGCCACGGTAGCGTCGGCGGTCTTGCCGCCGGTGTCTTGTAGGTATCGGGCTACGGACCGAGTTGCTTCTCGGATCGTAAGGAATAAGAAGAAAGCAAGAACACCAGCGGCAGAAACCGCCGGCGCTACAACCCGACAGAAAACACCGGCGCTACGCCCGATAGTATGATGGGCCAAGTGTCCAGCCAGCGGCTTTTCCTCATCGACTCCTTCGGCTTCATTTTTCGCGCCTATCACGCCCGCGCCCGCAGCGGCGCCCCTCCGATGCGCACCTCCACCGGGCTTTCCACGGAAGCCGTCTACATCTTCAACAATATGCTGCGCAAGCTGACGCGCGAATACCAGCCGTCGCATATTGTCGCCGTGTTCGAGAGCACTGAGCCGACCCACCGCCTCGAAGAGTTCCCAGAGTACAAGGCTAACCGCGCGGAAACACCCCCCGACTTGCTGGAGCAAATCCCCCACGTGCGCCGCCTGCTCGATGCCATGCGCATCCCTGTGCTCGAATATCCCGGTTATGAGGCCGACGATGTGATTGGCGCCATCGCGCGGCGCGCCGAAGCAGCGGGCATGGAAGTGGTCATCGTGTCCAGCGACAAGGATATGATGCAACTGGTCACCGACCGCGTCTCGATGCTCAACCCCGCCAAGGACGACGAGTGGTACGGCCCGGCGAAAGTGAAGGAATTCCTCGGCGTCGCCCCGGCGCAGGTGGCAGATCTGCTGGCCCTCAAGGGCGACGCGGTCGACAACATTCCTGGCGCGCCTGGAATCGGCGACAAAGGCGCGCGCGACCTGATCTCGCAATTCGGCTCGGTCGAGGCGGTCATCGCGCATGCCGCCGACGTGCAGCGCAAGATGTACCGCGAGAGCCTGCAGAATAATGTGGAACGCATCCGCATGAGCAAGCGGCTGGCGACGATTTCGACCGATGTGCCAGTCGAGTTTTCTCTCGAATCCGTCGCCACTCACCCCCCCGATCCGGCGGCGCTGAAGGCGGTCTACAAAGACATGGAATTTCACAGCCTGCTCAAGGAGCTGGGGCCGGCGGAAGACACGCGGCCGCACGACTACGCCGCGTTCGCGGATGCCGCCGAACTGCGCGCGTGGCTCGCCCAAGTGCCCCGCGGCGCGCCGCTCGCGGTGGCCATCGCCAAATCGGGTGAGGGCGAACTGGCGCTCGATACGATCGGCCTGGCCTGGAAGCCGGGCGAAGCGCGCGCCGTCCGCGCCGAACTCATCGAGGCGCTCAGGCCCCGGCTGGAGGATGCGGGCGCTCCCAAGATCGCTTGCGACGTGAAGTCGGCGCTACTGGCGCTGGAGGCGATGGGAATCGCCGGCGCTGGTTTCGTGCATGACGTCATGCTGTACGCGTTCCTTCTGGATGCCGATCCGGCGGGATGCTCGCTCGACGAACTGGCGCGCCGCCGGCTCGATCTCAAGCTCGGCGCCGCGCCCGAACAGCACGCCGATATCATCCTCGAACTCGAAGCGCAACTGGAGCCCGCCGTCACTGCGCGCGGCTTGCGCGAGCTGTACGCAACCATCGAATTGCCGCTGGCGCGCGTGCTGGCGCGCATGGAACGCACCGGCGTGTTGATCGACCGGACCGAATTGCAGCGCCTCTCGACGATGATGGAAGGCGAGATTGCGCGCCTCACCGAACAGATTCATGCGCTCGCCGGCAAGCCGTTCAACATCAATTCGCCGCAGCAGTTGGGCCGGGTGTTGTTCGAGGATTTGAACCTGCCGGCGCCGGTGAAATACGGCAAAGGCAAGACCGTCTCCACCGCTGCCGACGTTCTGGAAGAGCTTGCGCCCGTTCACGAAATCGTGCGCCTGGTGCTGGAATACCGGCAGCTCACCAAGCTCAAGGGGACCTACGTGGATGCGCTGCCGCTGCTGGTGGATCCGCGCACGGGCCGCTTGCACACCAGCTTTAATCAGGCCGGCGCAGCCACCGGCCGCCTCTCATCCTCCAATCCCAACTTGCAGAACATCCCGGTACGCACCGAACTCGGCCGCGAAATCCGCGCCGCCTTTGTTCCCCGCCCCGGCTGGAAGCTGGTCACGGCGGACTATTCGCAGATCGAGCTGCGCCTGCTGGCCCATCTTTCCGGCGACCCGCTGCTGGTTCAGGCCTACCGCGACGGCGAAGACATCCACACGCGCACCGCGGCCGAAGTAATGGGCGTGCCGCCGCTGATGGTCACCCCGGAGGCTCGCCGCGACGCCAAAGCAGTCAACTTCGGCATCGTCTACGGCATCAGCGCTTTCGGCCTGGCAGCGCAGTTGGGCATTTCGCGCGGCGAAGCGGAACGCTACATTCGCGGCTACTTCGAGCGCTACGCCGGCGTGCGCCGCTACCTGGATGAGACCATCGCTGCGGTGCGCCAATCCGGCGTCACGCGCACCCTGTTCGGCCGCGAGCGGCCCATCCCCGATATGAACAGCCGCAACCCCAACGCCCGCGGCTTCGCCGAGCGCACGGCGGTCAATTCGCCGCTCCAAGGCACCGCCGCCGACCTCATCAAGCTGGCCATGGTCCGCGTCCAGGCCGCGCTCGAATCGGGCGGCTATCAATCTGCCATGCTGCTGCAAGTGCACGATGAGCTGGTCTTCGAATGCCCTCCCGAAGAGGTAGCGGCGATTTCGAGCCTTGCCAGACGCGAGATGGAGGGCGTCCGCGAGCTGGCGGTGCCGTTGGTAGTCGATATCGGCGTTGGCGACAATTGGCGCGATGCGAAGTAGGGCACGCTTTGGCCCATTTGGTAGCGCCGGCGGTCTTGCCTGTACGGAATCATGACATCTGCGACATTCGGTATCAAGACATCTGCGACATTTTTGGGGTAGGATTCTCGGCCGAGAGTCGAGGAAATCATGCCCTGGAAGAAGGC
>JBAVEN010000085.1:0-70355 GCA_049587755.1 Bryobacteraceae bacterium | reverse complement strand
GCCTTCTTCCAGGGCATGATTTCCTCGACTCTCGGCCGAGAATCCTACCCCAAAAATGTCGCAGATGTCTTGATACCGAATGTCGCAGATGTCATGATTCCGTACAGGCAAGACCGCCGGCGCTACCGCCTTTTGCGGAGGCGGGCATGCGCGGCCCAGGTTGGGGCGACGCGGAGTTTCGCGCGATCAATGCACTACGTTGCCGCCGAAGTTGAAGCACGGGCCGATTGAGACGCGGACGGTATTGCGGCCGTTCTCGAGCAGGTCGCTGAACAGATGGTCGTGCACGAAATCGGCCTGCACCCGCACCCCCACGTGGCCCGAAAAGGCGAAATCGGCGCCGCCGCCGAAGCCGTAGAACGCCACCGTATCCACCTTGTAGCCGGAGGGCGCCAGTTGCGCCGCGATGCCGGCGGCGATGGGGTCTCGCGGTTGTGGAGTAGCGTATTCGTGGATCGCGCCCGCCGATGGCCGGATGAAAAGCGTCACCTTGCTGAAGTGCCGGTAAGAAAACTGCGGCCCGGCGGCGAAGGTCTGCGTGCGCGAGTGCGCCGGCACCACCAAGCTGTAGCCGGCGGGAATCTCGCCCGCCGCCGCCAATTGGCCGAGTTCCGCGCCCAACTCCTGTTGCAGGCTGGGCAGCAGCAGGTTTGGCGTGAGCGTCAGGTCGCCCCCTGAAATGCTGTAGTCGAATCCCAGCGATAACCAGGTGTTGGCTCGCACCCCGGTCTGGAAGTGAAAGCCGTTCTCTTGCAGACTTACGAGGGGGCTGTCTAGATGGGTGTAGCCGGTAAACAGGTCAAACCGGCTGACGTAGGTTTGCTGGCCGAAGCCGGGCAGCGACGCCACGGCCAGCGCCAATGGCAGCAGAGCCATGGGCCGGAACCAGCGAGTTCGGAAATCGACTTGGATTCTTTGGCGTCTCATCAGTTTCCCTCATGTGGTGGGGCTAAACTCGATGCGGGCTGCGCGCGGCACGCGCGCGCCTCCCCTCTCGCGGGCACTGCCGCCGGGCGATCCTGCCGATTATAACGTGTTTGAAACGGAAGTGAAGCTATTTTATAGCCTTCGGGCGCGCCGGCGAGAATCCGGGACGCCGCAACTGGCAATGGACGGGACACGTTTAACAGAATGAATGCTCAAACGAAAGACTTATATCTGGTTCGTGCTGGCCGCCGCTGGCGCCGCGGCCCTGGCGGCCGGGCCCCAGGATTGGAAGGACAAGCCAATCGCCGCCTGGAGCGTCGAGGAAGCCCGGCAGGTGCTCACCGATTCCCCATGGGCAAAGACGGTGACGCCGACGCCGAACGGGTCGGGCGGGCCCGGGCAGCAGCGCGTTGGCATGAGCCCCGGCGGCATCGGGATCGGCGGAATCGGCATTGGACTTCCCGGAATGGGGCGGCACGGCGGCATGGGCGGCTCGCGGCGCGGGTCAAACGACAGCGGGAGCCCCGATTCCGGCCCGATGCCAACTCTGACCCTGCGCTGGATCAGCGCGATGCCGGTGAGTGCGGCGCAACTGATCGCGCGCGAGATGAATGCGCCGTCCGTGGATGAAAACGATTATGCGATTGCGGTATACGGCATACCCAACCACACCATCAATGGCGATCCCAACAGCCTGGGCGCGGAGCTGAAGAACCACGCGGCAATCAAGCGCGAGGGGAAGAAGGATATGAGGCCCGCGAGCGTGGAGGTGCTGATGCACGAAGAGGGGCCGGTGATTGTGTATCTCTTCCCGCGGAGCAACGAGATTACGCGGAAGGACAAGGTCGAATTCGCCGCCGAGATCGGCCGCCTCAAGCTCGCACAGGATTTCTTTCCGGACGAGATGGTCTACCAGGGTAAACTGGAGCTGTGACGCGGACGCAAGTCATCGGGCACAGGCCGAAATAATCGGATAGGGAGGTTGACCATGAAGGGACGCAGACTGCTGCTGGGGACCGCGCTGGCGCTCCTTATGCTGGTTCCGGCGTGGGCCGACGTTACCGGCAAGTGGACCGCTGCCATTGACACGCAGATCGGCGTTCAGAATTACACGTACGACTTCAAGGTGGATGGCGACAAACTAACCGGCCGGGCGAAGTCGCAATATGGCGATACCGCGATCACCGAAGGGACGGTGAAGGGCGACGAAATCTCCTTCGTGGAGAACTTGGATTTCCAGGGTCAGCCGCTACACATCACCTATACCGGCAAAATCTCCGGCGACGAGATCAAGTTCACGCGCCATGTGGGCGACGTGGCCACCGAAGAGTTCGTGGCGAGACGGGCCAAGTAAAGGGCCGAGCCGCAATCCGCTGGTGCTGTTGCCGAGGGCGTTCGAACGCGGCTTCGACCGTCTCCGCACCAGCTACCAGGTCATTATCGCCCACGGTGAAATACTCGTCGGCGCGCCTTACGAACAGATTGAGGCGGATTGCCTCGACATGATCGGCGAACACCATGCCCGCCCTTTCCGCGCTTTCCGCAGGGATGTCTTCTAATTCGAAGCCTTTAGTGAAATAATATGGATCTCATGGCGGTCAGAAAACCTTCCACTCCGTTAGCCTGGGTCGGCTCCATCACCGCCGTCTTCTCCCTGATCGCGGGAATCTACGGCGGCTGGGCGTTCCTCTCCGGCCAGGTGGAAAAGCGCCGCGTCACCGATCATCTGCTTGCTGACGCAGCGCTGCAACTCCGCGCTTCCGACTACGAGTCGGCCTGGAAGACTCTCGCCCAGGCTGCCGCATTTGGTGTAAGTTCCGCGCGCGTCCAACAGGCCCAAGAAGATGTTGCGATCGGGTGGCTGGATAACATCCGTGTCTCGGGCGATCAGACGTTTGCCTCGATCACCGAAAAGCTCGAACCCGTCCTGATCCGCGGCGCGGCATCGGCGAAGTTGCCGCAGCGCCAAGCCGATTTGCTGGCGCATCTCGGCTGGTCGTATTTTCTGCGCGGCCGCGAATCGCCATCCAGCCCTGACCCCGAGTCCGCCTATCGCGACGCCCTCCGGAAGGACCCAGCAAACCCCTACGCTCACGCCATGTGGGGCCACTGGATTCTCTGGAACCACCAAGGGCTGGCCAAGGCGGCTGAGCACTTCGCCGCTGCGCTCGCCTCGCCGCGCCCCGGCCTGCGGCCTTACGTGCGCACTATGCAATTGAGCGCGCTCCGTAACGAGGATACGCCCGAAGCGAAAGTGGAAATCATTCGCGTGGCCAACGACATCCGCAAGGAGCACGGCGATCTGAACGCGCGTTCGGCTCACGACATCCTGAACCTATACTGGGAGCACATTGTTGAGCCCGATGAGGACACGGCCGCCTTCTTGAGCGCCGTGCCGCCTGCGGATCACCTGGACACCTTTGACTGGCTGCTGCAACGGGAGGGCCCTGACGATTCCGATCCCCTGACGCATGCTTATATTCGCAGCGCCCTGTTGGAAGCCGCTGGCCGCCGCGACGAAGCCCTCGCCGGCTACCGCACCTTGCAATCCCGTTTCGGCCCCGACAGGAGCGGCACGCTCGTGGATGGCACCCGCAAAGCCATCGTCCGCCTCACCGCCAGCAAAGAATAGTCGTCACTGGCTGGCGGTTCGGCGCAGCCGCGGGAGCGCGGTGAGGGTGGCGCCGTAAATCAGCAGAGAGAGAAAGAGGGCCACTTTGCGGTCCTGGTGCAGGTCTTCTGTGAGCAGGCGGTAGCCGCCGAGGACCATGGCGGGATAAACCAGGCGGGTGAGCTCGAGGCGTTCGAATCGCGGCCCCAGCCAGGCAAGCAGCACGGCTGCGATCACGATGACGCTGGTGCGCAGCGTGGCGCAATAGGCGTGGCTGGCGCCGGGGCCGGAGATGGCGTGGTGCAGCCCGGTCAACCCGCCGGCGAAAACGCCCGCGGCCAAGCCGAGAAACGTAGCGGCCAGCACCAGGCGAAGAGTGTCCGAACTCAGCGAGGCGCCGGCCCGGCGTCGATAGCCGATTGCTAGTCCGTAGGCCAGCGCCGCGGTTAGGGCCCCGAATAGCAGTGCGTCCAACCTGGCGCCCGGCCACTCGGCGGAGCCCAGCAGAAACGCCGCGGCTTGTTGCGGGGCGCCGGAAACTGCCAACGCCAATAGCAGATAGATGCCTCCATGGACCTGGAGCGTCAGCCGTCCGAAGCGGCCGCCAGCCCAAATGCCCGCGACCGCCAGCGCGGACCACACGCCCGCCAGCTCGACGCCGGAAAGCAGGATGCGGCTGCCGGCCAGCGCCAGCAGAATGCCGAACGTGGAGTAGGTGTAAAAGTTTCGGCCCGGGCCGACTTTCCGCTCGAGACGCGCAAACGAGACCAGGTAGCATGCGGCGGCGCATGTCAGCGCCAGCGTTGCCATGACGGGTGCCAGCCGGGCATCGGCGCGCGAAAGGCTCAAGCCTCCGCTGACACTGATCAGGAAAGCGAAGCCGACTTGCGCCGTTTCGAATAGGGTGAAGTTGAAGCCGCGCAGCAGCGTGCGGACGATGGTGCTGGCCAGGTAGATGGCCAGCAACGCCACCTGCGCGCCGAAGAGCCAGAGGTGAGGGATGGCGGCATAGGTCTCCGGAAGGCCCCGGTCATTGGTAACCAGCCAGGTGGCAAGCAGCACGGAAAGATCGGCGGTGACGGCGGTCAACCATCGCTCGTTGAGCCAATGATCCAGGCAAGCCGATGCCTCCACGGCCGCGGCGATGGCCAGAAACAGGAAGGTCAGTGGCAATACGTCATGGGTGCCCAAGAGCAGAGCGACGCCCGCACCTAAGGCGGCTAGCGTAGCGATGGTGGACACTACCAGCAGATTCTTGTGCCAGGACACCGTCATGCCAAAAACCGCGAAGAGAAAAAGGGTGGCCCCGGCCGTTCCCGCCGAAATGGCGTGCAAACTGACCGTAGCTTCCCAAAGCAGCGGCACCAGGACCGTAGCCGCGGTCAGGCTGTAAACCGCGGCCGCCAACGTTTCTTTGGCGGGAACTCGCGCCGCCCACATCAGCCAACCGCCGGCGTAAACAATGCCGGCAGCAATCCCCACGTGGTCGGGCAGTGCGCCGGATTCGCTGAGAGCGCGCAGCAGGTAGGCGCCGGCCATGCCCAACAGGGCGCGGCCAACCAGCGGAAGCAGCCCCACGGCTTGTTCCAACGGTTGCGAGGAGGCAAGGACGCCCGATTCCTCCGCCACGGCTTCGATGGTTTCGGAGGGGGCCTCCGCCGGCGTGACGCGCGCCTCCGCCAGGCGCAGCCGCTGCTCCATCGAGGCCACGCGCTCGGCGAGGTCCCGGACCTCGCGCGCGAGCGACTCCCACTCCGGTTGCGGCACGGCAACCTCCTCAGGCTTGGTGAGCCTCTTCCTTCTGCCAGGGCGGCAGCAGTTTGATCAACACCAGGAAAATCACCAACGGCAGGATCATCAGCGCGATCGCCGGCAGCAACCCTTCCTTCGCCACCAGCTCCATCTTGTAAGAGGTGTAGCCGAGAAAGCTCTTCGAGAACAGTTGCCCGCCGATCACCACATTCCAGCGCATGGCGAAGATGCCGATCAGGGTCAAACCGCCGGCGGCCATGTACATCGCCTTGCGAGCCCCCTCGCCGAACTTCCACAACTGGTTGGCGGCGAGAAGCGCCAACGGCACCAGCGTGCCCAGCATGATTTGCAGAATCACCTGCGAGAACCACAGCCGCGTGTGCACCATGAAATCCAGGCTGCGGAAGCTTTCGTCCGCTTCATAGGTGCGGTGCACCAGGTCCAGCATTTCCAGCGTGAAGTCGATGACGAAAGTGTAGAAGAGATAGCGCGCGATGGTGTCCAGGCATCGCATATCGATGGCCGCTTTGCGTAGTTTTGACGAAATCGCGTAGAGCACCATGACCGCGGCAATACCGGAGACCATGGCCGAGAACAGGAACACGATGGGCATCAGCGGGGTGGACCACCAGGGATTGGCCTTTACCGAGCCGAAGATGAAGCCCACATAGCCGTGGAGCAGAAACGCCGAGGGGATGCCAATCACGGTGACGGCGTAACCGATCTTGTCGTCGATGCGGCGCGCCTCAGGGCTGACGTTGTAGGAACCCAGCGTCAGCGCCCGGTAAATGAGGCGGCGGATGCCGGTGGTGGTTTGCGCCAGCCCGACGATTTCGGCGCGGTATTCGAGCCAGATTTCGACCAGCAGCACCACCGTGAGGTACCACAGGTAAACGAAGCCGAACATGGCCATGGCCGAGGAAGTGTGCGGCGTCAGGTACATTTCAAACGACCGTTCCGGGTGTCCCAGGTGAAGCTGCAAGGGCAGTGGAGCAACCAGCAGGAAGGCCAGCGCCGTCAGCAGCGCCAGCCGGTAGGTGGGCCGCACCGCATCCACTTTGAAAACCCGCTCGAGCGAAGCCAGAATGAAGGCTCCGGCTACCAGGCCGGTGATGTAGGGGTAGAGCACGATGAGAACGCTCCATTGCAACTCCACCTCGTTCGGGTACATGAAACCGTTTACGCCAGCTATCATCGCGTCGCTCCTCTAACGCACCGCGCCGTCCAGGTTCTTGTAGTAGACCTTGGCCCGGGTGGCCATGTACGGCTTCAGTACTTCGACCTTGTTGTTGCGCATGATCTCGTGCACCGGATCCTTGGGGTTCTTGAAATCCACCAGCAGGCGTGCGCCGGTGGGGCAGTTTTCACAGCAGGCCGTGGTGAGGCCCTTGGTGATGCGGTGATAGCAGAGCGTGCATTTGTCGACCGTCTGCTTCTGAGGATGCAGGTAGCGGCAGCCATACGGGCAGGCTTGCACGCAATAGCGGCAGCCCAGGCAATAAGTTTCATCCACCAGCACCACGCCATCCGGACTGACAAAGGTGGCGCCGACCGGGCAGACCTGTACACAAGGCGAATCGGCACAATGGTTGCACAGCTTGGGGACGAAGAAGCTCTTGAGGTCCTCGCGCGTGGAAGGCGGGAAGCCCTCCATGCCGCCATCGGGCGAATCCACCTGCGGCTGGTCTTCGTCCGCAACCTGGTACCGTTCCACCCAGGTACGGAAGTAGCCCTGCGGCACGTTGTTTTCCTTCGAGCAAGCGCGCACGCAGTTGCCGCAGCCGATGCACAGGTCGATGTCGATGATCATCCCCCACCAGTGATCGGCCATTTTGTAGGCATCGCTGGGGGGCTCGGCGCCGGTGATCTGTTCCAGCGTCGCGCCGACCGACGCCAGCACCAGCAGCTTGCCGCCTACTTTGAACAAATCGCGCCGGCTGATATCCATGCTCGTCTCCTTGCCTCAGAGGTGCGGGTTGTGTGGTTGATGGCACTGATTGCAGGCCACGCCGCCGGAATGCTCGGCAGTAACCACCTGGGGGAAATTGCGCGGCTTGGCCGCGTCTTTTTCATGGCAGCGCCGGCAGAGGTTGGCGACGTCGGGCAGTTGCGGAACGTGCGCCGCCGGATCGTCGGCGTGCTGCGCCAGGGGCCCATGACAGGCTTCGCAGGCTACGTGAGCGTGTTTGCCGGCGGCGCGGGCCGCGGCTTCGTCAACATGACAGACCACGCAGGTAGCTTGCCCGGCGTAAGCGATGGGATGCTGCCGGACCAGCGCAAGGGCACCGGGGCGATAGTGGCCGTATTGTCCAAAGGCCTTGGGGACAATAGCGCTGCGCACCACCAGAAAGACAGCCAGACCGGCCAGCAAAATCAGGGCCGGACGAATCAAGTGACCTGCATCCCGCACCAAACGCCGCAATGCTCCCTCTTTCCGCGCAAACCGCCTCGTTGCACAGGGACGATCCGGTGGCTAACAGGCAATACAAGCACCAACAGACCTTTTGATCGAAAAGCAGCCATAGAGTTGAATTTGTTGAGGATTTCAACAGGAAGGCGGCCGCAATCGGACTTTTGATTGGGCTACATTACCCAACAAGTGGGGCAAATCGCTCCTTCACCTGGGATAACCCGGCAGGAGGTGGAGGAATAGTGAACAGTAAGGAGTGTCGAGCTTGCGGACGACTTGCGGATCGGAGAGTCAGGCCGGCATCAGCGAAAGGTCCGTCCGGCGAAAGTCGTTGCCTTTGGCCAACAGCCTCTGGCCGGAGACCTTCGCCAGCGCGTAGGAACAGCAGTCGCCCAAATTCAGTGCGGCGGCGTGATGCCCCTTGCCAAACTTGCGGTAGGCGGTGCGGGCGAGCTCAAACTGCTCGGCAGTGAAGGGGACGATTTCGACTTGCGCCCGATGCAACAACAGGTCCAGATCCCTGCCGCCGGCCGGACCTTTACGCGACTCCATGACAACGGAGACCTCCAGGGCAGAGATGCTGGAAAGCAGACGGACCGGATCGAGCTGGATGGCGTTGGCGAAAGCTTCCGCTTCAGCCTCCTGCTGGAGAATCGCGATTAGGGCAGAAGCGTCTATGACCATAGTCCGTGTTCGTCGTAGCCGAGGATTTCGCCTTCGCTGCGAGTATCCAGGTCCGGCAGAGCGGCGCAATGTCGTCCGATTTCCAATAACTGCTCGGCCAGCGCTGGCGCAGCGACTCGGCCCTCCTCACGCCGCAGTTGCTCGCGCAGCGCTGCAATCACGACTTCGGTGATGCTGTGGCCTGTCTTCCTGGACAGTTGGCGGGCGAGCTCGTCAGCTAGAGGGTTCTTGATGTTCAGCGGCACGTCTTCCTTCTTCCTTTCTATACTGATTCTACATCATGCTCGGATCTGTCCTGGGACTCAGTGACGAAGCTGCGCTGTACCGCCAATAGCGTGGCAACCGAACAGGCGGATATAGGCATCAGAAAACACGGGCTTTCCAGTCCACACCCAGCCATGCGGATCGCTCCAGATGGGGTCGGTATCTTTGGCCACGATCACGTCGATGGGCAGATCGCGGCACACCTCGGCCACGCTGGTGGCGGCCGGTTGACCGGCGGCTGGATAGAGCCGCTTAAGCCGGATCATCATAGGGCCGCAAAGCTTGGGATCGCCGCCATAGGGTGTATCGCACTGCGAGCCGGCGGCTACGATCCGGCGATCGGCGTACAGCATGGCGTCGGTCTGCTGCTGGTCAACGTCGGGGTTGTATTGCAGCGCGGCGGTCTCCGGCGTGCTGGCGCGCACCCACTCATAGGCGGCTCGCGCAGCGTAGTTGCGGTTGCCGAACTTTCGATCGGGAGCCATCCAGCCAAGCGGCGGGAGGACGCCGCGGTCGGCCAGAATCGGGTAGAAGCGAACGATCGCGATCTCATACGCGGTGCCGGCGGCGCCGAGCGCGATGCAAACCGTCAGCAATCGTTTCCGGCGCGTGGAGAGAAAGCTCAGCCGGTCGCGCTGCGGCAAGATATCCACCGCCCAGAGAAGCAGCACGAACTGTGCGGGCAGGAATCCGCGCCAGCCGAGGTCGTTGTTGCCGTTCACGCTGGAGCGGAGGAAGGTGCAAATCAGCGCGCTGGTGACGAGCATGGCCAGGCACGCCGCATCCTGCCGGGTGAGCGGTTCACCGCTGGCTCGGTGTTGGCGCCACTTGATTCCCGCCACCAAGAAAAAGAAGCCGAACTCCAGCGCATAATTCAGTGGCAGCAGCGATCCGTTCACCAGAATCAGGCGCAGCCAGTGCGGCATGCCCGGCCACACCGGAACCAGGGCGGTCATCGAGAACGCCCTTACGGTGAAGTGAAGCGGCGAACCGGCAACGGCGCCAGCCCCGAGATCGTGCAGGTACGGATAAGCGAGAACACAACTGGCGATGCCCGCAATAACCAGCACCGTCACCTCGCGCCACCAGCGCCTGGCGATGCACATCGCCGTCCAGACGCACAGGAAAGCGGCGAAGGTGAAAGTAACCCAAATACAGGCGCCGACCGCCGATGCAAAGGCCGCGCCGCCAGCTAAGCCGTAGCGCGCGCAATTGGGCCAACCCGTTTTGGAGGCCCCGTGCCACAGCAGCAGAAAGCCGGTGACGGCCGCGATTAAGGCGGCAATCGCGTGCGGCGCCCAGATGGCGCTGTGCAGAAACCAGTCGACGTACTCGTTCCAGCATTCCAGGCTGGGGAGGACAAAACTCATCTGCCCGCGTGCGTACAAGAACAGCAGGTACATACCTGGCAGAATGTCGAGACCGGTGATTCCCATCAGCAGCACGCCGATCCGCAAGCGGCGCGCCAGCCCGGTTTGCGGGTTGGCGATGAAGAGGCGCAGGCAGGCCGCCAGCAGCGCCATCAGCCCGACGCCGCACCAGAATGCGCCGGCGATCTCGGCGTGGCGCGCGCTCACCCAGGGCGCACCCAGACGATTCACCAGCGCGCACATCATCAGCCAGAAATAGTGATAGCGGAGCGCGGCCGGCGGGCTGGGCAGGAATAGCGGAGTCTGTGGCGGCACGCCGGTCGTGACTACGGAATGAACCAGCGAGGCGCGCAGCGAATAATCCAGCGAGTTGGTGGGATAGTAGAGCCGGCTGCCGGCCTGCACATCCACCAGGTAAAACAGCGTGATCAGCAGCCACACGCCGATCGCGGCGGCAAAGAATCCCCAACCCTCGGGCAGCCGCGGACGGCGCGCCCAACCGCGCTTCGCGTCCCACGCCAGGAGCGCCAGGACCACCACGGCCGCGGCCAGGTACAAATCCTGCGTCAGGCTCATCGAGCCGCATCGAGCCGCGAAATAGGTGAGAATCGGGCAGATCGCGATGGCAAGCGGAAGGCTCAAGACGGCGCGAAACGCTGCGCTGCGGGTTCGAAACTCAAACAGGTTGAACGCGAACCCAAGCAAGTAACCCGGCGCCCACACAAACAACGGGAAAATCAGAACTGCCAGCAGACTTCCCCTCACGTCGGCGGCCATGAAATGGTATTCGGGCATTACCGTCCGGAATTCGTTTCAGTGTACCTGTTTTCAGGGTCGAATCCGCCGGTCGGAACGGACAAGACGAAAAAAGATAGGGCTGATTCGCTAGCTTGCGATAATCGGGCCGCCGCGAGCGGCGGGTAGCCGCGCGCGCGAGCCTATGCGAAGATGTGAGTGACCATGGCGCAGCCGATGGAAAGCGGTTGGAATCGCGATCGCACGAGCCCGGCCAGCGCAGACTGCCAAACCCGTGACTGAAAGTCATCCTACAGCGGAACCCCGCCGGGCCGTGATCGTCGTCCCGTGCTACAACGAAAGCCGCCGCTTGGCGGTCCCCGATTTTCGGCAGTTTCTCGACCGGCCGGGCGCCGAGCTGCTGTTTGTCGATGATGGCAGCACGGACAACACCGTGGAGGTGCTGCGCCGCATCTGCGCCGGCCACGAAAGCCGCGCCAGCGTGCTCGAATGCGCCAAGAACGGCGGAAAAGCGGAAGCCGTGCGGCGCGGCATGCTTGCTGCGCTCGAGGGCGGCGCGGCGTATGCCGGCTTCTGGGATGCGGACCTGGCGACGCCGCTCGATGACATTCCCGAGTTTCTGCGCGTCCTCGATGCGCGGCCGGAGATCGATATGGTGTTCGGCTCGCGCGTGAAGCTGCTGGGCCGCAAGGTGGAGCGCCATGCCGTACGGCATTATTTGGGAAGAGTTTTTGCCACCGCGGCCTCAACCGTGTTGGGGATGGCGGTTTACGATACCCAGTGCGGCGCCAAAGTGTTTCGCGCCGCGCCGGTGACGCTGCACCTTTTCGACGAGCCTTTTTGCAGCCGCTGGGTGTTCGACGTCGAGGTGTTCGCCCGCTATATCCGCAATGCCGGCTCTGCCCGCACCGCGGCGGAACGAATCTACGAATTCCCGCTGATGGTCTGGCGAGACGTTGCCGGCTCCAAAGTCAAGCCAACCGACTTCTTTGTTGCCTTCCGCGACATCATGAGAATCTATTGGAGATACATGCGCACCGCGTAGCGAATTTGCAGGCTCCGCGGGGCCTTGATACGATGAGGATGTCCCCTTCACGGTGGGTGTAGCTCAGCTGGTAGAGCGCTGGATTGTGGTTCCAGTGGCCGTGGGTTCGAACCCCACCACCCACCCCAGTCCGTTACAGCTTCGGATTCAACCCCAACACCTTCACCAGAAAGGCCCACCGGTCGGCGAACTCGTCGATGGTTTTCGACGTCGGCGTGCCGGCGCCGTGGCCGGCGCGCGTCTCGATGCGGATCAGAATCGGGGCCGGACCTTGCTGCGATGCCTGCAGCGTGGCCGCGTACTTGAAGCTGTGGCCCGGCACGACGCGGTCGTCATGATCGGAAGTGGTGATCAGCGTGGCGGGATAACTGGTCTTGCGGATGTTGTGCAGCGGCGAGTAAGCTAAGAGCGTCTTGAAATCTTCCGGATTGTCCGGCGACCCATATTCGCCTACCCACCCGGCGCCAGCGGTGAACTTGTTGAAGCGCAGCATGTCCATCACGCCAACGGCGGGCATGGCGGCGCCGAACAAGTCGGGGCGCTGGTTCAGGCAGGCGCCCACCAGCAGCCCGCCGTTGCTGCCGCCGAAAAGCGCCAGCTTGGGAGTCGAGGTGTAACGGCTGCGGATCAGCCATTCGGCGGCCGCGATGAAATCGTCGAACACGTTCTGCTTCTTGTGCCGGGCGCCGGCCAGGTGCCAGGCTTCGCCGTATTCGGACCCACCGCGCAAATTGGCTTCCGCGTAGAGCCCGCCCATCTCCAGCCATTCAGCCAGGGCCGGGCTGAACGAAGGGGTGAGGGCAATGTTGAACCCGCCGTATCCATAGAGCAGCGTGGGATTCCGGCCGTCGAGCGCCATGCCCTTGCGGTGAACCAGGAACATCGAGACCTTGGTGCCGTCTTTCGACGGATAGAAGACCTGATCGGTTTGGTACTGGCCGGCATCGAAGCTGAGCTTGCTGCGGCGCAGCAGCGTGCTGCGGCCGGTGCCGAGATCGAGGCGATAGAGAGCGGCCGGCGAGGTGAAGGTGACGAAGCTGTAGAACAGCTCGCTCGCATCGGGCTGGGCAGGCGACCAGTTGGCGGTACCGATGCCATCCAAGGCAACATCGCTGGTGGTCTTGGTCGCCAGCGAATAGAGAACGGCGCGCGCGTGGGCGTTGTGTAAATACGAAAGCAGCAAGCGCCCACTCGTGAGAGCCGCGTGTTCGAGGCTGTCGGGCTGCTCCGCCACCACTTCGGCCCAGTGCTCGCGGCCGGGTTGCTCGAGATCGATGGCTATGATGCGGCCCTTCGGCGCTCCATCCGTGGTGCGCACATAGATGCGGCTTCCCTGGCTGCCGGCGTAATCGTAGATACCCTTGGGATCGGGCGTGAGTAGCGTCATATGCGTGCCGGCGGCGGAGAGATCCTCGAAGTAGAGCATGTTGCGGGAGCTGTCCTGAGGCAGATCCATATGGACCACCAGCCAGCGCCCATCCGCGGTAAGCACGGGGCCGAACCCGCTATCGGCGTGCGCCGGGTCTTCGTAAACGAACCGGTCGCGATCAGCCGCTTCGCCGATGCGGTGCAGCATCACTTTCGGATTGCGATTTACCGCGGTGAGGATCTGGCCCTCCGGCGGCTGGGGATAGCGGACGTAGTAGAAGGCGCGGTCGTCCGCGGTCCAGGCGGGCGCGGCATCCTTGGTCCACTGCAGCACCTCAGGCAAGTCCTGGCCCGATTCTACGTTGCGGATGCGCCATTCGCACCAGTCCGATCCAGCCTGCGCCAAGCCGAATGCCAGCAGACTGCCATCGCGGCTGGAGGCAAGCCCGCACAGCGCCGCGGTGCCATCGCTGCGGAACGTGTTGGGATCGAGCAGCACCTGCGGATGGTTGCCCTGAGCGTCGACCCTATACAGCACCGCCTGATTCTGCAGGCCGCTGTTGCGCAGCAGGAAATAATGATTGCCGGCGGAGAACGCGCCGGCGTAGCTCCAGATGAAGCCGTGCGAAAAGTTGGCGAGCGTGGAGGCGGGGTAGCGCTCGTAGTCGAACAACTGCGTGAGGCGCCGCTTGATGGTGTCGCGCTGCGGAATGGCGGCCAGCCATTGGCTGGTCAGCTTCGCTTCGGCTTCGATCCACGCGCGTGTGGCGGGATTGTCCGGGTCTTCCAGCGTGCGGTACGGGTCGGCGATCCTGTGGCCGTGGTAATCGTCAACCTGGTTGGTGCGCGGCGCAGGCGGGTACACGAGCGTCGAGGCACTTTCGGCCAGCGCCCCAAACAGTGCCGCCAGCGCGGCCAGCGCGGTGAGAATCCTTCGAGTGAGACGGGTTCTGTGCATCGAGTTCAGTGTACCCGCTGCCGCATAGTTGCGGGGGGCGGCCCCAGTCCGAAATCCGGAGTCCGCGCGCGGCGGTCCGTGGGGCAACGGCTGTTATAATCGAGCTTCAATTCACTGTAAAGGAGAGCTGCTGTGCGAAATAAAATCACGGTTGTGGGCGCCGGCAACGTGGGAGCCAATTGCGCCTTGCGCATCGCGGATAAGGGACTGGCCGATGTCGTCCTGGTGGACGTGATTGAGGGCGTTCCCCAAGGCAAGGGGCTAGACCTGTTGCAGTCGGGGCCGGTGCAGGGCTACGACGTCACGATCACCGGCACGAATGACTATGCGCCGACCGCTAATTCCGACATCGTCATCATCACCGCCGGCTTTCCGCGCAAACCGGGGATGAGCCGCGACGACCTGCTGATGGCCAATTACGGGATCGTGCGCAGCGCCACCGAGGAGGCCGTCAAGTATTCGCCCAACTCGATTCTCATCCTGGTGACCAATCCGCTGGATGCGATGGCGCAGGCGGCCTATTGGGTCTCGAAGTTCGATAAGCGGCGCGTGGTGGGCATGGCCGGCGTGCTCGATAGCGCGCGCTTCCGCACCTTCATTGCGCAGGAACTCGGCGTCTCTGTGGAGAACGTCACCGCGGTGGTGATGGGCGGCCACGGCGACACCATGGTGCCCGTGGTGCGCCTGAGCAACGTCTCCGGCATTCCGCTGACGGAACTGATGGACCAGGCCACCATCGATGGCATCGTGGCCCGCACGCGCAACGGCGGCGCCGAGATCGTCAAGTACCTCAAAACCGGCAGCGCCTACTACGCGCCGTCGGCGGCCGCGGTGGAAATGGCCGAATCCATCCTCAGAGATAAGAAGAAGGTGCTGCCCTGCGCGGCGTACCTGGAAGGCGAATATGGCATCCACGGCCTGTTCGTCGGCGTGCCAGTGAAGCTGGGCGCGCGCGGCATCGAGAAGATCTACGAGCTGAAATTGACCGCCGAGGAGCAGGCCGGTTTGCAAAAGAGCGCCGCCGCCGTACAGGAACTGGTGGACGTACTGAAGAGCAAGCGATAAAGCGCTGTTGCGGCGAATCCGCGTTAGGGCCAACGTAATGGGGTAATTCGGTGCTGTCGCCGGTCTCGCACTTTATCCCCCCTTGTCACGGGTTTTGCTGCGCCCCGCTTTCGCCCGGGATGTCGATATCTGACCGGCCAGTCCGATAAGCCCTCGCGGCAGGCGATTCAATTACGCGCATTGCAGCCTGTTGAAGCTTCGCCCATTCTCTCGATGCAAGCAGCGTTTCCTGGTTTTGAAGTTCCGTATTCTGTTTCACGGCTTGATTCACCGAAAGAACAGCGTCGGTGAACGCACTCACGGCATCGAGCACGTCTAGCCCTTTCAGCACGTCCGAGAACCGAACAGCGTTTTCCTCCAGGCGTAGGTCCCCAAGGAGCTGTTCGATGAGCTCATCATAGTAGTGTATGGACGTAATGCCTGTGTCGCGTTGGAGCCATGCGCGCCTAAACGCGTCCGGGCTCGCGATGAACTCCGACGTCCCCACAATTCCATCAAACCAATATTTGAAGTAAGCAGAATCAAATCTCATGGCGTAGACCCCTACTACGGTCTGAAGACGAACTGGCAAGCGGGATAGTGCGCCGCAGGGAAAGCTGGGGACAGTAACCAATCGTCCTGGTCTTGCAGGGTTCTGATGCGGCCAGTTCCGGTTTCCGCCAGACGCTGAATGGCCGCGAGAATATTCATGGCGATGCGCTGGGGGATGGCGCGGATGTCCGCCTTGGCCTGGTCGGAAAAGACGATTCGCTTCAAGCCGCCAGGTCCTTCTGTTCCTCTTGGGCGTGCTTGCCGACCTGCTCCATAGTGAAGCCGAGTTCGGCGACGACCTGCTCGAAGGGAGTGCCTGGGTTGTGCCGGAACCAGTCTTTCGAACTGGCGACGGCTTGCTCTTCCTCCTCGGTGACGGGCTCGTCGTCGATAGGCGCGTTGGCAAGAGCGCGAGAGACTGGATCGACGATGGTTTCGAGCAATCCGACCAAGGCCGCAAGCTGTGCCTCCGGCAGTCGATCAATCAGGTGGTCAGCATTCTCGCGGGCATCAGGCATCGTGAACCTCCGGAATCGGCGCCGCCGAAGCGGCGCCCCGCTTATTTCATAGTATAGGAAAAAGGCGGCCCCTAATACACCAGGCTTCCCGGCTGCAGGGCGGGCTGGCGGATCTCGCTGCATCCGCGGCCGGTGGGAAGCAGCTTGCCGGGGTTCATGCGGGACTCGGGATCGAACAGAAGCTTGATCTGGCCGATCGTCTCCAGCGTGTCGGCGGAGAACAAGAGCGGCATAAGCTCATTCTTTTCCATGCCAACGCCGTGCTCGCCGGTGATAGAGCCGCCGCAGCCGATGCACCACTTCAGAATCTCCTCGCCGGCATGGCGCGCTTTCTCCTTCTCGCCGGGCACGCGCGGATTGAACAGAATGATCGGGTGCAGGTTGCCATCGCCGGCGTGAAAGATATTGCTGATGGTAAGCCCGTGCTCGGCAGCGACCGCAGCGATGAACTGTAGCGTCGCCGCGATGCGCGTGCGCGGCACCACGCCGTCCTGCACATAGTAGCTGGGACTCACGCGGCCCACCGCTCCAAACGCGTTCTTGCGGCCGCTCCACAAGCGCTCGCGCTCCTCGGCCGTGCGCGCCACGCGGAATTCGATGGCGCCCGAAGAAAGGCAGGCGGCGCGCACCTGCTCCACCTGCGTCTCGACGGCTTCGCGAATCCCTTCCAGTTCGATCAGCAAAACAGCCGCGGCGTCCACCGGGTAGCCGGCGTGGGTGGCTTCCTCCACCATGCGGAGCATCACTCCATCCAGCATCTCCAGGGCTACGGGAGTGATGGCCTGCGCGGTAATTTCGGCGACGGTCCGCCCGGCGTCCTCGCTGTTCGAATAAATCGCCAGGCAAGTCTTCACCATCTCCGGCTTGCGCATCAAGCGCAGGGTAGCTTTGGACACCAGGGCTAGCGTGCCTTCCGAGCCGGTGAGCAGGCCGGTCAGATCGTATCCCGGCAGATCGGGCAGCCCGCCGGTTTCCACCACGCTGCCATCCGGCAGCACCAGTTCCAGGCCGAGCACGTGGTTGGTGGTGACGCCGTACGCCAGCGTGTGAGGACCGCCGGCGTTTTCCGCCACGTTGCCGCCCACCGTGCAGGCGCGCTGGCTGGAAGGATCGGGCGCAAAGAAATATCCTTCGCCCTCCACGGCCACGGTGACATCCAGGTTCACAACGCCCGGCTCGACGACTGCGCGCTGGTTGGCGGTGTCGAGGTTGAGGACGCGGTTCATGCGGGCGAAGGCGATCATCATTCCGCCCTGGCGCGGAATGGCGCCGCCGGAGAGGCCCGTTCCCGCGCCGCGGCCGACGATAGGGAGGTCGAGTTCGTTGGCGATACGAACCAACGCGGACACTTCCGCCGTGGTGCGCGGGAAAACCACCACATCGGGCGGATGCTTGTCCTGGCCGGCATCGTATTCGTACAGCGCCAGGTCTTCAGGCCGGTCGAGATAGCCGCCTACCCCGAGCAGCGTGGCGATCCGCTCCTTGGCGGCTGGGGAGAGCATCGAACTTTAGTGTAGAACAAGGCGCGCCACGTGGCATACTGGGACGTGCAACCGGCAGCGGTTACTCTGGCGGAGAAGCTGGCAGCGGTCCGCGCGCGCATGCAGGGCGCGGCGGAGCGGGCGGACCGCGATCCGGCTGGCATAACGCTGCTGGCCGTCACCAAGGTTTTTCCGGCGGCGGTGATTCGCCAAGCATACGCATTAGGCCTGCGCGAGTTCGGCGAGAACTACGTGCAGGAACTCGCCGCCAAAGCGCCGGAGTTGCACGACCTTGCGGGTGCGCGGTTCCACCTCATCGGCCATCTGCAATCCAACAAGTCCAGCCTCGCGGCGGAGCTGTTCGATGCCATCCAGACGGTGGATTCGCCGAAGCTGGCGCGGCGCCTCGAATCGGCCGGCCGCGAACTGGAAGTGATGCTCGAAGTGAAACTTTCCGCCGAAGCGGCCAAGAGTGGGGCCGATCCCGCGGCGTTGCCAGAGCTGATCGCCGCCGTTCGCGAGTGCCCGCACCTAGCGCTTACCGGCCTGATGACCATGCCTCCATGGTCGGAGGATCCGGAGGCCGCGCGCCCGCATTTTCGCCGCTTGCGCGAGCTGGCGGAGCGGCACGGGCTGAGCGGGCTTTCGATGGGAATGTCGCACGACCTGGAGGCCGCTATCGAGGAAGGCGCCACCTGCGTACGGGTGGGCACGGCGCTCTTCGGCGCGCGGCGAAAAGCGTGACCGTTGGCTTCCATGCGCCGCTGCCTCCGGCGCGCACCGGCGTAGCGGATTACGCCGCGGCTTTGCTGGCCGATCTGCGGAACCGCGGGCGGGTGGAGATCGCGCCCGGGCGCTGCGATGTGGCGCTTTATCACTTGGGCAATAACAAGCTGCACGCGGCTATTTACCGGCGGGCGATCGAGCGCCCCGGCGTGGTGGTGCTGCATGACGCGGCGCTGAATCATTTCTACCTTGGCCAGCTTGACGAAGCGGCGTATACCGAAGAGTTCGTGTACAACTACAGCGAATGGAACCGCGAGCTGGGTCGCGAATTGTGGCGGGGCCGCACGGCGTCCGGCGCCGACCTGCGCTATTTCGATTTCCCCATGCTGCGGCGTGTGGCGGAGCGGGCGCTGGCGGTGGTGGTGCACAATCCGGCGGCGGAGGAGGTGGTGCGGCGGCACGCCCCCGGGGCGCGGATTGTCGAAATCCCGCACCTGTTTGTGCCGCCGGAGCTGCCCTCGGCGTCTCAGGTGCTGCGCTTCCGCGAGCGGCTTGGCATACCGCCGGACGCGTTTCTGTTCGGCGTCTTCGGCTATCTGCGGGAAACCAAGCGGCTGCTGCAAGTGCTCGACGCGTTCGCCGCGGTGGCGCGCGAGGTTCCGCATGCCATGTTGCTAGTAGCCGGCGATTTTGTGTCGACCGACCTGCAACGCGCCGCCGCTCCGCTGCTCGCGGCGCCCGGCGTCCGCCGCCTCCCTTACCTACCGGGCGCGGATTTCTGGCTAGCGGCCAGCGCTGTGGATGCGTGCATCAATCTGCGCTATCCGGCGGCGGGCGAGACTTCGGGCATCACCATCCGGATGATGGGCATCGGCAAACCGGTGCTGGTGACGGATTCACCCGAGTGCTCGCGCTTTCCGGAAGGCGCCGTGGTCCGGGTGGCGCCCGGCGTGGGTGAGCGCCAATCGCTGTGCGCGCACATCATTTTGCTAACATCGATCTCTGAGGTGGCGCGTGCCATCGGCCAGCGGGGGGCCGGGCACATTCAGACGCGCCATCGGGTGGAGTTAGTCGGAAGTCTGTACTGGGACTTGTTGTGCGAGTGTTGTGCCTCATCGCAGCCTGCGCCGCTGCTTTCGGCGGACAGCCACGGCAGCAGGCCGTAAAGCTGGCGCATGTAGCCGTGCCCATGCGCGACGGCGTGCGCCTTTACGCCAACGTTTTTTTGCCCTCGGAGCACGCCCGCGTGCCGGCCATCCTGGTGCGCACTCCTTACGGCAAGGGCGAAGAGCTGGCGCCGAATTGGCGCGCGCTGCTGGAGCACGGCTTCGCGGTGATGGTGGAGGACGTGCGCGGGCGCTACGAATCCGAAGGCGAGTTTGCGCCGCTCACGCAGGAACCCGCCGATGGCGACGACACGCTGAACTGGATTGCGCGCCAGCCATGGTGCGACGGCAAGATCGGCATGACGGGCGGTTCCTACCTGGGCATTGTGCAATGGAAAGTGGCGCTGCGCGCTAATCCGCATCTGAAGGCGATCTTCACCGTGGTGGCGGGCGACGACGATTACCGCGACCGCTTCTACTCCACCGGCGGCGCTATGAAGTTGGGAAACCGCCTGGAGTGGATGGCGGAAAACCTCAAAACGCCTGGCTACCACCCGGATTTCAACCGGTTCGTATGGCACCTGCCACTGCGCACCGCCGACGTCGCCGCCACCGGCCGCGTCTCCAGCATGTACCAGGAGGCGGTGGCGCATCCGGCTTTCGACAGCTTCTGGCGCTCTGTGAGCACGCGCGAGCACATCGACCAGATTCGCGTGCCGGTATTCGCGGTGGGCGGGCTATATGACAACTTCGTGGAAAGCGACCTGGATGCTTTTGCAGCGCTGCACAAGAGGTCCGGGCTGAATCACGTTCTGATTGGTCCGTGGCCGCATAACATGTCGGCCAAATTCGCCGGCGCGGATTTCGGCCTCGAGTCCACGGTTCCTGTGCGCAAACTGACGATCGATTGGTTCGACCAGTGGCTGAACGGCAAGGACACTGCCATTGCCGGTGACCCGCCGGTGCGTATCTTCGTGATGGGCGCGGACAAGTGGCTGGATGCGCACGAATGGCCGCCCGAGCACGCGCGCACCCGCAGTTTCTACCTCGCCAGCCAGGGCCGCGCCAACACGGCGGCGGGCGATGGCACGTTCGAGGATGCGCCGTCGCGGCGCGGCGCGGCTGATCGCTTTACGTTCGATCCGCGCGACCCTGTGCCCACGCGCGGCGGCGCAGTGTGCTGCAACCCGCGCGTTTTCCCCTGGGGTCCGATGGACCAGCGCCCGGTAGAACAGCGCCGGGACGTGCTGGTCTTCACCACGCGGCCCCTCGAGCGCGACCTGGAAGTGGTAGGCCCGGTGAAGGCGGTGCTCTGGGTTTCGACCAGCCAGCGCGACACCGATTTCACCGCCAAGTTGGTGGACGTTTTCCCCGATGGTTACGCGCGCAACCTGACCGACGGCATTTTGCGGCTGCGCTACCGCAACTCGCTCGAGCGGCCCGAACTCGCGCTGCCCGGCCAGGTATACCAGATCACGCTCGATGCCGGCATCGCCAGCAACGCATTTCTCAAGGGCCATCGCATCCGGCTCGAGATTTCGAGCAGCAACTTCCCGCGTTTCGGCCGCAACCCCAACACCGGCGGTCCCATCGCAAGCGAAACCCGCTTGCTGAAGGCCAACCAGACCCTTTACCACGACCGCCAGCATCCCTCGCGGCTGGTGCTCATGGTGATGTGAGCGCCGGCCAAGCCTGGTTAAGCTATCGTAGTGTTTGTGAAAGCGCTGGTGAAGAGCCGTCCTGAGCCGGGCCTGTGGCTGGAAGAGATCGAGACTCCCAAGATCGGCATCAACGATGTGTTGATTCAGGCGCTGCGAACGGGCATCTGCGGCACCGATGTCCACATTTATAAGTGGGACGAGTGGGCGCAGGCCACGATTCGAGTGCCGATGGCGATTGGCCACGAATTCGTTGGCCGCATCGTGGAGGTGGGATCGAACGTCGCCGATTTCTTCCCCGGCGATATCGTCAGCGGCGAAGGGCACGTGGTCTGCGGGCGCTGCCGCAACTGCCTGGCCGGAAGGCGCCACTTGTGCGCCCACACGCTGGGCGTGGGCGTGAACCGGCCGGGCGCGTTCGCGGAATACATCGCGCTGCCCATGGCCAACATCTGGCGGCATCATGAGAGCGTTCCGCTGGATGTGGCGGCCATTTTCGATCCTTTTGGCAACGCCGTCCACACCGCGCTGTCATTCCCGGTGCTGGGCGAGGACGTGCTCATCACCGGCGCCGGTCCCATCGGCATCATGGCCGCCGCCGTGGCGCGGCACGCTGGCGCGCGCTATACGGTGATCACCGATATCAATGCGTACCGGCTCGAGCTGGCGCGTAAGATTGGCGTGACGCTGGCGGTGGATGCGAGCCGGACCAAGTTGAGCGAGGTGCAAAAGCAGCTTGGCATGACTGAAGGTTTCGACGTGGGACTGGAGATGTCGGGAACGGCAGCGGCGTTCCGCGACATGCTCGAAAACATGAGCCACGGCGCCAAGATCGCCATGCTGGGCATCCCGACAGCCGAGATGGCCATCGACTGGCGTACCGTGATTTTCCGCATGCTCACCGTCAAGGGCGTCTATGGGCGGGAAATGTACGAGACGTGGTACAAGATGACGGTGATGCTGGAATCCGGGCTCGACATCACGCCGGTGATCACGCACCGCTACCACTACACTGAGTTCGAGCGTGGCTTCGAAGCCATGGTCTCCGGCAACTCGGGCAAAGTGATTCTGAGTTGGGAGTGAGATGGCAGCGCGCATAACCGCCCGCCGCTGGCTGGTGCGCGGCCGCGTGCAGGGGGTGGGCTACCGCTACTTCGCGCAGATGGCCGCGGCCGGGTTGGGCCTCAGCGGTTATGCGCGCAACCTGGATGACGGGCGGGTGGAAGTCTACGCAGCCGGCCCGGCGGCAAAGCTCGCCGAGCTGGCCGGCATGCTGCACCGCGGGCCGCGCTGGGCCGACGTCCGCGGGGTTGAAGAACAGGAATGCGCCGTGCAAGAATTGGGTTCGTTCCGCATTGAGGCCTAATGGCAGATCTGAAAAAGCTGATCCGCGAGGTGCCGGACTTCCCCAAACCCGGCATTCTTTTTTACGACATCACCACGCTGCTGAAAGATCCGGCAGGTTTGCGCGGGGTGATCGACGGCTTGAAAGACCATTACCGCGATGCCAAGGTGGATGTGGTAATGGGCATTGAAGCGCGCGGCTTCATTTTCGCTCCGGCGCTGGCTTATGCGCTGGGCGCCGGTTTCGTGCCGGTGCGCAAACCCAAGAAATTGCCTGCCGAGACGGTGAGCGTGACCTACGACCTGGAGTACGGGACGGACACCCTGGAGATGCACCAGGACGCGGTTTCGAATGGCACCCGCGTGCTCATCGTGGACGACCTGCTGGCCACCGGTGGCACCGCCGCCGCCGCGGCCCGCATGGTGGAATCGGCCGGCGGGCAAGTGGCCGGCGTGGGATTCGTGGTCGAGCTTACCTTCCTCCACGGGCGCGCCAGGCTGGCGGGCCGCGAGGTCTTCTCGCTGCTCCAGTACGACCGATGAGCCTAACCCGCCGGGCGCGTCTGCGCGCGCTCGCCAAAATCAACCTCGAGCTGCGCGTGCTGGCCGAGCGGCCCGATGGCTACCACGAGCTGCGCACGATCTTTCACACGATTTCCCTGGCCGACTCGATCGACATTGCCTTCATCCCCGCGCGCCGGACCAACATCGAGCTGGTGGATGACCTCCACCTCGCGGATAACATCGCCGTGCGCGCGGCCCGCGCCGCGATGGATGCCATGCGCCTCACCGGGCGCGTGGAGATGCGGCTCAAGAAGCGAATTCCCATGGGCGCGGGCCTGGGCGGAGGTTCGTCGGACGCAGCCGCGGTGCTGCTGGCGCTGCCGGTGCTCGCGGGGCGCAGTCTGCCGATGGATCGTTTGCGCCAGCTCGGTGAGCAGTTGGGCAGCGACGTACCGTTTTTTCTATTGGGCGGCGCCGCGGCGGGCATAGGCCGCGGCACGGAACTGTTTCCGCTGCCCGATGGCCGCCAGCTCGCCGGCGTGCTGGTTTCCCCCGGAATTCATATTTCGACCGCCGAAGCATACCGTCTGCTGAATTCGCGTTTGACAAGCGAATCTCAACAAAATAAAATGGTTACTTTCCAGTCGCGGGTGTGGGACGGGGGTGTCTCCAGAGCCGCTTGCAACGATTTTGAAACGGTGGCTGTGGAGCAGCATGGCATCATCGGCGCGATCAAGAGACGGCTGCTACGCGCCGGAGCTTCGATGGCGCTGATGAGCGGCAGCGGCTCGGCCGTGTTCGGAATCTTCCCCAACTCCGCCCAGGCATCCGAAGTTTTTAGGGTCTTCCGAAAAGAAAAGGCGTTTCGCTTTTCCCTGGTGAGCCGCGCGCGTTATCGCGCCATGTGGTGGCGGGCACTGGAAGAGCACAGTGGCACGAAAGTATGGCCTCCCCGAAACCGAAAAGAGCAATGAGTCACGACCGGCTGCAACTGTTCACCGGCAACGCCAATCCGGCGCTGTCGCAGGAAATCGCCCAGCACCTGGATACCGCGCTGGGCGCATGCACGGTAAGGCAGTTCGCCGATGGCGAGATCCACCTCCAGATTCAGGAGAACGTGCGCGGCGCCGACGTCTTCGTCATCCAGCCGACGTGCAAACCGGTGGAGCGCAACCTGATGGAGCTGCTGCTGATGATGCAGGCGCTGAAACTGGCCTCGGCGGAGCGCATCACGGCAGTGTTACCCTATTATGGGTACGCCCGTCAGGACCGGAAAGACAAGCCGCGAGTGCCGATTTCCGCCAAGCTGGTGGCCGGCCTGCTCGAATCAGCCGGCGCGGACCGCGTGCTGACGCTCGATTTGCACGCCGCGCAGATTCAGGGTTTCTTCGATATCCCGGTGGATCACCTGTTCGCCTCGCCGGTGATGATCGAGTATTTCCGGGCGCAAAACCTGCCGGATGTGACGGTGGTTTCGCCGGATGCCGGCGGCGTGGAGCGGGCGCGGGCGTTCGCCAAGCGGCTGAATTCGCCCCTGGCGATTATCGATAAGCGGCGCGAAGAGGCCAACGTCGCCGAAGTGATGAACGTGGTGGGCGACGTGGAAGGCCGCCACTGCCTGCTGGTGGACGATCTCATCGATACCGCCGGCACGCTGGTGAACGGCGCCGAGGCGTTGCTCGAAAAAGGCGCGGCCAGCGTTTCGGCCTGCGCCACCCACGCGGTGCTGTCCGATCCGGCGGTGGAGCGGATCGAGGCCTCCGCGTTGCAGGAAGTGGTTTTTACGAATTCGATTCCGCTTTGCGACGAGGCGAAGCGGTCGAGCCGGATCAAGGCGTTGTCGGTCGGGCATTTGCTGGCGGAAGCCATCCGGTCGATTCACGAAGAGACTTCGGTGAGCGTGCTGTTTATTTGAAGTTGGGCCGGCTGACCCCGGTTCCAGCGAGATTGGTTTTAGGGGCCGGGCAGGAACCGGTCCGGGCCGCAACCCACGTCAGCCCCTCACGGGGTGAACCGGACTTGCGGGCATAAAGGAGAGTTTGCGTGAAGAGAGATATTACCGTCACCGCCGAGGTGCGCACCTCGCGAGGCAAGAACGAAGCGCGCCGCACGCGCCGCGCCGGGCAGATTCCGGCCGTCGTCTACGGCGCATATAAGGACGCGGTCAGCGTATCGGTAAACCCGCGCGAGATCCTCAAGATCGTCCACAGCTCGACCGGTTACAACACGATTTTTAATCTGGCGATTCAAGGCGGCGAAACCACGCCGGTCATGCTGGTCGATCAACAGGTGGACCCGCTGAAAGGCAACCTGCTGCACGCCGATCTGAAGCGCATCGATCTCACCAAGCGGATCCGCATCACCGTTCCCGTGCACGCCGTGGGTGAGCCCGCGGGCGTCAAACTGCAGGGCGGGTTGCTCGAAGTCATCACCCGCGCAATTGAAATCGAATGCCTGCCCGACGAGATACCGGAAGGCTTCTCGGTGGATGTGAGTGAGCTGATGATCGGGCAGAGCAAGCGCGCCAGCGATGTGGCGCTGGCACCCTCGATGAAGCTGGTGAGCGCTCCGGAGACGGTGATTGCGCACGCGGTCGCGCTGCGCGCCGAAGCCGAGCCGGTGGCTGAGGCCGCACCCGTGGCCGAAGCTGCCGCCGAGCCCGCCGAGCCCGAAGTGATCAAGAAGGGCAAGAAGGAAGAGGAAGGCGCCGCCGAGGAAAAGGAAAAAGAAAAGGACAAGGAAAAGGGCAAGAAAAAGTAGGCTTCCATGTTCCTGGTGGCCGGTCTGGGGAATCCGGGCGAGGAGTACGTGCGCACGCCGCATAACCTCGGGTTTCTCACCATCGACCGGTTGGCCGAGCGGCACGGCATCCGCGTCACTCGCAAGGACTCCAGAGCGCTCGTCGGGTTGGGCGAAATCGACGGGCATCAGGTGATGCTGGCCAAACCGCAAACGTATATGAACCTCAGCGGCACTTCGCTCGCGCCGCTGATGGAAAAGCACTCCGTTCCGCCGGACCGCCTGGTGGTGGTTTACGACGAACTGGATCTGCCGTGGCTTTCGCTGCGCATCAAGCCGAAAGGCACGCCGGCCGGTCACAAAGGCATGATCTCGGTGATCGCGAGCCTGGGAACCAGCAACCTGGTGCGGGTGCGATTGGGTATTCATCCGGGCCGCCCGCTGCGGAGCGGCGCGGATTATGTGCTGGCGCCGGTCGGGCGCTCGCAGGAAAAGGAATTGGACGACTTCGTCGGCTACGCGGCCGATGCGGTTCGTTCGATAATCGCCGAGGGCGTCGTTAAGGCCATGACGAAATTCAATCGTCGCGCCCCAGGCTCAAACATAGAGGAAGCATGAGGATTTACGAAGAGCTCTTCATCGTTAAGCCGGATGCGCCGGAAGAGGAAGTCGACCAGTTCGTGGAACAGTTGCGAGCTCAGTTGACGGCCGCGGGCGTCACCGTGGACAAAGTCGAAAAATGGGGCAAGCGCCGCCTGGCGTACCGGGTGGACAAGTACCGCGAGGGCGCGTACGTGCTGCTCGAATTCACCGCTGAGGCGGATGCCGTGAAGGAACTCGAGCGCCGCTTGCGCGTCTCGGACCTGGTGATCAAGTTCCTGACGGTGCGCGTCGACCAGACACGGAAACGCCTGGATAAACGGAAGAAGCAGCGGGACAAGCGGGCTGCCAAGCGCGCGGCCAGCGCGCCGCCGCCATCCGCGGCTGCTCCCGGTGCACCCCAGAGCGCGGCCCACCCGGGCGAAGCGCCGGCCATGCCCGGCCAGCCGAAGGAGAATTAAGCCATGGCGGAATTCAAAGGAAGACCCGGCAGCGCCGGACAGCGGCCCACCGGCGGCGACAAGGCCGTCGTTTCGCAGAAGAAACAATACTTCCGGCGCAAGAAGATCTGCCGTTTCTGCGTCGAGAAGATGGACGACATCAATTACAAGGACGTCAAGACGCTGCACGCTTTCGTGGCGGAGCGCGGCAAGATCGTCCCGCGCCGCATCTCGGGCGTGTGCGCGCCGCACCAGCGGCGGCTCACCGACGCCATCAAGAAGGCGCGCAACATCGCCCTGCTGCCCTTCGCGGCGCAGAACTAGGGGCAGGAGGAAACTCGCATGGAAGTCATATTGAGAGAAGACGTGGAAAAGCTGGGCAACCGCGGCGAAGTGGTGCGCGTGGCGCCGGGGTATGCGCGCAACTTTCTGCTGCCCAAACGCCTCGCCGTGGCTGCCACGGACGCCAACCGCAAGATCGTCGAGCAGGAGCGCCAGGCGCACCTGCGCAAAGAAGCCCACTTGAAGAGCGAGGCTGAGGACCTGTCGAAACTTCTGACCGGCGTCAGCGTCACCATCCTGCAGAAGGCCGGCGAACAGGACCAGTTGTTCGGCTCGGTCACCGCCAAGGACGTGGCCGACGCGCTGGCCGCCCAGAATTTCGTCGTCGATCGCCGCAAGATCCAGCTCGACGAGCCCATCAAGCAGCTCGGCGAGTTCAAGGTCCCGGTGAAGCTTCACAAGGACGTCATCGCCGAAGTCACTGTGGTGGTGGCGAAGGAAGAGTAACGCGCGCGGCTCAGAAACGAGGCTGCGCGCTCGCAGTTATTGCCGAGCCGCGATCGTCAGGGAGCGGGGCCTGGCCCGTTATGGCGCCCAGGTTCTAAGGAAGCGGCTCCGCTGGCTTGCCTGCATGCGTGGCTGCTCGCCCGCGTCGGGTAATAGCCAGACCTCGCCGCGGCGATATGCGTCGCCGCCAATGGTTCCGCGGCCCTCGATGGCGATCCACAGTTGGCAATCGTGCGGCTCCGGCTTTACCGCGTCGCCGGCCTCAAGCCGCACCAGTTCGGTGACGAATTGGCGCGCGCGCACCAACTCCTCGCGGTGCTCATCCACCCGCACCGGGTGCGCGGCCCCCGGATGCACGGTGAGATCGGCGATGGGCACCGCCTTCTCCACATGGATGGGCCGCGGACGGCCATAGTCCCACAGGCGATAGGTTACGTCGGAGTTCTGCTGGATCTCGCAGAGGACGATGCCGGCGCCGATGGCGTGGACCGTGTGGGCGGGCGTGAAGTAAGTCTCGCCCGGTTTCACTTCGATCCAGTTCAGCAGGCGCTCCACTTCGCCGCTGCGAGTGGCTTCGAGCAGACGCGCGCGCGTGATCGGCTCGCGAAAACCGATGGCGATGGCCGCACCCGGCTCGGCTTCCAGGATGTGCCACATTTCGGTTTTGCCGCGCGGGCCGTCTTCGCCGTCATCGGGATGCACTTGCACCGACAGCCGTTCGGAAGTGAAGATCAGCTTCACCAGCAGCGGCAGCTCGCGATCGGTGGCGAACCACGCCTCGCCGATGGGGCTGGCCGAATTGGCGAACCACGGCTCCAGATGCGTCTTGCCCCAGACCTTTTCGCGAAGCGACGGCGTGAGGCGAATGGCTTTACTCATAGCATATGTCTTGCGTTACGACGGCTTCCTGGCGGTCGCGGCTCTGAAATGCCCTGAACCGCATCGGAGCCGCGACCGTCAGGGAGCCGTTGCCGGACAGCGGCGCACGTGCGCAAATGAATCCGTCCCAATCCGCGCGGCCCTATCCCTTAAGAAACTGCCCGATCGCCCGCGTGGCCTGGCGGATGCGCTGGTCGTTCTCGACCAGCGCGAAGCGCACGTGGCCTTCACCCAGCGGTCCGAAACCGATGCCCGGCGAAACCGCCACCAGCGCTTTTTCGAGCAGCAGCTTGGAGAACTCGAGCGACCCTATGCTGCGGTAGCGCTCGGGCACCGGCGCCCACAGGAACATCGAACCGCGCGGCTTCTCCACCTGCCATCCGGCGCGCTTGAGACCTGCCACCAGCACGTCGCGCCGCTTTTGATACACGGCGCAAATCTTGCGCGTATCCGCCTCGCACTCGCGCAGCGCGATGATGGAGGCGATCTGGATCGGCTGGAACACGCCGTAATCCAGGTAGCTCTTGATGCGCGCCAGTGCCGCGATCATCTTCGGGTTGCCCAGGCAGTAGCCCACGCGCCAGCCCGCCATGTTGTAGCTCTTCGACATGGAAAAGATCTCGACCGCAATCTCCTTGGCGCCATCCACCTGAAGGATGCTGGGTGGGCGGTAACCGTCGAAACCCAGGTCGGCATAGGCGAAATCGTGGATAATCATCGTGCCGTGCGCTGCTGCCAGGCGCACGATTTCTTTCATGAAATCCAGGTCCACGCACACCGTGGTGGGATTGTGCGGGAAGGAAATCAGCAGCATCTTGGGCTTGCGCGGCGCGGTGCGATAGAAGCTTTCAAGTGCGTTCAGAAACGTCGCCGCGTCCGGCATCGGCAGCACTTCGGCGGTCCCCTCGGCCATGATGACGCCGTACTGATGTATCGGGTACGCAGGGTTGGGCGAAACCACCACGTCGCCCGGACCGACGGTGGCGAACAGCAGGTGCGCCAGCGCATCCTTCGCCCCGATGGTGACGATGGCCTCGCGCTCCGGATCCAGTTCCACGCCGTAGTTGCCGAGATAGCGCTTGGTGATTTCTTCGCGCAGCTTCGGAATGCCGCGCGACTGCGAGTAGCGATGGTTGCGCGCGTTGCGTGCGGCCTCCACCAGCTTGCTCACCACCACCCGCGGCGTGGCGCCGTCCGGGTTGCCCATGCCCATGTCGATGACGTCGATCTGGGCCGCGCGCGCTTTAGCGCGCATCTCGTTGATCACCGCGAATACGTATGGCGGCAGTTTTTGAATTCGATAGAAGTCCCGTGAAGTTTCCGGCTGTGTGATTGTCTCTGGCACTGCAATTATTTTACGACGGCGGGAGCGGGGCCTCGGTCCCCTGGTGAGTGACGAATGCCAGCCGTGCGTACCGGCGCCCTTGGCATCGCGTGCTTGTGGCGATGTCAACCCGGCCCTTGGGAGGCATCGTTAATGCGGCAGCGGATTGCGATCGAGCGGGCCGGCTTTTTTGGAGTTGGGCGCCGGTGGCGCCAGGGTCACGAAGTGCGGCGGCTGGTAACTGCCGAAATCCAATTCCTTGTCGGTGTAAGCGATGGGCCGGTCGATGACCATTTCCACCGTGCTGCCGCGCTCAAGGATAGCATCGGGGCCGCGCGTAGCCAGGACGCCAATCAGACCGGCGGCAGCGCCGGCAGCCGCGCCTATGCCCAATCCCATTACCGGATGTCCCGCAATTCCCCCGGCGATGCTGCCTACACTCGCGCCGGCGGACGCGGCTTCTGCGACCGTCACCGCGTCTCCCGACTTATTGCTGTCGCTGATCACCTTGCCCTCGTTATCCAGCCGGCCCTTAGAATCGCCATCCAGGCTGTTCACGCGGCCGCGAAAATCGCGCGTCACGCCGTTGGGCAATGTCAGCGAATCGAAGTGGATGTAAAGTTCACCCAGACCCTTAACCCGTCCCGGCCGCTTGATTTGGGTGACGGTTCCGGTGACGTAACTGCCCACCGGAATCACGATCCGGCCGCCGGCCAGCACCGGGAATGCCGTCTCCAGATAAACCGTGTCGCCCACCGCGGAGCGCTTGGTGCTGATGCTGTTGATCAGGCTGAGCGGGAGCTTGGTCCCAGGCGGCACGGTATACGCGGCCTCAACGGCCTCCGCCTTAACCGCCGGCGTGCTCGGAACCGCAGCGGCGCTCGCCGCCGGCTGCTGCGCCATCACCGGAGCCAGTGCCAGGGAACTAACCGCCATCACACGAAGAAACGACATGCGCGCCTCCTTCTTATTCTAGTGCCGCTCGAGCGAATGCCGTCCGGAGAGTCCGGTCGTCTGGACCGTCGCTGGCGCAGTTCGCCTGCATGTGAAACGCACCCCGCGTGGGATACGTTACGTGCACTTGGTTTATTCCACGGCCAGCTTGATCGAGGAGATACTGATCTGCGTTCCGATCTGGACGCGGATTTCCGGATTTGCGTCGGTATCTGGCGGGACCGTGAAATTGATCTGGTAAAGGCCCGAGTACCCTGGGGTTACGCCGGCGTAGAGAACCAGGTGCGAATCGATGGCGGCGCCGTTCAGGAGCACCTGCAGGCTGGCCATGGATGTGATGTAGGCTGCGGATTGGGCCACCACCCCCGACGCCCACGGCGGAGTCGTGTGGCCGAGACCGGTGGCATAGAGGATGGCTATGTCGCCCGGTTGCGCTGGAACATCCGGCGTCATCAGCGTGTAATTGGTGTTCCAGTCCTGCGCGACGGCGAAGCCGCCGTTGATTACGAACAACGCCGGCGCAGCGTCAACCAGGGTGATGGTCACCGTAGGTCCGTACACGCCTTGGCGTACCACTGTGATGGTGACATCCCCCGGAATCTGGTCGGAGGGCACTAGAAAGTTGATCTGCGTGGGGGAGACATACAGCAGCGGCACAGGCTCCACGCTGTCCACGTAAACGCGCACCTCCGCCAGTTCGTTGGGGAGGCTGCCGGCCGCCAGGTTGTCGGGGGTCACCGATTCGGTACTCCAGGCGAGGTTGGCGCCGAACAGCGAAAGCACCGAGCTGGGAGCAAATGGACCCGCTGAGTAATCCGAGGCATTTACGATGCCGGCGGCGGTGTAGTCAGGCGCTTGCGCCCACAAATTGATGCAAAGCGCCACACCAACCAGCACACCAACGCGCAGCCACTGGAACGGGCGGAATTGTGACCCTAACATGCTCGGTTGCCGTTCGTGGTAGTGCCTCGATATCTAGAAGACTCTCACACCGGGGAGCTGTTCGTCGGGTACTGTCGCTCCTAACGGGGTAAGGGATAGTTGGGGTTACCGCTGGTACCGCATCTAGTCCATTGGATATAAGGGATAACAGGATCTGAAAAGACTTCCAGCGTGCCTCCTTCAAAAAAATCGGCAGTCCGTAACGGAATCTACAGGCGGTGGACTGTTCGCGCAGTGCTTTTGATCACGTTGCGCAAAACGGTCATCATTCGAGGATCGCTCTTTAGGGCCAGTACCGCGAAAAAGGTGCCAGTTGCGTTCCGAGGGAGCGCATAGTGGAGTTAGCCTCCATCTATGAAACGGCGTCCGGCAGTTATAACGCGTGCCACACTCGGAGGCCACTGCCCGCAGTGATGCGCCTAAAACTCGCATCGCTCATATCTGACGAACGGAGGAGCCCCGAAATGCGCCGCCGGTATCGCTGTGTTTTTCTTTCCCTGCTACTGATCGCGGTTTACCCTGCAACCGGCCAAAAGAAGCTGCAAGTCAAAATGCCGCATCCTCCTATCCTCGGTGAAAGCCTGGCCGGAGCCCGGGTGATTCTCGGTGAGGTAACCGGCAGGTGCTCGCAAGAGTTTTCGAGCCTTTTGCGGCAGGACCTGCTGGCCCACGACATTCCACTGGTGGCGCAGGCGGAGCCGGGCGTTACCGCGGTGGTCACCATTTCCGTGGACATCTCGGAGTGCCAGGCGCTGCCGGAACCGGCGATTATTGGCTCGGGCCTTCCGGCGATGCACATCTCGCGCACCGTGGGGCACTTTCTGGCCACCTTGCACGTGAAGGACTGGTGGAGCGGCGAGGAACTGGCGACCCAGACGCTGCGCGCCGACCCGTCAAAACAAAATGAGTCCCCAACCACCCAGCCCGAGTGGCCCGCCCCGGCCGATTTCATCGCGACCGCTCGGCTGCAGGCGTTGGGCCAGACCCGGCGCCTCTACGAGCCGTGGATCGACACCGAGGAGATGCAGTTTATGGACGACAAGGACTGCAACCTTCGCACCGAGTTCGAGCTTTTCAAGGCAGCGGACTACAAGGGCTTGCTGCAGGCGGCGCTAGCCAATTCGGCATCCTGCCACAGCAATCCAAAAACCGTTGCCGCGGCGTGGTACAACCTCGGCATCGCGTATATGGTGATGCAGAACTACGATGGTGCGCTGGCGGCGTTTGCCAAAACCGGCAAGCTCGCGGGTAGCCGGATGGTCACCGACGCTGCGGCCCAATGCCAGGCCAATAAGTCGCTGGCCCAAGCCCTGGGCCGGCACATACTGGCTTGGGAGAAGCAGACCCAAAAGGACACGCAGCCGGCCAAGCCGGTGCGGACGGGCATCATATTCACCAACGACCTGGTGATCCGGCTGGTCCAGGGCAACGTGGACGATGCGGATATCCTGAAGATGATCGGCTCCGAGCCCAACCGCTTCGCCCTCGGCGACGACGACCTGCTCAAGCTCAAGCAGGCCGGCGTCCCGGATGCGATTGTCGCCGCGATGCAAAAGAACAAATAAGACGCTGCGGTGGGCAGACTCCTGGTGGCCTGCCGCAGCCGAAAACAGGCGTCACCAACCGCTCTCCTGTCCCGCCGCCGCAGCGCAGATCGAACTCCGCTCTTAGACTGCCACCGGCTCCGCCGTGTAACGGCTCGCCATCGTTTCCAGGCTGAGCGGCTTGTAGTCGTTCGCGTGGCCGGCCTGGCCGAACTGGGTCATGCGCAGCGCGACGACTTTCTTCATGGCTTCGCGCGCCGGCTTCAGATAGCTGCGCGGATCGAATTCCTCGGGCTTCTCGGCAAACACTTTGCGGATCGCGCCGGTGATGGCCAGCCGGCTGTCCGTGTCCACGTTGATCTTGCGCACGCCGTTCTTGATGCCGAGCTGGATCTCTTCCACCGGCACGCCCCAGGTAGGCTTCAGCTTGCCGCCGTACTGATTGATGATGTCCTGCAAATCCTTCGGCACGCTCGATGAGCCGTGCATCACCAGGTGGACGCCTGGCAGCCGCTTGTGAATCTCGATCAGCCGCGCCATCTTGAGCGTTTCGCCGGTCGGCTTGCTACTGAACTTGTACGCGCCGTGGCTCGTGCCGATGGCGACGGCCAGCGCGTCCAGGCCGGTCGCCTTGACGAACGCGACCGCCTGGTCGGGATCGGTGAGATGACTCAGGCCATCCAGGCCAGCACCGTGTCCGTCTTCAATGCCGCCCAGGCAGCCGATTTCGCCTTCCACGGTGACGCCCTTGGCGTGCGCCGCTTCCACCACCTTGCGCGTGGCTGCCACGTTGTACTCGAAGGTCGACGGCGTCTTGCCATCCGGCATCAGCGAGCCATCCATCATGACACTGGTGAAACCCATGTCAATGGCGCTCTGGCAGGTCTCCGGGCTGTTGCCGTGGTCCAGGTGCAGGACGGTCGGAATCTCCGGGTACAACTCGGTGGCCGCCAGCATCAAATGATATAGAAACCGGTCTTGCGAATAAGCGCGGGCGCCCCGGCTGGCCTGAATGATCACCGGCGACTTGGTTTCGCGCGCCGCCTCCATGATCGCCTGGATCTGCTCCATGTTGTTGACGTTGAACGCGCCAACTCCGTACCCACCCTTGGCGGCCTCATCGAGGACCTGCCGTAACGACACTAATGGCATATGAGTTCTCCTCAGCAGGAAATGATGCTTCCCGGAAATGCGTGAAGAAAATCGGCCACTCGTGCCTCTGGACGCTGCGCGGGGCCTCAGCCGGCGAGTCCCGATTTCCTACGCCTTCCAGGATTCTTACAACCTCACCCTAACATGATTGTGCAAAACGGAGCAATGCTTGGCGGCGATGGTTGCCCTCACGTCCGCCGCCGGGTCTACAGGCCCCGCGTGCCGTTTTCGAGGAAGGCGCGCAAGCGGTGGCTGCGGCTGGGGTGACGCAGCTTGCGCAAGGCTTTGGCTTCGATTTGCCGGATGCGCTCGCGCGTCACGGCGAAGTTCTGGCCGACTTCTTCGAGCGTGTGCTCGCTGCCGTCCTCCAGGCCGAAGCGCATTTTGATGATCTTCTCCTCGCGCGGCGTGAGCGTCTTCAGCACTTGCGCCGTCTGCTCGCGCAGATTCAGGTTAATCACCGCATCGGAAGGCGAAATACCGGCCTGATCGACGATGAAATCGCCCAGGTGAGACTCTTCTTCTTCGCCGATCGGCGTTTCGAGCGAAATCGGCTCCTGCGCCACGCGCAGCACCTTGCGCACTTTCGAGACCGGCAGTTGCAGCCGCTTGGCCAGCTCTTCGTTGGTGGGTTCGCGCCCCAGCTCCTGCACCATCTGGCGCGAGGTGCGAATCAGCTTGTTGATGGTCTCGATCATGTGCACCGGGATGCGGATGGTGCGCGCCTGGTCGGCGATGGCGCGCGTGATGGCCTGCCGCACCCACCACGTGGCGTAGGTCGAGAATTTGTAGCCGCGCCGGTATTCGAACTTATCCACTGCCTTCATCAAGCCGATGTTGCCTTCCTGGATGAGATCGAGGAACTGCAGGCCGCGGTTGGTATAGCGCTTGGCAATGCTGACCACCAGGCGCAGATTGGCTTCGATCAGCTCCTTCTTGGCGCCTTCCGCTTCCTGGTGGCTCTTGGTGATGATCTCCAGCGTGCGGCGCAATTCCGCCGCCGGGGCCCCGAACTGCTCCTCGAGCTGCTGCAACCGCTGGGCGAAGCTTCGCTGCTCCTTGCGCAGTTCCTTCACTCCCTCGGCGCGCGCCCCCGGCCAGGTCTCGAGCCGCCGCTGCAGGCGGGCGATCTCGCGCTCCACCGGCTTCATCTCTTCCACCGCGGCGCGGATGCAATCGATGAGATGACGGATCACCGGGCCTTGAAAACGAACCGCCCGCACCTGGCGCGATACCCGAACCATGATGCGCCCCAGCTCCCATAACTGCCGGCGGTACTGTTTGGGCTTCATGGCGCGCGGAATGGCCTGCAGCTTCTGCCGGCACTGCATGGTCTTGCGGTAATGGCGCGCGATTTCCTCCGCCGAGCGCACAAACTCTTCGCGCTTTTCCTCCACCAGTTCGTCGGTGAGGATGGGTTCGGCGATCTGCACCACGTCGCGCGCCGAGATGGTGTCGCGCGCCATCTCCTCGCCGATGCTGATGATTTCCTGAACCGCCAGCGGCGCGCGCGCCAGCGATTTCAGCACCGTGTTCTGCCCGCGCTCGATGCGTCGCGCGATTTCCACTTCGCCTTCGCGGGTGAGCAGCGGCACCGTGCCCATTTCCCGCAGATACATGCGCACCGGGTCGTTGATCTTCTCGCCGACCCCGGCGGGCAATTCGAGGTCGAGGATTTCCTCGCCCTCCTCCAGCTTTTTGTCGAAATCCTTGGGCTCTTCCAGGATCTCGATGCCGGCTACATCGAGGCCGGCCAGAACGTCCTCGAGCTCCGCGCCGACGCCCATTTCTCCGGGCAGAACTTCGCTCACTTCGTCGTACAAGACGTAGCCCTTCTGCTTGCCCATCTGTACGAGCCGCTGCAATCCTTCGAACTTATCTTCCAGCGCCACTGAGCCCCGTACTCCCGGCGTTTCTAGCGAGTCCAACACATTGTACCCCACGGCGCGGATGTCAATCGGCGGCTCCCGGCGATCCGTCAGCTACGGCCGCGCGCCGCCCGATCGCTTCCTTCCAGCTCCGCCGTCAGGCGCAATGCCTCTTCCCAATTGCCCCCGCGCTCCGCTTCCCGAATGCGCGCCTTCATCTGGTCGCGACGGCCCCGCTGCTCGCTGCGCCGGATGCTTTCCATCGCCGCTTCGACCGCGGCCGGCGTCACTTCCGTCTCGCCCTCAAGCACCGCTTCGGCGAGCAGATTCTGATCGGCCTCTTCCAGCCGGGCATGCAGGCTTTCGAAATTCAAACGCCCGCCCGCCGACTCGAGCGCATACGCCGCCTGAAACACGCGGCGCGACGCAAAGCTCGCGATCGCGTCCGATTGCTGTAACTCGCTGATGATCTCCTTGCTAACTCCCTCATCGGACAAAATCGCATTCAGCAGCAGCCGTTCGTCGTGCCGCAGCGGGATTTTCGGCCGCTCCATCGGCTTTGCCTGCCGGCTGGCCGCCGCCTTGCGGAAACTGTCCAGCACCATTCCCGGCGGCACGCCAATGTAGGCCGCCAGATCGTTGGCGATGGCGCTGCGCTCCAGCGGGTCACTGACCTTCTCCACCGCCGGCAGCAGCGCGTTCAGCACCGCCACCACGCCCTCGCTCGAACGCACGTCGTGTTTGGCGCGCGCGCGGTCGGCCAGCCAGTAGAAGTAGCCCTTGGCGTCGTCCAACCGCTGCTGGTAGGCGGCCGCGCCGCGCTGGCGGCAATACTCGTCCGGGTCCAGGCCACCATCGAGCTCGACGATCCGCACCTGCATGCCCTCTTCCAGCAACAGCCCGATCGAGCGTTCGGCGGCGTTGGCCCCGGGAGCGTCGGGATCGAAATTCACCGCGATGCGCGCCGAGTGGCGTTTAATGGCCTGCACCTGCTGCGCCGTCAGCGAGGTGCCGCAGCTCGCCACCACGTTGGCGATGCCCGCCGCCGTGACCCCGATCGCGTCCATGTAGCCTTCCACGAGGATCACGCGGTCCTGCTTGCGGATGGTCTCTTTGGCGCGGTGCAGGTTGTACAGCACGAAACTCTTCTTGTAAATCGCGGTCTCCGGCGAATTCAGGTACTTCGGCTCGTCGCCGGCAGCCAGCGCGCGGCCGCCAAAACCGATGATTTTCCCCGATTCGTTGTGGATAGGAAACATCAGGCGATTGCGGAAGCGGTCGTAGAAGCTGCCGTCCTGGCGCTTGCCCACCAGGCCGGATTGCTCCATCTGCGCGCCCGAGAAATTGCGCCCGCCGAACAGGCGAACCAGCGCGTGGCCGGAGCGCTCCGCATACCCCAGGCCGAACTGCGCGATCGTCTCCCGCGCCACGCCGCGCCGCTCCAGGTACGCTCGCGCCGCCTCGCCCGCCGCAGACTCCAGGTTGGCGCGGAACGCCTCCTGCGCCATTTCGTGCATCTCGAAAGCGGCGCCGCGCAGCCGCGAATCTTCATCGGAATACTGCGAGCGCTTGGGCAGCGGAATGCCGTAGCGCTCGGCTAGTTGCTTGAGCGCCTCCCAAAAGCTGAGGCCCTCCTTCTCCATCACGAACTTGACCACGTCGCCGCCCGCGCCGCAGGAGAAGCACTTGTAGAACTGGTGCACCGCGTGAACCGTGAAGGAGGGCGTCTTTTCGCTGTGGAAGGGACACAGTCCCATGTAGCGGCTGGCCCCGGATTTCCGCAGCTTCACGTACTGCCCCACCACATCTTCGATGCGCACCTGCGACTTGAGCTGATCGACGAAATCCATGAAGGCCTGCGTGTATTATCCCGCAGCGCCCGTTCGGCCGGAGGATAGCACGCGCTCGTTCGTTCCCTGCATCACCCGACCAGGAGCGGTCGCGTCGAGATCAATCCAGGCGTCACGCAGGGTAAGCCCGTGATTCGCGGAACGCGGACACCTGTGGAGATGCTGCTGCGCAAGCTCGCAGAGGGTGCGCCTCCCATTTCCCTCTAGGGCTTGGCGCTGGCCTTGTTGACAGGCCCAGTAGCCGATACACTTTAGGTATGCATACGGAATCACAGGAACCGGTTCGTGCGCTTCGGGCACGTGTCGCAGAGGAACGCGACATTTTGGAGGGTCTTGGCCGGAAATTCAACCATCAGTCCATGAAGGAGCGCGTTCGGCTTGCGCTGGCGTACTTGGACGATGTTGAAGCCATCTTTCTTGGCACGCTAGACAAGGGCGCACGAACCGCTCCTCAGGAAGCGGAGGTGATCCGCAATGCCCATCTTCCATACGGATTGGCAGTCGGCATGCGAAAGTATTTTCAGGAGCTAATGGCGACATACGGTGTACATGCGATGCTCGGGCCGTGATGCGCTGCTGCCGCGCGTTGTGGACCCGGGCCCGCTAAATTGATTGTTAAACGCCGGGCCCGACACCGCGCCGCGCACTAAGAGAAGCGGCGGCCTGCACCGCGATCCCATCCCTGCCGGAAACACCCTGGCGAAAATCTTCTACGCTGCGCGACTGGCGGTCCAGGGAGAGGGCTTCGGTAATCTGTTCGGGAGCAAAGGTGCGTCAGTCCACTTTTCGAGAGTTTCGTTCGGATGCCCTCGCCTGATTTGGAGGAGACCATAATGAATCGCTGCCTCGCCGGGGTGTTGGCCACGCTCGCCGCTTCAAGCGTGTTCGCTCAGGAATCGCTGCAGCCCGGCTCATCCCAGCCCAGATCCCCCCGGCAGATCGCCCAGGAGACGTTTCCCTCCGTTGCCATGCTTATAATGCAGGACGGCACCGGCCAACCGACATCGCTCGGGAGTGGCTTTGTCCTCCGGGATGGCCTTGTAGTCACGAACCTCCACGTGGTTGCTGGAGCGGTGAGCGGCTACTGCAAGCTCGTGGACAAGAGTGTGAAGTATGAGATTGCAGGCACGGTCGCAATCGACGAGGCGCACGATCTGGCGGTAGTCGTCGCACAGGGGCTCAAGGCCCCATCCCTGTCCATAGGCGACAGCAGCAAAATCGCCGTTGGCGACGAGGTGTATGCGGTCGGGAATCCACGGGGGCTTGAAGGGACGTTTTCGCAGGGGATTGTAAGCGCCATTCGCCGGATCGGAAATGATACGCTCCTCCAAATAACCGCCCCGATCTCGCCCGGTAGCAGCGGCGGTCCGATTCTCGACAGCGGCGGGCGGGTCGTCGGAGTCGCAACCGCCACGTTTACCGAGGGACAAAACCTCAATCTAGCGATTCCGTCATCTTATCTGATGGCGCTTTCCGCCGGCGTCTCCACGAGTGTGCTCCCCTTGTCCCGGCAGAAGCCTGGGGCCCAGACTCGCTCGATCCTGGGAGGCATGGGCGCACCGAGTAGCCAAGCTCTGTCTGGGGGAGCGTTCGAATGGACAAGCGATGATCTGGGCTACCACACCGGCAGGTACTCGTTTTCACTGCGTAATCAGCTTCGCGAGTCAGTTGTGTTTGCGGAGTTCCTCGTCGTCTTCCTGGACGGCGACGGGCACCCCGTTGACGTGGACCGGCAGACATTTGGTAGCCCTAAAGCTACTCTTACTCCTTACACTCCCCAGATTCCCGGCGGGCTGGCGAAGCGACTCTTCGGCTCCGTCGACAGAAGTGTCTGGGAACTCACAAAGCGTGTGGAGTTCCGGATTCTCGATTTCCAGGTTGCGGAATGAGGGCGGCCCGCCGATAATGCGGGCGAAACGGGCCAGACGCATTTTCCGTAGCGGGTGCGGCCGAGTACGCGTCTGAGAAAGTGGGTTTCCGGCAGAATCGCCCAGTCTTTTTACCGGCAACGAAGCACTTAACCTCTGTTTTTTTGGGCGATTCTGCCGGAAATTGGCACTGGCGGAATTGCGCAGGCCACGCCAAGCGCCCGCTCCCAGCCTGTGGTAGTCCTCGGAGACAGAGCGGTCGGTCTGAACTTCGCAGAATGCCTCCACCGCCTCGTCGATCGGCAAGCGTAAAATAGAGCAAGGACACGGCCATGGACGTCGCATTACCGGCGGACGTGAACAGGCAGGTCGAGCAGGAACTCGCCAGCGGCCTCTATCAAGGCCCAAATGAACTGTTCGAACAGGCTGTCAGGCAATTCCTCGACGAGCGTCAGCGCGCGCAACGGCGTGTCGATTCCCTCCGCAGAATCGGCCGTGCCGTCGATCAAGCGGGCCTGCGCGAGCGGGTGTCGATTCCCATCCGGGAATGACGAATGCAACGCTCGCCGTCCTCGACGCCTCAACGCCTGCGTCCGGTACGCGCAAATCGGCTACAATTGAGAGGGACGTAAGGAGGCCATAGATGCAGCCACTTTTGACTGCGGGCCCGCTCAATCTCGGATTCCCCGAGGTTCTGGTGATCGCCTTGGTTGCTCTGCTGCTGTTCGGCACCAAGAAGGTCGGGGAACTCGGCAAGGGATTGGGCGAAGGCATTCGCAACTTCAAGACCGCCCTCAAGGGCGACGAAGAAACGGACGTAAAAAAGGACCAGGAAAGAGTCGAGGCGAAGAAGTGAGTTGGCTTCCTGGAACCGCCTGCAAGCTCGGGCGGCGCTCCACCGGCTTTTGAATTCACGCAACAAAAAACCCCGCTGGCTTAACCGAGCCAGCGGGGTTTTGGTTTCCCAGGCAGGAATCGCCGCCTATTTCTTCTTCGGCGGAACGATGGCGTCCTTGGCGGCCTTGGCCACGCGGAACTTCACGACCTTCTTGGCCGGAATCTTGATGGCTTCCCCGGTCGCCGGGTTGCGGCCCATGCGGGCCTTGCGATCCACACGCACCAGCCGGCCGACGCCGGGCAGCACGAAAACGCCGTTCTTCTTCACTTCGCTGATTGCCGTGGTGGCCAGGCCTTCCAGGATCTCCTTCGCCACCTTGTTGCTGACTTGACCGTGCGCGGCGAGCGCCTTCACCAGTTGCGTCTGGGTCATTCTTGTCGTCGCCATATTTCTCCTTTGATTCTCCCGTCTTTGTTTTTCGGTGTGCCGTGCGCCATGCTTTCGGCGCCCGGCGAGCGCCACATTACTCCCTCGAACTGTACCGACGGCCCGCCGCTCCCCCGGAGCGCGGGCCTCAATCGATAACAATCATACGGGAAGGGCATGGGGATGTAAAGAGCGATTGCGCAAAAAACCCCAATTTTTCGCGGTTTTTTTCACGGGCTCGGGCTCGCAGCCCCGTTTTACGCGGTTTCCGCGAAGCCGGCGCCGGGGATCCACCGCAACTCGCCCCGCCCATGCCCTTCGCCGGCCGTATTCTTGAGGACGCGAAACCGCACCAGCCCGGCTCCCGCCGGCTCCAGCGCGATGCGCACCGCCGCGTAGAGCTTCAGGGAAGCGCCGCCGGCGCTGGTGTCCGCTTCCGCACCCGCTTCCATCCGCGAGCGCGTCTGGTTCAGAAACACCAGCGCCACGCCGGTCCTGGCGGTGGACACAGCCAGCTTCTGCAGCCCGGAGGCGAGCACCCGGCCGTGCAGTCCCGGTCCGCTGGTCCCAATCGCAGCGTCCAATTCCACCGCCGGAGCCAGCGCCGCTGCCGGGTCCACAATCAGCAGGCTTACGGCTTGCGAAGCAGCCAGCCTGGCCGCCATCTCGAACGCTTCCTCGGCCGACTCCGGCATCACCACCACCAGGCGGTCCGGCGCCACTCCCAAGCTTGCGGCGTAGGCCGGATCGAATGTGCGGTCGACGTCGATCCAGGCGGCGGCGCCACCGCTCGATTGCGCGCGGCGAACCATTTGCAGTGCCAGCGTGGTCTTGCCGGACCCGCTCGAGCCAAAGATTTCCGAGATCGCTCCCAGCGGCAGGCCGCCCGTGCCCAGCGCCCGGTCGAGCGGTGCGAGGCCGGTTGGGATGATGCCTGGCGGACGCCGCTGAGCTCCACCTTCGAGCCCGGTCAGCTTGAGAAGGATCGCACGCTGCCGCTCCTGCTCGGTCATCGGAGGCTGGGCCTCCGGCGGCGCGTGGACTTCGCTTCCCAGACGGAGCCAGCAACCACTTCGTTGAAAATCGCGCGCGCAGCTTTGTGGGGCAGCTTGGTAAGCTGCGGTCCGATTGCCAATCGGACCGCGCTGCCGCTGTCAACCGCAGCGCAGCATGGCGTCCTGCCCCACCAGGAAGCCGCGCGGGCTTGTACGCCCTCTGCTGTTGTTACGTCCCGCCTACCGCCGCTGAACCGATTTTCATCCCTTTCGGAGGGCCGCCGGCCCATGTGCACTCCCTCACGGTCGTGGCTCCAAAAAGCACTCACTGATCCTGAAGCCCGTACCGACGCGCGCGCCTCGGCCGGCGGTGGTTCGGGAACGTCTTTCGGCCAATTCCGCAGAAAGCGGCGCAACGTCGCGGCGGGACGCAGGCGGGCTTCATGGCGGTGAATGCCGCCGCGCAAGGACACATGCCGGCGCTGAGCCTGTAAGGGCGAAAGAGGATAGCCCCGGGCGCAAGCCTGGGGAAGACGGTTCATGCAGGAAGCCCCGGAACGGGGCGAAAGACCAGCCTCCAGCGAAACCAGCGTTTGCTCCACTTTCATGTCGCACGCCCGCCAGGGCAATCACGAAGTCCCGGAGGGCGCTCTTGGCCTACGCAGTTATTTCCGCGCAGGCACCGGCTTCGACGACGCCGCTTGCGGCATCGGCGACGGGGCACCCTCTGCCGCCTCCGCCTTCACCAGCCCCAGCAGCTTTCGCAGCTCGCCATCGATCGCCAGCCGGATGTCGGCGTTGTCCTTCAGAAACTGGCGCGCCGTTTCCCTGCCCTGGCCGATGCGTTCCCCCTTGTAGCTGAACCAGGAGCCGCTCTTCTCCACCACGTTCTGCGCCACGCCCAGGTCGAGCAGGTCGCCTTCCTTCGAAATGCCTTCCCCATAAATAATGTCGAACTCGGCTTCGCGGAACGGCGAGGCGACTTTGTTCTTCACCACCTTGACCTTGGTGCGGTTGCCGACCACGGCATCGCCGTCCTTGATGGCTGCGATGCGGCGTATGTCCAGCCGGATCGATGCATAAAACTTCAGCGCTCTGCCGCCGGTGGTGGTTTCCGGGTTGCCGAACATCACGCCGATCTTCTCGCGAATCTGGTTGATGAAGATCAGGCAGGTGCGCGACTTGCTCACCGCGCCGGTCAGCTTGCGCAGCGCCTGCGACATCAGCCGCGCCTGCACGCCCATGTGGCTGTCGCCCATCTCGCCTTCGAGCTCGGACTTGGGCACCAGCGCCGCCACCGAATCCACCACCAGGACGTCGATCTGCCCGGAGCTGACCAGGTGCGACGTGATCTCCAGCGCCTGCTCGCCCCAGTCCGGCTGCGATACCAGCAGGTTGTCCACATCCACGCCGAGCTTCTTCGCGTAAGTCGGGTCGAGCGCGTGCTCGACGTCGATGAAAGCCGCGATGCCGCCCTTCTTCTGCGCTTCGGCGGTGATCTGCAGCGCGATCGTGGTCTTGCCCGACGATTCCGGCCCGAAGATCTCGCAGATGCGCCCCCGCGGAACTCCGCCAACACCCAAGGCCGCGTCCAGCGAAATCGAGCCCGTCGAGATCACCGAGACCGGGACGATCGCGTCCTTCGACCCCAGCCGCAGAATAGAGCCCTTGCCAAACTGCTTCTCGATCTGGCTGAGAGCCAGGTCTAAGGCGCGTGCGCGCTCTTTTTCGTCCATGTTGGATGATACTCCTGGATGGGGTGAATGCTCATTGTAGCAGCCCCAACACACGGTAGTGCCGCTGGCGAGCCCCGGCTCTCGGAAGTTTTCCCGCGCCGTATAATTGGACCAGAGGTGCCTCATGGCGACTCGTCTGTTCGCCGCATTGCTGGTTTCCACTTTCGCGCTCACGGCCGGTCCCAAGAAGACGGTTGCGACCGCCAAGGGCGAAAACGAGGACTTGATCCTGACCGCAACCCTGCATATCGACCCCCAGGACATCAAGCAACTGGTCGGTTCGGACCTGGAGGGCCACTTCTTCGTCGCCGAGATCCGGGTCGAGCCGAAGTACGGCAAGGAAATCGCCGTGGACCCCGACGATTTCGTGCTGTGGACCAACCAAGACGGCGAGCACACTCCGCCCTACGAAGCCAGCCAGGTGGCCGGCAAAAACGTCATGGTGATCTCCCCCGCCACGGGAACCCAGCAGGGCCGCGGGCTTGATACCGGACCCACTTACGGCGGCATGCCCGTGCCCGTCGGCGGACCGGTCATGTATCCTTCTACCGGCGTCGGCGTGGGCACCGGTGGCTCGAACGAGGTCGACAGCAATAAGGCCACCGTGCACATCACGAGCGATGAGCAGGATAACCCGCTCGAAAAATCCCTCGACCAGAAGATGCTCCCCCAGAAGAAAACCCTCCAGCCAGTCTCCGGCCTGCTCTGCTTCCCGATGGAGAAGCAGAAGATGAAAGACCTGGAGCTCCGCTACGGCGGCAAAGAGAACCGAATCACGCTGCGGTTCAAGTAGGCGCGGCCCCAGGGCCATGTTCGTAGACGGTTGCTTCGGAGGATTGGCAACTCTGCTGCCTTTCGGACTCGATTCGCGGTTGCGAGCGCGTGTGAACGAAGCCGCTGGCGCGAGGGGGTTTATGCCAGGTTCATCTGGCGCAGCAGCGCCGTGTAGCGCGGGCCGGAGCGGAGCGGATCGAAAACCGGGCTGCTCCGAATCGCTAAGATCGTGGGATCGCGTTGCTCGACGGCCTTCTCCGCCCGCTCAAAGGCAGCGTCTCGCTCTCCCAGGGCGGCGTAGATCCCCGCGACCCTGCCTGCGGGCACATAACCTCGACCGCCGAGCTCCAGTAATTCGTCCAACACGCGGTGCGCTTCGCCGGTATGGCCGGCCAGAGCGTGCACCATTCCCAGTAGCGTCAACGGACGGGACCGTCGCCCGTGAGTTTGAACCGCCTGGTTCGCGAGAGCGAGCGCTTCCTCGAACCGCTGCTGGTAAGCCCGCACAAGGGCCATGCCGTCCAATGCCATAAAAAAACTCGAGTCGATGTCGAGCGCCCGCCGGCAGGATTCCGCGGCTTCTTCATACCTTTTCTCATAGAGCAGCGTTATGGCTTGTTCGGTGCGGAAGAGCGGCGAAAGTGGGTCGTGTTCGAGGGCGCGGTCGATTTCCGCCAAGGCCTCCTGCAGGCGACCCAAAGGACGCAAATACAAGGCCCCGTACGCGATGTGAACCAAAGCCAATGACGGCGCCAGCGCCAGCGCGCGCCGGAAATGCCGCTGGGCTTCCGGCCAGGCGTGCTCGGACCAGAGGACCACCTGCGCCAGAGCCGAGTGCGCGTGCGCAAGGGTTGGATCCGCCTCCATGGCTCGCTCAGCCGCGGTTTTGGCCTTGGGCAGGACCTTCCGTGGTTCGGCCAGTGACAAGCCAGCCAGTACGACGTAGTAGTGCGCGAGGCCGACGTGGGCCTCCGCATAACCCGGATCGATGGTCACGGCTCTCTCGAAGCATTCGAGCGCCTTGGTCAAGTCCGCCGATGCGAACCTGTACCAGTGGTGCCGGCCCTCCAGGACCGCTTCGTAGGCCGCGAGCTTCGGAGTGGGGTGCTTGGCGGCTGGAGGGCCACCGAGGCTCACCTTGAGCTGGTCCACAATGGCCGCGGAGATTTCGTCCTGAATGGCGAACACGTCCGTCATCTCGCGGTCATAGCGCTCCGACCATATGTGCGAATCGTCGGCTACATCGATGAGCTGAGCCGTGATCCGGAGCCGGTTTCCGGCCTTGCGCACGCTGCCTTCCAGTACCGCACCCACTTGTAATGCCTCGCCGACTTTGCGCAGATCCTGTTCGCCACGAAACCGGAACGCGGAGGTGCGGGCGATCACCCGCAGGCCCGGCAGCTTGGTAAGAGCGTTGATGATTTCTTCCGACAGGCCGTCGCTGAAGTAGGCGTCCTCTTTGTCCGTGCTCATGTTGACGAAAGGAAGCACGGCTATCGCCGGGGCCTTTTCCGCGGTCTTCGCCCCGGTCTGCTCCTGCTCAGTTCGAGGTGCGCTCCGCTCCGGAGCCAGCTTCTCAATCGGCGCAATGAAACGGTATCCGCGCTTCGGCAGGGTCTCAACGAACCGTGGCGATGCCGCGGAGTCGGCCAGGGCCTCACGAATCTTGCCGATCGCCTTGTTCAGACCCGTGTCGAAGTCGACGAAGGTGTCAGATTGCCAGAGTTTCTGGCGCAATTCGTCGCGCGTCACCAGTTCGCCCGGCCGTTCCAGAAGCGAAACCAGTACGCACAAAGGCTGCTCCTGGATTGGAACCTTGCGGCCGGCCTTCCGCAATTCGCCGGTACGGAGGTCGAGTTCGAAGACTCCGAAGCGAATCGTCGGCGAATCTCCCGCCATGTCCACGTGTTCTTTCCGCCGCGGCGCAGGGAATGCGGGCATCCAAGTCCGTAGCGCTCAGCCTATTATACGGGAACCTGCATTCCACGCGGAGGGAAGCCGGATTCCATGCGCCGGGAATTGAGAGTCAGGCCCGCAAGGACGATGATCGACTTGGGCAGCCAGTCAAAAAAAGACACAGGCCGCCCAGAAGAGGGGAAACTCACAAATGAAACTCGTAAGACATCTAGGAGCGGTTCTATTCGTTCTGGGAGCCGTTTCGGCGGTCCCGGCACGCGCGCAAACGAATTGCAACACTGCCAGCCTTTCCGGGGACTACTCGATCCGGATCACCGGAGCGATCGTAGCTGGGCCACAAGCAGGCCCCGTCAACGGGGTGAACCTGACGCACTTCGACGGCAACGGGAACCTGACTTCAGTGGATCATGTCATCGTCAATGGTGTAGTGCCGGCGGTCGAATGGAGAGCCGGCGTGGGCACTTACACCCTGAATCCGGATTGCACCGGCCAGGCTGCATTCACCTATCCCGACGGTCAGTCACCGGGGCTTACTTACTTTTTCGTCTTGACGAATTACAGCCAGATCTCTCAGTTCGGCAGCTGGCGGTTCGCCCAAATCGACATCGTCGTGAGCACCCCCGCGTTCAACATCACCGCGGTGGGCACGAGAAAGCAATAGGAACCCGCATTTCACGCGGCGGAAAGCCCCGAATCGCGGACAAGCACGCCCCAGTGGAACAAAACCGGGGCTCACGAGCGAGGAGCACTCAGCCCCGAAGATCCAGGCCTGCCCTGCTTGGATCTCGGGGCGAACCCAAGAATGCCCCCAAATCGCCGAAATCCCCGGGGGTTGAGCAGGCAGGTTTTTTCGCGCGGACGATCACTCACACTGGCTGGCGCCCGAGCCTCGGCTCAGCGGAAACCCTCCACCAGCATCAAGTCTTTATTGTTCCCGTCTAAACGGGAATACACCACATAGCTTCCGTCCGGCGAAATGCTCAGGCCCGCCGTGGGTTTATCCAGCGTAGCTATGATGCGGACCTTGCCGCTAGCGGTGTCAAGAAACTGGATCGTCTTTGCGTTCGGTTGGAAGTAGATGCCCTTTGCGGTCGCCTGAAAATCCCCTCCCACGGGGCCCTCTAGAACTCGCGTTTCCTCGCCTCCCTGCGCCGGCATCCTGAACAGACCCGGGCTGGAGTTACCCGGCGAAAGCTTGATGTAGTAAAGGTAGTTGCCATCGGGCGATTCGAGTGCATACGCGACTCCGGAGCGTGTCACCTGAACCGGCTCACCACCGTCTTTCGCGACTTTCCATATTTCAGATCGTCCGCTGCGGTCGGAATCGAAATAGACCCAAAGCCCGTCGTGCGACCAGCTCGGAATAAGGTCACCAGCGGGGTTGTCCGTGATACGGCGCGGCTTGCCCCCGTCGGCGGCAACCACGTAGATTTCGGGCCGCCCCTCCCCGCGCGAGTCCAGGGCCAGCCAGCGGCTATCGGGCGACCAGCGAGGAGTCCCGCACTGCGGCCCCTCGAACGATGTGATCTGCACACAGTTGGTGCCGTCCGCATCGCAAGTCCAGACCTCCGCGTTTCCGCTCCGGTTGGATTCAAACGCGATCTTGCGCCCGTCCGGCGAGTATTCCGGGTTCTCTTGGTAATACGTGGAGCTGACGAGCATCTTGCGCTCGCCTGTGCGGGTGTCCAGACGCCAGAGGTTCTCGTTCCAGAGCCAGTAGGTGTAGACAAGGCGGGGTGGTGAGCGGGAAATCACAGGCTGAAGGGCGGACGGGAACGCGTAGGGCAGGCGCTCCGGAGCCCGCCGCCCGGACACCGGGACCCGCCAGAGGCTATCCGTCCCACCGGCGCCCGCTCCGTACACGATCTCGCGACCATTGGCGGTCCACGCAATGCCTTGCACCTCGGGGTAGCGCTGGTCTGTGAGCTTCGCCGGCTCGCCCTCCGGCCGCAGATCGGGCGTCAGCCGCTGCACGTAAAGCTCGTTAATGAGATTCAGCACTTGGCGGGCGAACGCCAGAGCGCGGCCATCGGGTGATATGGAAGGGCTGCTGTCACCCCAGACGCCCGCGGACTGGGTCAACGTGGTCAAGCGGCGACGCTCGCTGGTGTCTACGTTGATCGCCCAAATGCTGGTAGGCCCTTGCGCCGAATCCCCAGCGCTAAAGGCCAGCCACTTGGCGTCCGGTGTCCAGGAGAGTTGCAAGGGAAACCACCAGAGATCCCCCATCTGCGCTATCTCAGTGAGCTTGCGCTGCGGCCCCCCGAGAGACGGCATCAACATGATCGCCACGTTGTCCGGCTGCTGTCGCACGAAGGCGATCCAGCGGTCGTCCGGAGACCACGCGGGACAATACTCTGCCGCCGGGTCCGTGGTGAGCCGCACCGGCGGGCCCGACCCGCCGATCTGCTTCACGTAGATGTCGTAGTTGTCTTGCTTGTCGCCGTTCCAGCCGAAGGCCACCTTGCTGCCGTCCGGAGACAACGATGGGCAGGATTCGAAGCCTGCGTAGGAAGTCAGCGGCACCGCTCTGAGAGCGCCCGGCGGCGTCCCCTCGCGCAGCCGCCAGATCACACCCGCGAGAACGGCTGCCACTAGCAGCCTCAGTATCAGAACGAGCCGGCGTCTCCACCAGGCCTGCCGCGCGATCTTCTCACCAATGCCCTGTCGGATCCCCTCCAGCGCGGTTCGAAACTCGCCCGCTGATTGCCACCGCTCCGCCGGGTCGCTCGCCATCGCCTTGGCGATCACCGGAGCCACCGATGCCAGCCCCTCTCCCGCCAGCTCCGCCAGCACCCGCCCCAACGAGTAGATGTCCGACCGCGCGTCCACCGGCTCTCCCCGCGCCTGCTCCGGCGACATGTAACCGCTCGTCCCCGTCACCGCCGATTGCGCCACCGTCCCATCTTCCTGGCTGACGGACTTCGCCAGGCCGAAGTCCGTCAGCTTTACCTGCCCGGAGCGGGTCAGGAACAGGTTGTCCGGCTTGATGTCGCGGTGCAAGATCCCCTGCCCGTGCGCCGCCTCCAGGGCCCGCGTCACCTGGAGCGCAATCTCGCAGAACTCGGCCTCACTCACCGGGCCCCGCCCCATCCGCACGCGCAGCGGCTCCCCTTCTAGAAATTCCATCGCCAGAAAAACCCGCCCCGCTGCTTCCCCCAGTTCATGCAGCGTGCAGATGCCGGGGTGATTCAAGGCCCCGATCAGGCGCGCCTCGCGTCGCATGCGCTCCAGCGCCGGCGGATGCGCCGCCAACTCCTCAGACAGGAACTTCAGCGCCACCACCCGGCCCAGCGTCAGGTCCTCGGCTTTGTACACCACCCCCGTGGCCCCCCGCCCAGCCTCCGCCACGATCCGGTAGTGCGAAACCACCGTACCCGCAACCAACTCGAGAGATGTTGGGGGCGCCGTCTCCAGGTTCCCGATGAACCGGTACCCCTTGCGCGGCAGCGTCTCGATGTAGCGCGGCGTGGCGGAGTCATCCGACAGCGCCTCGCGCAGCCGCTTCATGGCCGAGTGGATGCTGTGCTCGAACTCCACCACCGTGCCGTGCGGCCACAGCCGCGCCTGGATCTCCTCGCGGGTGACCAACTCGCCCGGCCGGTCCAGCAACATGGCCAGGAGCGCCAGCGACTGGTCGGGCACACGTAGCCGAGTTCCGCCCTTCCGCAGTTCCCGGGAAGAGCAGTCAAACGCGAACGCGCCGAACCGAACTTGCCGTACGGCTCCCGCGGCCACAAAGCCTCGCCTGAGACTATCACAAACCCTCACAGGGGAGAAAGCGAAGGCAAATGAAAGCACCTAAGGTCGAACCACCTGTGACTTAAGCCAACTGTTTTTAGGCGTTTGCGGCGTGACTTCGATGTCAGCGACGTTCCCGTCGCCGTGCATCGAGTGGGCGCCGCCGCTGGCGCATTGTCGGCCCATGAAGACCTCATGGAAGACGATGTTCGTGGCGGCGCTCGGCACAGTGTGCGTAGCGTCTGCGGCAACCGCTCGCGAGAATCCATCCACGGGCGATCCAACCCTTACGGTTCTGGTGCATGACTATGCCGGACTCGCCGACAATTCCCTGGACGAAATGGAAACACTCACGGCCGGGCTGCTGTCCCGCGCCGGGGTTCGGATGCAGTGGGTGCACTGCCGCGGGCATCAAGCGGGTCCGCGGCCGGCGCTGTGCGACGCCAATCTGGAAAAGGGATTGGTGATGCTGCGGATCCTGGTGAGCTTTGATGGCAAAAGCCCGCTCGGCGATCCACTGGGAATGGCCGAGGTCGACAGCGGCTACGCGTCGCTGTATGCCTCCGAGATCAACAAATACGCCAGCCATAACGGGCTCTCGGCCAGCAATCTAATGGCATACGCAGCGACGCATGAGATCGGGCACCTGCTGCTCGGGCGTAGTCATTCCTCGTCGGGGATCATGCGGGCGGTCTGGGGAAAAGCGGAATACCGGGAGATGGGCCAGCGCTGGCTCGGCTTCAGCGCGGAGCAACGACAGGCTCTGCGGCAGGCAGTTCCCGCAACGGAGCAGCTTCTGGCCACTTCGAAATGAACCGGTTCCCGAGAGCGTCTGGATCACGATCGCGGAAGAAGGAGCCGAACACTGGGCCAACTGGTCGCCCGATGGGAAGACGCTCTATTTCACGTCCGGAAGGGATGGACATGTGTGCCTGTGGGGGCAGCGGATCAAGGCAGGTTCCCACCAGCCGGTGGGAGGGGCCTTCGCCGTGCAGCATTTTCACGGACGCGTGTCCTATCAGCAGGGAGGTTGGTCGGCGGCGGGCGGGCGAATTGCAATGGTGCTCGTCGAGGGTACGGGCAACATCTGGATGATGTCACGCTCTGGCATGCGCTGACGCGAAGCGGAGCCGCTGACGGTCTACCGCGCCCCCTACCGCAGTGTCACGATGGTGGCGCCCCAGCCGCCTGCCTCGGGCGGAGCGTCTTTGAAATCGGCAACGAAATCGGTGCGAGCCAGTATGGCGCGGACCGTTTCGCGCTGCACCCCGATTCCCCGGCCGTGAATGATGCGCACGAAGCGGAAGCCCTTGGCCCGCGCCTGCTCCAGGTACTCTTCGACCACCGGCTTCACGTCGCGCGGCGGAACGCTGTGCAGGTCGAACACGTCGGTGATGGGAATCGAAATGGGCTGGTCGCCGTCCATAAAGAGCGTGCCCGGCACGTTACAAAATGAAAACGCCCAGCCGGGGTCGCCGGCCGGGCGTCGGATTACCGTGATGCGCGCACCTGATGTTAAGCGACCTGCTGTGACCGGTATTGGCTCACGATCGCTTCCATCTGATCTTTCAAGCGGAGTTTTATCTTCTTCAAACGGCATTCTTCCAACTGCTCGTCGTTGGTGAGATGAGGGAGCGCTTCCAGGTCGTCCAGTTTTCGGGCAAATTCTGAGTGCTGGCCGGCGAGTTTGCGAAACTCATCGTTGGTATCCATCAGATGCGCTTTCAACTGCTCCAGTGCGTTCCGTTCCATATGGGGCGATTCCTCCCAGTGAGGTTGCCGCGCCGAGTCATGGGTGCGGAAGGGCTCGGTGGGTAATCTCTTGCGTGATGTGGTAAAGGACGGCATCACCGTCTACTCGCACCTTAACATGAATGAAACTTCATGACAATAGCCGTCTCGGGGGGGTGCTCATAGTAGCCCGGACGGCGCGTAACCAACTGAAATCCAAGTGACTTATAGCACATCTGCGCGGCCTGGTTGGACTCCCGGACTTCCAGGAAAAAAGTACCGTGGTAGTCATGGAACAGGGCCATTAGAAGCCGGCGCGCGATGCCCCGGCGGCGAAATTCCGGGGTGATGCCGAGGTTCAGGATCTCAAACTCCTGATCCGCGACCGCCCGTGCCGCGATAAAGCCCACCACGCCGCTTTCGACCGTCGCCACCAGCAGAGCGTATGCCAGGTAATCGGCGGGATTCCACTGCGCGGCCTCCGGGCTGGCGGCCTGAATTTCTGCGATCGCCGCGAGATCTTCCGCGCAGCCGCGCCGGATTGCTGGCATATTTATGTATTATGCGCACCTTGCCGGCTCTATTGCTCCTGATGGCGCAGCCGTTTTGGGAGACCAAGCCGGCGGAGAAATGGTCGGAGTCCGAGATCGACGCCATGCGCCATTCGAGTCCCTGGGTGCAAACCGTGGGACCGGCGCCGGACGTTCTGGTCTGGCTCGCCACCGCCGAACCGGTCGAGGAAGCCGAGGCGGAGGCCCGCTTGCGCATCCGGCACACCGAGAAGGAACCCGATCCGGACTATGCCGCCTACGTCACCGAGAACCGAGACAACTCCTTCGTGCTGGCAATTGCCTATCCGACCCTCAAGGACCTGGGACGGGCTGAGGAGGACCGGCGCATGGAGCAGGAATGCCAGTTGACGGTGGGGCGAAAGACGTACTCGATCATCGGCTACTTTCCGCCGACGCCGGCGGACCCGGTGCTGCGGCTGGTGTTTCCGCGCGTGGTGAAGCCGGCCGACAAATCAATCACGTTCCGCCTGTACCTGGCCGGATTGAATTTTCCCGAGCGGGAGCTCGAATTCCGGGTGAAGGACCTGCTGTACCACGGCAAGTTGGCGATGTGAGGCGTGGCGCTGGCGCCAGGCGGAGCCAGACAGCAGAGCCAATGTTCTGCAGCATATACCCACTACTCGCGGACCGTTCCGAGCCGCGACCGTTCAAAGCCGCGACCGTCAGAGCCGCGACCGTCAGGGAGCGACCATGGGCCTACGGCCCTCCCAAAGGGATGAAAATCGGTTCAGCGGCGGTAGGCGGGACGCAGCAACGGCAGAGGGCGTACAAGCCAGCGCGGCTTCCTGGTGGGGCAGGATGCCATCCTGCGCTGCGGTTGACAACCGCAGCGCGGTCCGATTGGCAATCGGACCGCAGCTTACCAAGCTGCCCCACAAAGCTGCGCGCGCGATTTTCAACGGAGCGGTCGTCTGCGGCGGAAACGACCATTCCACAACACGCTTTTCGGACGTTCGATTGGCGCCTGTTCCGCGGGCGCCTTGCGCGGCGGCTGAGACAGCTCAGCTCAGATAATTGAACAAGGTAGACTTGGGCGCTTCGGCCTCGGCTTGAAACGCCGCCTGAAGCTGGGTATTGGATTGCGAAAGCTGCATGGCGTCACTGGTCACGTCGGCGTCCTGGATGCTGCCGATCTGGGTTTGCAACTCGGTGTCGCGCGTGCTCGAGTAGGTGGTTGCACTTTGGATGCGGTCCTCAACCTCGCCGTAGAAGGACTGCATGTCGTTGAGGTGCGTGGATGCTTGCTGCAAATCGCCCAAGGCGCTGGTGATGCCGGCCGTGTCATTGTTCAGCAAGGCGTTGCGCAGATTGTTGAGGGCGGCAAAAACATTGTCGGCGGCGGGCGTGCCGTCGGCGTTCTGGTCGCCGAAGATGGTCTGCGCGGTTTGCGAAGCCGCAAAGGAGCCGCCGGCCGGATCCTGAACCTGCTGCGTTGCGGAGGTTGTCAAAAGCTGGTCGACGCCCTGGGGCGCGGCAAGGTCCAACTGATAGTAAGGGGTGTCCGGCTGGTCGCCGCTAAAGATGTATTGACCTTGCACCTGGGTCTGGCTGTAGTTCACCATTTGCGACAGCATTCCCTGGACCTCGAGGGCGAGGCTGCTGTTGGTGTCTTCGCCGGTGAGGGAGTTGGCGCCCTGGGTGGCGATTTGAATGGCCGAGTCGATGACCTGGATGGCCCCACCGATGGCGCTATCGGCCGCCGACGCCACCGAATTGGCCATCGTCAGGTTGCTCCCGATCTGCGTGTTGAGCTGTCGATCGGCGCGCAATTGGAGCAGGTCGTCGATCTGGGCGGGATCGTCCGCGGGTGCACTGATCTTCAGCCCCGAAGTGATTTGCTGGGTGGCCGTGGTGATTTGCTGCTCGATCTGGTTTACCCCGGTGAGAAATGCCTGATCCGCCGGACTGAGGTTGCTGATGGTCATAATGCCTCCCGATTACGCCGTCCCCGGCTCAAGAATGTTGATCGTGTCCTGCATCAACTGGTTGAGGACGGTAAGCATCTCGGCGCTGGCTTCGTAGGCCCGCTGATATTCGACGAGCGTCGCGGCCTGCTGGTCCAAATTCACGCCGGATTGCTGCTGGCGCAGATTCTGCGCTTGCGTGAGCGCCGATTGCGCCACCTGCTGTTCTTCCGTCGCCTGGTTCACCAGGTTCCCGGTCTGCGTGGCCATATCGCCGAAGGCCGCCGTGTAGCTTTCCCCATCGAACTGATCGGCGCTCGACTGCGGATTCTCGAGTTGGGTGAGCGCCAGCGGAATGCCGTTGGAGACTTCCGGAGGGCCGGGATCGATCGCCGCCAGTTGGCTGGGTGTGATGGTGGAGCTCATCGATAGGCTCGCCGCCACGTTGGTGGCGTTGGTGGCGTCGTAAGTAAACAGCGGCACGCCGGGCACCGCCGGTGTGGAACCGTCCGCCGAAGCGTCGGAAATGTTGCCGGAGGTCAGTATTCCGTTCACCGTGTCCGCCAACTGCTGGGCCATCGTGTTGAGTGTGCCGGCCTGATTGCCATCGCCCATATACGTGGGCAAAACCGTGTCGCGAAAGTTGAGCAAGGCGCCCAATTGGCCGCCGGTGATGTCGCCGGTGATGTCGCTGCCGTCGGCAGCTTTGATCTGCGCCAGCGGAGGCGCGTTTTGGTAAGTGGCACCGTCCGGCTGATACAGGTCGAAGCTCAAGGGAAACTGCTGGCTGCCGATCAGCAGCGGGGTCTGCCCGCCGAGCAGAACCGTGTAGGTACCGTCAGGCTGCTCGGTGGCGCTGATCGGAATGTACTGTGACAGGTTTTCGAGCGTGGCGTTCATGTTGGCATCAAGGCCCGAGTCGTTCCCGGTGCCTCCCATGGCCAGCGTGTTGAGCTGCTGCAACTGCCCCACCAGCGTGTTCACCTGGTCGACTGTCCGCTGCAACTGCTGGTCCGCCGTAGTGGCGGCGCTGGTCAGCCCGGAGGCTGTCTGCTGGAAGGCCGTGGCAAGATTGCCCGCCGCCGTCAGCACCGCTTGCTGCGCGGTCCCGTCGGAGGGCGTCTGTCCCCAAGCCGAAAAGCTCTGATACAAGCTGCTTAACGCGGTCGAAATGCCGCTGGTGCCCGTGACGTCGAACAGCGACTGTAAGCTGGTCAGGCTGTTGACACTCTGTGTGGCTCCGCCCAAGGCCGTTTGCTGATTGCGAACGGCTTGCTCGGCGTACTGATCCCGCGAGCTGACCACCGCCCCGGCTTTAACGCCGCCGGTAGCGCCCTGGCTGATGTCCTCGGGCATGGCCACCAGGGTTTGGGTCTGGCTGGCGTAACCGGGGGTGGACGCGTTGGAAACGTTGGCCGAGCTGACCGCGATCGCCTGCTCGAAGGCGTTGATGGCGCCCGCCTGAACATAAAGAGAGGAGATCAGGCTGGGCATCCCGGTTTACCCTTCGAGCGAGATCCGGCGCAGGCCCGGCAGGTGGGCCGCTTCGCCCCGTTGGGAATAGCCGCCGGCCATCACGGAAAGGATTCGCAGCCAGCCAGCGTGATAATTGGAAGCGCTGGATAGCAGGCGTCCCGCCCGGCGAATCCCGGCTTGCAGCCGCGGGGCCTCTTTCCTGGCGGCTTCACTAGCCGATTTCCAGTCCCAAGCGGCTTGGCCCTGCCGCAGCGCCGCGGCCGCCCGCTCGAGCGCCCGCTCGGCGCTAGTCAGTGCTTCCGGCGATGCCAGCACCAGTGCCTGGCACGCGCCTTCCACCTCGACACGCACTGCCGCGAGCCCGCTGGCTGCGTCCACCTTCATAATTACTCGTCCCCTCCCGTCAACGCCTGGGCGATCATCGCCCGGCTGGTGGCCGAAGAGTCCGCCCGGTAGCTGCCGCTTTGGTACTGGGCGGCCAGCGTTTGCACCTTAGTGGCGCGGCTGGCGTTAAAGGTGGACATGGCCCGCGCCAGGCTGCCCAGCGTATTGGAGAGTTCCACCTGGTCCTCGCTGCCTGCCCGCGTTGTGGCGACACCGCCTGCTGCGGTGCTGGCGCGTTGGGTTTCCTGCGTTCGTCCGGATTCGACCGGCGACCCGCTGCTCAAGTTTCGGTCGACAACCTTCATAGCCGTTCGCTTTACCTCTGCTAGGTGTCCTATCGACCAGATCAGGCGAGGGCTTTAGCCGGATTGAGCATTTAGTTTGGATTAATTCTAAAGTTCCTCCAGGTTCTGCCGATTGCTTGGAGTAACCAGCTATGAACGCAACCAAAGTGCTCTGGATTCGCGGCGACCGGAACAAGCCGGCAGGAATCTGCGGCCAGGCCGCGACCTGGACCGTTGAGCACGTCGATGCGGCGAGTGGGGTCGAGTGCCTGGCGCGGCAGGACTATGGGGCGATTGTGTTGGATTTTCCAATACCGGGCTGGGCTCCGGCCGCCCTGGTGGAGCAGGTACGGCGGCTGGCGCCGGGCACCCCCGTCCTGGCACGGGACCCTTCGGCCACACTCAATGATGCTGTGCGGCTGGCGCGTCTGGGCATCCACCAGTTTCTTTGGCCGCCAGGCGAGGAGTGCCTGCAGATCGAGCAGGCGCTCGAGCCGCGCCGCATCCGTAGTTTGGAGCAACTCGCGGCACAGATCGGGCTGGAAGACTGGGAAGGGCTGCTGGTCGGAGATAGCCGCGAGATGCGCCAGGTGGGCAGCTTGATCCGGCTGGTCGGCGCGCGCCGCGCCACCGTGCTGATCAGCGGCGAAACCGGCACCGGCAAGGAGCTGGCTGCGCGCGCTTTGCACCTGGCTGGACCGCGCCGCTTGGGACCTTGGGTCGCGGTGAACTGCAGCGCGCTGCCGGAAAATCTCCTGGAGGCCGAGTTGTTCGGCCACGTGCGCGGCGCCTTCACCGGAGCGGTGCAAAGCCGGATGGGCCGCTTCGAGCAGGCGCAGGGCGGGACTTTGTTTCTGGACGAGATCGGCGAGCTGCCCCTGGAACTGCAGGCCAAGCTGCTGCGCGTGCTGCAAGAGCGGGAATTCCAGCGCCTGGGAAGCTCGGAGACGATTCGCGCCGACGCGCGCGTGATCGCCGCCACCAATAGCGACCTGGTACGGCGAATCGAGCAAGGGAAATTCCGCGAGGACTTGTTCTACCGGCTCAACGTAGTGCCGATCCGGATGCCGGCACTCCGCCAGCGGCCGGGCGACGTGCCGGCGCTGGCGCTGCACTTTATAGAAAAGATCTGCCGTCAGGAAGAGATTCCGCCCAAACTGATCGCGCCGGAGGCTAGCGAGCGGCTGTGCGCGCAGAGCTGGCCGGGCAACGTCCGGCAACTGGAGAACGCGATCGAAATGGCAGTGGCGCTGAGCGGCAACCGCGGCATGCTGCTTCCCGGCGACTTTCCGCTGCCGCTCCCGGACCGCGCGCCGATTCCCGCCCGCCCGGACGACACGCCGTTGGTGCCGGTGCCCGACGATGGCCTTGACTATGAGCGAACGCTCGCCTTGATCGAGCGCAGCATACTGGAGCAGGCCCTCCGCAAGACAGGTGGCAATAAGAAAGCTGCCGCCGACATGCTGCGGCTTAAACGCACTACTCTGTCGGCCAAAGTGAGGAGCCTGGAACCGGCGGCCTGCAATTGAAGGGGATGCGCCCCATCGGCGCTAACCCGGCCGTCGGGGCGCCCGGCACGCCGTGTCTGGACCGCGTGGGGCAGCACGAGCCGGAGAGGGGGCTAGACGTCAAGATGGACTGTCGTCTGCTCCATCTGCGGTGAACGGCGTGTCACGGGATCTACCTTTCCGGTGGCCCAGCGGCACGCTTCGGCCCACTTTACGATACGCCCACTTTTGTCTCAGTGGATTCGCCAATGCTCCCGGAACGGCACGGCGCGATTCGGGCTGCCTACCGGAATGTTCGATCGGCGGAGGTTTGAGGTTGAGAACCGCCTGGTCCTGGTTCAGACGTCTCCCATCGTCACCCTGCGGCAGTCCCAGGCCTTCCCTTGTTGTCTCCTGAATGGGTTGTAGAATCAGACCCAGATGCCCAAACGAAGATCCCCGAGCGCAAACCCCACCGCCGGCCCAGATCGGAACGGGATCCATCCGAGGGATCTGCTCGCATTTGCGTTTATCCTGTGCGCCACTCTGGTGGCTTATCTGCCGGCACTGCGAGGCGGCCTGATTTGGGACGATCCGAACTACGTGACCCGGCCGGAGCTTCGGTCTCTTCACGGTCTGTGGCGGATCTGGACCGACCTCGGCCTGTCAGCCACGGGCCAGTACTATCCACTGGTGCACAGCGCGTTCTGGTTCGAGCATGTCTTATGGGGCGACGCCGTGCTGGGCTACCATCTGACCAACGTCGTCCTGCACAGTGTGGCGGCCCTGTTTGTGATTCTGATTGTAAGGCGCCTGAAATTGCCGGGGGCGTGGTTGGCGGGCCTCATATTTGCCCTCCACCCGGTCTTCGTGGAGTCGGTGGCTTGGATCACCGAGCAGAAGAACACCCTCTCCGGGGTCTTCTATCTGGCATCTGCCTTCACTTATTTGCACTTCGATCAGACACGCCATAAGTCAAAGTACTTCCTGGCGCTGGGGCTATTTGCTCTGGCTCTGGCGACTAAGACGGCGACGGCGCCCTTACCGGCCGTGCTGCTGGTGCTGCTTTGGTGGCTGCGCGGCCGGTTGCAATGGCGGCGCGACGTGCTGCCCATGCTGCCGTGGTTCGGGCTGGCCGTGTCTTCGGGGCTTCTTACCCGGTACGTGGACAGGGTATACATCGGCGCTCAGGGACCGGACTTCGCGCTTTCACTGCTTCAGCATATTTTGCTGGCGGGCCGCACGCCTTGGTTCTACGCCTCTAAGTTACTCTGGCCGGTCAACCTGATTTTTTACTATCCCCGGTGGAAGATCGATGCCAGTGAGTGGTGGCAATATCTTTTCCCTGCCGGACTGGCGGCGGTGGCCATCGCTCTCGGTTGGCTGGCCCGGCGGAATCGTGGGCCGCTGGCCGCTTTCCTGATTTTCGTCGGTACGCTCTTTCCAGTGCTCGGGCTCCTGAGCTTTTTTTATTTCCGCTACTCTTTCATCGCCGATCACTTCCAGTACCTGGCAAGCCTCGCCATCATTGTTCCGGTTGCGGCGGTTTTGGCCGCTGCGGCCCAGCGCTGGAAACTGGAACAGCAATGGCGCGCCGGCCTGTCCGCCGTGCTCCTGGCTTGTCTGGCCGGATTGACCTGGCGCCAGAGTATGATGTACACGGATGTGGAGACACTCTACCGTGAAACGTTGGCGCGCAATCCCGACGCCTGGCTGGCACACGACAATCTGGGCAACATCCTGTTTCAAGTTCCCGGCGACCGGGCTGAAGCTATAGCTCATTTTCAGGCGGCAATCCGGGCTAATCCGGATTACTGGGAAGCCCATCTCAGCATGGGAAACGCGTTGCTCGAAATGCCGGGCCGGCTGGACGGCGCGATCGCCGAATACCAAACTGCGGTTCGTCTTGCGCCCGAGTCCGTGAGGCCGCACACCAATCTCGGGAATGCCTTGCTGCTGGCCGGGCGGACCGAGGAGGCCGTTGCCCAGTACGAAACCGCGCTGCGGATTCAGCCCGACAGCGCCGCCGCGCACAACGACCTGGCAAACGCGCTCACGCGCATCCCGGGCCGATTGCAGGATGCCATCGCCCAGTACCAGGCGGCGATCGACGCCAACCCGCAGTTCGCGGAGGCGCACAACAACCTGGGTGAGATCCTGGCACAGACGCCGGGGCGGCTGCCGGAGGCTGTTGCGCAATTCGAGGCGGCGATTCAGGTCAGGCCGGATTACTGGGAGGCGCACAGCAACCTGGGGACAGCGTTATCGCAGATCCCCGGCCGGCTGCCGGATGCCATCGCCGAATATGAAACAGCCTTGCGAATTCATCCGGATTCCGCCATGGTGCACGGCAATCTCGGGTATGCGCTGTCACACATGTCCGGCCGGTTGCCGGATGCCGTCGCCGAATACCGGCAGGCTCTGCAGTTAGACCCCAACTACTGGGACGCGCATTACAACCTGGCCGCCGCCCTGGCACGGATGCCTGGCGGACTGGCGGAGGCGCTCGCTGAGTATGAGGCCGCCCTGCTACTCAAACCGAGCCCGCAACTGCGGGAGATCGTGGAACGTCTGCGCGCCTCGAAAAAATGAGCCCAATCCGCGCGCGTTTGACGGTTTACGACCGAGGGTTGAGTCTGCTCATTACAGGGCGCAAGCGCTGCCCCAAACACGCTCGACTCGACGTACAATCGCCAATGGGCACAGGCCCACACGCCGTTGCTCGATGAGATGCCACCGGGACGGGAAAACGATGTGGAGCGGTTCGATCGCTGGGCCGCCACCTACGATCAATCCAAATTGCAGCGCTGGTACTTTGACCCGGTCCATGCCGCCATGCTCGACTTGATTGAGCGCGTGGAGCCGGTCAAATCTGCCGCGAGTATTCTCGATATTGGCTGCGGAACGGGCCGCCTGTTGCGCGCGATCTCGGCGCGCTGGCCCTCCGCGCGTCTGTTCGGAGTTGATCCGGCGCAGCGGATGATACTGAAGGCTGCACGTCTCAATCCAAGCGCGGACTTCCATCTCGCACATGCCGAAGCACTCCCCTTACCGAGTCACAGCATGGACTTGGTTCTGAGCAGCATCTCCTTTCATCATTGGGCGGATCAATCCAAGGGACTTCGGGAAATTCGGAGGGTGTTGCGTCCCGGCGGCCTGTTTGCCTTGGCGGATCACACGCTGTGGCTGGGGCGCCTGTTCAACGAAAGGGTGCGAGCCCGCCGGACCTTGCATGGGCTTCTGGATGCCGCCGGTCTCGCCGTGCGAGCGCAACGCAGGATGTGGCTTCAGTTCGTGCTACTTACATTGGCTGTCTCGCCCGAATCCACGGACTGACGCGCTAGCCGCCCGGCCAAGCGACAAGCCTTTGGTGCCGGTGCCCGACGATGGCCTTGACTATGAGCGGACGCTTGCCCTGATTGAACGCAGCATAGTGCGCCGGCACTGACAAGCGTGAATCTCGGAGGGCCCTCGCTAGGGGTTGGAAGGAAGATCATCGCCGCCCCACCAGCCCCGCGAACCAGTTCTTAGCGCGCGGCTGCTCGAAACCTTCGAGCATCCAAATTTGAAAAGGAAACTTCGCGACCGAGGTGAGAGCGCGTTTGCCGTCCGGATGGATGCTGAACCCAGACAGTCTAGCGGATGCAGGCGGGAGATCCAAGGACGACACGAGCTTTTCGGCTCCGGTCGTCACGCTCACCTCGTAAAGCTGCCACTCCCGATTCGGGTCTGTCGCGTTGTGAAAAATGCCGTAAACGCGGCGGCTATCCTTCGAGAAGTCGTAGACCATGAACCGGCGGGAGGACAGCGTCCGTCTGGACTTGCCGTCGGGCGAGATCAGGCAGAGACTGTTCCCCGCACTGTACAGAATCCAGTCCCCCGCCGGCGACCATTGCGTCGGGCCTTCTGCGTCCGCCAGGATCACGGGACCGGCGCCCGGCAGAGCTCGAATCTTCGCCAGCTTCGACTGGCCTTCGTTCTGGCGATCATACGAGAGCCACTGCCCATCAGGCGACCACGCTTCTCCATATATGTTGTGGGCCTGGTCCAGCAGGATGGCATGGCCGCCAGCCGCGTTCGCCAGCCTCAGCCTGTCTGTATAGCCACTATCCACAAAGACGAACCGTGCCCCGTCCGGCGACCAGCGTGCTTCCTTAAGGTCGTAGCTGGTATCGACCAGGCGGCGCGAGAAGCCACCAGCGGAGGCCTCCTGGTCCATGACCGCCGCACCCATGTCGGCTTTACCTTGTGCAGAGAACAAAAAATGCGTGCCCGACGGCGCCCAATCTGGCGAAATGTTGGTTCCTCCGTTCTCGACCAGCACGTGCACGGCGCCATCGGTGAGCCCGATTTCGACGATGTTCCATTCGTACTCCGCGGCCGAATAGACGATCTTCCTGCCATCCGGCGACACCGAGGAACCCTGGATCGTGAAACCCGCAGAATAGATGGTCTGCCGGCTGCCATCCGCGACAGCCAGCCGGATCAATGAGTCGGTTGCGCTGTTGCGCGCCACCAGTAAACTGCGGCCGTCCGGGAACCAGCTCGCGCCCCACACACCAGCGCCCATTCCGTTTTCTGTTCCGGTGTAGAGCTTTCGGGGCTTACCGGAGGGATAGGAAAAAAGCCAAACCGTCCCGTTGTCAAAAGCGAGATAGGAGCCATCGGGCGAGAAACACATGTTTGTCGTAGGCATGGTGGGCGCAAGCGGACCCGGCCAGAACTCCTTCGCCGTTCCCCCGTGAAGGGCAGCAAGCCAAAGCTTGCCGTCGCGCGCAAACGCCAGCGTTTTGCCATCAGGGTGAATGGCGGCTGCATCGGCGTCTTCCAGAACCAGCCGGCCGGCGCCCCCTGAGGCAGGAACAGTCCACAGGCTGTGTTCTGAGACGTAATAGATGGATTCGCCGTTGGGAGACCAGATCGGGTAGAGACAATCCTTAGTCGATCCGGTGAGCTGCGCTGCGTCTTGCGACCCGACACCGCGCGTGAAAACCTGTTGGACTCCATGAACTCGGGCCGAATAGGCGATGCTATTTCCATCCGGCGACCATGCCGGGGCGCGCTCCTCGGTTTGTCCCGGTGCGATCCGCGTGAACTTGTACTGCGACAGATCCGGAGGGGACAACGGAGTCAGGAGTAGCCTAAGAACGAATCCGGCGGCCAGACATGCGAGGGCGCCCGCAGGAACCAGAAGAAGACGCCTCCGTTTGCGCACCGCGCCAGGGGCCGGCGCCGCCCCAACGGCACTGGTGCTTTGCGACAGCCGGTCGCGAATCTGGTTCAGCTCGCGATACAGGTCCCGCGTCGAGTCGTAGCGCTCGGCAGGCTCTTTGGCCAGCAGCCGTTCCACCACCCAGCGCAGCGGCAGAGGCACGCTGGCGGGCAGCGGCTCGGCCTCCTCGCGGATGATGGCCGTCATGGTCTCCGCTGCGCTGCGCCGCTCGAAGGCCCTCTTGCCCGAGGCCATCTTGTACAGCACCAGGCCGAACGAGAACTGGTCCGACTGGACGGTGAGATTCGGTTCCCCGCGCGCCTGTTCGGGCGACATGTAATTGACGGTGCCGGCGGTCGTGCCGGGGTCGGTGATGCTCATGGTCATAGTAGCGGCATTCGCGGCGCCCTGCGCGGATACAGCCGATTTTGCCAGCCCGAAGTCGAGAATCTTCACCCGCCCCTCGCGCGTCACCAGGATGTTGTCCGGCTTGAGATCGCGGTGCACGATTCCGGCCGCGTGGGCCGCAGCCATCCCGTCAGCCGTCTGCACCGCCAGATCGAGCAGTTTGCGAGCATTCTCCACCGTCGGCAGCGGCGAGCCCTCAATGAATTCCATCACCAGGTAGTTCGGCCCGACATCGTAGAGCTGGCAAATATTGGGATGACTCAGCGCGCTCACGGCGCGCGCCTCGCGCTCGAATCGTGCCGAGAATTCCGCCTGCGAGACTTTGATGGCGACCAAACGGTCGAGACGCGTGTCGCGGGCCTTGTAGACTTCCCCCATGCCGCCTGCCCCGATGGGCGCTAGGATCTCATAGGGCCCCAGCCGAGTTCCGGGAGTTAAAGGCATAGTTCGTAGAACGATTGTACCGTCCGAGAGCGCGAAGGATTGAGGATGGTTGACGCACTACCCGAAGGTTGAGTGGTTTGGCGTCAAGTTGACGAAAAACTCCCGTTCCGCGGAAGTGGGCGGCCAGACGCCCCGCCGACGGGGATGCGCCCAGCCGCACCGGTCTCACACCCACCAGGCCGCGGCCGGCTGCTGGCGCATCACCAGGCCGTTCAGCAACTCGGCGGCTTTGGTGAGACCTTCCTCAGGTGACAGCAGGCTGTCCTCGTGCTCGATCGAGAGCACGTAGTCGTAGCCGAACATGCGCAGGGTGGAGGCGAACTCCTTCCACCAGCCGGCGTCGTGGCCGTAACCGCAGGTGCGGAAGATCCAGGCGCGGTTGCGTTCGTCGGTGTAGGACTTGGTGTCGAGCACGCCGGTGAGCGGCAGGTTGCGGTCGTAAATCTGCGTGTCCTTGGCGTGCACGTGGAAGATGGCATCGCCCAGCACGCGGATAGCGGCGATGGGGTCGATCGCTTGCCAGAACATGTGGCTGGGATCGTAATTGCAACCGATGGCGGGTCCGGCGATGGAGCGCAGCTTGAGCATCGTCTCCGGGCTATAGACTACGAAGCCGGGGTGCATTTCGATGGCGATCTTGACGCCGTGGTCGGCAGCGAATTGAGCGCGCTTGATCCAATAGGGCGCCACCGCTTTCTCCCACTGCCATTTGAGGATCTCCAGGTAATCGGGAGGCCAGGGGCAGGTCACCCAGTTGGGCCATTTCGATTTGGGCGAGTCGCCCGGGCAGCCGCTGAAATCCACCACCACCGGGACGCCCAGCTTCTCGGCCAGACGGATGGTCTTGGCGCTGACATCCTGGTCGTGCCGCGCGCGCGCGGTATCGGGGTGCAGCGGGTTGCCGTGGCAGCTCAGCGCGCTGATCGAGAAACCCTGATCGGCAAGCTTCTGCTTGAATTCGCGGAGCTCGCCCGCGCTGGCGAGCATGCTCAGCTTGCAGTGCGGATCGCCGGGGTAGTTGCCGGTACCCAACTCCACGGTATCGATATTCAGACTCTTGAGTTTCTTGAGAACGTCTTCGAGCGACAGTTGCGACAACAGCGGTGTGAATACGCCAACTCTCACGGTATGTCTCCTTGCCTCGCGAAAAAAAACCATCCACAGAATATCACGGGGGCGTGTGGCCTGGACTGAAAAATGCGCCGCTCTGCAATCAGTGGGCGGGGCGAGGGCCCGCGGCGGATTCCGGCGGCTTGGCGGGTGCGCCGAGCTGCGCGGCCACCCTGGTCGCCTCTTCCACGGCACGCGCCAGCACCGAGCGGATCCGGCCGTCTTCGAGCATCAGCAGTCCGGCAATCGTGCAGCCCGCCGGCGTGGTGACATCGTCGCGCAAGGAAGCCGGATGGCGGCCGGTTTCGAGTATCATCCTGGCCGCGCCCAGCGATGTCTGCGCCGCCAGAGTCAGCGCCAGTTGGCGGGGCAATCCGACGCGCACCCCGGCATCGGCCAGCGCTTCGATAATCAGGAATTGATACCCAGGACCGCTGCCGCTCAGCGCGGTAATCGCATTGAAGTGGACTTCGTCCACCGGGACGCATCTGCCCACCGCCTCGAAGATCCGGGCGGCCCGCTCCAGATGGCTCTTGGCGGCGTTGCGGCCGCGGCACACGACGGTCATGCCCTCGCCGACGACGCACGGAGTGTTGGGCATGGCGCGCACCACGGGATTCTCCCTGCCGAGCACTGATTCGATTCGCTCGGTCGAAACGCCGGCCAAGATTGAAATCAGCAGCGTGTCGGGCCGCAGCCCCGCATCGCGGAGCGCGGCCAGTACCGCGGCCGCATCGGCGGGTTTGACGCAGAGCAGAACCAGGTCCGCGGTGGGCACGCGATGCTGGTAATCCACCTCGACGCGGATGCCCAGTTCCCGGCTGGCGGCTTCGGCAGCCGCGGCGTTCTTGTCGCCCGCCCACAGCCGGCCAGGATCGATGACGCCGCTCGCCAGCAGGCCGCGGATGAGTGTGCGGCCCATCACGCCGGCGCCCATCACGCCCAACGTCGTCCCATCGGCGATGATTGCGGTCGCGGTTGAAAGCGGTTGTTCCTTGGGCATCGAGCGGTTTCTCCACACGCGCGGGCAGCGATCCGGCTCCCGCCGTGTGTGCTCTTGAAGATAACACAGCCGGGCCCTGGAGAGTTCCCGGACCGCCAGGAGGCGCGGCGGAAAATCGGGCCCCTCGGTCCTGGCAGGAAAGGGCAAGGCCGCACCCCCCTCTACCAGTCGATCATCTTTTGAGCTTGAAGTTTAACATTGTTAATACTCTCGGCAGAATATAAGTGGACTTTCAGGAAGATAATCTACTGGAGTATACTGACTACATGCCTAGCCACGAATCTCCGCTTCAAAGCGAAATGCTTCCGGGAACCCTCGATATGTTGGTCCTTCAGACGCTGGTCCTCGGGCCGGCCCACGGCCACACCATCGCGCATGCGATTGAACGAGGTTCCGACGACGTGCTCCAGATTGAGCACGGTTCCCTCTACCCCGCCCTGCATCGGCTCGAGGATCGCGGCTGGATCGCATCCTTCTCCGGAACGTCGGAGAACAACCGGAAAGCGAGGTACTACCGGCTGACGCCAGCCGGGCGAAAACAGTTGCTCGCAGAGACGACGCGTTGGGAGCAAGTGGTCCAGGCGATCGGCCGCATTCTGAAACCGGCAACGGAGTAAGGCGATGAGTTGGAGACGTTTTTTTCGACGGGCGCGGTGGGACCGGGAGCGGCTGGAGGAGATGGAGTCGTACGTCGAGATCGAGACGGATGAGAACATCGCCCGGGGAATGCCGGATGACGAGGCACGCGCCGCCGCCCGCCGGAAACTGGGGAACAGCGCGCTGATCCGAGAGCAGATTTACCGCATGAACACGGTGTCCTTTCTGAATACGCTCGGCCGCGACGCGCGCTACGGTGCGCGCATGATGCGACGCAGCCCGACGTTCACCGCGGTCGCCTTGCTGACGCTGGCGATCGGGATCGGCGCCAACACCGCCGTCTTCAGCGTGGTCAACAGCGTTCTGCTACGGCCTTTGCACTATCCCAAGGCGGACGAACTGGTGGCGCTGCGGCAGATCGCTCCCGGCGCCGCCGGGCTGGCGAATTTTTCCGACGGCCTTCCCCTCTCGCCTTCCATGTATATTACGTACGCCGAACACAACCGGGCGTTTCAATCGTTGGGCGTGTGGATTCCCGCTACGGCGAACGTGACCGGTCTGGCCGAGCCGGAAGAGGTTCACGTCATCTATGTCAGCGACGGCGTGCTCGAAGCGCTGGGAGTTCCACCGGCGCTCGGCCGGTGGCTTTCGGCAGCCGACCAGATTCCGGCCGGACGGGAAGCTGTCGGTTTCTCCGGCCGATCGACGACGGTGATGCTTGGCTATGGATACTGGCTGCGCCGCTTTGGTGGAGACCGCTCCGTGATCGGCCGCAATATTACGGTGGAATCGCGGCTGCGAGTAATCGCCGGCGTAATGCCGCGAGGCTTCCGCATCGTCAATGCCGATCCGGATATCATCGTGCCGCTCGCCTTCGATCGCGGCAAGCTCATGCTGGCCGGCTTCGGCTATCAGGGCGTCGGCCGGCTCAGGCCGGGAGTCACGATCGCACAAGCCAACGCCGACATTACGCGAATGCTGCCGATCTGGATGGACTCGTGGTCGAACGGACCCGGCACCGATCCGCACTTCTACAACACGTGGCGAATCACGCCAACGATCCGCCCCCTGAAACAAGAAGTGACCGGCAGCGTCAGCGACGTGCTGTGGGTGGTGATGGCGACCATCGGACTGGCGATGCTGATTGCGTGCGCGAACGTGACGAACCTGCTGCTGGTGCGAGCCGAGGCGCGACAGCAAGAACTGGCTTTGCGCGCCGCGCTGGGAGCCGGCACGGGGCAGGTGGTGCGGAGCCTGGTGGTGGAAAGCATGATGCTGGGTTTACTGGGCGGAATTGCCGGGGCGGGAGTCGCTTACTGGGGTCTGCGCCTGCTGGCGGCGATTGGTCCGGCGAGTCTGCCTCGCTTGGAGGAAATCTCGATCGATCCGCGGACGCTCGTGTTCACGCTGGCGCTTTCGTCGCTCGCGGGCCTGGTGCTCGGGCTCATCCCGGCCTTGAAATATGCCAGTCCGCGCGCGTCGATCGCACTTGGCGGCGCCGGCCGGGCCGGCAGTACGAGCCGGGAGCGCCATCGCGCCCGCAATCTCCTGGTGGTGGCGCAGGTGGCCATCGCACTGGTGCTGTTGATCAGCGCTTCGCTGATGATTCGCACCTTCCAGGCAATGCGTCACATCGACCCGGGATTTACCCATGCCGAACATCTCCAAATCATGCGTATCTCCATCCCAGCCTCGCTGATGCCGGATCCGCAGCGGGTGATCCGAACGCAGAATGATATTGCCGACAAGCTGGCGGACATTCCGGGGGTGACGTCCGTTGGCTTCGCGAGCGAAATGCCGATGGAAGGGATCGGCGCCAACTGGGACACTGTTTTCGCTGAGGACAAACCGGCAACGGACGGTGGAATCCCGCCGCTGCGGCTCTACAAATACATTTCTCCGGGGTTCTTTCGGACGTCAGGCACGCGGATCATCGCCGGCCGCGATCTGACCTGGACCGAAGTTTACGGCCTCAGACCGGTGGCTATGGTCTCGGAGAATTTCGCGCGCGAGACGTGGGGCACGCCCTCGGCTGCGATCGGCAAGCGTGTGCGCGAGTTTCCGTCGATGGCTTGGAGAGAGGTGATTGGCGTGGTTCAGGATGTCCGCGAGAACGGCGTGCAGAAAGAGGCGCCGGAGATCGTCTACTGGCCCACCATGATGCCCAACCTCTTCGGGCCCTCTCCGCTCGACGCCCTGCGCGGCGCGACGTTCGCGATCCGGAGCAACCTGGCGGGCACTGCGGGATTTCTCGACCAGGTTCGCCAGGCGGTCTGGTCGGTGAATGGAAGCCTGCCGGTGGCATCTGAGCGGACCATGCAGGACGTGTACGATCGATCACTGGCGCGAACGTCATTTGCGCTGGTAATGCTGGCGATTGCCGGCGCCATGGCGCTGGTGCTTGGGATCATCGGGATCTACGGCGTGATCTCGTACACGGTGTCGCAGCGGAGACGGGAAATCGGCATCCGCGCGGCGCTCGGGGCACGGCCCATGGAGCTCAAGCGTATGTTCGTGCGCTACGGACTGTCGCTGGCGGCGGTAGGGGTGGCGATCGGGTTGGGAGCGGCGGCCGCGCTGATGCGGCTGATGAAGTCGCTGCTGTTCGGAATCGGTCCGCTGGATCCGCTCACCTATACCGCGGTGCCGGTTGTTCTGGTGGCCGCGGCGATGCTGGCCAGTTACCTGCCGGCGCGGCGGGCGGCGGCGGTGGACCCGGCGGAGGCTTTGAAGGCGGAGTGACCGCCAGGCGGCGCTCAGCAGTTGCGTCTATGGCGGCCCGACCGGCCGTTGTTCAGCGCCTTCAACTGAATCCGCCCGAGCCGGTCGCTGTGCACCCGCCGGAGGCGAACCTGGACAGCAGCCGCTCGACTTCTTCGGACTGGCACTCGGGGCACTCCAGATCGCTGTCGGCGTCGTGCATCCGGCGCAGCATTTCAAATGTCTTGCCGCATTTTTGGCAGCGATATTCGTATAGAGGCATAGCGGCCTTTGACTACCAGGATGCAAAATCCGCCGGCTGGTGACAAATGCGCCGGTCACGGATCGGGCGCGGGTGCACGACATAAAAGTGGATCCCTTTCCAGCGTCAGGCGCGCCTTTACGCTCCGGAGGAGCGAAAGACAATAGCCCACCGCGCAAGCCGTCGGGATCAGGCGGCGGTGAGGACAAGCCCCGGAACGGGGCGGAAGAGGCTTTCGCCAACAGTCTTCCGCCCCGTTCCGGGGCTGGTAGGGAGCAACCAGATTCCACACGGCTCACGCCGTGGGCTACTGTCTGTCGCCCGCGG
>JBAVEN010000084.1:0-36387 GCA_049587755.1 Bryobacteraceae bacterium | reverse complement strand
GCCGGTCACGGCGCCGGCAGTCAACAACCCGCTGCCGTCTCCGCCCGCTGCCGGTCTGCCGCCGGCAACTGCGCCGCCGCTCGCGCCCGGAGCCGAGCCCCCGCCTACCGGCGGCGCTCCAGCGCCGGAATTCAATGGCCCGACCCGCGTCTACTTTAAGCCGGGGCACGTGGATGCCGCGGCCGGCGGTAACTTCACCGTGGCTGTGGCGCTCGATAACGGCCTGGACGTGGCCTCCGCGCCGATGATTATCGAGTTCGATCCCAAGCTGCTGCGCTTGAACGACGTCACGCTGGGCGGCCTGCTTACCGCCGGCGGCCGGAAGCCGGTATTCAACAAAAACATTCAGAACGAGCGCGGAGCAGCCAGCGTGATTCTCAACGTGGCCCCGGACACCCCGGGCGTTACCACGGCTGCGGGAACGCTGGTTACACTCAACTTCCAGGCGGTGGCCGCCGGCAGCGGCACCGTCACCATTCAATCCCTGGCGGTGAAGAACTCCCGTGGCAGCATCATTCATACCGGCAGCCCGCAGCTCACCGTCACGGTGAAGTAGGAGGCGGCATGCGGCGGCGAAAGCAAAGCGGATTGACGCTGGTGGAATTGATCGTGGCGTTCACCATCATGCTTATCCTCACCAGCATGGCGGTGCCGCTGGCGCGCGCCAAGGTCCGGGCACAGCGCGAGCGGGCGCTGCGCGATGCGCTCGACGACATGCGCACGGCCATCGACAAGTACAAAGACTACTGCGACATGGGCGTCTTCGGGCCTGTCAAGCAGGGCACCGACTGCTGGCCGGAGACGCTGGAGTCGCTGGTGGAGGGAGTGAAAATCGGCAGCTCCGCCGACGACAAGAAGATCAAGCTGCTGCGCCGCGTTCCGCGCGACCCGTTCACCGGCACCGCCGAATGGGGCCTGCGCAGCGACCAGGACGACCCCACTTCGACCAATTGGGGCGGTCAGAACGTGTTCGATGTGTACACCAAGACGGACCAGAAGGCGCCCGATGGAACGGCTTATTCGGAGTGGTGAGCGCGCGCGGCGGCGCTTCACGTGGCGCACGCACTCGTGCGTGCCGTGTCGAGACTCTTCTCGACACGTCTTCGCGCATGGGAAACCGGGCGTCGGCACGAGTGCCGACGCGGCACGCACGAGTGCGCGCGCCACAAGCCGCGGCTTCACCTTCGTCGAGCTGATGGTGGTGATCTCGATCATCGTGATCCTCATCAGCATGGCGATCCCGATCTACCAGAAGTCGATCATTCGCGCCAAGGAGAGCGTGCTGGCAAATAACCTGTTCACGCTGCGCACGGTGATCGACAACTACACCTACGACAAGGAGAAGGCCCCGCAGACGCTGCAGGACCTCGTGACCGATGGCTACCTCAAGGACATACCGGTCGATCCGATGACCGGCGACAACTCGAGCTGGAAGATCGTGATGGAAGACGCCAGCCAGGCGCTCAACCAGGCCGAGCCGGGCATCTTCGACGTGCACAGCGGCTCGGACAAGAAGGCTCTGGACGGAAGCGCGTTTTCGGACTGGTAGGGGTCCGTGGCGCACGCAATCTTGCGTGCCGCGTCGGCAATCGTGCCGACGTTCCGGCGCCTCTTCCTTTTCGTCTCTTCCTTTTCGTGAGAGGTGCGGCTGTGGCGACGCGAGTCTCGACCCCGCACGCAAGCTAGCGCGCCCCGCGGGTACAATAGGTTTTTGATCCTCACCCTTACCATCAACCCGGCCATCGACCGCATCTTCAGCGTCAACCGGCTGGCGTTCGAAGACCGCTCCTACATCAATTCCATCCGGCAATCGGCGGGGGGTCGGGGCCTTAACGCGTCGAGCGTGATCCACTCCTTCGGCGGGCAAACGCGGGCGGTGCTGATTTCCGGCGGCGCCAGCGGCAAACGGCTGGAGGCTTTGCTCCAGGTGGGCGGCTACCCTACCGTAGTGGTGCCGGTGAAGAACCCGATTCGCACCAACGTCACAATCACCGACAAGCACGGGCTGACGGTGAATCTGAACGAAGTGGGGCCGGCGCTGACCCGGCCGGAACTGGCGCGGGTGGAAGCCGCGGTGCGGCAGGCGCTCGATGGTGCCGACTGGCTGATGCTGTGCGGCAGCACGCCTCCGGGCGTGCCCCCTTCTTTTTACGCGAAGATGATCGGGCTGGCGCGGCAGAAACGCGTCAAGACGCTGCTCAACGCGAGCGGAGACGCGCTGCGCGAAGGCATTGAAGCGCACCCCACGGTGGCGACGCCGAACCAGCCGGAAGCGGAGCGGTTGCTGGGGCGCACCATTCTGACGCGGGCGCAGTCGCTCGAGGCGGCTGCCCAGATCCGCGCGATGGGGCCGGAGTTGGTGGCTCTCACGTTAGGCAGCCGCGGTGCCGTGGGCGCATTTGCCGATGGACTGGTGGAGGCGCTGCCGCCGCGGGTGGACGCGGTCTGTCCGATCGGCGCCGGCGACGCGCTCTCCGCCGTCTTCACCTGGTCAATGAGCCGCGGGCAAAGCCCGGCGGAAGCGCTGCGCTGGGGCGTGGCGGCCGGAACAGCCTCGGCGCGGCTGCCGGGGATGAGCTTCGCCTCGCTCGCCCAAACCGAAGAAATCTACCGCCAAGTAGAAATTCGGCGCGTCGAATGAAGAGCGGCCCGGCCGTGGATCAGCACCACCTGCTGCATTCGGCCGGGGTGGTCTCGGCGGCTGTTCTGCTGAGCCGCGTCACCGGTCTGCTGCGGGAAACCGCGATGGCGCGTCTGTTCGGCGCCGGCGCCGTCTACGACGCGTTTCTGACCGGCGTCCGCATTCCCAACCTGATGCGCAACCTGTTCGCCGAAGGCGCGCTCTCCTCCGCCTTCGTCCCCACTTTCACGGAAGCGCTGACCGCCGGGACCGCCTCGGAAGCGGCCGAGCTGGCGCGCGTGGTGGCGACAGCGCTCGCGCTGGCCGCGGGCGCGGTTTGCCTGCTCGGCATGATCCTCAGCCCGCAGTTGGTGCGGCTGCTGGCGCCGGGATTCGCGCGCGTGCCGGGCAAGTTCGAGCTCACCGTGCTGCTGACCCGCATCATGTTTCCCTTCCTGCTGCTGGTGGCTCTGGCAGCCGAAGCGATGGCCATCTTGAACGCGCGCGGGCGGTTCGGCGTGCCGGCGCTGGCTTCCACGTTCTTCAACATCGGCTCCGTCGCGAGCGGCCTCGCGCTGGGGCTGACGGTGGGGAGGCGCTGGCCGCAGGGACTGATTGTCTCCATGGCCGCCGGTGTGGTGATCGGCGGCGCGCTGCAGCTCGGCTGGCAAATGCCCAGCTTGCGCCGCGCCGGTGTTTCGTTCCGGCCGCGCCTCGATTTCGCGCACCCTGGCCTGCGGCGCATCGCGCGGCTGATGCTGCCGGCGCTGATCGGCAACGCCGCGGTGCAGATCAACGTGATCGTCAACGCCAGTCTGGCCTCGGGCCTCACCGATGCGGCCGGGCACCCGCTCAACGGCCCGGTGAGCTGGCTGGGATACGCCTTCCGATTCCTGCAATTTCCGCTGGGACTTTTCGGCGCGGCCTTGGCCAGCGCCACGCTGCCGGCCATTTCGCGCAGCGCGGCCCTCAAGCGGCTGGACGAGTTTCGGGCCACGCTGGCGGGCTCGCTGCGAATGGCGCTGCTGCTCGCCATCCCGTCTTCGGTGGGCCTGGCGGTGCTGGGCGAAAGCATGATCGGCGCCGTATACCAGGGAGGCCGTTTCGGCGCCTACGACACGCACCAGACAGCGGTCGCGCTGGCGTGCTACAGCGCGGGCTTGGCGGGTTACGCCGCCATCAAGCTCCTCGCGCCGGCTTTTTATGCGCTCGACGACGCCTGGACGCCGATGGCGGTGAGCCTGGCCTCGATTGGCTTGAACGTACCGTTGGCAGTCGGCCTGGCCAATCGAGCGCGGATGGGTTACGCCGGTCTGGCGCTGGCGACTTCGCTGGTCGCGTTGGCCGGCGCTGCCGCCCTGGGCGCCGCGCTGCGCCGGCGCCTGTGCGGTCTGGAGGGCCGCCGCCTGGCGGCGAGCGCGGCCAGGATCATGCTGGCTGCGGTGACGATGGGCGCGGTGTGCCGCCTCTCGAGCCTGGCCGTGCACTCGGCCGTCCATGGGCATCGCCTGCCGCATCTGATGGATTTGGCGATTTCGATTCCGCTCGGTGCCGGAGTTTTTTATGCGCTGGCGCGTTCGCTTCGCATTCCGGAACTGCGCACTCTGGAAGCTGCATGCTACACTGCGATTAGCCATGCTCTCAGACCTGAAGCTGGCGATTCGCCTGCAAGAAATCGATAACAGCCTGGTGAACCTGCAGCGCGAAATCGCGGCTTTACCCGTCCACGTTTCCGCCATCGAAAAGAAACTGGTGTCGCACGAGCGCAAGCTCGAAGCCGACCGCGCCGCTCTGGCGGCCAACCAAAAGGAACGAAAGCAGAGCGAAAGCGACATCCAGGTGCAGGAGCAGAAGATTTCGAAACTCAAAGGGCAGATGCTCGAGGCCAAAACCAACGAGCAGTACCGCGCCTTTCAGAGCGAAATCGAATTCTGCCAGACGGAAATTCGCAAGCTGGAAGACCGCATCCTGGACTTGATGGCCGAATCCGAGCCGCTGGACCGGAATGTGAAGAGCGCCGAGACCGCGCTGCGGACCGAGAAGCTCCAGGTGGAGGCGGAAAAGGGCCGCGCCCGCGAGCGCACCGCGGCCGACCAGAAATCCGCATCCGAGCTACAGCGCGAACGCGCCGGCATCGTCTCCCAGATGGCCGCCACCACGGTTCAGAAATACGAGCGGGCGCGCAAGTCGCGCCGGGGAATAGGCGTGGCTGAGGTGGTGGATGGCCGCTGCACCGCCTGCAACATGGCGCTGCGGCTGCAATACTTCCAGGACCTCAAGAAAGACGACCAGGTCCTCTCCTGTGAGAGCTGTCAGCGGCTGCTCTACTACAATCCCCCGGTCTCGCTCGATGACTTGACCGGAGAAACCGCCCCCGCCGTGCAGCAATAGCTCCGAACACTTGCAAGCTGGCGGCCGCCCACAAGGCCGCGGCTCCGGCGCACATTCAATGCCGGCGCCCGTCAGGGAACGGTCGCCGGCATTGAAGTGGCGATTACCTTACGCGCTAGCCTCCGCGCCTGACGATTTCCTTAACTGCTTCTTACTGGGAACCGAAGGTGTAGCCCAGCCACACGGTTTCCGAGGTGATGAGGTTGCTGCCGAACTCGTTAAGGTTGGGAACATAGTGGATATCGAACTGCGGGCGGAGGAAGACATGGTCGGTAAGATAAAACTGAACACCCACACCGCCATGCACTTGAAAGTGATTGTCGCTGCCAAAGTACTGGCTGTAATTGGAGGCGCCAACCGCGCTGCCAGTCAAGCCGGCGTAATAGAATCGCAGGTTGGCTCCGCCAACTCCGCCAACCAACTGAAAGGCGACCTTCTTGGTCCTCACCGGCTGGTAAACTCCATTGAAGTCGAACAACGTCATGCGCGATTGCATGGAGGAGGCAGTTTGCCCGGTGAGTGGATTGGCTGGGAAATTTGCATAAGTTTGTTTGCCCGGCTGGAAGTTTATCTCAGCGCCGATCCCGAAATGTTTCCATGCCATGACATTGCCGCCAATGGCCATCGTGAATCCGCTGAGCTTGGTCTCGGCCGCGCAGGTTGGATCGCTCACCGTCCCAGGGGTGCACGGCCCGAAAAAGTTGGTGGATGTCTCATCGCCCTCGATGCCGTTCCCCGACGCTTTGTCCTGCATAGCACCGAAGCCAAGTCCAATGTCAAATCCATACTGTGCGTGGGCAAGCGGAATCGAAAACGCCGGCAACAGGAACAGCGGTAGGTAATGGAAGATGCGTTTCACGTGTGAAATCTCCTTCAACCTCGCAGAATCCGCGTCCGCCCCTGCTAAGGGGCTGACAACCGCGGGAAAATCGTCAAACCTTATGATACGCAAGATGGCGAATCGGTTGCATCACTTACGACGCGACGCCCTGGAAACGGGTTACAAAGGCTTGCGCTGGCTCTTGGGTGGGGCGCCAGTTCCGTCAGCCATGTTACCCCGAACCGTGCGCGCCCGCCCCCTCCGCGCCGGTGGCCAGTAGGTCAGCGTCTTTGACAACGGGGGCAAAAGTGCGAGGATCGCTGGGCAACCAGCACCCGCCGGATCGGGGTACCGCAGTTTACGCAGGGTTCGCCGGTGCGCTGGTACACGCGGTGGTTCACCTGGAAAAAGCCCCGGCGCCCCTCGGCATCCACGTAATCGGAGATCGAGGAACCCCCGGCGGCGATGGCTTCGCTGAGCACTTCGGCGAGGGCCTGGTGCAGGCGGATGGCGCGGTCGCGCCGCAGCCTGGCGGTCTTCGCCAGGGGGTGAATGCCGGCGCGGAAGAGAGCTTCATCGGCGTAGATGTTTCCCACACCGCGGACGAAGGCCTGATTCAGCAGCAGTGCTTTTACGCGCGTGTGGCGGCGGCGTAGGTCGCGGGCGAAGTCTTCGGGGGCGATCTCGAGCGGCTCGGGACCCAGCCGGGCCATGCGAGCCGGGAAATCCTCGTGCACCTCAATGGCGCCGAACTGGCGGCTATCGTCAAACTGCAGCACGCCGCGGTCGAGCGTGAAGATGGCGTGGGTGTGCTTGGCCGGCTCGCCGCCGAGCAGCAGGCGCCCCGTCATGCCGAGATGCAACAGCAGGTAACCGCCGCCGGAGAGGGACACCAGAATGAATTTGCCGTAGCGGCGGATAGCCCCAATGCGGCGGCCCGCCAGGCGCGCGGCCATGCGCTCCGGGTCGCCGCCGCGCAGAATGCGCGCGCCGCGGAATTCCACGCTCACGATGCGGCGGCCTACCAGCGGCGCGATCGACCGCACCACGGTTTCGACCTCGGGCAGCTCCGGCACCTAGGGCGCCTCAAGCAGGATCTGCCCGTCTTCGATCCGCACCGGATAGGTGGCGACGCGGATCGCGGGGTCGAGCTCGTATTCGCCCGTGCGGCAATCGAATTCCCAGAAGTGGTAAGGGCAGACCAGGCGCGGGCCGTCGAGCTGGCCCTGCCCCAGCGGACCGCCCTCGTGAAGGCAGACGCCATCCAGGGCGTAGAGGGCGCCTTCGAAGTTGCAGATGGCGTACGGGCGCTGGCCCACGAAGACTTCCATCACTTTGCCGGGCGGCAGGTCTGCGGCGCGGCCGACATTCACCAGCGGCATTTCGAATACCCACCTTCCTCGGCCGGGCGCAAATCGATCTGCACGGCCAGCCGCGAACGCCGCCAGCCGTTACTTAGCCACTGTGTGGTGGTCGTAACTGATGACCCGTGTAATCTTCCACGCGCCGTCTTGGTATCGCCACAGATGAATGAACTTCGCTTCGCCAACTGCCTCTGTCTCCTCGTGCCCCGGGTGATGGAAGCGATGAACTCCCATCTCCACCGCGCCGTAACCCTTCATGGGATATACCTGCATCGTACCTGGAACGAGCTCCCGTGTCACTTTGCCGCAGATGTTCTTCTTTACACTATCCGTCAAGTCTCTTTGGCCGAGTGTAACCCCACCTTGATCGTGATAAAACTCCACATCGTCAGCGATGAACGACGCGAACTTTTCCAGGTCACACCGGTTATAGGCATCGAAAAGAGCGGCATCGAGCGAGACGATCGCCTTGTCGAGCTCCGCTTGGGAATGAATGCTGTCCAGCGGCGGAACGGCCTGGGCGTCGGCCCGAACATTGCATAAAGCGAATGCCAGGACCGGCAAAAGCATCCCTGGCGCGGTGAAACGCTTTTTCATGCGGACTCCCTTCGCGATGGCGTGCGGTACAGCCAGATAGTACGCCACCCGGGGACGAAATGTTCCCGCGCTTTCGCTCTGTTGCCCGCTTGCCGATCCGTGGCGCGGCGGCGCAGGCGCCGGCATGGCCGCACGGTATAATTGAGTCGTCATGAAGCGATGGGTGTTGTTAGCGGCTCTCGCCGCGCTCGGCGCCGGGCTTGGTTTCGGCCAGCAGAAGACGGCTCCGCCCCCCGCCGAGCAGTCCGAGGAGCCGGCGCGCATTTCGGTGGACGTCACGCGCGTGAACATGCTGTTCACCGTGACCGACAAACGCGGGCGGTTTGTCACCGATCTTGCCCGTGACGATTTCGAAGTCACCGAAGGCAAGCGGCCGCAAGCCATTCAGGAGTTCACCGCGGAAAGCGATCTGCCGCTGCGCCTGGGCATCCTCATCGATACCAGCAACAGCGTCCGCGACCGCTTCCGCTTCGAGCAGGATGCGGCCGCCGAGTTCCTGCGGACGGTGATGCGGGCCCGCCTCGACAAGGCACTTCTGGTGCGGTTCGATACCCATGCGGAACTGGTGACGGACTTGGTCGACGATCCGGTGAAGCTCGAAGCCGGCATCCGCGACCTGCGGCCCGGCGGCGGCACCGCGCTTTACGACGCCATCTACTACGCATGCCGCGACAAGCTGGCGCTCGATCAGCCGCGCACCAAGTTCCGGCGCGCCATCGTCATCGTCAGCGACGGCGACGACAACCAGAGCGACTACACCCGCGACCAGGCGCTCGAAATGGCGCAGAAGGCCGACGTGGTGATCTACGCTATCTCCACCAACAGCAGCGGCGCCGCCACCGACGGCGACAAGGTGCTGCGCTATCTCACCTCGGAAACCGGCGGGCGCGCCTTCTTCCCCTTCCAGGTGGAGGACATGGAGCAATCGTTTGAAAACATCGCCAACGAGCTGCGCCACCAGTACAACATCCTGTATCGCCCCGAGCCGCTCCTTACCGATGGGCAGTGGCACCCCGTTAGCCTTCGCGTGAAGGGCCGCAAAGACCTGATCGTGCGCGCCCGCGCCGGTTACTACGCACCCAAGCTGTAGGCGGGCGCACGTTTCTTCGTAGCGCCGGCGGTCTCTGCCGCCGGCTTGCCGAGGACGCAAGACACCGCCGGCAAGACCGGCGGCGTTACCTACCACCCCACTTACCAGAATTTCAAATAAGGGCCGCCTTCCGCCAGCCGCAGCAGATAGAGCGCTGCTTCGCGGGCGTGATAATCGCCCCACATCGAGGATTCGCCCGCCGCGGCGCACCAACCCTTCGGCCGGTGATACACCGCGTGCAGAATCAAGCCCTGATGGTTCGAGTCAAGGCTGACGTACGGCTCGTCGAAGAGCGCACTGGCGACGGTGAGCCCGGCGTTCCAGTAATGGTCGTCCTTCAAATAGCGGCCGAGGCGCAGCAGCCCCTGCGCGGCAACGGCGGCGGCGGAGCTGTCGACAGGCTCATGCGCGTTGAACGGGTCGCTGGGCCGCTCGCGCCAGGCCCCAAGCTGGGCCAAGCCGGGGGCGCCGGTATCCCAGTAAGGGACGCCATCGAGCGGCGTATTGGCGATCCAGAAATCGCAGCTAGCCCGCGCCGCTTTCTCCATCGCCGCGCGGAATTCCGCGTGGCCTTCCAGGGTTGCGAAGAATTCCAACTGCTCGGCGAAGCCGCACATAGCCCACGCCAGCCCGCGCGTCCAGGTGCTGAACGGCGAATAACCCTGCTGCGAGCTCGCACAGCGGTATTGGCCGTCGTTGGGATTGAAGATGCTCTCGTGCGCCACGCGTCCGCGCACGTCGTAAGCGTCGCGGCCCTCGCCGTAGTAAACGGAGTACTTGGCCGTGGCGCGGGCGTGGTCCATCAGCCGGTCGAGCAGCGAAATGCGCCGGTCGTTTTCGCCCATCAGCGCCTGGCCCAGCCGGTGCGCCACCGCCAGACTGCGCAGTGAGCGGATGGTGTCCACGAACAGCGAGTGAGGGCCATTGAACGAATAGATATAGCCGCCCTCGGCCGTCGGCGACCAGCGCGCCGCTTGCACGGCGCCGGAAACTTTGAGCGCCAGCTCGTAAAAGCGCCGCTCCCATGCATCCTCCGCGATGCGGCCTTCGTTCATCAGGCGCAGCAGGTTGCCGTAAGTGCTGATGTTGTGGAAGCCGTGGTCGTGAACGCCGGTGTGGCTCAAGTGGATCGCCATCAATTCCACCGTGCGTGCCCGTCCCAGTTCGAGAAACTCGCGCTCGCCGGTGGCATCGAACTGAAGAATGGGCGAGCCGATGTGGAAACCCTGCGTCCATTCCGTCCAGCCGCGGCTGGTGTACCGGCCACCCACGGTAAACACGGGCGAGCCCTGCGACGGCTGCCAGCTCTTTTCGAGAGAGTGAATCTTCTGAGCCGAAAGCTCAAACAGCCGACGCACTTTGCCCGCCAGCGCGGCAGGCGTGAGATCGGAACGGATTTCCATTGCTCGGGTAAGGTTATGGTAGCGCCGATGGTAGCGGTATCAAAAAAAGAGGTTTCCTCCGAAATCCGGGATCTTGCCCGCCCTCATCGCAGCCGCCCACTCGTCGGTCTTGCTGTGATACTTCCAGAACCTTGAGCATAGGCTCAGATACCGTAAGACGGGCTTACGTCTTCCTACCTGCAGCAGTTCCTGGGCCAGCATCATATTCGGTCCGAACGATCCCAGAACCGGACTCCCGCTGGTCCTACCCGCCGCAACCAGGAATCTCCCGGCCGTTCGGATCTTGCCACGGCGCAAGGCGACCCGCCCCAGAACCAGATTGCACTGATGGAGGTCGTCGCCCGGCGCCTTGGACTGTTGCCGCGCGACCCTATCAAGACACGCCCGCGCGCTGCCTGCGGCTATGTCCAATCGGCCGGTTTCGACGGCGGCATTCATGTAGTCCTTTTGCGACCTCAACGGATCTCCGCCTAGTGACTGTGCGGCTGCGAGCTGCGCGAATTGCATCTCCCGAAGGCTGGCGGACCGGCCCGTGCCTATCACCTGGAGTCCATACAGTTGCGCCAGTTGGTAGCGCAGGTCTGCGGAGTTGGGCAGCAGCTCCTCAGCCCGCAGTAAGAGCCGCTCCGCAGTCCGAAGCAACTCGGTCTCCGGCATGGAAGGGGCTGTTATTACGGAGGGGACTGTTGGTGGCCTAGGTTGCCATAGGGCCGTGGCGGCCATGCCGATCAGGGCCGCGTCTTCCGCATTTAGCAATTGCGCCAGGCAGTCCCTGCTCAAAGACCAGTCGACAATGGCGTCGGGCGCTCCCTGGCGCGTGTGCGCTATGCCGGGGCTGATGGCCGTCGCATACGCTCGCGCTACCTGCATGGGAGACTCCCGCCTCCGCAGCCAGACTCTTGCCAACAGCTCCCGGGCGCGCGGCGGATCCGTGGTGAGGAAGAAGACTGCAGCATTGGTTACCACTCCGATCGGAACGCGCGGTGCGGTAATTCTCAACCACAACTTGCGGGCCTCTGCAAAACCCTCGGGATCGGATAAGACGCGACCAGAGGGGTAGATCGTGGCGCAAGGCTCACCCAGCACTTGCGCGTCAGGGTGATGCTCGATCATCCACAGAATATCCCGCCGCCGGGCCAGCATAAGCTGTTCGGCTGGACCCTCCGGAGGCTGAAGTCCCGCATACTGGCGAATTGCATTTTCGCGGCGGGCCTGGTCCGTCGAATCGCGGGCAGCCCCGCTGGTCTGTGCCATTGCTGGCGTGAGGCACCACAGCAGGGCCGAACAGGCAAGCTTGATCCACATAGAACCGATATCTTAGCGAGATTCTGAACAGTAAGCGCTTAGCACCCGCTGGGCGACACTTGGTGCGCGTAGCCCGCCCGCTTACACAACGGGCTTCCCCTCCGCGTTAAACTGGAACTCTTATGGCCATCAGTAAAGATCTGCTGGAGATTCTCGTCTGTCCCGTCTGCAAGGCTACGGTGGAGCTCAAGGCCGATGGCAGCGGCTTGAAGTGCGTTCAGTGCCATCGCGTCTATCCGGTGAGGGACGACATACCGGTGATGCTGGTGGACGAGGCCAAGATCGAAGAATAGACCCGTGGAGAACGTGCTCGAAGAGCTGCCGCGTCCGGGCCGGGTGGCCGTCGTCCGGCTGCGTTCGCTGGGAGACTGCGTTCTCACCACGCCCGCCCTCGCCCTGCTGAAACGCGCGCGCGCCGACGTGCGCGTTGCCGTGGTCGCCGAAGTGCGGTTCCAAGCCATCTTCGAGCACAATCCCGATGTGGACGACATTCTGCCTCCGGAGCCGGGCGCGCTGCGGCGCTGGCGTCCCGATTTGTGCCTCAACCTGCATGGCGGCACGCGCAGCGCCTTTCTGACGCTGGCTTCCGGCGCCCGCTGGCGCGCCGGCTTCGGCCACTTCCGCCACCGGTTCGCGTACAACGTGCGCATCCCCAGGGCGCAGGAAATCCTCGGCGTGGAACGCGCCGTGCACACCGCTGAGCACCTGGCCAGCGCCGTCTTCTATTTGGGCGCGCCGGTCGCGGAAATCCCGCGGGCGCGACTGGAGCTCCCCGAACCGCCGCCGGCTGCCGCGCGGCCCTACGCCGTTCTGCACGCGGCCGCAACGGCGCCCGAAAAAACCTGGCCCCCTGACAGGTTCCTCGACGTGGCGCGCCACCTCGAAGAGAGCGGCCTCGAGGCGGTGTTTATCGGCGCGGCCGGCGACCGCTTGCGCCCGTTCTCGCAGCACCGCGTGGTCGAAGGCGCCCCGCTCGGGCAATTGAAAACGCTGCTCGCCGGAGCGTCTCTGTTCGTGGGCAACGATAGCGGCCCGGCGCACATGGCCGCCGCCTTCGGTTTGCCTTCGGTGGTCATCTTCGGTCCCTCGGATCCCGCCATCTGGGGCCCGTGGCGCGCCCGTTCCGAAGTGGTCTCGGCGCCCGGCGGAATAGCCGGCGTGACGGTGGCGCAGGTGATGGACGCCCTGGCGCGGTTGCGGGTGCACGCATGAAAGAGTTGGTGCGGCTGCTCGGTTACGCACGCCGGTACTCGGGGCACCTGGCGGTTTCGGTGGTGCTGATGGCCGTGGCCGGCGGCGGGACGGGCCTGCTGGCGCTGCTGGTCGGCCCGCTGCTTTACATCGTGCTCGACCCCCAGGCGCCCGATACGCGCATCCAGCTCTACACCATTCCGGTTCTCCGCCACACCATCTATCTCGACCAGATTGTCCCGAGCTCCTTCCACAACGTGTTCAGCATCATGGCGTTCGCCACCCTGGCCGTGTTCGTAACCAAGGGCCTGTGCGACTATGCGGCCAACTACCTAGTCAACTACGCCGGCTTCTCCGCGGTTACTAACTTGCGCAACGAGGTTTTCGACAAAGTGCTGCGGCAAGGCGCTGAGTTTTTCGAAGCCCATTCGACCGGCAAGCTGATGTCGGCCATCATGAACGACATCGACAAAGTCCAGCTCGCCACGTCGCACATTCTGGCCGACCTGCTGCGCCAGAGCTTCGTGCTGCTGGCGCTGGCGGTGGTGGTGATCAGCAAAGACTGGAAGCTGACGCTGCTCAGCGCGCTGGTGGTTCCGCTGGTAATTTTTCCCGTCACGGCCATCGGCAGGCGGATCCGCCGCACCACGCGGCGCACCCAGGACAACCAGGGCGAGCTGAGCCAGGTCTTGCAGGAAACCCTCAGCGGCCACATGGTGGTCAAGGCCTTCAGCGCCGAACGATACGAATCGCGCCGCTTCCACGATGCCGCGCGCCGCCTGCTGAAGACCAACCTGCAATACGTGCGGCAGCAGGCGTTTTCGTCGCCGGTCATCGAAGTGGTGGGCGCGGCCGCCCTGGTCGGCTTCATCTGGTACGCGCGCAGCCAGATTCTGCTCCATCATTTGACGAAGACGGACTTCGCGAGCTTCGTTACCGCGCTGCTGCTGCTGCTTGAACCCGTCAAACGCCTGGTGGGGATTCACAATATCTTCGAGCAGGCGCTGGGCGCTTCGCAGAAGGTCTTCGAGTATCTCGACAACATCGAAAAGGTCGCCGAGAAACCCGGCGCCACGCGCCTGGAGCGATTCTCCCAGCGGATTGTGTTCGATAACGTGAGCTTCCATTACCCGTCCGCCGAGGGCGGATTCCGCATTCAGGGACTTTCGCTCACCGTGGAAGCGGGCGAAGTAGTGGCGCTGGTCGGCCCCAGCGGCGCCGGCAAAAGCACGCTCGTCAACCTGGTGCCGCGCTTCTGGGACGTTACCGAAGGCGCGGTCCGCATGGACGGGCACGACGTGCGCGAGCTCGAGCTCGATTCGCTGCGCGCGCAAATCGGCATCGTGGCCCAGGATACCTTCCTGTTCAATGACACGGTGGCCCGCAATATCGCCTACGCGCGGCCCGGCACCCCGCCCGAAGAAATCCGCCGCGCGGCCGAAACCGCCCTGGCGCACGAGTTTGTCGAGCGCCTGCCGGAGGGCTACCAGACCGTCATCGGCGACCGCGGCCTGCGCTTGAGCGGCGGCCAGCGCCAGCGCATCGCCATCGCCCGCGCCCTGCTGAAGAATGCGCCCATCCTGATTCTCGACGAAGCCACTTCGCACCTCGACACGGAATCGGAACTGCTGGTGCAGAAGGCGCTGGCCAACTTGATGGAGCACCGCACGGTGATCGTCATCGCCCACCGCCTCTCCACCATCCGCCGCGCCGACAAAATCGCCGTCATCGAGCAAGGCCGCCTGCGCGAGACCGGTTCGCACGAGGAGCTGATGGCGCAGGGTGGAATCTATCAACGGCTGCACGAGCTGCAGTTCGTCGATGCGGGGGTAGGGGAACCGTGAGTGTGCGCAGCATGACGGGCTTCGCCCGCGTTCGAAAAGCCGCCGGCCCGGACGAGATTTCGATCGTCCTGAAGAGCGTCAACCATCGCGGCCTCGATCTGCACTTTCATCTGCCCCCGGAGCTGGACGCGCTCGAGACCGATCTGCGCTCCGTCATCAAGGGCGCCATCGCCCGCGGCCACGTGCAGATTCAGGTGACGCTGGCCCGCGCCGCTGGCAGCGCCGCGGGGCTGAATCGCAGCCTGATGTCGGAGTACGTCGCCGCCTTTCGCGAGGCCCAGCAGCTTTTCGCCCTGCCCAACCAGGAGCCCGACCTCAATGCCGCGCTCCGCATGCCCGGCATGCTGCAAATGGGCGGAGAGGCCGAGCCCAGTGAAGAAGTGGCCGCGGCGGCGCTGGATGGCATGCGCGAGGCGCTGGCAGCCTTCAACCAGTGCCGCGAAACCGAAGGCGCCGCCATGGCGACGGAGATGCGCCAGCGCACCGCGGCCGTGGTCGGCCTGGCCGCCCGCATGGAGGAAATCCGCGCCGGCGCCGCGCCCGCTTTTCAGAAGCGCTTGCGCGAACGGCTGGCCGAACTGCTGAATGGTGCGCCAATTGAGCCCCAGCGGCTGGCCCAGGAAGCCGCCCTCGCCGCCGACCGCAGTGACATCGCCGAAGAGCTGGTTCGCCTCAAGACGCACGCCGTGCAGCTCGATGCCATGCTGGCCAGCGATGGCGAGGTGGGCAAGCGGCTGGATTTCCTGCTGCAGGAAATGAACCGCGAAGCGAATACCATCCTCTCCAAAACCGGCGGCCTCGGCGACCTGGGGCTCACCATCACCGAGCTGGCACTGGCGGCCAAATCGGAAATCGACAAGATCCGCGAACAGGCACTGAATCTCGAATGACAACTGTCTTCATTATTTCCGCCCCTTCCGGTTCGGGAAAATCGACGCTGGTTTCCCACCTCATGGCCGACGTGCCGGGCCTCATGTTCTCCATCTCTTACACCACCCGCCAGCCGCGCGGCGCGGAACGGGACGGCGAAAGCTACCACTTCGTCTCGCGGCCGGAATTCGAAGCCATGGTGGCGCGCGACGAATTCGTCGAATGGGCGCAGGTGTTCGGCAACTATTACGGCACCCACCGCCGCATTCTCGAGCAAGCCCGCGCCCTCGGCTGCGACCTGGTACTCGACATCGACGTGCAAGGTGCGAGACAATTGATACAGAAGATTCCCGAGGCGGTTACCGTCTTCATCCTGGCTCCTTCGCGGCAGATCCTGGAGCGCAGATTGCGCGCCCGCGGCGAGGACCGGGATGAGGTGATCGAACGCCGGTTGCGGGAAGCGGCCGAGGAAATCCGGCGCTATAGCGATTACCATTATGTGTTGATCAATCGCGAGCTGGAGGAGTCGGACGCGATTCTGAGTTCGATTGTGCGCGCCGAGCGGGCGCGGCGGACCAGGATCGAAGAGCAGATCCAGCCCATACTGGAATCATTTCAGATTTGAAGAGGTATCGACGTCATGGCGGAACAAGCCCCGAAGAACAACGCCTATTGCACCATCCCGGACGATGAGGAGCAGAGCACTTACCGCTTCATCATCGTGGCGGCCAAGCGGGCCCGGCAATTGCAAGGCGGCGCGCGGCCGGTGCTGCCCACATCTTCCAAGAAATCCACCATCATCGCCATGGAAGAAGTGCGCCGCGGGTTGGTGAAATACTCGCTCACCGGACAGGCGCCGGAGCTGCCGGTCGCGGAGCCCACGGCCCTCTAGTGTCATGTCCCACAAGTCCGCAACACGTTTCCGGAGCCCCGGATCAGTTCCGATTGCCGGGCCGGCAACCACGCGCCCGGCCTCGAGTTCGCAACACGTTCCCGCAGTCTTGTATCAGGGCACGGCTTCAGCCGTGCCGGCTGAGGGCTTGCTAAACACGGCCTTTAGGCCCTGTCATAGAGCCATCGCTCAATCGAGGCTCGTCAACGAGCTTCAGGGACGGGACACTAAGTTTGCTTTCTGAGCCGCGACCGTTAGGGAGCGGTTAGTTGCGCGGAGCAATTTGCCCATGAAGATTATTCTCGGCGTCGGCGGCGGCATCGCAGCATACAAATCGGCTGAGCTGGCCCGTCTGCTGATGCAGCAGGGCCACCAGGTGACAGCCGTGATGACCGAGGCCGCCCAACGATTCGTCACGCCCATGACCTTCGCGGCGCTCACCGGCCGCAAAGTGCTCACCGACCTGTTCGCCATCGAGAACGCCATCGACCACATCGGCACGGCGCAGGAAAACGATCTGCTGGTGGTGGCGCCCGCTACCGCCGATCTGCTCGCCAAGCTGGCCCACGGGCTCGCCGGCGATTTCCTCTCCACCTTGTACCTCGCCTTCACCGGTCCCGTGCTGCTGGCGCCCACCATGAACGTCAACATGTGGCAGCACCCGGCTACCCGCGAGAACGTGGAAACGCTGAAGCGCCGCGGGAACCGCGTGATTGAACCTGGCACCGGGTACCTGGCCTGCGGTATGACCGGCCCCGGCCGTCTGGCGGAGCCTGAGGAAATTGCCGCCGCCATCGGGCGGGAGGCGCGGCAGCGCCGCGACCTGGAGGGCGAAACCGTTCTCATTACCGCCGGGCCCACCCAGGAACCGCTCGACCCGGTGCGCTACATTTCGAATCGCTCCAGCGGCAAAATGGGCTACGCGCTGGCCGAAGCAGCCGCCGCGCGCGGCGCCCGCGTGGTGCTGATCTCCGGGCCCGTGCACCTGTCCGCGCCGCCCGGCGTGGAAGTGATCGGCGTGCGCACGGCAGTCGAAATGCGCGCGCGGGTTTTGGACAACCTGGAGCCGGCTACCATCGTCATTAAAGCCGCCGCCGTCGGCGATTTCCAATTGAAAAACGTGCCCGACCAGAAGCGGAAGAAGACCGCCGCCCGGCTTTCCCTCGAATTGGACCCCACGCCCGACATCCTGGCCGAGCTCGGCCGCAAGAAAGGCGACCGCCTGCTGGTGGGCTTTGCCGCCGAAACCGAAAACCTGCGCCAGGAGGCGCGCCGCAAGCTGGAATCGAAGAACTGCGACATGGTGGTCGGCAACCTGGTGGGCGGCGCCGATCTCGGTTTCGAATCCGACGAAAACGAAGTAGTGCTGGCGCTGTCGACCGGAGAAACACTGGCGCTGGAGCGCGCCAGCAAACGCGAAATCGCCGAGCGCATTTTCGACCAGATTCTCAAGCTGCGCCTCTCTTTGCACGCCGCCCATGAAGCCTGACGACCTGCGGCGCCGCCTCGAGTTTTACCAGGATATCGGGATCGCCACCCTCTACCGCCAGCCGACCGCGGCCCGGGCGCGCGGCGCGGATGCGGTGGAAACAGCCGGGACGGATCCGGCAACCGCGCCGCCGCCGGCCCCTCCAGCGGAGCAGCCTTCCATCCTCCTGCCATCGCTCGAACCGGCCGGCGACACGCTGCTGCGCATCCGCGAGGACATCGGCGATTGCCGCCGCTGCCGCCTCCACGAAGGACGCACCAAGCTGGTCTTCGGCGTCGGCAATGAGCGGGCGCCCCTGGTGTTCGTCGGCGAAGGTCCCGGCGCCGATGAAGACGCGCAAGGCATCCCCTTCGTCGGCCGCGCCGGCCAATTGCTCACCCAGATGATCGAGGGCACCGCCAAAAAAGAGGGCATCGAGCTGCGCCGGGAAGATGTCTACATCTGCAATGTGGTGAAGTGCCGCCCGCCCGGCAACCGCACTCCCGAAGCGGATGAAATGGAAATCTGCGGCCAGTTCCTCCACCGCCAGCTCGCCGCCATCGCGCCCAAGGCCATCTGCGCTCTGGGAGGCACCGCCGCGCGCGCCCTCACCGGCCGTAAGGAAGGTGTCACCAAACTGCGCGGCCGCTGGCTCGAATGGCGCGGCATTCCGGTGATGGTTTCCTACCACCCGTCTTATTTGCTCCGCCCCTACAATCAGGACGCCAAGCGCGAAGCCTGGGAAGACCTCAAAAAGGCGCTGCACTTCGTCTACGATTGATGCCTGAGCCGGGATTTCTACAACCGCCGGTCAAATCATCACAAATCTTCACGAAAAATTTCGCCCCGCCTTGTCATCGGGTTGGAGGCAAACCCGCTGCCTCGCCGCGCGTTTTCGCCGCGCCGTGCGCAATCCTGTAATTGGGGGGTGGCCGAGTTCGCCCCAGCGCCCCGCAATCTTCGGCGTCAAAGCCGCCGGATTTGGTTGGATCCTGACCGTTTCGAAAGAGGCCGATTCCGTAGAATCAGGCAATTACGAAAATTCGGCGGTTGGATTCTGACCGTTTTGCCCCACGGGAAGCGGCTTTCGCAGCGCCTTTCGAAACGCCGGCCTGTCCGCTGCCCCTACTGGGTGACGTACATGATCGGACCGTTGGAACCGCTGCTCGCCACGCCGCCGACCGTGATCACCACCGGGTATGCGCCAGTGCTCAGGCCCGTAGGCACTACTAGGTTGGCTTGATCCAATCCCACCCAGGTCGGCGCCAGGCCGAGGAAATTGACGGTCGAGGTCCAGCCGCCGATGGTAGCGCTGTATGGCAGCGTCGAGGGAGATAGCTGCGTGAGAGAAGCAGCCGCGCCATCGGCCGGCGGGTTGGAGACAGGACCGATGCCGATCAGGTAAACCACGACCACACTGCCCACCTGCGCCGGGTTGTCGGACCCGTTCAGCGTATACGCGCCGGTGGAGGCAATATAGTTCTGCACGATGGCCTGCGGCGGCGCACCCTGCCCGGTGACGGTCTGCAGAATGTACGGCGCGGCCTGCTGCACTTGGAACGTCGCCTGCTCGCTGGAGCCGCAACCGTTGCTTACGGTAGCCTCCGCTGTGCCGGCTCCGATTTCGAACGGCACTTGGATGTTGATCTGGCCCCAGCCCGCGTAGAACATCGGTGCACTAGCGCTGTTCACGCTCACGCTCGCGCCGGCGAGCGTGGTAGTTAGCGGAAACCCGCTGAAGGTCTGCGAGAACGGCGCCAGCCCGCTTCCGAAGATACTCACAATTGAGCCCGGCGCCACTGCGCCAGTCGCGAACGTGGCGTTGTTCACTATGCCGCCCGGCGTAATGTCGGGGATGCCGGCGCCCGCCGCGATCTCCGCCACGAACCCATCCGGCCCAATGCTGGGGCTTCCCGCAGTAAGTGTTCCCGTGCCGGTTACGATTCCGTTGGCGGCCGGAAGATTGGTCGACGACGTGACCCCAGCCACCACCACCCCGGTTGCGCAATTCAGCGCTATCGCGGTGCCGTAATCTCCATAATTGGTGCTCCCAGCCGGTAACGACACCGCGTCATTGCCCCCCAGGTAGCTGGAGAACAGCAAGCCGGAGCCGGACGCATTCAAGCCGGTTACGATGGCGTTGCTAATGCCCCGGTTGGAGCTTTGGAATGCATCGCCCGTGATCGGGTAGTTAGTGGAAGAGGTGTTGCCGGTGATGTAGGCGTTGCCCGTCGAATCGATGGCGATCGAGTAACCGGCGTCGGCGCCGCTGCCGCCCAGGTAGGTCGAGTAGAGCAGCGACGACCCGCTGCCGGCCAGCCTGGTGACGAACGCGTCGGTGGCGCCGCCGCCGTATGTCGTTTGATACGCGCCGGGATTGGGAGAAACCGGGAAATCGGTGGATGCCGTGTCGCCGGTGACGAACACCGCGCCGCTCGGGTCAACTGCGATTGCCGTGCCTTCGTCATTCGCGCTTCCGCCCAGGTAGGTCGAGTAGATCAGCGCACCACCGGGAGGCCCGATCTTGGCCACGAATGCGTCCGCGCCGCCTTTGAGCGTCGATTGGTAAGGCGTGCCGGCCACTGGAAAGTTAGTCGAGGTAGTGGACCCGGTGACGAATGCATCGCCACTGGCATCCACCGCAATAGCATTGCCGTAATCGGTGCCGGAACCGCCCAGGTAAGTGCAGTAGCCCAGCACGCCCCCTGAGCTAAACGCAACGACGAAGGCATTGGACGAACCGCGCAGGCCAGTCTGCGCCGCGCCGGCAGTGGCATAAAGATCGGGCGAGTTAGTGGTGCCCACCAGGTAAACGTTGTCAGACGAATCGAGCGCCACCCCGTAAAATATGTCAGTTTGCGATCCGCCGAAATAGTGCCCAAAAATCAGGTTCTGGGCGAGGTTGTCGACCTCGAAGATGACACCGTCGGGGGAGTACCCGGGGGACGTGTAAGGGCTCAAGTAGGAGATATCGGCCAAGCTGTAATAATAGAAGTACGGCGAATCGGTGGTGCCGGCGAGGAAGATATCGCCTGCCGAGTTCAAGGCGATTGCCTCGCCGAAGGTGTCGCCCTCCGCTCCGCCAAGGAAAGTAACATACGCTGCTGTGGTGCCGGTGGAGTTCAGCTTGGCAACATACATGGCATTGTAACCAGTGGTGGCAAGTGCCGTTCCCGTCAGGTAAATGTTGCCGGCCGAATCGATCGCCACTCCCGCGGCTTGCGCGTTGGCGGTGTTGGTGGGCAGCACGTAGCTGGACCAGGTGAGCGTGGGATCGATGACCAGCGGCTGCGAGCGGTCATAGCCGCCCAGCGCGAAGCGCACTTCGCGCCCGCGCAATTGGTACCCCACGGCCACCTGCCGGCGCTCGCCGTTCGTTTCCTGATAGACGATGGGACGGTGCTGGCGGAGCTCCCCGCCCGCGGTCGCAATCACCAAATCGCCCGCCTCATCCACGCGCAACCCCTGGGCGCCTTCTACGCGCAGGCGGATGCGGCTAGGATCGGCGCCGCGCCCGAGCACCACATCGTATTCCAGGCGGCCGTCGTTCACGTAGTAAACCACGTCGACGCCCGGATACAGTTGCGAGTAACGCACCCGCGAGTAAGTGGGAATATTCCTGATCCAGCCCGAGGGCCGATCGGCTATCAGATAGTTGACCACGCCGGGCAGCGCGTCTTCGCCCTGGCCTCGCGCACCGCGCCGCGTGGATTCAAAAACCACCACTACGCGTGCCTGGCGCGAAATCCATTCCGCGCGGCCGGCGCCGAGCGTCAACGCCGCGCCGGAGGTGTGTACGATGAATTCCGCCGGTCCGGGCTCCTGGCCGCGGTTCGGCTCGAAAGCGACCGGCAGGCGGGCGGCCAACGCCAGGGTCGCGCTCAAGAACAGCAACAGCGCGCTTCGCATAGGTTTGGGTTAGGAGATGCCTCTACTATACATATCCGCCCCGCAGGTGGTTGGTTTCGAAAAATCTCGCTCCTCAGCCTGGGGGGGCGCCCTCGCCCGCGTCGGTCCCCCGGTCCGATAGCCGAGCCAAAAGCTCGGCCCGGCGGTGCAGCGCGGCTGGATCCGCTGGCCGCGCTGCAAAAGGAGTGGTTACCCGCGGCTGAACATCGGTGCCGGGCCCTTAGCGGTGGCCGCCACCACCACCCCCGTGGAAACCGCCGCCACCACCGAAGCCACCCCGGAAGCCGCCGCCGGAGAACGCTCGGCCGCTGCCACCGAAGCCGCCCCGGAAACCGCCGCCGCCGAAAGCGCGGCCTCCGAAGCCGCCGCTACGTGCAAAGCTGTGCGTGAAACCCGAAACGTGGTAGGCGTGCCCCATGTACCCGGAAGCGCCGCCACGAGCGGCATAGGGAGCATGGAAGCCGGGTCCGAAACGATGGTAATAGCCGCCGCCGTAGCCGAAACCGCCATATCCGTAGCCGAAACCAAAGTACGGAGCTCCCAGCGCGTACCAAGGTGAGTAAAAGCCCCAACCGAACGGGCCGAAGAAGATACCGTCGCCGGGGATGAATGTGTAGGCGTCAAACCAGGGATCCCAATACCATCCGTAACCGTACCAGTCCGGCGCAAAGCCGGTCGCGCCCACATACGTCCGGGCCGCATCCACATTAGCTTCCGCCAGGTAGGCAGACCGCAGGCTGGCCCACCGGTAGAAGTCGCCCATGTCCTGTTTCTTATCGAACTTCCGCGCCTTCAGCTTTCCGGAAGCGTTGAGAACGAGTTCGCGCCCGCTCTTCAATTCGATGTTCCGGCCGGGTACTTGAACTAAAGCTTCTCCGTCGAACACGCGAACTACGCCTTGATCGGCGTCGAAGCTGTACAGGCCCGCCTTGAGCAACTGCGTGCTGGCGCCGTGTTCGTTGATACGTACGTTGTTCTCGGGCCGGATCTCGTCGACCTCGACCATGGCGCGACCCTTTTGCACGGTCGAGATCGTATCCGCCAAGCCAGGTGAAATCATTTGCACCGTACTGTGATTGTCGACTCTCAAAAAGATGCCGGGCGTCAGCAGAATCTCCGCTCGGCCATTTTCCGTCGAGAGCGATTGTCCCGCCGCTAACCGGGCCGATCCCACGGACTTGTCAGTGACGGCGTGCGCACCGACGTCCGCATTCCCCTCGATGTAATTAATGGTTCCGGGCTGCGGGGGTACGGAGCCCCATGCGGGGCTGGATAACAGCGCAGCCAGGAAGAAGCCACCGACAGCTATCAACCTTGACCGCTTCATAACTTCTCACGACCTCTAGTTAAATAGATGCGGTGTTTGTACGCGCGGTTGCGCACGCTCGCCTTGAGTAGAAATGCATGAGCGTGGATAATACTACATCACGACGAGCGGTGTTGGCGATTCACAGTACTGCGGTCGCCCGCAAATGCTCGTCTGTGGGGCAGCTTGGCAAGCTGCGAGCCGATTGCCAATCGGCTCGCGCGGCGATATTCAATCGCCGCGCAGGATGCCATTCTACCCCACATGCAAAAAACCATCGTTACGTGGTCTCAGACCCCGTGTCGTGCGTCGCTGCACTGAAGTCGAGTTACTATCGGCGCTACGCGAGGAGTAACTTGCTGCCGTAGCGGCGCCTGCTCCGCTGCCAAACACGCAATGCCGGGACGCGATCAGTTGAATCCGCCGGCGGCGATTCCTTTTGCAGCCGGGTTGTCGTCCAGGCGCGCCCAGCCGGGACAACTTGTGCCGCTGCACGGCGGCCCGGTGTAGTGCCAGATGGAACCATCGTTGTGGCGTTGATAAATGTGGGTGCCGCTGGAGGCGATGGCGATCGCCGCTGGATTGTCATCCAGCTTCTGCCAGCCAGGGCACGAGGTTCCGCTGCACGGCGTCCCGGTATAGAGCCAGATCGAGCCATCGCTGTGCAGCTCCAACAATTCCTTCCCGCCGGCCGCAATCGCGGTGGCGGCAGCGTTGTTGTCGAGCTCCTGCCAGCCGGGGCAGGACGTTCCGCTGCACGGCGTGCCGGTGTAACGCCAGATGGAGCCATCGCTGTGGAGTTGAAACAGGTCCTTGCTGCCGGCGGCGATGGCGCGGGCCGCCGGGTTGCGGTCGAGCTCCTGCCAGCCGGGGCAAGACGTTCCACTGCACGGCGTGCCGTTGTGGCGCCAGATCGATCCATCGTTGTGCAATTGGAATAACTGGTTGCCGCCGGCCGCGATGGCGGTAGCGGCCGGATTATTGTCGAGCTCGATCCAGCCGGGGCAGGATGTTCCGCTGCACGGCGTGCCGTTATGGCGCCAGATCGAGCCGTCGTTGTGCAGTTGGTACAATTGGCTCCCGCCGGCGGCAATCGCGGCGGCGGCAGGGTTGTCGTCGAGCTTGATCCAGCCCGGGCAGGATGCGCCGCTGCACGTGGTGCCGTTGTGGCGCCAGATCGAGCCGTCGTTGTGCAGTTGATAGAACTGGCCCTCCGCCGCCGCCATCGCCACGGTGGCGGAGTTGTCGTCCAGTTGCGCCCAGCCTGGACAAAAATCGCCATCGCATTCGGTTCCGGTATACCGCCAGAGGCTGCCGTCGGTGTGCAACTGGTAGAGCGGGTCGGTGTGCAGTTGATAGAGATTGTCGGCCGCGGCGATCATGCCGGTCAGGGCGTTATCGTCGAGCATCTGCCAGCCGGGGCAGGAAGTGCTGCTGGAGCAGGGCGTGCCGGTGTAGCGCCAAATCATGCCATCGTTATGCAGCTCGTACAATTGATCGCCGGCGGCGGCAATCGCCACTGCCTTGATGTTGTCGTCGAGCATCTGCCAGCCCGGACACGAAGTGCCGCTGCACGGCGTACCCGTATAGCGCCAGATGGAGCCGTCAACGTGCAACTGGTACAACTCGTTTCCGGCCGCGATGGCAACCGCCGCGGTATTATCGTCGAGCTCTTGCCAGCCCGGACACGACGTGCCGCTGCACGGCGTACCCGTATAGCGCCAGATGGAACCGTCATTGTGCAGTTGGTAAAGCTGGCCTCCACCGGCCGCAATGGCCACCGCGGCAGTGTTATCGTCCAGCATTTGCCAGCCGGGGCACGACGTTCCGCTGCATGGGGTGCCGGTGTAACGCCAGATCTTCCCCGTGTTATGGAACTCGTAGAGCACGCCGCTATCGGCGGCTATCTGAACCGCCGCGGTGTTATCGTCCAACATTTGCCAGCCCGGACACGATGTTCCGCTGCACGCGGTGCCGGTGTACCGCCAGATCTTACCCGTGTTGTGAAACTCGTAAAGATCCGAGCTATCGGTGGCGATTTGAACCGCTGCAGTGTTATCGTCCAGCATTTGCCAGCCCGGGCACGAATCCAGAACGCAGCCGGCCCCGGTCGATACCCAGATCTTGCCGGTGTTATGCAATTGATAGAGCTGGCTGCCGCCGCCGGCAATGGCAACTGTCGCCGGGTTGTTATCGAGTTGCAGCCAGCCAGGGCAACTGTTACCGCTGCATGGCGTGCCGGTATAAGACCAGATGGTTGCTCCCTGGCCGCCAACGAACAACGAGGCTGAGAAGACGCTCAGGCCAGTTACGGCAGGCAAGCCAGCCGGGGCAGTCGCCGAGGTCCAGGCGGCGATGATCCAGTCGCCCACGCAGGCGATGCCGTTATAGTCTCCGTATTTGGGGCAGCCACCGCCGGTTTGGCAGGTCTCGCCGCTCGGACAGGTGGTCGAACTGAAATCGCAGCGGGTCCCGCTGCCGCCGCCGGTTGAGTTGTGGCAGACACCGGCGAGTTGCGGCTGCACGGTGCAGGATTCCGAATCCTTGGTACTGCGCGGAGCACACGGCCAGCCGGAGGCGCATTCCGGATCGGGGTTGCCCGATAGGTCATACGTCGAGCCAACGCCGCCGCCCGTTCCCGAGCTGACGAAGTATTCGGTACGGTCGTTGGTGGCGCCGGAAGCCTTGGCGGCACTGCGGTCATACCAGCCCATCCACGCCCGGCCGAGAGTGCTGCACGACCAGGGCATAAAACGCCGGACCCCCGTGCTCGAAGTGATGGTGCGGCGGTTGGGGAAGCTGGCGCCGCTATTGTTGGATTCGGCGGTAACGATGCGCTCGCCGCCGGCGCCGTCGCTTTCGGCGAAAGTGACCAGAACGTGAGCCGCGTCACCGGGATCGGGCGCCACCGTCGGGCTGCTCAGCGTATTGCCGTCGTTGCAGCGATCCAATCCGGAAACGGGGCAGGCCACGGTGCCGCTCAGGGTCGCCACGGTCACGGGAAAACCGGCAGCCGCAGTCAGGCCGCTGGCACAAGAGCTGAAGCGATTCAGCAGCACGTTGTTGCCGCTGATCGTGACCACATACACGTTCCCGTCGCGGCCAACCGCGACTCGCGGGAAATCGCCGGCGCCGGGTATAGCGGCGGTTGCCGTCCAATTGGCAGCGTTATCCTTGGAGCAGACAATCGAGGCCGCCACAAAACCGCTGCCGAGGTTGCCGCAACTGGTGGCCGTCCCTGAAGGAGTGAAGCGGCGCCAGACCGCGTAAACCTGGTCGTTGCCGGAGCTCGAATTGACGCTATCGGCGGCGATGTGTTCCTGGTCCGGGAAGCAGATACCGGTTCCACTGGTGGGACACTCTGCGCTATAACCCTGCAAGGCGAAAGAGGAGCCGCCATTGGTGGAACGGCTTTCGGCATTGGTGCATCCGCTGACACCGAGCTGCGCGCTTGTGCCGCTGGGGAAGGCGATAACACCTAGATAGAAATTGCCCGATGCGCCGCGCGCCAGCGATGGGTCGTTGAGCCCGAAGACGCCGGTGGAACCGGCAGTGAAGTTGCCGCCGAGATTGGTGGAGTAGCGCAGCGCCGAGTTACTGGCGACGATAATGTTCTTGGCGTCGGTGCTGGTTGTAATTTCCAGTTCTCCCACGCCTGTCTCCAGGGCAACGGTTCCGACGGTGCTGCGCGGCGGCGCGCTGATGGCCGCGCGCAGCGGAACGTTCGGCGGGCCAAGGAGCGTGCCTTCCGGCACTGGCTTGGCCGGGAGGCTCTCCTGCAAGCTCTTGATCGATTTCTGGACGTCTTCCGGATTGCCTTGGGTGGCGAAGGCGCTGCTGGTTGCGAGCTGCTCAGCCTGCTGTAGCATGCTGGCCGGAGCGTCGGGCGAGAGAGAGATATCGAAGTGCAGGACGGTGGCGTCGGCAGCAATGGCCACAATGGCCCGCTGCACCTGCGGACTGTCAGCATTCATCGCGGCTTCCGGCTCCGCGCCCCGCTGTGGCGCGCCCCGCCTTGGTAGTGCCTCGACGAACTCGAGCTCCACGGCGGGCCAGCCACCGATTTGGAGAAAGCGCACGGTGCCGCTCCGCGATTTGGCGATGTCCTGCAATCGTTTCACGGCGTCGTCGTGGCTGCTGCGCTGCTCGGTAGTGATCAAAACTCGGGCCTGCGGGTACTCGACGTTCTGCGTCTCGGTCGCTCCTTCCGGGCGCACCGCGGCGATGCGGGTAAGTACCAGTTCCTGCGCATTGCGGAATACCGCGCCGGACGGTTTCCAGGGCGCCGCATAGCGTAGCGTAATTTGCGGGGTAATCGACAATACTCGAGGCTCCGGTTGCGGTTGCGGGGGCTGCTGTGCCTGGATGAGCATAGCGGCGGAAAAAGACACTAAGGCCAGTCGAACGCACCTCATATGTTCCTCCGGCCGGGATCGAATGTGGGGTCCCCTCCCGGCTGGCTGATATACTATCAGACCCTTTGGGACATGGCGGAAAATATTTTATTTCGAAACATCTGTTTCGATATTTGACTTACTCACCGGCAACCGCTCCCTCACTCTTGCGGCTCCGAAGCGCAGGGCATGGTCGCGGCACATTCGACAAAGTCCGCCAGATGGTGCGTTGGGAGTTAGCATAGCGGTTATGAAAAAATTGATCCGCATGGCGGCGATGGGCGGGATTCTGGCTGCGGCGCAGCCGGGGCCCATCGACCCGCAACAGATTCGTGAGGACGTGAAGTTCCTTGCGAGCGATCTGCTGGAAGGCCGCGGCGTGGGAACCAGGGGCGGCGATCTGGCGACTGCGTACATCGCGCGCGAACTCGCCGGAGCCGGCGCCAAACCGGCGGGCGAGAATGGCACCTACTTCCAGAAAGTGCCGCTGGTGGGCGTCACCACCGGACCGGAGACCAAGGTCTGGGCGGCGGCCGGCGGCAAAACGGTGGATTTCAAGCTGCTCAACGAGCTGGTGGGCATCGACATGAGCCAGCGGGAGCGCACCGACTTCGACGCCGACGCCATCTTCGTGGGCCACGGCATCACCGCGCCCGAATGGAACTGGGACGACTTCAAAGGCGTGGACGTGAGGGGCAAGGTGCTGGTGCTGTTCACCAACGAGCCCACCTCCGACGATCCGAAATTCTTCGACGGCCGCGCGCTCACTTACTATGGCCGCTGGGTCTACAAATACGAGGAAGGGCTGCGGCGCGGCGCCCGCGCGGTCCTCATCATCCACACCACGCCGACCGCGGGCTACGGCTGGGAGGTGGTGCGCGGCTCCTGGGGACGCGAGCTGCCGTACGTGAAGCTGGCCGAAGGCGAACCCGCGCTGGCCTGCGCCGGCTGGTTGACGCGCGAGGCGGGCGAAAAGCTGCTTGGCCTCGCGGGCAAGACGGTGGATGAGCTGCTGGCGGAATCCGAGAAGGCGACCTTCCGGCCCATCGATCTGGGGATACAGATCCATGGCAGGATGGTTTCGCACCTGCGCGAGTTGAACACGCGCAACGTGGTGGGACTGGTGGAAGGCAGCGATCCCAAGCTGAAAGACGAAGCGGTGATTTACACCGCGCACTGGGACCACCTGGGGATCGGCACGCCGGTGAATGGCGATTCCATTTACAACGGCGCCATCGACAACGGCACCGGATGCGGCATCGTGCTGGAACTGGCGCGCGCGTGGGCGGCGCTGAAAGAGAAGCCGCGGCGGTCGGCGCTGTTTCTTTTCGTGACGGCGGAAGAAGGCGGGCTGAAGGGCTCGGAATACTATGCGCAGCACCCGCTGATTCCCGCCGCCAAGACGGCCATCGATCTCAATTACGACGCCGTCTTCCCCTGGGGCCGCGCCAAGCAAATCGTGATCAGCGGCGCGGAACGCACCAGCGTCCTGCCGCTGGCCGAAAACGTCGCCAAACGGATGAACCTCGCCATCCAGCCAGACGCCCATCCTGAGCAAGGCCTCTACTTCCGGTCCGATCATTTTTCGTTCGCGCGGGCCGGCATACCCGCGTTCTCGATCGGCGTGGGAACGGAGTTCGACGGCAAGCCGCCGGGCTACGGCGAACGCATGTTTCAGGAGTACAACACGCTGCATTACCACCACCCGTCCGACGAGTATCAGGAAGATTGGGATTTCACCTCGGTGGCGCAGGCGGCCGAGTTTGGTTTCATTCTAGGGAGCGACATCGCCAACCAGGACAAGCTGCCCGACTGGCGGCCCGGCGATCAGTTCCGGAGGCAGTAAAGGCGGAGTGTCCGCAGGCGGACACCTCGTCGCGAAATGGGACAGTGGGGCAGTTCCCCTGGACTGCCGACGCCCTCGCCGGCCTTGCTTCAGCCAATAGAAGCGCCTCATGAAGAGCCGGAATAGGGGGCAGGCGCGGACGAGGGCGTCCGACCCACGATTCCGCCATCGGCCCGAGGATTGCACCGCGGATGGGGAATGACATACATTCCACGCAGTCCGTTCCACGTGCGCCATCTTGCCTGGCTGCTGGCGTCGTGGGCGTGGGCGGCTGGGGCCCAGCCGTCCAACATCACGATCTTGCCGCCGCGTCCGCGGCCCATGGGTTTCTTGACGCGTGCCTATCAGCAGCGCGCGGTGCCCCCGGTGAATCTCAACAACTCGGGCCGTCTGAGTATGCTGCTTCGCGCCGGCAGCCTGTACCTGAGCGCGAGGGATGTGGTCGCGCTGGCGATCGAAAACAATATCGACATTGAAATCCAGCGCTATGGCCCGCTGATGGCGCGGCAGGATATCCAGCGCGCGCGGGTGGGCGGCGCGTTGCGGGCGCCCTCGACGGCGGTCGCTCCCGGACCGCAATCGGTGAGCCTGGCGGGCATCAACGTAAGCAACACCAGCCTGGCAACCGGCGCCGGAGTCGGTTCCGGCGGCGGCATCATTGGACAAATCGGATCGCAAATTCCGCAAACGGATCCGATTTTCAGTCTGTCGGCCAACTTCGGCCATTACACATCGCCGCAGAGCAACCCGATTCTGTACCAATCGAGCGCCGTGGTGGAGGACTCGCAAAGCTTCACCGCCGGGTACAGCCAGCAGTTCATGAACGGAGCCGCTTTCAGCGTGTACTACGGCAGCCAGCGGGCCTCGCTCAACGTCCCCACGCTGCTGCTGAATCCGTTGACGCAGGGCAGCCTCAACCTGAACATCTCGCAAAACCTGCTGCAGGGGTTCGGCGCTTCGATGAACAACCGCTACATACGGATTGCGGGCAACAACTCGCGCTATTCCGTGCTGCAACTGAAGCAGCAGGTGACGACCACGGTTTCGGCGGTTTTGAACCTGTACTGGGACCTGGTGGCGTTCAACGAAGACTTGCGCCTGAAGCGGCTGGCGCTGGACGCGGCGCGCCAGCTTTACGAAGACAACAAGAAGGAACTGGCGGCGGGCGCAATAGCGGCGATCGAAGTGACGCGCGCCCAGGCGGAGATCCCGGCGCGCGAAGAGGATGTGCTGATCGCCCAGACGAACCTGCTGCAGCAGGAAATCGTGCTCAAGAACGCGCTCAGCCGCCGCGGGATGGAAGATCCGGCGCTCGAAGACGCGCACATCGTGACGCTCGATCCGATTCAGGTGCCTGAGCAGGAAGGCCTGGCGCCGCTCAAGAATCTGGTCAAGCAGGCGATCGAGCAGCGGCCGGACCTGGAGCAGAACCGCATCAACATCCAAAGCCAACTGCTGGTACTGAGCGGAGACCGGAGCGCGCTGAAACCATCCCTGCAAGCGTTCGCCTCTTTTACCAACCAGGCCCAGGTGGGCGCGCCCAACCCGCTCAATGTGGGCGATGAATTCGGCATTCCCGACCCGTACTATTACGGCTCATATGGCAGTTTGCTGACGCAGATTTTCCGCCGCAACTTCCCGAATTACACGGTCGGCTTTTCGCTGACCGTTCCGATTCGCAACCGCGCCGCGCAGGCCGATTTCGCGACCGACCAGTTGCAGATGCGGCAGCAGGAGCTGCAGCTTGAAAAGAGTGTCGCCCAGGTGAGCGTGGATGTGAGAAACGCGCTGATCGGCGTGGAGCAGGCGCACTCGCGTTACGAAACCGCCCTGGAAACGCTCAAGCTGGCGGGGGAGACGCTGGCGGCCGAGAAAAAGAAATACCAATTCGGCAAATCGACTAACGCACTGGTGATCCAGGCGCAGCGCGACGTGGTGGCGGCGGAAAGCGAACAGGTGCAGTCGATGGCGAACTACACGCATGCGCGGGTCGCGCTGGACCAAGCCGTCGGGATGACGCTGGAGCGGAACGATATCACCATGGCGGAGGCGGCAACCGGGCAGGTGGAGCGGCATTCCGCCTTGCCGGCCGTGCTGCCGGAGAGGAAATAGGAGCCGCCATGCGAACGATCTCAATAAGGTCCCGCCGGGAAACAACGCGTTCCATCGCCGGCAACCGCTCCGTTGAAAATCGCGCGTGCAGCACAGTTGTCGCGGTACGAATCCTACGATGGTTGCAAGGCGCGGCGTGGCTGGCTTTTGCCGGTGCGCTGGCCGCGCAGGCGCCGCTGCCGATCGCTCCGGTGAAGCCGGAGGGACTGCCGTTTGTACGATCATACAAACCGGTGACGGTGCCGCCGCTGCGGCTGACGGGGACCGGCCGGCTGCGCGGCATGATTCGCGCAGGCAGCATTTACCTCACCGCGCGCGATGCGATTGCGCTGGCGCTGGAGAGCAGCCTCGACCTGGAGAGCGCGCGCTACGACCTGGTGGCGGCGAATTGGTTGGTGGAACGCGCGGAATCGGGCGGCCCATTGCGCGGCGTCACGGGGGCCAGCTCGCAATCGGTGACACTGGGAAGCGGGCAGGGCGTGGCGGGCAGCCAGGGCGGCGGCAGCTCGCCGGGCGCGTCCGGGTCGGCCACACTCGCCGGCGCCGCGCTGATCCAACAGATCGGCCCGGTGACGCCGCAACTCGACCCCGTGCTTTCGACCACCAACGCCTTCTCTCACCAGACCTTCCCCCAATACGAGGTCGTGCAGAGCGGCGTGTATTCACTGGTCGATGACGCACGCTCGTATGGCTGGCAGATGTCGCAAGGGCTGTTGACGGGAGGAACGGCGCGCGTGAGTTATGCCGACTCGTATTCCAACGAATCGGCGCCGACCGACGTGCTCAACCCGACGTCGTTCACCAGCCTGGGAATTTCTCTTTCGCACAACCTGCTCAACGGCTTCGGCGAAGGGGTGAACGGGCGCTTCATCCGCATCAGCCGCCGGCAGGTGGGCGGCGCGAGCCAAACCTTCCGGTCGCGTTTGATCGGGGTGGTGAGCGGCGTCCTGAACGCCTATTGGGACCTGTCGCTGGCCGCCAACGATTTGCAGTACAAACAGCGGAACCGCGATCTGGCGGCGCAATTCCTGAAGGACACGCGGCGCCTGATTGAAGTGGGCGTGGCGCCGGCCCTGGACCGGGTCAATGCCGAGAGCGCCGCAGCCACCGCCGAACAGGCACTGGTGGAGGCCCGCAACAACGTGGCCGTGCGGCAGAATGCGCTGAAAGACTTGCTCAACTTCCGCGCGGTGGCGGATGAGCAACTGGCGGCGGCGCAAATCATCGCGATCGATCCGCTGAACGTGCCGGAGACCGACAACCTGCCCGGCCTGCACGAATTGATCGCCGGCGCGATTGAGCACCGCCCGGAAATGGCGCTGGCGAACCTTTCGGTGGAGCTGGCCGGAATCACGGCTCAAGGCACCGCCAACGGCGTTCTGCCCAGCTTGGGCGTTTCCGCTTCCACCTCGAACTACGGCCAGGCCGGACAAGCCGTACCCGGCGAGGCGCCCTCGCGTTACTTCGTGGGAGGCGTGGGCAACGCGCTGGCGCAGACCTTTCGCCGCAATTTTCCCAATGAGAGCGCGGGAGTCTCCTATTCGGAGCACCTGGCGAACGCGCAGGCGCAGGCCGATCACGCAATCGACGTGCTGAGCCAGCGGCAGGCCGAGCTGGCAGCCGAGCGCACCCGCCACAGCCTGGCGGTCAACATTTCGAGCCAGGTGCTGGCGCTCGAGCAGGCGCGCGAACGCTACAAGACGGCGGTGGAGAGCCGCAAGCTGGTGGAGCGGTTGTCGCAGGGCGAGGAGAAGAAGTGGCTGGCCGGCACCTCCACCATTTCCGCCGTGGTACAGGCGCGGCGCGATCTGGCCAACGCGCAATCGGCCGAGCTGGCCGCCGCGGCGGCTTATGTGCACGGCCGGATTGCGCTCGACCAGGAGCTTGGGCGGACGCTGGATGTGAACCAGGTGTCGGTGGAGGATGCGATCGCGAAGTGAGGGAGCGGTCGGGCGCTATGGGGAGAGACGCGGCTTGGTTGCCGGCGGGTACAACATTTACCGCTTGCCGCCGGCGTCCCAATCGACGGGGCGGATGGGGCCGACGCCAATGACGTAGCAGGCGGATCCGCAGAAGGCGACCACCGCGGCCGCCAGGAAAGCCAGATGAAACTGGCCGGTCCGCTCGACGATCCAACCAGTGAGCCAGGGCGCGGCAACGCCGGCCAGATTGGCGAATCCGTTTTGGAAGCCGGTCCACATGCCCGCCGCGCGCGGGCCGGCGAGCGTCTGCGTGATGGCGTAAATGTTGGAGCTGAACAGGCCGTAGCACGCGCAAGTGAGCATGAGCAGCGCCATGGCGGCGGTTTCGTTGCGCACCACAGCTACCGGCAGAATCAGCGTGGACAGCGTGAGGCCCAGGCCGGCGAAGGTCTTGCGAACGCGGTTCGGCGAGTGGCCGCGCGCGATCCAGACATCCGACAGACGGCCGCAGACAACCGCGGAGACGGCGATCAGCAGATACGCCAGCGAGCCGACATAGGCCATTTTGGTTTTCGAAAAGTGCCGCTCCTTTTCCAGATAGGGCGGCAGCCAAGTCAGCAGGAAATACCAGAAGTAATTGGCGCAGAACAGGCCGAGCGCGGTGAAGAGCAGCGGACGGCGGCGGATTACGGCCAGCGCGGAGGGCGTGACGCGCGCAGCATCCTCGGCAGGTTCGGCGTGAGCGGCGTCAGCGTGCGAAGCCGCTGAGCCGCGGCCGCGCGGCATCCACAGCAACCAGGGGACCAGCCAAATCAAGCTGGCCGCGCCTAGAGCCAGGAAGAACACGCGCCAGCCGTACCGCGCAATCAGCAGGCCGCCGAGCAAAGTGCCGAGCGCGGGCCCGGTCTTGGTGCCGGCATCGATCAGCGCATTCGCCAGGCCGCGGTGGTGCTCTGGATAATGATTCACGAAAATTCGCGAGTAGGAGGGATAGGCGACGGATTCGCCGACGCCAAGCAGCAATCGCAGCGTGAATACGACCGCGAATGCGCGGGCAACCCCGGTGACGGCGGTGGCGCCGGACCACAGCAGGAACCCGAACGCGAGAATCCAGCCGACGTGGAACCGGTCCACCAGCCAGCCGGCGAGGCCCAGCAACTGGCACAAGGCGTAGGTCCAGAAAAAGGCCGAGAGCAGCAGGCCAAGCTGGTAATTGGTGAGGCCGAGATCGCGCTGGATGTTGGTGGCGCCGACGGAAAGGTTGGAGCGGTCGAAGTAATTCAGGAATCCGGAAATGACCAACAGCGCGAGGATGCGCCACTCATTGCGGGACAAGGCCGTGCGCGCCGGAGCGGGAACCACTGTCACAGCAGGCTATTCTACCCTTTATAGGTACGGGCCGAAGCGCGGGCGGCGCCGATCACGGTAGAATGGGCGCTCAATGCCGGCAAATGGCACGTACCTGGTTCTGCTCACGGCGGCCTCCATTGCGCTGCTGCTGTTGCTGATTCTGGCCGTCAAACTGCACGCGTTTCTGGCGCTGCTGATTTCCAGCATGGCGCTTGGCCTGGCGGCTGGCATGCCGCCGGAAAGGGTGCTCAAGTCCATCCAGGGCGGCTTCGGCGATTCGCTGGGGTTCATCGCGGTGGTGGTGGGGCTGGGCGCAATGATCGGGCGCTACCTGGAGGTTTCGGGCGGCGGCGTGGTGCTGGCAGATTGGCTGCTCGAACGTTTCGGGCGCGAGCGCGCCGCCTGGGCCATGCTGGTGGCCGCGTTTCTGGTCGGGCTGCCGATTTTCTTCGAAGTGGGCTTCATTATCCTGGTGCCGCTGGTGTGGAACCTGGCGCGCGAGACGAAGCGGTCGCTGCTCTTCTACGGCGTGCCCATGGCGGCGGCGCTGACGATCGCCCATTCGCTGGTGCCGCCGCATCCGGCGCCGGCGGCCGCGGCACAACTGATGGGCGCCGATTTAGGCCGCACAATTCTTTACGGCATCGCGGTCTCGATCCCAGTCGCGGTGGTTTCGGGCATCTTTTACGGCCAATGGATCGCGAAGCGCATCGACGTGGGAGTGCCGGAGATCGCTTCGGCGGCTCCGAAGACCGGAGACGGAAGCGCGCCGCCGCCGGTGTGGATGGTGATCCTGCTGCTGCTGCTGCCGGTGGCTCTCATCTTCGGCGCCGCGCTGGCCACCTTGGTGAACGTGCCGATGCGCGGCGTGGCGGTCTTTTTGGGGCACCCGTTCACCGCGCTGACGATTGCCGCGCTGGCGTCGCTTTACCTGTTCGGGTTGCGGCGCGGCGTTTCGCGGGAGCGGGCGATGAAGATGGCGGCCGACTCGCTGGCGCCGATGGGCGCGCTGCTGTGCATCATGGGCGGGGGCGGCGCGTTCAAACAGGTGATCGTGGATTCGGGCGTGGGCGCGGTGGCGGGGAGGCTGCTGGTGACGTCGTCGCTGTCGCCGCTGCTGGTGGTGTTTGCGATTGCGATGGTGCTGCGGGTGGCGATGGGCTCGGCCACGGTGGGCATTATCAGCGCCGCCGGCATTGTGGCGCCGATCGTCAAGGGCATTCCCGGCTACAGCCCGGAGATCATCGTGCTGGCGCTGTGCTGCGGCGGCTCCGGCCCGTCGCACGTCAACGACTCCGGCTTCTGGCTGGTGAATCAATACTTCGGAATGACGGTACCGCAGACCCTCCGCGCCTGGACGGCGATGAAGATGGTGGGCGCCTTCGTGGGACTCCTGATTGTGCTGGCGGCGCACGCGCTGCTGCGGTGAGGGGCACTTTCTCATCATCCGGCAGGAGCGTGCACGACACTAAGAGTGGATCACTTTCCAGCGTCAGGCGCGCCTTTAAGCTCCGGAGCAGCGAAAGACAATAGCCCACGGCGCAAGCCGTCGGGATCAGTCGGCGCTGAGGACAAGCCCCGGAACGGGGCGGAAGAGGCTTTCGCCAACAGTCTTCCGCCCCGTTCCGGGGCTGGTAGGGAGCAACCAGATTCCACACGGCTCACGCCGTGGGCTACTGTCTGTCGCCCGCGG